>PHFX01000168.1 GCA_007618135.1 Candidatus Brocadia sp. WS118 | reverse complement strand
AAAGAGAGAGAACCTGGTGTGGAAGTAATGTGGCGGGGAATACGAAGGCTTGCTGATATTTTGATAGGTGTTTCCCTTACAATGGGTATACCTCAATCTGATTATGGATGATTTGTCCAGCAAAATATTTGTCCAACTGTAAGCGTAAACGGGGGGAAACAGGGGGGGAAAGTCGCCGAAGGCCTAATTTAATTGTAAGGAGGAATTTTAGAATGAAAGCAAATTCAAATGATATTGCCGATTACAGGAAACAAAAGTGGGAAAATGATGAGACGGTTTTTGACAAGAATGAGGCCCTTGAAATAAATGCTAACGAAGAGGAATTTCTCAAAGAACTGGCGGAAATGTTTATTGATGGCTTACCAGAGCAAACGTTTTCAATAAAGGATGCCGTTCATAGGCGTGATAGTAATGCCCTGGAAAAATCAGCCCATAAACTGAAGGGGGCAGTTGCCAATTTTGGGAAAAATACGGTGTTTAAAGCAGCATTGAGCCTGGAGATGATGGGAAGAGAAAACAGACTGGAAAATGTTGAAGAAGCTTATGGAGCTTTGACGAGGGAAACAGCGCGACTGGTAAATGCGTTACGGAATTTTATTAAATCTAAATAATACTTGCATTTTAATGATGAATGTGTTATAGAGCAAAGTGCAGCATGACGGTTGACAGAAGGTAATGGGCAGTGAAATGAAGGTTTTAGGTGGTATATGAAAATATTAGTAGCAGAAGATGAAAACATCACACGGCACAGATTAGAGAAGTTTTTGGGAGACATGGAGTATGAGGTTATATCGTGCAAGGATGGTCTTGAAGCGTGGGAGGTTATTCAGTCTGAAAATGCTCCATACCTTCTGATCCTCGATTGGATGATGCCAGGTTTGGATGGTACGGAGATATGTCGTAGGATTCGGAAACAGGCCAGAGAGCCTTATGCGTATATTCTGTTGCTTACCTCGAAAACTGAAAAAGAGGATGTCGTCTCCGGAATAGAAGCGGGCGCGGACGACTATATCATCAAACCATTCAATCAAAATGAACTTAGGGTGCGCCTGAACGTCGGAAGACGGATTGTCGAAATGAATAAGGAGTTGCTGGAAGCACGCAATGTCTTGCGTAAAAAGGCCATCTATGATGAGTTGACTGATTTGCATAATCGTCATTATATGAAGGAAATCCTTGAGAAGGAGTATGCCCGCGCATTAAGACATCAGACCGATTTATCCTGCCTGTTGCTTGATATAGATTATTTCAAAGTCATTAACGATACTTTTGGACATAATTTTGGCGATTTCGTATTGCGTGAATTTTCTGACTGTTTAAAACGAGAAGTAAGAATGCATGACTTTGTTTTCCGATACGGTGGAGAAGAGTTCATGGCACTTCTTCCCAATACAGACGTTGACGGTGCACTGGATGTAGCGGAAAAAATTCGTTCTATCTGCGAATCAAAAGTGTATGAGGATGGAACCAATTCAACAATTGCAACCGTGAGTATCGGTGTGGCATCTGTAAAAAGTCATCAACCATCTGAAAGTAATAAACTTATAGCATTTGCAGACAAGGCTCTTTGCCGCTCCAAGTCGGAAGGGAGAAATAGAGTCAGTATTTACCTGAAAGATTCTTCCGTGAAATCTGGGGAAGATAAGATTAGCAAAGCCGAGGATTTCAGTTACCTAAAAGAAAACATTTCAGCTCTTTTGGAAAAAACAAAAAAGGCATCTGTCCAATCTCTGTGTCTCATGGTTCGAAATATAGGGGCTACGAAATATCTGAAACACAACCACCAGGTCATACAATATATTGAACTTATAGGGGAAAGATTTAATCTTCCCCCTTCTATTGTGGAGTCCTTTAAAAATGCTGCAAAGCTTCATGACAGCTTCAAATTCATGCTGGAAAAAGCCTTGAACAGTAATAGCACAGGGCTGAGTACCAGCGAAAAGAGAGAGATTGAAAGCCAGCCCGATATGATGGCAGAATTGACCGGATTATTCGACTTTTTTGCTCATGAAAGATCGATTCTTCAGCATCATCATGAAAATTATGATGGCTCCGGTTATCCCGTGGGGCTCAAAGGTAATGAAATACCGCTGGGCGCCAGGATATTTGCTACAGTTGATGCAATGGTTGCCATGGTATCTGAACGACCTTTTAGGAAAAACCTTCCGCCCGAAAAGGTTGTTGAAGAATTTGCCGATAATGCCGGAAGTCAGTTTGATCCCAAACTGGTTTTTCTGTTTTTTGATATTGTGGAGAAACAAGGACTTCTCTCTGTGCCAGAAGCAGTTTTGGCGAAGGCAAAGGAAAAAGTGCGAGAGGCCATGCGAAAATGTCAGCCCTGAACAGGCTGTCCGGGAAGAGAAGTCGCACCATTTTATCATTCTGAATTCCCTGATATGAAAAGCATCAAGGGGTGTGAGATTTCGAAACAAGTTCAGAATGGCAATTCTCGGACAATCGGTGAATTCATAAGATTTGGACCCTCACGGAAGAAAAGGAAAAATCGGTGATATGAGTTTTGATAAAATTTCTCTGCTTATTTCCAAGATAAATTCTATCCCCACGTTACCAACCGTGGCGTGCGAGGTTATAAATATTACTGCTGATCCAAACAGTTCTGCAGATGACCTTACGAAGGTTATTACCCCTGATATATCCCTTACCACAAAGCTGCTTAAAATGGCCAATTCCCCATTTTTTGGTGCGATAAGGAGGGTTACCTCATTGCAGCACGCTATAACGGTTTTGGGCTTTAAGGAGGTGAGAAACCTGGTTATATCCGCAGTTGTATTTGAGAGTTTTATGAAAATTGAGAAAAAGGGAAATTATGACATTGGGAAATTCTGGAGTCATTCATTTCTTTGCGGTCTTGCGGCAAAGGTTATTGCAACCGAGATAAAAAAAGCGAGTAATGAATTTTTTGTGGCTGGTCTCATTCACGATATAGGGAAGCTGATTATATACATGACGTTACCTCATGAATTTATTAAACTGGTTGAAGCTGCAAAGCATTTGGAATTGAAATTCACGGCCTTCGAGACCGAGAAAGGAATTCTTGGAATGACTCATGACGAAGTTGGAATGAAGCTTCTGAAAAAATGGATGTTTCCGGAAAGCTTACTGACAGCTATTGGGTTTCATCATCGCCTCCAGGAAACAGATAATAAATCTCTTTTACCGGTAGTGGTACACATTGCTGATATATTTGCCCATCTCTACGAGATGCAAACCGTGGGTGGAGTGGATAACCCTGTTAAAACAGAAACCCTGTATCCTGATATTATCAAACGTGCCCAATCGTATGGAATAGCATGGGATGCGTCTGACCTGAACAGACTTCAGCAAACATTTGCAGAAAGTATCGAAAAAGAGGCAGCGGCATTTAACCTCTTCTTTGGGAATTAATGGAGTTGTCGAGATTAGGCATATCCTCTTTTACCTGTGATGTGTGGCAGGTCTGGTTCGTTATAATACATGTCTCAAATACGTTAACATGGAATCGTCGTTGCGGGCACATTCGCTGAGTTTACACTGAGCACATTCGCTTTGCTCAGTGTAAACTCAGCGAAGCAATCTCAAACAGGGGTTGCTTCAGGCTAACGCACTCCTAATGAAAACTTTCTTTATAGCGTTTACGATAGCTAAGATAGTTTTTTTTCGTTCTTCCTTTCATGCGTATCTCCATAAAAATTCTTGCAATCATAAAATTATTTGGATAATCTACCTACATATTTGCCTTGATTGCCTTCTTTTTTCGGGTGAGAATTTCAGGGTTAATACCCGATCAATATATCATTGCACATCAAAGCTGCAAATAATTCCACCCTATGAAGGGGGGTGAAAAAAAATAAACTGCAATATATTTTCAAAAAGTTAAGTAACATTTTAGTTTTTTGAAAAAAAGATTCAATCTGTTTTTGGTTCTACGGTACGGACAAAGTGTTTGATGGTTTCAAACACACCCCCGGCCCCTCTTTTTAGAGGGGAGAGCAGAAGTCCCCTCTAAAAAGAGGGGATTTAGGGGTGTGTTTCTCATGGTATACCTTGTCCATCGATGATGGTTAAAGCCTCATTTTACTGAAATTTTTCAAAAAACTAAATTGTTACATGCCAGCTTATTTAAAATGTTCACTATAGTACCTTCAAAGGATGACACCTTATCTTCTATGCTGTGAAGAACAAAAAAGGAGAAAAATGAAAAAAACGTTGATAGCTGTTATTCTGGGACTTTCAATTATTTTTGCTCTTGTGGTAACCCTTCATGCACGGGGAAAAAAAGAGGAAGAATCATTACTCTTCCTGATGGCTGCACGGAATGCAGCGAAGGCAGGGTGGACGAAAAAAGCTATCCGGCGATATGATAACTACCTGAAGATAAACCCTGAAGATTATGCCGTTGAGTTGGAATATGCAGATTTTCTACAGGATTGTGGAAACTACCGTAACGCTGCTGTCCACTACGAATATTTAATACAGAAGATGGGAATTGCGACCGGGGGCAAGGATGGTTATGCCAAAAAACTCTTGATCAATGCGGCCCGAAATGCAATCAAGAATAAGAAGGACGACCGTGCTATAGCATATTATATGCAGGCGTTATTACTTGATGAGGGCGATTTAACGCTTGCTGAGGAGGTAGCCGGTGTTTTTGCCGGGCAGGAAAAATATGGGGAGGCTCTTGACCTCTGTGACAAGATTTTACTTCATGATTCACACAATCGGGTAATAATGCTTCTCAAAATAAATCTTCTCGTGGGCTTAAAGAAATATGCCAAAGCTCAAGAAACAATTGCTCAAGTTCCTGACGAGGAAAAAAGTCTGAAATTACGGCAACTCTCCGCTGATATAGATGCTTGGTCGGGAAATTACGATACAGCAATTGAAAAATACCAAAAATTGGTTCATCAGTCTCCGGATAATCGTGAACTCTGGTCTCAACTGATCAAGGTGTTATCGTGGGCAAAGAAGTGGCCTTTACTCTTGGATACCTTGCAAGCGGGAAGGGATAAAATTGAAATTACCGATGATGTCCGTGCCCTTCTTGTTGATGCACATTTGTCTCTAGGGGAATCAGAGAAGGCAATTGAGATCTGGAAGACAATCAGCAAAGAATCAGACACCTGGAGCGCTTCTGCTTTGATGATCGTAGACAAATTTCTTTCCCAGAGGAAACTGGCTGCCGCATTGGATACCCTTGAAAAGATTGTGTCTGACAGCAATTATGTTCCTGAGGTGCACCTGCTGGCGAAATTGGCTATTCTCTATACCTACCAGGAAATGCCCGGAAAGGGATTTGAAATCCTGGATAAATATCCTGTTTCTCCTCAATCAAAACCGATTATTGAAGCTACAAAGGCTGAAATCTTATCCTTAACAAGCCGATATGATGACGCGCTGTCAATAATTCATACGCTGGAAGGGGACAAAGAAACAGGACTCCGGCTGCGAATGTTAGAATTGGAATGCTACTATGCTTTAGAGAAAGACGGAATGCTCCTCAAAAAATCATTCTCAATATTACAAAAACTGTCTCACGAGGAAGTGGCTGAAAGGTCTAAAGTGTTGACGCTGCGTATTCTTTCCCAAATACGCATAGGACAATATGAAGAAGCCCGTACAGAAATCGAATTATTATCAAAAAGCGATGAAAAAGACCCTGGCCCGTCAATTCTTACGGTTTTATTACTGTCTGCCGAGAGACAATTAGGAGCATATGAGAACGCAAATCAGGTGTTAGGTAAGGTATTGGAGGGGTTTACAGCGGAAACTGAGATGGTCAGACCCCAACTCCTCGATGCTGTGCCACTTTCCGCCTGGAAAATTGCTGACGAGATGGCTCTGCACCGCAATCCGGAAGTAAGTACCCAGCGGGCAAAGGCTGAGTATAAAGCCGGTAATTATCAGCAATCCGTGATGCTCTACAAGGAACTGGAAAAAGAGAAAAAAGACCCGCTCTATAAACTTGGTATGGTGGAATGTTACCTGGGTCAGAATAATCCGGAGGAAGCAAACAAACTATTGCATCAGATTCCATTACCCGGTTTGCCGGAAAAAGAAACAACCCGTTACTTTGAGGCACTGGTTAAGTTAAAAAAGAGTAAAGAAGAACTTTCGGCGAAGTTGTTTCTATTTCCAGAAGATATTTCACAAAAGACCTCTGTCAAGGCGATTGTGGCAATTGCAAATATTCAATCCGGCGATCGCGCAATGGCAGATGGGATCGTAAAACAATACCTTTCAAATCAACCGGGAAATCTTGCCAGTTTTCAGACAATTTTAGAAAGGATTGGATATTTCGACCGGGGCAGACAAAGTCAAAACTATGAATTTGCGAAGGAGTGGCTGCGACAGGCGGTAGGCCAATTCCCAGGCGATTCAGGACTCCGGTATCAATATGCGAAATTGCTGGCCACACACAACGATTATGACCTGGCCTGTGAGCAGTTTCTGGCGCTTCAGAAAAATGACCCCACGGATGTGAGATGTGTACGATGGCTGGCGCAGGTGAATGCCTGGAGGCATGAATATGACGAATCATTGAGGTGGTACGATGCATACCTCAGAGAACGGCCGTTGGATTTTGACCGGCGCCGTGAAGCCGCCAGGGTGTATGGCTGGGCTTTGCGTCCCCGTGAGGCAAACGAGGCGTACCAAAAACTTTGCAAAGATTATCCAGAAGATGACGAAATCCTCTGTGAGTGGAAGGCAAAAAGGAACAACTGGCTGGGCAGAAAACGAACCGCCATATCGTTTTACCGTGAATTGGCAGAACGGCGCCCTGACGATAGTGAAATACTGTTTGATTTGGGGCAAATGTACTCTCAGCTTAATCTAAGTACTCCGGCAGAAGATACGTACCAGAAATTACTAGTCTATGCGCCGGAACACAACCATGCACAATTTGCCCGGGAATCAGAACAGTGGAGACGCAAACAATCAGTAAGGCTGAAACAATCATATATCCACCAGAAAGGCAGTGGTGATGATTTTGGAAATTATGAGATCATGATGTTCAGAACAGACGCTGCATATGCCCCGGTGAGACTCTCTGAGGCAATGGACCTGTCTGTAGGTCTGGGAAATACGGTGTTTAATTTCACGGAACACAGCGGTTCGGTTGCGGAACATCTTACCTTACAGGTCAATAAATATTTTGAGCAGGGGATAACAACCTATCTGGATGGAGAAGCATCAACATATTCCGAAAACCGTCACGAAACAGTGCAGTTTGAAGCCGGTGGCGCCTATCGTTTTTTTGACACGTTCGATGTTACGGTATTTGGCGGCAGGGAAGACGTGCTGCAAAATTTCAATACCCTGGAGAACAACAGGGGGCGTTACTTTACCGGCGGACGTTTTGCCTGGGATATATCTCAGCGCATCGATATTTCGAGTCAATTCAAAAAGCATTGGTACGATGACAGTAATAATGGCACCGAGGACTACACAACCATCGGCTATAAACTCTCGTTGTATCCTAAAATCCTGAAGTTTGTCGTGGAAACCTATGGATATGATGTCCATGCACGACGGGATGAATATTGGTCTCCTCATGATTATCGGAAATACATCGGGGGGGTTGTCTGGAGGCATTACCTGGGAAAGGAACATTTCAGCGGCGCTCCAAAACTTTTTTACGAGCTTGCCTTAAGAGAAAGCATCGATTCTGATAGTGTCGATTTTATTGAGCCAAGATTTGAATTTGGATGGGATGACCAGAGACGGTGGAATATAGGATTTGAAATAAGACCCGTACAGTCAAAGGTATTTGAGGAAGAACAGGCCGGAATTTTCTGTAATATTCGTTTCTAACGAGAACTCTGCTGAAACGTGAATTTCCATGGTATCGCAGGTTAAAAAAATTTCTTATGCAATTGGCCTCATCTGTTTATTCGTCAGTGGATGCTCTCATATGAAAAGACCTCCTGAAAAACCATTGGAAACATGGTGGAAATCCTATAAAAACAACTTTATTCTACCTGACGGACGCGTTCAACGGCCTGAACATGAATACGATACGGTAAGTGAAGGGCAAGCCTACGCGATGATATTCGCTGCTTTTATGAAGGACAAAGAGACGTTTGATCTTGTCTTCCGGTGGACAGAAGAACATCTGAGCAGAGGCAGCAAACACGGGGATCACCTCCTTGCGTGGCATTGGAAGAACGGCGAGGTAAACGACTGGATGGCAGCATCAGATGCCGATGGTGATTATGCGTTTGCCTTATTACTGGCATCATATCAATGGAAGGGGCATACATATCGTGAAAAAGCCGTCCAGGTAATCAACGATACCATGAGGCTTGAGACAGCACGGGGATTTGACAATCGACTTTTTTTCCTGCCAGGATTATGGGGCAGGGAAAGGGATGGATGCCTCATACAAAATCCTTCGTATTACAGCCCCGCAGCATTCCGCCTCTTTTATGAAACAACACAAGATAATCAGTGGTTGCGGGTAATTGAGACGGGCTATTGGCTCTTTAGCCAGGCGGGTATTCGTTTAGATACGGTAACTGGATGTGGTTTACTGCCAGACTGGTGTATCGTAGATGCGCAGGGAAATATTTTAAAAGTTGAAGACAGATCAATTGATTATGGGTGGGAGGCGGTCAGAATTCCGATGAGGATCGGGCTTGATATACTCTGGTACAAGACTGAAGAGGCCAATAAGATTTTAAGAAAGATACATCAATTCTTACAAACTGCAATCTCTCATACAGGAGGAATAAAGGCCGTATATCAATATACGGGAGAACCGGCTGTGGAATATGGCAGTTTAGCGGCAGATGCAATGGCGTATTTTATCGCACAAGTATTGAATAGCAAGCCTGATTCAATAAAAACTTCATTCAAAAACAGGCTGGGAGAAAAATCCTTGATTCAAAACTATTATGGCCAAAGCATGGCATTTTACCCTCTTGCATTAGAAAGAGGAATTTTGACAAAGCCTTAAGTCACAATAGAAAATACCTGGAATTAACTTTGCCTGATAACACCTATGTTCTATGGTGTTTAATACCATATGGATACCCAGGGTCTATTTCAACGTTATAAAACCCTTATTTTTTATAAAGATACTTACAGGCTTATTTGTTTCCAAAAACTCTTCCATAAACGTCATAAATTCCATAACTGACCGTACTTCTTTTGTTCCAACTTTGGTAATTACATCACCTGGTTGTATGCCGGCTCGTTCAGATGGACTATTTGTTTCCACGTCAACAACCAATACACCTTGCTCATCTTTAAGACCGAGAGATTTTGCAATTTCCGGATTTAAGTCATTGACGACCAGGCCTAACGAAAATTTTATGGGTTCATCGAGTTTCCGGATAGCAACATACGTTTTGCCTCCAAGGTCCTGTGGTTGACGCTCCACCATTACTTCCAGTGCACTTTCTACTCCGTTGCGCATAACCTTTACAATGACTACTTCATCTACTCTTGCGCGACGAATAGCATGTTGGAGGTCTATGGTATTCTCGATTATTTTCCCGCCGATCTCAAAAATGATATCACCCGGAGAGATGCCGGCCTTTGATGCAGGGGTATCGCTCCACACCTCAAGAACAAACACCCCCTTCTCCGATGGCAAGCCAAACCGGCGTGAAATTTCCCTTTTGTCTTTGAGGCCAAGTATTTGGGCTAACTCAGTATTAATATCGTGCGTTCCCACACCCAAATACCCCCGCACGACAGTTCCCGTGGCCATAATGTTTTCTACGGTTTCTTTTACAATACTGGCAGAGATGGCAAATCCCACACCCTGAAAGCCGCCCGATCTGGTTGCTATGGCGGTATTCACCCCAATTAATTCACCGCGTAGATTTACCAGCGGCCCTCCGCTGTTGCCGGGGTTAATGGCTGCATCGGTTTGAAAGAAATCTTCGTAAAGAAAAGGAAGTTCGAAAGGGATAACATGGGTTCTTCCTTTGGCGCTGATAATACCGGCAGAAACGGTTTGCTGATACCCAAAGGGGCTGCCAACGGCAATAACCCAATCCCCCACTTGCACTTCTTCAGATACACCAAAGGTAATGGGGGTGAAATCTTCCCCCTCTATCTTAATGACTGCAATATCGGTGTTCGGATCGACACCAACGATTTTAACATGATCAAATTGCTCGCCGTTATAAGTAACTACCGTAATTTCGTCTTCAGAAAAACCGCTGATAACATGGTTGTTCGTTAAAATATAGCCACGCTCATCAATAATAATTCCTGAACCAAGGCCTTTTTTCGGCAGTGTTTCAGCGTGAGGCTCATGTTTCGGCGGGAAATTTTGGGACGGCGGGGATGGTTCGATTTCATTTTTTTCATCCTGGAATGCCTTTTTTTCGGTGCTTAAACTCACTACGGAGGGACTGACGAGTTGTGAAACTTTTCGAAATGTTTGAATCAGTGGGTTTGTAACTTTTTCAAGGTCAAGGAGTTCTTGCTTCAACCGGTTGATATCGTCATTTCTTGCTGCAAAAGCAAGATGGATAGAAAATAAGGACAGGGCACTAAGGAATGTCCACCAAGAAATTAAATCTCGTAAACGTTTCAAGTTTTATCCAGGGGAAGTTTCAGTTTGTAAATTAAATATCCACTACCAGCAAACATAAATAGATCTGCAAAAAAAGTCAAAATGACCGTCTTTTTCGCAACGGCAGGATCCTTGGTACTATGTACTTTTGCGACAGCGAGAAAGGTTACATAGGTCATTACAATATAGATCAAACCTATACCGGTGAGCAAAAGTATTTTTTTGAATGTCTTCATTGGTAGCACATCTACCGAGAGCCATCTTTGACCTTCTAAGGAACAGACGCGGATTCGCTCTTCTCGTTCAATGATTCTTTTTTATCTAATTTCATGATTTCCAGCCGGTTGGATAATTCAATTTCAGCCTTTTGGATATCTTCTATTTGCTTATTAAGATGCACTTCCATCTCTTTATATGTTTTTTTCAGATGGTTCAAGTGGTCATCTAAATTCTTGATCGATGTTTCTATCGCCTCAATCTTTTGGTCGGTGTTTTTGTCGGAAACTTGTACCTCTTCCATTTTGTTATGCAGGTCATTCCCGTCATTTACAAGTAACGAAACAGACCTGGATAAATTATCGAGTCTTTTTTCTAATGTTTGATTCGTTTTAGAAAGTTTGTTTACACTTCGGTCAATATTCATTAATTTTTCATGCGACGTGGCGCTGCATCCGATAAGAAAAATAGGTATCAGAATCCATGCCTGTCGTATTGAATGCTTTTTCATGATTGCAATTATAATTTAATTATATACAAATACAAAAAAATTTTTAATGATATCGGAACTTTTTTTAAAGTATCTATGTTTTAAAGGTACAATTGTTCTCCTTTTAGCAAGCTGATTTTTCGCTTTCCTCCTTTTCTTCGAAAATCAGCTTGCTACTTATTATTCCCTAAAGGTAAATATCGAGAAATGATCCTAAAGGTTTTTCTCGATTGTTTTTGGGCATATCTACGAATTTAGGCCATTCTGATGTTTGAACACTTTTCAAAAAGACTTCGTTTTTGATATTGTCGAGTGGCTGCGTAGACAACTTAATTTTTTTTTGTGTTCTTTCAATAGAATTCAATAAGTTTGTTCTTTTCAATTCTCTGGCATTGTCAGTTTGGTAATTTATTATATCATCTTTGAAATCAATATGGTTTTCTTCTTTTTTTGTAGTGTGTGTCGCTAATCTTTGTATCTGTTCTAAAAGTTTTGATGTTGTATGATTTATATTGTTTACCATGTGACATCTCCTATAAATATTTCATAAAACTAACAAGGCACACCCATAATATTAGCGATTTCTATACCTGAACAGTTCTCTTATGGTAAAAAATGGAATATAGCTATTTTATTTCTTGTGTCTCCGCAAGGATTCGTTTTCCAAACAATTAGCTTAATTTTCATAACCATTGAATTGTCAATGTATTACAGAAAACCATCTAATTTTTAGCAGGCACTCGGTGCCCATTTTTGTGCAGATATTGAATTTTTCCTGCTTGTTGATGTAATAATGAATGAAATAAAATACTAATGATGAATTACAACTTTCAATAGAATTTAAGCAGGTTCATGAAAAGTTCGTTGTGAAATTAGCCAGTCGCGTAATATATTTTGTCGGATTGCATTTTCATATTTGAACGGGTATAATATTTACCGTAAAATAATATTGAAGTTATATGGCGAAATATTGGTAAATGTACAACAATTACAAGAAAGGGGGCGAAAGGATTCGACCGGACAAGTTGAGGTATAGGTGGCGTATTGAGGTTGTCAGGCGGCCTCATTAAAAACCTGGCAAAATGATTTAAATGCCGAATATCCAATGGCAATGGCTGCTTAATTAACAGCCACGTTTTATTATCCTTACCTGCGTGGGTAATGAAACGACGACTAGCAGGTTAGTTTAGTCCTTTTGCTAAGTGGGGACGAAATGAACTTTTAAACTCAGCTGGTTATCGGAAACCCTGTCTATTGGGGTTCAGGATGACGAGACTTAAAAAATAGACTATGTGCGTAGAAGCCTATGCTGAAATGTCTAGGGACGCGGGTTCAATTCCCGCCGCCTCCACCAAGGAAGCCCTTTATAATGAATACGGCATAAGTTTGAGTTGCCAATACATTGATCTTATGGCAATGGTTAAAATTGCTTCTTGCTTACCGGATGCGTTTTTGGAAATTCCTGAGCAATTTTGGCTGCCTCCGGAGAGCACTGCGGATGACCCCATCCGCTTGCGCTCACGCCATTGTTTATATCATAGATAATATTATCATCTTTTGTTGAACTAACTCCCGCAGGAACGTAGTCCAGATTCAGTCTATGACGTACCTTCCATGCAATATTGTGATCAGCGCAAGAGCTGTCGCCGCTTACCCCTAAAGCGCCAATAAGATTTCCCTCGCTGTCATACAATGCCAATCCACCGCCGAATACGTTAACTCCGCCTATTTTATGTCCCACCAGAGGGTCTTTTTCCGTACCAAATTTTTCAGAAGAGCCCTGATAAGCTACTTCCGGAGAGACCGGATTACTCTCCTGCAATCCAAACAAACTACCACCCGGTTGAACCGCAGAAAAAAGATTTGCGGTAGACAACGATAATTCCGGCAGGCTGAATGCATTGGCGGTATTGGCCTTCTGAGCCGAAATAACCCGGCTGCCTGGCCATTGGTCTCCACGGTCTTTTCCGGAAAACACCACTGCTTTTACCACACCGTCCCGATCCACCACCGTTGCCCACATATGAAAACCAAATCCGCCATTGTTCTCTTTTACCACTGTCTTAAGGAATTCCCGGAGTTCAGTGTGAGAAGGTAAACCATTTGCTAAAACACCTTGTATAGACAAAACGACAAGCACGAATGATGCAGTAGTAAGCCCATAAATAATTACTTTAAAACGTTTCATAATAGCAGTCTCCTTTCAACACTTTTCTCATCGCTTCTTCTTCAACTTGATTATGTTAGAATTTGATTTTAGTATTAGTCATAATTGCTACTCTGAGGGAGGGTGACCAGTGGTGTGTTGTAAAAAATTACACACCTAAAGCGCCTCTCGAGAGGGGACTAAGGGATATGTTCCCTCTGTTTAGTGGGAAATTCAAAAGGGTGAAATTCTTAAATCTCATTTCCCTTTAGGTTCACCTTTTTCGGATTTAGTCACACAGAGATAATTGTTCTTTTCATCTGATTCTGTAATCGTATTTCCGCTATCAACCGTAATACAAACAGAACAGTCCGGATCAAAACAATTTCTACCGGGCGGGCTTTTAATAGTAAAAATCCTTGATGCGCCAGCTTCCAAACCCACTACCGCCTGAGTGACTACAACAGATTGAGCAGGATCAAAGACAACCCGGATAGTAAATGAGCCTGCATCTTTTATTCCACGATTTTCAACAGTAAAATTGACTCTCGCAACACAGGTCTCTGGCCAGTCATAGCAGTCGACCGAGAGTTGGTTTGCATCAAAATCCCGAATAAGAAGATCCGGTAGGTTCTTTTGTATGATTTCACGCTCAACAATGTGTTTAACTTCGATGTCATTGAGCGCCTCAATCTTGTTTTCATTATTGACGGTCGCTGTTTCATAGAGCGCAGCGACGTCAAGACTTGCCATGCTCCATACAACAAGTACTCCTTTTATGTAAGATGCTGGAAAGCCGTTAGGAAACAACTGCTTTTGAATATCCTCCCCCGTTATTTCCATCGCCTCACCTGATCCCAGGAGATCTTCACCAAGAGGCATTACCTTACCCGTCTTTTGCTCTCCCGGCGGGTATGTTAGCACGAGGTTTTTAAAAAGCCTTACATCAGTATCATTTGGATTATGTATCATGATTGATGTTAAGTAAAATCCCTTTGCAATCCTCGTATTTTCGGACTCCTTTTGTATACCACAAACAAACTGAGCCGCGTATTCGAATTTATACGATGAGACATTATGCTGAGGGTCAGCAGATTTATGAGTTTCCGGCATACTCAGATTACCAGATGTCTCTGGCTGTGGTAATTTCTCTTCATGTTGCGCATGAACATATCTCATGTTTAACAAGCTCATGAAACAAACAATCATGGTTATAAATAGTTTCTTCATATATCTACCTCATGCTTAAAATTATAGATATAATATTTAATCGCTCTATTACACATGTAATGGTGAGTGCCGGCTATCATAGCCCAGAACGCCAATTCCAATCCTATAAGAAGAAATGGCTCAGGGAACTGGTTAAAGAGGGTGAAGAATTCCCAGAATACCAGGATAAAACGGCAGGGAAGTTCATCCTTCTTTTATCTCAGTTATTCCTTTGTTTCTTTTACGATAAATGTACCTTCCGGCGGGTTCAGGAGTATTGTTTTGACACGCTCCTGCCACAAATTGCCAAATTCCTTCGATTCTTCTTCAGATACCTTGCCGGAAAGCACAAGGGGCATCAGTTTGTCCATGCGCTCATTTGCCGGTGCCGATTCCACACAATACGTTACTTCTATCTTTTTCCCGCTGTCTACTCTTTGAAACGTCATGGAGCAGGTCGCCTTTGGATCAGGTGTGTGCTCCTTATCAAAGCTCATCAGATTATATCTTCCATATTTTCCGGCAGCGCCAAAACCCTTAAATCCACTTTCTGATGCGGCACCCGTTATGAATGTTGCGACCTGCGATATCGGACCATTTACCTTGTAGTCAACACCACCTTTAAAGACAACCTTTATGTTTCCCCGTAATGGCACTTCATCGGCGTATAATACCTTCAGCGCCAACTGCGTAGACTTATAGGCGCCGGCAACTGCAGGGCAGGAATGTCCTGCAAATTTTACCGCATCGGCATACGTAAACGTAAACACATCCTCCTTGTCCATTGCTCCAAGCACAACAGCCAGGGGGTCTTTCATCTTTATCGGTTCGGCAGTATCGAAAAAATCCTTGCTATATTTCGTCTGCCCTTCTGCGCAAATATGTTTCTGCGCTCCGACACAATACGTAATGAATACAAGAAGTGTGAATGTAACGAGACCTTTCAATGAGCAAGCCTTGTAAAATCCCTCTTTCATAATCTTTCGCCCCTTTCAATAGAAAGCAATTCATAACAGTTACCATAATTCTTTATTGAAGAATCATGGTAAGTCATATACAATTGATCTTTTAATTAATTACAAAATCATAGTTTATACAAGAAGCGTTATTTAGGCAAGGGCATTTAGAATCCTATGATAAAAAAACTCAGAATTGGCGTTGTCCCCTATATGAACGCCAAACCTTTGATTTACGGATTAAATCAACATAGGGATTCCATTGAGTTGTCATTTGAAGTACCTGCCCTTTTGCCAGCCATGCTGAACAATGATCAGATTGACGTGGCCATTATACCCTCTATTGAGTATTTCAGGAGCGGCAATTATGCAATCATTCCCGACATCTCTATCGCTTCGTGTGGGACCGTTGAGAGCGTAAAGATATTTTCCAAGGTGCCCATACAAGATATACGTACTGCTGCGTTAGACAAAAGTTCCCTGACCTCCTGCGCACTTACAAAGATTATTCTGAAGGAACAATATCACCTCACTCCGCATTACACACAATGGAACGGACAATATGACATCTCAGGTACCCCTGTTGACGCCGTCCTCCTCATTGGTGATAATGCCATGAAGGTTACTGACAATGAATACGTCACGTTGGATTTGGGGCAGGCATGGTTTGAGTATACAGGACTCCCTTTCGTTTTTGCCGTCTGGGTTATTAAGAAGGGCCGTCGCATACCAGGCATAAACAAACTCTTGAAAGGCGCGAAGGAGGCTGGTATCCTATGCGTTAAAGAACTAGCAACTACCGAATCACATCGTCTCCAATTAACACAGGAGAGATGCTTGAAATACCTTACAAACTCGATCCGATATAATCTGGGTAAAAAAGAGATCAAGGGTCTTCAGACATTTTATCAGCATGCGGTATCCTTAGGGCTCGCTCCAGAAGGGGTGGATATTGTTTTCAATGAAACTTAACCATTTTTAAAAATCTCAAAATGTTTTTGTTAAGATACCATTATGTTCGTACTATCAAGTGAGACTGAAGATATCCTCCAAAAATCACTTAACGGTGAGAGACTGTCTCTTTATGAAGGTATAAAGCTCTTCTCTCTAAAAGATATTACCATCCTGGGGATGGCGGCAGATGAAGTCTGCAAGAAAAAACATCCGGAAAATTACCGGACATATATTATCGACCGGAATGTTAATTATACCAATATCTGCACGTCGGGTTGCAAATTCTGCGCCTTTTACAAAGCTGTTGAACACAGCGACGGTTATGTTATTCTAAAAGATGTCTTGTTTAAAAAAATAGAAGAAACCTTGTCCCTTGGTGGTAGACAAATTCTCATGCAGGGCGGCCTGCATCCGTCTCTGAAAATAGATTTTTACGTAGACTTGTTAAAGTCCATCAAAACGAAATTTGATGTGCATATCCATGCCTTTTCGCCTCCTGAAATCGTACATTTTTCAAGGTTAAATGGCGTCTCTGTCCGCGGTGTCATACAAAGGCTCAAGACAGCAGGACTCGACTCAATCCCCGGCGGCGGCGCTGAAATTCTTTCTGACAGATGCCGCAGACTCTTGAGTCCAAATAAATGTACAGCACGGGAATGGCTCGATGTCATGCGAGATGCCCATAAGCTTGGCATGCGCACCACAGCGACCATGATGTTTGGCCATATAGAAACCACAGAAGAACGTATCGAACACATGGAGAAGATCCGGAGACTTCAGGATGAAACAGGTGGGTTTACTGCATTTATTGCATGGACATTTCAACCGAAAAATACCCTATTGGATACTGCATTAATCGGAAGTTATGATTATTTAAGAACCGTTGCCATCGCGCGTCTCTATTTAGACAACATTGAAAATATTCAGGCATCGTGGGTTACACAAGGTGCCAAAATCGCCCAACTTTCATTAAAGTTTGGCGCCAATGACATGGGCAGTACGATGATCGAGGAAAATGTGGTCAGGGCAGCCGGGGTAAGCTATCAAATGGATAAAAAAGAAATTGAGTCGCTGATCAATGACCTTGGATATGATGCAAGACAAAGGGATTTGTATTATCAGGTACTGAAATATTGATGCTCTTGTTGATATACTTCGCTGGTTCAATCGTCCTCGATTGAACCGAAACATTTGGCATGATTCCGTCTTACAGCACGAGTTCATGCTTTAGAGTACCGTTCAAATATATGGTTCAATCTGTAAGATTGAACCCGCCAAAACACAAGAAAATGGAAATTAAGCACTCAGAAAAGTATTGGGCGGAGAGAGCCACACGGAAACCAATGAAGAAATTCCGAGCGGCAGGTACTCCCCTGTGCCGGGTCGAGGCGCGCACGAACTCCTGATCGTCACCCCAGGAACTGCCACGAAGTACTCGTTCCCAGACTTTCCAGCCATATCATAGCACCCATACGGAATTACTCAATCAGGATATTTACCGAGTGAGGCTTCTATCATGCGCAGCAGGCGTGCCTTTCCGCTCCTCCATTCACCAAAGATGCCTTGCTCTTGTATTTCATGTCGACATAACCTGTATATATAAAATTTAAGCAACAGATTTCAGCATTGCAGTTAGGCCATTTTTATCAATAACAACCTCGATATACCACCCATCCCTGAACATGCCGGCATTTAACACCACCGTATCGCCTAATTTGTCCCTTGCCCTCGATTCGTGAATGTGACCCGTGATGCAGACATGAGGCTTGTATTTGAGAATAAAGTCCCTAACCGCTTGACTCCCCACATGCATGCCGCTTAGAATGACGTCTGTCTCTGTATCTTTAGGTGGTGTGTGACAGACCATGACCTTCCACTTGGTGTCTTTTACCTTATTATAACCATTTGTCAAGAGTCGTCCGATCTCTGACTCGCTTATCTCAGAAGGGGTATGAAAGGGTGTTGGACTCGAGGCGCCACACCCAAATATGCCGATGTCTCCAAAGATATAGCCATTTCCATGCAGGTTTATCCCATCTTTGGTTAAATAACCATCCACCTCCGGCATGTCCATATTACCATATTGCACAAGCAGGTGGTTGTTATATTTATTTATTGCGTCTAATACTTTTTTCGTCTCGGTCTTTCCATGGCAATTTGTCAAATCACCGGACAGCACAATCAAATCCGCCGTTTCCAGGTCGGATTTTATCTTTACAAGATTACTGGTATCTTCATGAATGTCGCCAAAAGAAATAATCTTCATCTCTCCTCCCAAATTATATTCGGACACAGATTTTCACAGATAAACACAGATATTTATTTCCTGCAATTATCGTATATCTTCCGTTTAATAGCCGGTTTAGGGCTGAAATTAAGTAAAAGCACAACTTCAATATCAGTAGCCTTTAGATAATTCAGTAACTGTGCTTCATTCCCTACTGCTAAATTCTTCGAAGCTTTTAAATTCTATCATCATTGCATTCTCATAAACCTTTTCTAAAAAACCATAACCAAGTTTGTTATAAACCTTATAGAAGATTTTAATAATCCTATCTGTCAGTTCTTTATATTCAATCTCCTCGCGATCTGTGTTCATCCGTATCTATCTGTGTCCAAAAACTATTTAATTCAGCAAGCCAATCTTGTTTTCTACTGCATTGAGTATTTTGCCCTCGTGTACCAGTTTATACATCGTATTTATATCATCAGACAGGATGCGGTCTTGTTCCATGTGAGAAATGTGTTTTCTAATAATACGGTATGCCTCCATGGTTCCCACACCTGCCTTGAGATTGGTAAACAGGTCCATCGCCTGAGCTGCACACAGTAATTCAATGGAAATCACATGCTCAGCATTTTTCAGTACCTCACGGCATTTCCTCGCGGCAATTGTCCCCATGCTTACATGGTCTTCCTTATTGGCCGATGTTGGAATTGAATCGACACTGGCAGGGTGGGCAAGCACCTTGTTTTCAGAAACGAGTGCCGCAGCCGTATATTGCGCTATCATAAAACCTGAGTTGAGACCGGCGTCTTTGATAAGAAATGCCGGTAGGCCGCTCAGCTGAGGGTTTACCAGGCGCTCGGTACGTCTCTCGGAGATATTGGCGATTTCTGACAGGGCAATGGCAAGGAAATCTAACGCCAGTGCCACAGGTTGGCCATGAAAATTTCCACCAGAAATAATCTGGTCTGTCTCAGGGAAAATCAAAGGATTGTCGGTCGCCGCATTCATCTCAATTTCTATCACCCTCCTTACATAATGAAGGGCGTCAACGGATGCGCCGTGTACCTGCGGAGAGCATCGGATGGAATAGGCATCCTGCACACGGGAACAATCCTTATGCGATGAGACGATCTCGCTGTTCAGAATAATGCGCCGGAGATTGTCTGCACTAATGATCTGTCCCGGATGTGGTCTTACGTCATGGATTTTCTTGTCCAACTCAACATTTGATGCCAGCAAGACCTCTAAACTCATACCAGCAGCGATGTCGGCCGTTTTGAGTAAGTTCATGGCGTTACAGACGGTGATGGCGCCGATGGCCGTCATGACCTGTGTCCCGTTTATGAGGGCCAATCCCTCTCCCGCATCAAGATCAAGTAATGGAATGCCCGCCTCTGCCATTGCAACCTTTCCGTTCAAAATTCTATCCTTAAACCGTCCCTGTCCCTGTCCAACCAAGACCAGGGCCATATGGGCAAGCGGTGCAAGATCGCCACTGGCGCCCACAGAACCTTTTTCAGGCATTAGGGGATATACACCCTTGTTAAATATCTCCACAAGTGTCTTCAGCGTCTCCAGTTTGATCCCTGAATGACCTTTCGCCAGATCGTGAATCTTGAGAAGCAATGTGCCTCTGGCAGTCTCTTCATCCAGAAAATCCCCAACTCCAGCCGCATGGCTCATCAATATATTCTTTTGCAATTGTTTTGTTTGTTCTTTCGAAATAACCACGTCGCTCAGGGCGCCAAAACCGGTTGTTAGCCCGTAGATGGCCTGTTTGGAGTTTAATGCACGCTCTACGGTTTCACGTGACCTAATCACCTTTACCTCTGCAGTCTCGCTCAGCATAACCTGCTTTTTACCCCGCACTCCCTGAATGAACTGATCGAGGGTAAGGCCATTACCGTTGAGAACGATATATTCCATGGAGAACTCTTTTAGAAATCAAAAATCAAAGGTAAAAAATCAAAAAGAGATATCAAATTTTTAATCTGTCATTTTACATTTTCATTTTTTATTCTTACTACCTCTACCACATCATCAAGGGACGAGTATTTTTGAAGGAACTCTAGTCTTGGTCTCTCGATGACGATCGTGTCTATGCCTTCGCTGAGTGCCGCATGGATCTTTTCAAGAAAACCTCCAACCTCACCACTGTCTTTGGTCACCATGGTATTAATATGATACTGTCTGAACATGGCCCTGTTTAAATCCTCTGAAAATGGGCCGTGCATGGCAATGATGTGAGTAGGTGAAATCCCCATATCCAGACATAAAGTAATATGATCAGGAATAGGGAGGATGCGTGCATACAATTCTTTTTCATCCTTCAGGATAATAAATTTAGCGATACTCGATATACCCGTTGTCAGAAATATTTTATTCCCAAGGATCCTGGACTTGTCAACGGCCTCTGCCATCGTCTTAACCTTGTGAATCAAAGGGTGTGCTGGAATCTCTATCTCCGGCCGTTCAAAACGTAGATATCGGATGTTTGTCATTTTGCAGGCATCCATGGCATTCTGAGATACCGCTATTGCATAAGGGTGTGTGGCGTCTATCACAGTGTCTATGCCATTTTCTCTGATTAGCTGAGAAAATCCATATGCATCCAAACGGCCTTGCAAACAGACTGCCTCAAGTCCCATCTGCTCAAACATCTTTTTGCCGTATTCCGTCGCAACGGTCGTTACCAGACTCAATCCCTCCTCATGGAGTCTTCTGACGATTTCTTTGCCTTCTTCTGTACCTGATAGCACAAGGATCATGTTTCAATACCGCTCAGTAACTTTTTATCGTTTCGATGAATGTAAAGAAGACTTTTAGACCGAATTTACAATTATTCAAGAGTATCTTATCGTCAATTGTCCAGTGCCTGTGAACGAACGCGTTTCAAAAATCGAAAAAGGGTTTAAGGGATATGGAAAGTCTCTGTGAAATGACGCTATAATCAGATGCCTTTTTCATAGTATCCAGGTACCCTTTGACGGGAATCCCATGCTGTTTTGCAAGGGTATGCTGCAGAACAAGTGACATTGCCTCAGATATTTCGAGAAGTGAGTATTTCGGGCTTTTAAAAAGATGTTTATTACGAATAATCTCATAACCTCCGTACTCTTTTAAGAGGGTTTCTATATCTTTTGTATTCGATAGGATATCGTGAAGATATTGAGTAAAACGTTTTTTTCAATATTCATCGATACGTCTCGTCAAGAATAAAATAATTAACCCGGTATTGATCTGATATCCGTTCTATAAAATCAGTCCTCAATTCCCGGTCTTTATCAAGCTCATGCGGAATGAGAGATGTTATGCGGTCTTTTTCGGTTTGAGACACGATATGCATATTGTCCCTTGGTATTTCTGAATCTACGCCCTTGAACCTTTCTTCTCGCTTTGTTATAGTACATGAAATATAATATCTGGTCAATCTCAAAAATGAGGTATTTAACATGCATGCAGATCATAAAATACCCACTATTCTATGATCCGTTTATCTTTTCTTAAACTTTCGTTAGTGATACACCATACGCCTTTTATTCGTAATGCCAGGAACAAAAGTTTAATCCTAAACTCATCAAGGAGATTCATAGTCAATTGAATAAATAACCATGATAACAACAGATATATTGATCGTCGGAGGTGGAATAGTTGGTATATCTATTGCTAAAGAACTTACCAGCAGACATCCGGATTTAAACATTATCGTAATTGAAAAAGAAGCATCTGTAGCCCGTCATGCAAGCGGGAGGAATAGCGGGGTACTTCATGCCGGTTTTTATTATTCACCCGACAGTCTTAAGGCAAAGTTTACCGTGGAGGGGAACAGGCTCTTAACTGATTACTGTTTAAAACACCATCTCACGATAAATAGATGCGGGAAAATCGTGGTAGCAAAGGACGAAAAGGAACTTGGAGGCATTTTTGAGCTGAAAAGACGAGGGGATAAAAACGGCGTAGAACTAGAAATAGTAGATGAGAAAAGATTAACCGTACTTGAATCCAATGCCAGGACTTTTGATAAGGCGTTATATTCACCGACAACATCCGTAGTAAATCCCACAGAAGTCGTCGAACATATCGCTCATAGTTTAAAAGGGAGTGTAAAAATCTTACTCAACGAGAAGTTTATAAAAAGAGAAGACAACTCCACCGTCTGCACAAATACACAAAAAATAAAATTTAGATATTTAATCAACTCGGCAGGTTTATATGCAGATAAAATTGCCCATCAATTTGGCATCGGGCAAAAGTACACCTTAATCCCTTTCAAAGGTCTATACCTGGAATATAAAGACACCTCTTTGATTTGCAAACATATTTATCCTGTGCCCAATTTAAAAAATCCATTTCTGGGCGTCCATTTTACCATAACTGCCGCCGGGAAAATTAAGATAGGGCCAACGGCAATCCCAGCCTTGTGGAGAGAAAATTATCAGGGCCTTTCGAATTTTCGTTTAAATGAATTCTTTGAGGTGTTATTTCATGAAACAAAGCTTTTTGTCACCAATGCCTTTCATTTTAGAAGTTTAGCCTTTGAGGAAATGAAAAAATATTATCGGAATTATTTTATACAGCAGGCAGTACATTTAGTAAAGAAGATAGACATAAACAAGTTTGGCAACTACCTGAATCCGGGCATCCGGGCACAGTTATTAGACACGGAAACCATGAAATTAGTGATGGACTTTGTTGTCGAACACGGAGAAAATTCCACGCACATATTAAATGCTGTATCACCCGCGTTCACCTCAGCCTTTTCATTTAGTAAATTTATCATTGATGAAGTGGAAAAGAGAATAGAACTGAGCACGAAACGCTAGGGTTTTTGTAGCTATTTAGTTTTATGGAAAAAATTTCCAACTGAGAGCATATCCTGAGTAAGGCGAAGGAAGCTAAAACAACCGAAGTACCTCAACTTTGAAATTCCCGAAATCAAGCTGACTATGGCAGTGACTTTATGCTCTCCACATTGTAAGGCGACCAGACTGGTCGCGATCTTTCTTGATTTCAAATCAACTTTTGACAATAGACGGAATTAAATATACACAATGACCTTGAGACGAAGCTTGTGGATACAAGAACCGCACTTGTTTCCATGCTTGGAGAAAGCGATAAGACAAAGCAAGAGGGATGCAGGGCAACGGTAAAGAAACTTATTGATGAAACCCCAGCGCTTTTTCCTCAATTGATAGGAAAAGCTAAAGGTACGAATGCTGAGGGTAAACCGAAAGAACTGAAATCTGCATGGGATGTCTTCAGAAAAATGAGGGATAATGAAGGTGTTTCAAATATTTTTGCAGGAAAGGTAGCCGTGGCAAAAGCTGTGGGTAGAGGTATCCAGTTATGTTAAGGGACAACAAGAAGATGTCGGCAGTGGACAACTCCCGTCGCATTTCCGATTGTTTTCATACTGTTGTAAGTCACAAGGGGCAATCATGGACAAACGGAGTTTGTCCATACGATCAGAAAACCGTTTAACTTTACACCTATGGGATAAAGGGGGAGGACTGGAGATTTGGTTGCAGTTTCGTACTCCAGGCAATATTTGATGACAGGGGCGAACGGACATTCACCCCTGCCTTCAAAAAACAAAAAACGGCATTCCATCAGAATCTTTAGAAATACTGTTTAATACCCCAAAAGGCGGAACTTTTACGAAATGCCTCGTCAAGGTCGATCTCGACAACTACACCCCATTCGTATTCCGGAATCCAGCACCACGTTCCTAATACGGGCACCCCTCGATAGTCAGGATAACCGGTGACATCGTATCCCTCGCCTCCATTCAGACATTCGGCAATCCCCTTTGTTAACCTTCCCGATTTGGGATTGATTCCTTTCAGCTCCAGGGCAGTTCTGTCTTTTATCATGCCATTCCGTTTAAGTTCAATGGTAAATCGCGACTCTGTGATAAAAACACCATCCGAATTGATAAGATATGTCTCGCCACTTTCTCCAATCTCAATACTATGCATGAGTTTATTCAACTCCATCATATCAACCCGAAGTACCAGCATACCGGCAAAAGCCCCATTGCCTTCCTGGATTACTGAGGATACAAACAGCGTTGGGATGTTACGTTCAATCTTACCAAATTCACTGAGGATGGGGGTTGTTGAAGGCTTTACATCGCTCACAAAGACCTCGTGTTTTTTTGCTTCAACAAAATAGTCTTCTCCGGAAACATCCATACCCACCAAATTTTTCTCGGTAGCTAACTTTATAACCCCTGCTGAGTCACAGATAAAGATGCCTTTATACCCATATTCATCCCTGATGAACTCCAAATAGTTGAGCGCGCTGACAAACTCATCGACAGATCCAACGCCCTTTGTATAATGAATTGTTTGTGGTTTACGGGCAATTGCTTTCGCATTGTTCTTATGCCCTTCCATGGACATCTTCACCAGGTTGACCTGCCGGTGCATAAGTCCGCGCAGATTCTTAATCATGGTATCCTGAAAAAATTTACGGACCTCGTTACACGCCTCATCCACGTTAATTTCGGCAATAAGCCCCCAATTCAGATACGGCAGCCATGTCCAGTAACCGATCACACTGGTACCCCGATAGTCGAGATAGCCCGTGTCATTGAATCCTTCCATTCCTTTCAAACATTGCTGGACCGCCAGGGTCTGGTTCCCCGTCTTGGGATTTACCACCTTCAACTCTAATGGCACCCGTTTTTTTATAAAACCGTTTTTCTTGAGATCGGCTGCGAAACGGGATTCTGTAAGCATGAGTCCATTTCTGTTAATTAAATAAATTTCTCCTGATTCTGTAGCTTTCATGGGTAGTATCAGCTTTATGAGTTCATTCACATCAAGCCTGAAGACCAATACCCCTAAGAGATTCATTTTCCCATTCGTAACAGGGCTTGATACAAACATCGTGGGTAGCCCTACCTCCAGCTCGCCAAATTCATTCTCAATAGGTAGGGTAGAAGGCATCATGTCAGAAAAAAACGTTTTCCCCTTTAATGCCTCTTGAATATATTGTGCAGTGGAGACATCCATCCCTACGTTGTTTTTGTCCGTTGAAAGAATTATTACACCCATAGGGTTTGTAATAAAAACTTCCTTGTAATGGTACACATTTTTTATAAAAGTGAGATATTCAAGGGGTTTGGAAAAATCCGGTTCCATGTTCTCCTGGATTACGGAACTACGGTATGCAGGTAAGTTATGGGCGGTAACCCGTATATCTTTCTTTCGGGCATCAACCCAGGCCGTAATAATATCAGCTTGCTTTCGTGTGATACCTTGCAAGTCCCTTACAATACCCTCCCGAATGATACTGAGGGTGTCAGGAAAAGCCATTTTAACTACAAAGATTGACAACAAGGAACATGAAATGAGTGCGGCTATGGTTGCTTTGGTTGTTTTAATCATTGTTTTTCCTCCTTATGAAAAAATAACATAGATTCCTTCGGCCTTGTTGTGACCAAATATCGATACAACCATAAAGTAATGTAGTAAGAACTCTGTTGTTTCTCTTCCTTTCACTCATTTTTAGCATAAGACTTCCCCTTTCTACCCAAGACTATAGTAAACATAAAAATGTGCCTTGCGAGCATATTCTCTTTGCTCAGTGTAAACTCCGCGAAGCAATCCATACCGTAGAGATTGCTTCGGGCTACCGCCCTCGCAATGATGACAGGTGCATGTATACGTATTTACTGCGCTTACTATAATCAAAAAGAACATGCGTTAACATTATACCTTAAATTTTTTTAAATTCAAAATAATTAAACATTTTAATGAGTTATCTTTTTAGGGGATAAAATTGCTTTATTTTATCAGGTTGCGGTTTTTTTTAAACCGGATAAGACGCTCTTTGATCTCCTTATCAAATCCATTTTCCGTTGGTTTGTAGTATTCTCTGTCTTGCAGTTCGTCTGGCAGAGAAACCTGCTCTGTATATCCACCAAAGCTATGCGGATATTTATACCCCATGCCATATCCAAGGTCTTTCATTAATGGTGTGGGGGCATTGCGAATATGAAACGGCACGGGCAATGCGCCTTTTTCCCTGACATCTTTCAATGCCGTCAGATAAGCCATATATGATGCATTGCTTTTTGGCGCGCAGGCAAGATAGGTGACGCCCTGGGCAAGGGGTATCCACCCTTCTGGCATACCGATAAAGTCAAATGCATCCTTAACGGCAATTGCCAGTTGAATAGCATGCGGATCTGCATTTCCGATATCTTCTGAGGCAAATATGATCATGCGACGCGCAACAAAGAGCGGGTCTTCACCCGCATCCAGCATCCGCGCCAGCCAATAAAGGGCTGCATCAGGGTCACTCCCTCGCATGGATTTAATAAAGGCGGAAATGACGTTATAATGCTCCTCGCCTCCTTTGTCGTAGAGGAGCGCCTTCCGCTGTATTGCCTCCTGGGCCGTCTCCAGAGTTACCATCCGCTTACCTGCCTGATCGGGTTTCACAAGCATGACTGCCGCTTCCAGGGAATTTAAGGCAACCCGCGCATCTCCCTGCGCAAGGCGCGCCAAAAAATCAAATGCGTCGTTTTGTATCTCCACGTTTAGATTCCCAAGTCCCCGATCTTTATCCGTGAGGGCGTTTGTCATAATAACCTTGATATGACCGTCGGTGAGTCGTTCCAATACCAGCACCTTGCAACGCGAGAGCAGCGGGGCATTCACCTCAAAGGAAGGGTTCTCAGTCGTGGCGCCCACGAGGGTTATCGTACCGTCTTCCACATGATGAAGAAACGCATCCTGCTGTGCCTTGTTAAACCGGTGAATCTCATCTACAAAGAGGATGGTTTTTTTCCCGTAAAATTTCAATTGCTCTTTCGCGTCTTCAATGACACCCCGGATGTCTTTGACACCTGATAATACCGCAGAAAACGAGACAAAATGCGCATCCATTGCCTGGGCAATGATAAAGGCTAGCGTCGTCTTCCCAACGCCGGGAGGTCCCCAAAATATCAGAGACACCAGTTCTTTGTTTTCCACAAGTCTGTGAAGGATCTTGCCGTCGCCCACCAGGTGTTCCTGTCCGACAAAGTCTTTCAAATCCCGCGGTCTCATCCGGTCAGCAAGGGGGGCCTTTTTAATCGCACGCGTCTTTGTATCAAACAAATCTTTTTGTAGTTTCTTTAGTGTCATGAAATTCCCCTCCATCGTCCGTACCGGATCCAGCCAGGCCACATAACAGCCGATTTCTCACTTATTATAGGTTTTTTATCATCGTGCAGTTTCATATGCTCTTTTCGCCAGTCATAGACTCAGGCATCTGCGACTTTTTCTCCAGGGTCTCCGCCATCTTGTTGATAGCATGGGCAAGTTCGCCTACTTCGTCATCTGATTGATAAGCAGCCCTTGTACGGTAACTCCCATTGGCAATGATTTTTGAAATTCCCGTAAGGTAGCGAATGGGGGCAGAAATTTTCTTCCCCAGAAAGAAGGCAATAATAATAACCCCGATTGCCACCATTCCAAAGACGGACATGATATAATTCCGCAAGGTATAAACCGCTCCGTAACCTTCTTGAACGTCAATCTCAGCAATCACACCCCACCCATAATCCGGCATCCACTGCCAAAATCCCAAGACCTGTATGCCACGATAGTCGGCGTATCCGTCGGCATGAAATCCTTCTGCGCCTTTGATGCACTCAGAAACGCCCTTTGTCATGACACCTGTCACCGGATCGACAAGCTTCAATTCCAGAGCAGATCGGTTTTTAATTTGCTGTTGCCTCTTTAAATCCTCCGTAAAGCGCGATTCCGTTAGCATATATCCCTGTGCATTGACCAGGTACGTTTCACCGGTCTTTCCCAGATGAATATTCCGCATCAATGCATTCATTTCAGATACAGGTATCCGCATTGACACTGCCCCAATAATAGTATTCAAGGTATCCTTTACCGGAGCGGCAACCAGCATGGTAGGCACTCCGGTTTCCGGCGTGCCTGTCTCATTTTCAATGGGGATGTCTGATGGTATGATGTTGGAGGTAAAAAAAATCCCCTCCATGGCGGTGCGGAAAAAATCTTTTGTTGAGATATTTGTGCCCACAAGCTCTTTTTTTGACGCTATCCTTATCGTGCCATTGCGATCTGCAACAGAAATCTCTTTCTGGCCATACTCCTTCCAGAGGTAGCCGAAATAATCCATGGTATCCAGATATTTCAACAATTCACCACGTTCTGTCTCTCCTTGCGCCGCCTGGATAGCCATAATGATAATAGGATTATGTGCGATGCTTTGGGCATCATTGATACACGTTTCCATCCATTGTGTAACCAATTCAGCCTGTTTGTGGACAGCAATCTCCAGGTTTTTGATAATTTCCTCTTTGAGGGTTTGAAAAGTAATGGGATAGACAACCAAACGCATGACTATCAACGGTAAAAACGTCAAGACCAAAAAAAAGACACTGAGTTTGCTTTTTGTGGGTTTAAACACGGTATTGCTCCACCTCGACAAAAACTCCCTGAAAAAGTCTTAAATTAGGACTTCGGCTACTTTCCCTCCTGTTTCCCCCCGTAAACGGGGGGATTATGGGGGGTAATTGAAATTCCTTACAATGAACTGAGCCTGGTATTCCTTGTCTTAAGTTTCGTTATTTGTATTCCGGATTTATTTTTTTGGCACCTTTTCCCAATCAGCCAGAAATTTCTTGACGCCATCATCCGTAAGCGGATGTTGAACAAGCAAATCAAACACATTAAAGGGAATCGTTGCAACGTCTGCCCCCATTAACGCGGAATCACGGACATGAACGGGATTGCGGATGCTGGCAACAATGATTTCCGTTTGAAAGCCATAATTATCATATATGGTGCGGATTTCCTGTATGAGCTCCATGCCCGCCTGTCCCCTGTCATCCAGTCTCCCGACAAAGGGACTTACATACGTGCCGCCGGCCTTTGCCGCCAAAAGTGCCTGATTCGAGGAGAAACAGAGGGTCACGTTGGTTTTAATGCCCTCTTCCGTTAACCGCTTCACAGCCTTCAGGCCATTTTTTATTAAAGGAATTTTGACGACAATGTTACTGGCGATCTTTGCCAGTTCCCGTGCTTCTTTGAGCATACCTTCCGTATCCAGGCTTACCACCTCGGCGCTCACAGGACCCTTCACAATGGAACAGATATCCTCAATCGTTTCACGAAAAGGCCTTCCCGTCTTGGCTATCAAAGATGGATTTGTTGTCACTCCGTCCAGGATTCCTAAACTGTGAGCCTCACGAATTTCTTTCACGTCCGCCGTATCAATAAAAAACTTCATTTTCTTTCCTTTCTCAAAATCATTTTGTTTCAAAGATAATTTGTGGTACTATGTTTATCCACCAAGGCCAAGCACAAGGTTCGGCGCTACATTTTCACAGAAAATACACTCCGCCTCGCATAAGGAGAACAGTTAGGTCGCCTCGGGCACCTCTACTTTCACATCATATCCTAGTTTATGAAGATAATCATAACAGTCATCCCAACTCAGACCAAATTCACGCACATTTGCAAGTCCAATCCTGGCGAGAATGTTTCTTAAAAGTTCAAAATTTTCATCTTCAAAATCACCTTCTTTTATCATATCCTCTGCCCAGTTTACAAGACTTGATAAATCCTTTTCTCTGTTTATATATTTTATAAGCTTATCTGCAAGTATCTTTTTTGTTACAATCATTTTAAGCACATAATCTATACACAAGCAATTCCAGTAATAAATGGGTGCTCAAAGAACTGGTCTTGCTTTTCAGGTCGGTTTCTAATAAAAGTGCATGATTTTTCGCCAGATCTTCTTCACTATACCGTTTAACCTGTTCAAAAAACCGTTTTGCAAAAAACGGGATGAGCTGTAACTCGGAAGCAACCTTTTGCTCATTTTCTCCCTGCTGTAGCAGTTGTTTTGCCCTCCATAGCCGCTTAATCTGCCAGGCCAATAAACTAATAATTCTTGCCGAATCTTCGCCATGGGACAACATCTGAATTAATACTTTCAGCGCCAGCGTCACGTTTCTTTGTGCAACGGCCTCCGTGAGCTCAAATACCGTCCGGTCCCGATCCACACCAACAAGGGCATCCACATCCCTTTCATCAATGGTGGTTTTCCCGTCTACATAAACCGATAATTTTTCAAGATGTTTATCCAGAATCGCCAGATTGCCACCTACATCCTCCACCAGTTTTTGAGTAGCCAGGGCAGTGATTTCTTTTTTGTATTGTCGTGCATGAGTTTGTACCCAACCCGGCAAGGAATTCTCTTTTAACCTTTTGCACTCGATGGAAATTCCAACCTTATCAACCAGGGTAGACAGCTTCGTCCGTTTATCCCATTTATTGCATATCAACACCAGATGGGCGCGGCTTGCAGGCGTTTGTAAATACTTTTCAAGGATACCCCGGTTTTTTTCGACAAAATCATCCGCTTCATCAACAAGAACCAGCTTATTTATGCCCGGAAAGAACGGTACCGTCCTTAATTCATCGAACAACATACCCCCGGATATTTCATCTCCATTGAATTCAATCAAAGCTATGCCGGGATCGCTACCCTTGAGTACATGAGCCTTTACTGCAGAAAGCGCCTCATGGACAAAAAATGATTCATCTCCATAAAATACAAAGACCGGAAAACTTTTGCCTTTATTCATTAAGGTCTTAAACTGATAAATATCCATTATTTTATCCTATGGGCAATTCCCGCTACCATAAAATATACCTCATTCGCTTCACCGGCAAGAATTTGGTTTGCGTAACCGGCAATATCCCGGAATTCGCGGGATAAGGCATTATCAGGCACGATACTTAAACCAACCTCATTCGATATTAGAATCACATCATATCCAGATTCACGGCACACCTGACCCAGTTTATGAATCTCTGAAAGAATCACCTGCTGTCGTTGGTGTGGGTTCACGATCTGCTTCTCAGCACAAACAGTGGAATTATTTGTTTCATCACTCAAAAGCATGTTTGTAATATAGAGGGTAATGCAATCAATTAAAACAAGGTCTGCCTTGCCGTTTAAACCTGATACAATTCTGTCCACGTGGTAAGGCGATTCAATTGTCTTCCAGTTCAAGGGGCGTCGGGCACGATGGGACTGAATCCGTTCACGCATTTCTTCGTCTTTAGCCTCTGCGGTAGCGATATAAACCACATTATTATACTTTTTGGCGAGTCCCTCTGCAAAGGCAGATTTTCCGCTCCGTGCACCGCCAAGAACAAAGGTTATTTTGGCCATTGGAATACCCTAGCGCAGCGAAGCCGCAACCAATTCTCCGTTGTGAAAGCGGGTGATTGCTTCGGAAAAGACCCTCGCAATGACACTGGCTATGCCTTTGATGACATATTGTACGTTGTCATTGCGAGCAAAGCGAAGCAATCTTTCTCTCATAAACAAACGGTGCCTCCTGATAAGGGGTAAATAAGGTTGCAAAAAAACTTACAAAAAAACATGTTTTAACAAAGTAATACTATAACTACTCTTCAAAATTTTCAATGCAGAATGATTACTTCCTTTTTCATTAAAATATCAACAGACTTAGTAAGAACACCAGTTCAGCAATCTCATTGGTAGCGCCAAGAGTATCGCCCGTCATCCCACCAATTTTCTTTTTAATATACCAAATCCACCCTAAGGTGAAAATAATTATTATTGCAAATATCGCAAATCCATACAGATGGTAAAAAAACCAAAATAAAGCTAGTGGGAAAACTGATGCGTAGAACACCTGTATTCGCGTTGTACCTCCTGTAATAAAACTCCCGGTACCCGATTCATTTCGGGCATACGTCGATACCCCTGCGGCGCAGACCTGCGCCCACCTCCCGACAACGGGCATAACCATCAACGCAACACACTTATGTATTACGACAGGCGAAATAGAGCAGGAAACGCATGCTATGCATCCACTGAAGGGTGAAATATTTGTCGCAGGGATTTCCCCAATGCTCAGGAAACTGGCGTATTTGAGTCCGATTATACTAATCAGTCCGATTGCCCCAAAGCTGCCGATGCGGCTGTCTTTCATGATTTCCAGTCGTTTTTCCTTGTTCCAGCCACCCCAAATGCCGTCACAGGTATCGGCAAGTCCGTCGAGATGCAGTGCGCCTGTTATAACAATAGAAACAAGGATAATCAGGGCGTTCGTAACAAGAGGGGGGAAAAAGGCATACAATGGCAAATAACTAAGGCACAGAAAAATACCGATGCAGAAACCCACCACGGGAAACCAGTACACCACATGGCTAAAATTCTTTGGTTTTATCCTGTCTTCCCTGTCAATAGGGATAATCGTGAGAAATTTAAGCGCCCATAGAAAGTTGCTCATTTTTTTGAATCAAGAAAACGCGTTGATGGTCTTGAGAAGTTTAAACCTTAGGGGTTGTGTTCCAGATCACCGTTTTTCGCATCAGTGTATCACAAAGATTCAACAATTTAAAATTTTTATTTCTGATATTCCATGAGAATACCAGTAGGTTGGGTTGAACGTGAGTGAAACCCAACTGTTACATAAAAACAAAAAAGGGAGGCCTTTGGCCTCCCTTTAAACAAAGTAGTCTCCTACCTCACATTTACATAATCCCGTTGGGTTTCATTTCATTCAACCCAACCTTACCGCTCACGTGATACAAACAAAAAAGCCTTACTGCAAAAATGTTTATGGAAAAACATCTTCGGCAGTAAGGCTATCTTTATCAAAACTAGTTCCGTGTATTAAAGGGCTTGAAACCGTCATCCCCGCATATTTCCCTGTACGCTGAAAGACCCTGTTACTTTGCGCCCCCGGATCACTCCGGGTTTGCCCTTGTCGTCTGTCTTTGTATTTTCATTGCTCAGCAAAATGAGTTTACAATGGTTGAACAATATAACAGGACAAAATTTTCTGTCAAAAAAAATAGAATAAGTTTTTATTCATAGACTACCCGTAACGAGGCTTTTTTTGACCTTGTTTTCATAAAACTATCTTGACTGTATATGGAATTTCATTTTATTTTGTGGGTTATTTGGTATTTGGTAGCCGCAGACGTTAATCTGCGTGGTGTGCCATGCTCAGTTTGTCAACTGTTCCACGCAGGCTGGAAGCCTGCGACTACTCACCGTAATACAATACCTGCGTAACTTCGTGATTGTTTGTTGATATTGACAGCATTGCCTTGTAGAATCTAAATTTTATACTTTGATAAAAATTGTATATTTAAGAATTTCATGAGTAATAGGTGGCGTGGACTTCGTTGTGAACAAACAGTCAAACAACAAACTTGTTTGCCTGTATCTACCCTGACGTTTCTCATATTCATATTACTTACCAGCCCTTTGTACTCAGCATCCGTACAAAACGATAGGGTGCGAGATATCATCGACAACAGCACCATCACCCGGGTTCAGAAACCCCTCTCGGTTCGCTCCGATAGAGAAACCCTTGAATATTTTATCGAACACGTAGAGGAACTCACGAAACATGGAAAGGATTTTAAAAAGAAAGAGTTGATCCTTGAGGTCAGAGGGAATGGACGCTATGGCATAGAGATGCCGTCAAAACACATCACCGGGGAATTTGAGCTATTGGAACGGCAGTCCCAGAAAGCTACCTATCTGGGGCACGGCAATGCATCCATTTTCTTTAGCTTTTCAGGCTCTATTGTATTAAAGGTTGACTACTCAACACAAAATGATGAGGGAGGCGCTTATGAAGAGGTAAATACGGCTGTTCATTTGAAGTTCGACAATGCCTTTCTCGGCCTTATTGCAAAGGCGGCAAGCCCTATCCTGAACCCGAAGCTAGATAAACTTATTGCAAAGCTTGCAATGAAGACAAAAAAGGTGGTCGAAGCAGCCTATGCAGAGAAACAAAGCACAAAAAAGTGAGTACACGGCATTCTAGAAACTTTAATAGCAGGAAATGCAGCGCAGGGAATAAAGTAAGAAGCTGAGAAGTTGAGAAGCCTCGAAATCGGGAAAAAGCGCAACCTCTCAACTTCCCAACCTCTTAACCTCTCAATTTCCTGTTTCTCGGTGGTGAACCATGCCGCTAAATATACCCCAGCCTGGACAACCTTTCCTTAATCTTGTCTTCTTCTTCAGGAGAATAGACATGTCCAGCCGACCCGGTTTGGCTTACGTAACCAAGCTCTAGCAATTTTTGCACTATCTTGTTCACGGACTCTTCAACGGTTTCTTTATCAGTTTCTACCACAACCTCAGGGTTGAGCGGTTCTTCATACGGATCTGAAATCCCGTCAAAACCCGCAATTTCACCTTTTAGCGCCCTCTCGGATATACCCTCCACTTTTCGCTCAATACATACCTCCAGGGGACATTTTACGTAGACCTCAACAAAATTCCCTATCTCCTTCCGAGCCATTTCTCTGGCCCCCCGGTAAGGAGAAATGGTGGGAGCCAGAACAGCCACACCATTTCTTGTTAGTAACTTACAGACGAAAGCAATCCTTTGGATGCTGATATCACGGTCATGCTTATTGGAACCCAGTCCCTGGGAGAGGTTGGTTCTGACCGTGTCACGATCAAGCATTTCAGCGCTTCGTCCCCATTCCTGCAGTTTTTTTCCAAGAAGTTGGGAGAGGGTGGACTTTCCGGCGCCTGATAATCCCGTAAACCAAACGGTAAAACCCTTATTCATTTATTGTATCCTCTTTCAAGATATCGTCGTACATTCACATTTTAAGGTATAAGTGGATTAAGGCGTTGGTTTTTACAACGAATCCACCTTCACAATACCCACCCCTGAGTCCCCTCCCAAGAGGGGATTGAGAGGGGGCGCTAACCACTACGGAATAACCTTTCCTTCCATGTCTTCGGGTACCGTGACGCCCATGTAAGACAGTATTGTCGGGGCAATGTCATATAACGTTACTCCACTCAGTCGCTTTCCATCAAGACCTTTCCCATTTTGCATGATAAAGATACCATATTGGGAGTGGTTTGCATCATCGGGACCCGTATCGTTTTCGCTTGCCCATATCGTCCTGGTGCCAACACTGCCAATAGAGCGCCAGAAAAGGTCTCCGTAATATACAATTAAATCCGGTGGTATGCCGTTGCATGCTGAATAGATATCCTCAGGTTTAAAGACCTTCGTATTGATATTATTACCCCTTTCATCCCTCAAATCTTCCAGCTTTTTTATCAGTTCATTCCTCACGTGCTCATAGTGCTGGGGTGCAATAACCCCTTTGGGTTCACGGCCCTTTACATTCATGAACAGCCGTCCATAATAACCACCCTCACCCCATGCCATCGTATTTTCCCAGTCGACGATGAGTTTGTTGAAAGGCGTAGACTCTGCAGGATAGTGCACTAATTTCAGGTAACCGTTCTGGATGAGCCATTCATTGATACAGATGCCACCCATCATCTTCTTGGCTCCGTGATCGGACACAACAAGGGTCATGGTGTCATCATTAAAAAGCTTCAAGGTCTCGCCGATTTCCTCATCGAGATATTTATAGTAATTCAGAATGGCATTCTGGTACTTTGAACCAGGCATATACTTAGGATGGTCCTGATCAAAATGTTTCCAAAAGGCATGATGTATCCTGTCGGGCCCCATTTCAACCATCATAAAAAAATCCCATTCTTTTGAACGGATAAAGTGTCTCGTGAGCCTGAACCGTTTCTCCGTCATGGCATAGATATCTTTTAAGATGGATTCCTTGTTATCGCTCCTGAACTCATCCACATCAAGGATGTAGCCCTTGGAAACGGCCTCTACCTCTGCTTTCAGCCCGGGGGGATACGTATACTCTCCTTTCGTGTCAGGTGTCATGAAACAGGTGACCATACATCCATTGACCGGCTGGGGCGGATATGTCATGGGTACCCCAATTACTACAACCTTTTTTCCCAATCTTGACAGGATATTCCATACGGTATCCACAGTAACAGCCTTTGAATTTGCAAACGATAGCCCCTCATAATCGTAACTCGACCGGTTTCTAAACCCATAGATTCCCAGCCTGCCTGGGTTAGCGCTTGTCATCATGGACATCCAGGCCGGACAGGTGATGGCGGGAATCGTGCTTTTCATCTCACCGTACCTGCCGTGAGCAATCAGCCGTTGTATATTCGGCAACTGATCCAGCCAACGATCGAAAAATAGTTCGGGAGGCACGGAGTCCAGACCTAACACAAATACCTTTTTTTTGTTAATCACCATAAAAATGCACAGATAGACAATTAACTCTGTCAGGGTTTAAAACCCTGACAGAGTTGACTCACGTATTATTTTATATGAAATGAAAAATCCCGATACATCGCATGAAAAGTGTGTTTTGTCCGGTTTTACTAATGTTCGGAGGGTTAGTTTGCTATCTCTTCTCTGACAAGAATAAAAGCCCGCGATCGGAGTCGAACCGACAACCTCATCATTACGAATGACATTTTTGTATTTTTTTACTATTTTTACAAGTGACCGGAAGAGTGTCCTTTATGATTATAATATCTTGTTTTGAGATAACTTGCAACACAAATTCATTTCCTGCCTATTCCTGTGGATTCCGACCGTTTCCGATGGAGTTGACTACGTTTTGACTACAATTTGACTACAGTTAATGAAAATGAGACCTGGCATGGGGGACAGATACCCCTACCCCCTATTAGGCACCACCTGACTGATACATACTATTAGATGCCTTCTAAAGTGCGGGTAATTTTTTTGGAATCGGCTTGATAAACATCATAAAAAGGGGTATAAGACCATATAAAAAAGATGTAAAATATGGGCAAAATATCAAAAAAAACAGAGACATTTCAAATACTTCGCAATTCCGGCAAGTCCTTGCATGATGCTTATAAGATGGCTGGATTCAAGGGGAATTCCGTGAGTGCGCCGTATAAGGTTGAGGGAAAGGTCAA
>PHFX01000167.1 GCA_007618135.1 Candidatus Brocadia sp. WS118 | reverse complement strand
CCCGGTACGTTATACTGACAAACAGGGAAAAACGTATCTTTTTCATGAGGTAAAACCAAACATCAAAAACCTTGACCCAAAAACCGTCACAAAACGCATGTTCGGCACTCATTTTTTCCGGGATTGAAATTCCTTAACATTAAAATAGGGAAACCCTGTCTTTATTTGTATCCATCAGTGTTCATCTGTGTTCCGTGATCGCCTCTATTATATTTTTACTCGCCCGGCCACTTCCGTACATATCAACATTAAAATCAAACTGCTTTCCTTTCATTTCACTGCAGGCATTCGTTATCTTATCCTTCCCTGCACCGGCTAATGCGTTGAACCCCTTATCAACGAGTTCTACCCACTCGGTTTCGTCCCGCAGTGTTACACACGGTTTTAAAAAGAAAAATGCTTCTTTTTGCACACCACCACTATCCGTCAGAACAATCCTGGTATTTTTCAGAAGTTCGATCATGTCAAAGTAACCCACCGGGGGGACAATAAGCAGTTGTGAGTTGATAAGTTCTGGTATCAAACCCAAGGTAACGGCAATTTTCCTGGTTCTGGGGTGAAGCGGCAACACGACCTTCATCTCCAGACTGATCTCATGGAGTGCAGCAAAGATGCCAGAGAGCCTCTCAGGATCATCTGTGTTTTCTGCCCGATGAATGGTGCAAAGGGTAAAATCCTGTCCCGCCAATCCCAAGTCGTTGATTATCGCGCTTTTGTCTGCCGAAAAGGTGTTGTAATAAAGAGACGCGTCCTGCATGACATCTCCAGTCTTTATCACTTTAGAGGGGAAATGTTCAAAACCTTCTTGTTTCAAATTCTCTACTGCCTTATCCGTTGGACAACAGAGGATGTCGCTTATTCTGTCCGTAAGGATTCTATTAATTTCTTCCGGCATTTGCATATTAAAGCTTCTTAGTCCTGCCTCAACGTGTACAACCCTGATATGGAGCTTCTTGGCTGCCAATGCGCCTGCAAGAGTCGAATTGGTATCACCATATACCATGACAAAGTCAGGCTTTTCCTTCAGGAGAATAGGCTCTATTCCTTCCAGCATCTTACCTGTCATCGCGCCGTGATTCATTGAGTTTATATTTAAATGATACCGGGGCGTTGGTATCTGCATCTCCTCGAAAAACACATCGGACATGTTTTTGTCAAAGTGCTGCCCGGTATGAACAATAATTTCGGTAACATCAGGATGTCTAGCAATCTCCCTGCTGACTGCCGCAGCCTTAATAAACTGGGGACGTGCCCCGACAATTGTTACAATCTTCAATAACTTTTCACTCCACCGATTTTAAATATCGAAGGCAGAACAGGGAATACCGAATTTCAAAGGATAAAAACTTAATAATTCGTAACAATTTAGCTTTTTGAAAAATGTAGCACCGATCTCTTCCCCGATCGCAGTCGAGGACGAACGTGGTCGGTAAAATAAGCGGGGGATGAACCACCCGCGCTACTCTGTAATAAACAAAATGTCTCACGCCGAGTAGGCAAGGGGGAGTTTCACCCCCAAGCCTCTCACAGAACCGTACGTGACAGTCTCCCGTCATACGGCTCGTGTTATTCTTGATACGCTTCAACAGTATCCCATTTTCCAGTGATAAAACAACGCCGGGAAGGCTTGTTTTATCGAATTGAGTTTTTCCACTGATTTTCTATAGCCACTCTTGTGCTTTTTCCTGAGCCACTTGATGAGTCTCCCGTCTATCATCATCAAGGTGTTTCTTAGGCTTCTTATGCTGTACTTACCATAATACGCTATCCATCCTCGAAGTTTGGCGTTGAGGAGTTTTGCAATTTCCTGGATTTCCACCTGCGTGTTACCCCAGAGTTTTACTTCTCTGATTACTTTCCGTATTCGCTTCTGGTTGGACTGGCTTATCTCGGCTGCAAATGCTGTAAAACTCTTACCGTCTCTGTTACTCTTTCTTGCTCTCGGCTGATAGCTGAATCCCAGAAATTCAAATTTGACCACTTCATGCCTTGCTTTACGTCGGTAATCCTTGCAATACGCTATGCGTGTCTTTTCCTCTTTGATTTGCAGCTTTACTTCTGCCAGTCTCTGCCTTATCGCTTCCAGCACTTTCTCCGCCTCTGCTTTGCTTGTACAGTGTACCACGACGTCATCTGCGTATCTTACAAAGTTCACCTGCGGGTAGTGCTTGGATAGCCACACATCAAGCGTGAAATGCAGATAGAGGTTTGCAAGTAAAGGGCTTATTACGCCGCCCTGGCACGCGTCCCTTTTCCTGCTCGTGGTTGCAATGTACCGTCTTGCTTTTGCACCGCCATCCCTAACCATCTCTCCACGTACATCTTCACCCATTTCTCCTCTCTGACATGCTCTACCGCTTTTATCATCAGCTCATGGTCTATTTCATCAAAGAACTTGCTTATGTCCATATCTATCACCCAGTCCTGCTTGTAGCAGTTCTGTCTGACTTGTTCTATGGCTTGGTGTGCGTTCTTCAATGGTCTGTACCCATAGGAGTTCTCGTGGAAAAGTCTATCTATTCTCTTTTCCATGTAGTCCTTCACTACTTGCTGTGCTATCCTGTCGCGTAGTGTTGGAATGCCTAATTTACGCATTTTGCCGTCCCTCTTCGGTATTTCTACCTCTCGTACAGCTTGGGGATGGTAGCTTCCTGAGGACATCCGATTCCAAATTACATAGAGATTGCCCTCGACATTCTGGTCAAACTTCTCCCAGCTTTCGTTGTCTATCCCTGCTGCCTTTCCGCCTTTCTTTACCTTGCGGTATGCGTTTACCACCTGGCTGTACTCAATTGGTACTGTTTTGCATACGTGGATATTCATTTGTTAATCTTCCCCCGCTTTTTTTTTGCAAGGTTGTTGTAGTGAACATTGCACTGAATAACCTAAGCCCTTCGCTCCTTTCCGCTTTCGCGGAATATCTTCACTCTTACGGCTTAGTCCGACTTCCGTTTCACGCCTTTTGCAGCCGTTACCCTGAAACGGATATCCCGTGTTCCGCACTAAAGCCAAACTTTAAGTCATGTCGCCTGTATAACGGTGGGCACATAGCCAGTTAACAGGTCTCCGCTATGCTTGTTTCTGCATCCTTAGCACAATGCGATTTTGCCCGACAACTTCTGCGTTTTCGTTACTTCTTCAGCGATTCATTTGCATTCATCTCTTAAAGTCACACCTGATGAGTTATCCCCACCTTTTCTCTATCCGTTCACTACATCGGCTTTACAGCTTTTGCAGCGTAGAGCGGTTTGACAACCCCGCCTGTACGGCGTTGCCGATACTTCGCAATGGGTAGCACCCCCATTGGTCTGTCATCTTTATTGCAGCATGTTAAAGAACTTCGGTATTCCTTAACTTCACGGCACAAACTAAGGACGCCAGGAAACTATTCTCCCCATCTATATTTAATACTTGGTGCAAGTCAGCAAAGTTACACTTTGTGATATTCCCTGTACCATCCCACAAACTTCTTAATGCCTTCTTCAATTGGAGTTGACGGTTTAAAACCCACATCTCTTGTCAAATCTTCAACATCTGCATAGGTCGCAGGTACATCGCCCTCTTGAATCGGCAAGAGATTTTTCTTTGACTTTTTACCAAGACAAGATTCCAGTACTTCAATAAAATGCATAAGCTCAACCGGGTTGTTATTCCCTATATTATACAGCTTATATGGCGCATAGCTCGTCGCAGTATCTGGATTATCACCACTCCATTTTGGATTTGGTTCTGGAATTTTATCCATTACCCTGACCATGCCTTCGATAATATCATCAATATAGGTAAAATCCCTTTGCATCTTGCCATAATTAAATACATCAATGGGTTTACCTTCCCATATGGCCTTTGTAAAAATGAATAACGCCATATCCGGACGACCCCACGGACCGTAAACGGTAAAAAATCTGAGCCCTGTGCAGGGAATTTTATACAAACTCGAATAGGTATGAGCCATAAGCTCATTCGCCTTCTTGGTAGCAGCATAAAGAGATACCGGATGATCAACATTATGATGGACAGAAAAGGGCATCCTGGTATTTGCCCCATACACAGAGCTTGAGGAGGCATAGACAAGATGTTTCACGGCATGCTGCGCATCCTTCGAGAACGTTCACAAATCCATTAATGTTGCTTTCTATATAAACATGCGGATTTTTCAAAGAATACCTTACCCCTGCCTGGGCTGCAAGGTTCACCACAATATCAAATTTATTGTCGTGAAATAGCCTCACGATTTCCTCCCGATTTGCAATGTCGAGTTTTATAAACTGAATTTTGTAACCTTCGATCTGTTTTAGTCTGGCAAGTTTAAGGTTAACATCGTAGTAATCATTGAGGTTGTCTAATCCAATAACATCCTTTCCAAGTGCAATCAATCTTTTAGATAAGTGAAAACCAATGAAACCTGCAGCGCCGGTAACTAAGACTTTATTCATAATTTAATATCACGATTACTTCACGACAACCCATCTTTTTAGCCTCCCGATTACCTCCCGATTACTCATGACTTGGTTTTTTGCTTCCCGATTACCTCGCGATTACTCATAATTAGACTTTTAAGCCTCAAAGCCAGGCCATTTTGAAGTAATCGTGAGGCTCGTATTCTTTTGTCTCATGATTACAAGCGCCATAAACGTACACCTGTGCTTTTAAGAGATTTCGCATCGAAAATGCCTTTTACATCAACTAAAACAGGGTTATTATTCATAAGCCTTTTGAGGGTATTATTTGACATCTCCCGATAACTCTGATGCGCTTCCGCCGCTGAATTCCGAGCGGAGGCAAGCGAGGATGAATTGCTCTTCAGGGGTCAAATTCAAAAGTTCAGAGTTCATGTGTTTTAGAGTTCAGAGTCCAGCGTTCAGAGTTTAGATGGTTCGACTTCGCTAACCACAGGATTCACCACAGAAACACTAATAAATAGTTAAATACCAATACTCAAATTACAAATTTCAAATAATAAACAAATTCCAATTTACAAAATCCAAAACATCTCTTTTCTCTTTGCGATCTTTGCGTCTCTGCGTGAGACATTCTATTCACCACAGAGACATGAAGACACAGAGAAAATTCAGAGGACGAGTCTCTTAATTCCATCTTTCAAAACAGGGACATTATAATTTAGTAACAAATTAGCTTTTTGAAAAATGTAGCGCCGATCCCTTGTGGTCGGCATTGGGCGGGGGATAAACCACCCGCACTACGTATTCCGTTTTTTATTGATTACACATAAAGGTACGGGTTTTTCAAAAAGCTAAATTGTTACATAATTGACAATAAGGCCTATCTCAATTTCTAAAATCATTCTCCGTGCCTCTGTGTCTCTGTGGTGAACTAATACAAATTAACACTTTAAGCTTAATACTGTGTCAGCGTACCATCTATCTTTGCCTTTCTAACAGCATATTTAAACGCCAATACATAATTATGCAGAGCAGAGGAGATGATAATGGTTGGGATTCCTTTTTATTTCCCCGATGCTTCCGGTTATCCGTACCACACCTTTATCTACTACGATAATCCGGTCGCATAGGATCTCTACCTCATGCAGGTCATGCGACGCAAACACCACCGTCTTGCGCCCTTCTTCTACTAATTTTTCCCTGATAAAATGTATCAATTTATGCGCGGTAACAGGGTCCAAACCATTGGTCGGTTCATCCATAAAAATAATTTCAGGATTTGTCAGAAGGCCTCTGGCTATTGCCAGTTTTTGCCGCATACCGGTAGAATAATCCTTAAACATTCTGTCCGCCTCATGGGCGAGGTCTACAAATTCCAACAAATGCTTTACCCTCTCCTCTGATTCTTTGCCGGAAATGTTATTTAATCTTGCAAAGAATTTGAGATTTTGCCTGCCGGTGAGCCTCCAGTAAAAACTTCTTTCGTCATGTATGCACAAACCAATGATCTTTTTTATCTCTCTCTCGTCCTTTTCAACCTCATATCCATGAATAAATGCCTTTCCCGAGGAAGGAAGCACCAGGGTACAAAGGATCTTGATCAGGGTGGTTTTGCCCGCTCCGTTTGGGCCAAGGAGTCCCACCAACTCACCTTTTTTAATTTGTATATTGATATTTCTAAGGGCCGTAACCTCTTTCTTCGCAAAAGGGCGAAAAATCAGATCCTTATATCCCCGTGTTGCAGGGTATCGTTTCATGAGGTCGTAGGTTTCTATGCTATACGGCAATTTCATTCTACATTTTTTGTAAATCGGGTTAACCGGGTAGGGTGGGCATCGCCCACCAAACATCACACACTCGCTCACATTACCTATTTTTGGTGGGCAATGCCCACCCTACTGCGATGGCAAGGCAAGCCTTGCCGCTACAATTTTATAAGATGTACTCAGCCATACCGTTCATTCATTTTTTTGCAAATAATTGGGAATACACCCCATCACATACCCACACAGCCAAAAATTTGAAATTCCTGTAATACTTTAGCTTTTTGAAAAATCCGTACATTTATAAGTAATTCACATGAAACGGAAAACGTAGCGCGGGTGGTTTATCCCCCGCACAAGCCGACCACGCTTGTCCTCGACTGTGATCGGGGAAGGGATCGGCGCTACCTTTTTCAAAATACTAAAGTGTTACGAAATTCCTTACAATTCAATAATAGCTTTTTTCTATCCTTGCCTGATTAAGCACTGCGCCAACAATATTTGCCTTTGACTCTTTTATGGTTTCAACGGTCTTGTTGATAAGGTCAACAGATACCTGCCCGGCCTTAATTACAAAGATTACGCCATCTACGAGTGAAAGGAGCGGAGTCGCGCTGTTTCCACCATCCAGCACCGGCGGGGCGTCCACAAGCACTACGTCAAAACGCTGTTTCAGCAGGGTTAGAAACTTTGACATAAGGGCAAAACAGGCAGGATGACTAAGGTTTCCCTTTCCTTCTCCGGCCGGCAGGATGGATAAATTTGATCCGTTAACGGGCTTAACATAAGAAAGCATTTCACCCTCAATGAAGCGGCTGCCTGACATTCGCCCCAACCGGTCGATTACCGGTGTGCAGTCGTCTTCAAAATAGATCCTCTTGTCTTCGTAGGTTTCCACACCGCCCGGTTCAAAAGTAAAGGCACCATGCTTCCAGCTAAATAATTTTTGGAGATATTCCTCCTTCTGGAGTTTTAAAGGACCCTGCAACTGATTCCTGTTAATATATCCGGAATTGATAAGAATGTACCCCAGAGGCAGTCCTGTCCGCTGGTTTCTCTCCAGGGCATCGTTTAATTGATCTTCCGTAATAAAACCTCCCCGGAGAAGCATAGTCCCCAAACGGTTGGCAAAGGAATTATCCCTGTTTTGTAAATGAAGGAGGCGTCCGTGTTCAAAGACGGCAGTTATGGTCTGATCATCACAACGCACCACAAGCCTTCCGCTCTGTTTCTTCAGGGCAATAAGGCAGAAGAGATCGTCTATGCTCCAGGTATCTAAAGTACCTTCCCGTATTTCCCGGGAGAGAATGCTATTCATACCGTTTAACAAACCGCTCCCTTTCCCGTTATTGAATCCGAACATGTCATGCAACGATGGCTGCTGCAGATCCGCATCTACCATAATTACCCGGAATCCCCTCTGTGACAGACTAAGCGCCATTTTCGCAAGAACGGTAGTTTTTCCCTCACCGGCGATTGCGCTTTCTACCATAAATGACTGACCGGACAGCGACGATTGTGTAAACGGCAGTTTGGCAATCAGGCTGTTCGAAAGATCATAACCATAATATTGCGCATACCCGCCCTTGCGTCTCCCTTGTTTTAGATAAGAGTCATCCTGTGCGAGAGAAAGTATGTTGTTTGTTTTTAAGCATTTATCATATGGCATGACTCCAATCACCGGCATTCCCAGCCGTCGCAGCACATCCTCTGACGTCCTTATTTTTCTGTCCATATACTCAAGAAAAAAGGCAAGCCCTGTTCCAAATACGGCGCCAATAATTACCGACAACAGGATGTTCATAAAAATCCGGGGTTTGACTGGAAACAAAGGCAATTCAGCCTCATCTACAATACGGATATTGTTTTTCTCCATACTCCCCGTAAGGCCAATCTCTTTCGCATGCTTGAGCAAAACATCGTAAATCTCCTGATCGCTTTCCGCCTCCAGACGCACCATATCATAGGTAATAGCCTTTTGCGTAGAGGGATCGGTATCCTCCGTCTGATGCCCCTGGGTTTGCCGCACCCTTTTTTCAAAGGCAATGATTTTATCCAATTCAGCCTTAATTACCTTCCTGATCGCCTGGACCTCATCAGTAATCCCCTGTTCCAGTTTTTGGATACTGGAATTAATCTCAATCATCTTCGGGTGCTTTGGGCCGTATTTCGTTACCATCTCAGATTTCCTGGCCTTGAGCTCAGCCAATTTACCCCGGAGGTCTTTGATAACGGGGTTTTCCTTGATCTCTGGTATTGAAAAAACACCTTCATCGTCAACAGAAAATGATCCTAATTGTTCAAATTTATATTCATACACTGACCGCTGAGATGTTCCCACCATGGTTTTCTGTCCACGAACCTGTTTCTTTAGCCACTCCAGCGCCTGCTCTGATACCTTGTGCTGGAGTTCTGTACTTCTTGCAATAAAGGCATGTGCATGTGCATTGGCCATGCGGGCGGACATTTCGGGAGAAGGGCTTAAAAAACTGATATCAACAAGTTTCGTTGTCCGTATGGGTGCAATCTGTAGATTTGAGAGATACCAATTTACCATACGAGGGTGTATCTCCGCTTCCGGAGACGGGGAAGCGTCAGGGTTTTTATCAAGATCACTCCTAAAATTCTTCCAGAGGTCCAGGTCTTCAATTACTTTTTTTGCCAGACTCCTGCTCATTAACAAACGGTATTGCGTCTGGTAATACGCCTCATCTTTTGGGTCCACATAGGTCGCATCCGCTATTTTATTAATGAAGGATGACTGACTTTCAATCATGATTTTTGTCGTTGCCTTATAGACCGGTATGGTAAAAAACGACCAAACGGTAACAATGCATACTATGGCAAAAAAGGTTGCAATAACCGTCCATTTCCGTTTTCTTACGATATTGAAATAATCGGCTAAATGTACCTCTTGCGAAAATGGTGTACGGTCAGGCACAAGTCCAGTTCCCACGTGTTGATTCACGAATTCATTCCTCCCTAAGTTCATGTTCAGGAATTTCAAACCGATCTCGTAGTGCGGGGGTTTATCCCCCGCCGTTGGCCGACCACGCTTGTCCTCGACTGTGATCGGGGAAGGGATCGGCGCTACATCTCAAAAGATGCCTTCAAAGAAAAAGTCGTTGGGTTTTTGTCTTTTAAAACTCAACCTAATTAATAAAGGTATTTCTCCCCTATAACGGCTATTCTGAAGCACAAATTCGTGAATTAACCCTGTCAGGGTTTAAAACCCTGACAGGGTTAATTCCAAAAATATCTTTAAAAATAACGCCCGGGAATCTTAATAATATCACCAGGTATTACCAGGTCGTCCATTTTGGGCTTTAATTCCTTCTCTTTCCCATCTTCCATCCGGCTTATGATTACGCGCCGGGGAGATGCCTTGTCCGTATGCCCCCCTGCAAGCGATATGGCCTGCCGGACAGTCAGTCCCTTTTCCCAGGGGAATTCCCCTGCTTTTTTAACCTCTCCTGTGACAAATATCCGCGGAGCCAGATTAACGTAAATGGAATCCCCGTTCATTACAGGAAAATTATCATAGGCACTGCTGGCCTTGAAATCGCTTAAATCAAGCGTAATAATTGCATTTTCTTTCTCTTTTCCAGAATGGGTTATATGTCCATTTTGCTGAGTGGGCTTAGGCCGTACAATGGTAATAATCTGCCCTGCCTTGTCGGTAAAGCCACCAGCCTGGGATATTACTTCCAGGATATCCGTTTTCCTTTTTAAGGCATAACTTCCCGGATTTTTCACCGCCCCAAGAATAGAAACTTTCTGGCTTTTATATTCTTTTACACTAACATTTACATGGGGTGAAATGAGGTAACCGTCAGCCAATTTCTCTTCGATAAGACGTTCAAGCCCTGTAATGGAAAGACCACCCGCACGAACCCTCCCGATAAGGGGAAAGGTAAAGGCTCCTTCTAAAGAGACCTCAGTGACACAGCCCAAATCCTCGTTGTCCCACACCTGAATCTCAAGGACGTCCTCAGGACCGATAATGTATTCCTTATCAGACAGGTCTTTGGCAAGAAGATTTCCAAAACCCATACAAAGAAAAATAACGAAACTGAAAATTGCCCTTAATTTCTTTTTATGTAACAGTTCACCCCCACCCACCAGGAGCGGGGAGTACTTATTACCACCATGATTCCTCACCCTACCCCCCTGTGTCCCCCCGTAAACGGAGGGATTTGATGTAGGCAACGGACACGGATAACGGACACGACTCACGGCCCTCTTGGTTGCGGCATTGCTGTAATATGATATATTATCCATAGAATTTCATTCCTTGTACAGTTCCCGGTTCATAACATCACGGTCTCAACAGTATCACCACGATTTACTTCGTACCTCATACCTTATTTACCCAAGATGCTCATAAAATGTGAATTTTACTTGATAGCAGGATGGCACGGACAAATTTCGTTTGTCCGTGTTGAACCTGCACACCCTTGTTTATAGTATTACCGTATAAAATTTTTCTTTTTTTGCAAGTTTTTTACACCACCCTTCGCAACTGAGGTAGGTCAACCGTCCCGGTTGACATCATAATGACAAGCGGGGCGCTTGTCCTACCGACAAGGGGGGATTTGGTTGCGGCCTGCTGCGTCGTTAAATCAGGACTTCGGCTACTTCCCCCCCCCATAATCCCCCCGTAAACGGGGGGATTATGGGGGGGGTAATTGAAATTCCTAAACCTAAACCTAAATAAACCGCTACTGCTTGTTCCTAAACTCCTGCTTGGGAACACCATTGCGGAGAAACTGAGTTTCTCGTCCATTACGCTCCCAAACAGGAATTTGGGAGCAAGCAGTTGAAAGATGTTTTTTCGTAATAATTTAGTTTTTTGAAAAGTAGGGGCGAAGCATTTGCTAGTTTGGGTATGAATGCATGTATGCCAAATTACAGCAAATGCTTCGCCCCTACACTGCACGGCAAACATCGCTATTATTGGAATTTTTCAAAAAACTAAATTATTACGAAGTTTTTATATGAGCAATACCATTAACTGTGCAAAATAACACGTTCAATTTCCTGCCAAAAACTATTGTCGCTTTTGAATCGTAATTCGTAAACCGCCACATGATTGTAAGCGTCATGAATAAATTTTAACCTTTTTTCCAGTGTATCTACCAGTGTCTGCCTTCCCGAAAGATTTACGTAAAATATATTATCCATGAGTTTTTGCACTGTCTCTGATCTGTGTAACCTCCTTACCGCGTTAACATGATCCTTCACCAGAAAAAAAATTGCGCAGAGACTGACTCTTGTATCATTCGGTTCCGTTATCTCTGTCTTTATCGGACCTTGAGAAATCCAATATCCTTCATGATCTTTGGATACGATGACTGATTCATCCGAAAGCACCTTTGCCTCTGGCAATGACAATTTCGAAATGATCGTTTTTCCCGCCCCTGATTCACCGGCAAAGACAAATCCTTTTCCATACTTACGTAACCCTGCAGCATGCAATATAAAACTATTATCTTCACATCGGTAAAATTCATTGTACAATAAAGCAAGAATGCGCATGGTATTAGAAAACGCCAGATTCCTCGGGAAAAACACCTTAATCTCCCCAGTTCCATTACCATAGTAATGCCATTTCTCTCCTTTAAAATAAAACGCCTTCCCATTTCCATTCGTATTCTCATTGCCCTGATATCCAACGGTAAATAAACAATCGTGGTTTTGCGAAGGATGGGAAAGGAAAACGTGTTCCTTAAATTCATCTTCTATGGTTTTATCTAAGAATGAAAGAGCGTATCGGTTTTTGCCAAATACCAACTGTAAGTATCTGCGCGAAGGCTCTATTCTTTGAAGCGATGAGGCTGCTTTTTCTGATGTCTGGCTTATTTGACTCTGCCTCCTCTCCTCCAAACTTTGTATGTAATTTCTCAATGTATCTCTGATTATTTCATAATCTTCTATTGCCGGCAATTCGTCCAGAAGCTTCTCAAATTGCATTTTGTTGTGTTGAAAATGAGCCTCGTCGTTCTGCGGCAATTCTGACTCTATACCTACTAACTGCTGGTTTTGCCTGTTATGTCCCCTTCTTTCATAAGTTTTTACGTATTTCCTGAACACATCCCTGATTATTTCATAATTATCCATTATCGGAAGCACCTTCAACAGCTTTTCAAACCCCTTTAGGATCATTTCAATTTCATCTTTTGAATATGTTTTTCCTTGCTTTGCAATAAATATTTTTTTGTGTTTGCTTGCAGTTGTGCCTTCCTCTGCCGAGAGTGTCTCTTCAAAGAGTTTCTCTCCCGGTCTTAAACCGATAAATTGTATATCTATGTCCTGATACGGTTGTAACCCATGGATTTTTATCAATTCTTCTGCCAGGCTCAAAATCTTGACCGGCTCCCCCATATCAAGAACAAGGATATCCCTTCCTTTTCCAAGAACCGATGCCTGTAGCACCAGGGATACTGCCTCCGGGATGGTCATAAAAAACCTTTGAATATCCTTGTGGGTTATCGTAATAGGGCCACCATGTTTCATTTGCTCAAGAAATATGGGCACAACACTTCCGCGACTGCCCAGGACATTCCCAAATCGTACTGCCAGAAAATTTGTTTTTGAATTTTCATTAAATGCCGTGCAAATATATTCAGCCATTCTTTTTGTAGCGCCCATAATGCTCGTAGGTTTGACTGCTTTGTCCGTAGAAATCAGGATAAACTTTTCTACGTGATGATTTGCTGAGGCCCTTGCAAGATTATAAGTCCCAAACATGTTCACCTTTACAGCCTCTTTACAATTAATTTCCATGATGGAAACGTGTTTATAAGCAGCCGCATGAAATACAATCTGGGGTTTAAATTTTTCAAAAACTTCATTCACTACGTCAACATCCCTGATATCCCCGGTTATTAAAATTACCTTCTCCTGTATCCTCGAATTTATCAACATCCTGTCAAATAAATTGGGAAACAACCTCTCTAATTTGTGCTTTACCTGGTGCAGTTCAGTTTCATCGATATCAAAGAGAACGATCTTTTCGGGATGAAAAGAACACACTTGTATCGTTAATTCTGACCCGATAGACCCTCCTGCGCCTGTTATGAGGATTACCTTGTGTTTCAAAAATGTGCCGATTTCCTGACAATCAATTTCCACTGTCTGCCTTCCCAGAAGATCTCCTGCCTGTATATCTTCAAGATTCTTTATATTTACCGAGGGGTTGCGAAGATCATATATCCGTGGAACAATCTTTATTGTGTCTATCTTCAGACCTTTCGCTGCCGTGTACATCCTCCTGAGAACCTTATAATCGAGGGACGGAATGGCAATAATGATCGCTTCAATTCCATATTTGAAGACGACATCACTGAGTTTGTCCGTTGTGCCGAACACGTTCAATCCATGCATCCTTGTCCCGACCTTATTTTCATTATCATCGAGAAAACCCACAGGATAATAGTCTCCGTACCCTTGTCTTTTCATATCCCTCATGATCATTTCCCCTGTATTCCCCGCTCCGATAACAAGGGTTTTCTTGCCGGCATGATTGGTTGCCCCTTTATGGATAATTTCCAAAAATAGCCTTTTCGAGAACCTTGATCCACAGAATAAAACAAAGGAAACCATACCGTCTATGAAAAAGACGCTTCTTGGGAATCCTTTGATATGCACATCAAAAAAGAAGAAACCCGGAATAACAGCATGAAACCATGAGGGCATGGGAATCAAAATAAGCATCATCAGGACAGATGTTGATGCTGTTTGTGCAACGGCAATATTTACAAGATCGTTGATGCCCACATATCTCCAGGTGATTTTATAGACCCTGAAGCAATAAAATGAAGTTAGCTTTATCAAAAGAAAAAGTGGGATTACATCCAATACGAGCACTCTATATTCAGAAGGAATGGTAAACTCGAAACGCATGAAAAAAGAGAGATAGAGCGAAAACACAATGATTACAAAATCAAGGAGCAGGAAAAAAAGGAGACGTTTGAAACGGGTAGGATATATCAGGTTATGATAAAAACCCTGAGGAAAAAATCGCGAAATGTCTTTGTGGTCATGTCTTTTCATAGATTTTAAGTCCGGTTATTTCCTTTTTTTCTGAAAATAAAACAACCTTACTGCAAGGATATTTATACTACTAAACATCTTCGGCAGTAAGGCTGTCTTTCTCTTTTCCTGTTTTTGCAGGAAAATGTTTTGAAGACCCTGTTACTTTGCGCCCCACGGTCGCCCGTAGTTTACCTTTGTCACGATACACGGCAATAGGTTAGTTTGTAAAAGTATCAATAGTTTAAAAATGCCCTTGTTACAGCGTGTAGTGTGGCAATTCATGAATTGCCACTACCGTCCTGTCTCTCTGGAATATTCTGTATGGGCATCCACAAAAGATCGAATACTTTCTCTCTGATGGCGGCTTATATCCTTAAAGCATATCCCTGCAGAGAGCGATTCCCCGTCCATAAACTCCCTGACACATTTTCCCTGGGTGGTTATTGATGTCGAATCGCCGTTAAGTTTAAACTTCAAATCATGTACCTCTTTTTCAATCATTCCCCCGCAATGAAGCATTTCATCAGTATTTGCCTTTATGACAACGATGCGACCTGCCAGGACGCCACCTTCGCTTAGATTCAGAATATTTGCCTTACCTGATGTTATTCCGTGATTCCCCAGGAATTTAAACTCGGCGGGGAAAGAGGTAGTAACCCGGGTATGATGTCTTTTTTTAAGGAAACCATCTCCAGGTATAAGCCTCTTTTCTAAAACGTCTTTTTCAAATAAAGAAGCGGCCTTGTCTCGGTCTTTTTCGTTATACATTATCTGGAAGAAAGACTCCTTTTTTGCCATCTTTATGACCGATTTTACCGCCGGATTTACATTGATGAGCCGAATCTGTAAACCGCGGGAAAGAAAATTTTCAAGTACCCTAATCCCGAGCCCGTCAATCTGCTTTACGTGTTCGAGGTCGAGGATCTGATAACATCTATCTTTGTCTAAACGCCTGTACAACTGGGTTTGAATCTCCAATGCCCCGTTACCAATTAATCCACCAACGACCTCGATAACTTCTATCTTTGGATTACCTGTCTGAAAGATATGGTTCATATTCGGCACAATCTTAGCCTTCCTTGCTAAGGAATTTCAATGGTAGGAGCTAACTCCTAATGGCGGCCGGATATATGCACGTCATTGTGCATTGCCAATCGCCGCCGGGAGACGGCTCCTACCGACGGACATTTAGACCTTCAAGCCCGAAGGCCTAATTTAAGGTTTGGGAATTTCAATCACCCCCCTAATCCCCCCGTTTACGGGGGGAAACAGGGGGGAAAGTCGCCGAAGGCCTAATTCATAATGATCAAAAAGTGATACTTAATACTAAACAAAAATAAAGCCAAAAATACATTTTATATAAAAATAAATCATAACCAACAAACAACATTATAGTTAGAAATATCTCAGAGAGAATATGGGAAGAGACTGTGATGTAAAAATACAAAATATGATGTTACGTTTCTAACAGTCAGACATTGCAAAATCAACAAAAACAAAACAGTAAGTTTTTATAAATTAACTAGATATGCCAACTGTCAGAATGGTAACAGGGTAAAGCGCCTTTTCTTACGCCCCCCATAGATGTGGGTCGGGCTGGATATTGAATTCCGCGATTTTGTTATTCAGGCTTGCGCGGCTGATGCCAAGTTCTTTTGATGCAACAGTCTTGTTCCATTTCGTTCGCACTAAGGCCTCACAGACCATATTTTTCTCAAGCCCCTTGATCGCATAGGTAAGTTTTACTGGCTTTGTAGGGTTATGGGCATGGAGTCCAGGATACATGCCCGCCAGGATTTCACCGGGGATGTGACGGACTTCAATGGTTTTACCAGTACCGGACAAAAGGACTAGACGTTCTATCAGGTTTTTCAGTTCACGGACATTGCCCGGCCATTGATAGGACAGCAAAAGTTCTCTTACCTCTTTATCCATCTCCCTCCTGCCTCCATGGCAGGAGATGGCGTAATAGTCCAGAAAGTGATTGACCAGAAGTGAGATATCCTCTTTTCTCTCTCTGAGTGGTGGCAGTGTTACGTGGATCGTGTTTATCCGGTACAAGAGGTCTTTCCTGAAGAGACGCCGTTCAACTACTTCTTTTAATTCTTTATTTGTTGCAGCAATAATCCTGACATTTGTCTTTTTTTGCTCTGTACCACCCACACGGTAAAATGACCCATCTTCCAGTACACGCAAGAGCCTTGCCTGGATTTCTATATTCATGTCTCCAATCTCATCCAGGAACAATGTCCCCTTATCTGCAACTTCAAACAAACCTTTCTTCTCTGCATAGGCGCCGGTAAAAGCGCCTTTTTCGTGTCCAAACAATTCAGAATTGAGCAGGGTATCACTAAAGGCAGAACAATTCTGGATAACAAATATTTTGTCTTTGCGCGGACTGTTATAATGTATGGCTGCTGCTACAAGCTCTTTTCCCGTCCCGCTTTCCCCTTCGATTAAGACGGGGCTTTCACTCCGTTCGATGAGTTCTAAGGTATCAAACACCCTTTTCATTGCCGGACTGGTTCCGATGATTCCTTTATACTTTTCTTTATAAATACTGTCCAGGAGAAATGCTTGTTTTTTTGCAATCTCCTCCTTTTCCTGTAAGAGTTCATAAAAAGCAACGGCATCTTCGGCAATATGTTTCATGAAATCGGATATAAATTCCTTTTTGTGAAGGTCTGTTGTTTTTAGGTTCTCATAACACCGGTCTAGCTCCTCGCGATTAAAACCGAGCTCTATGAGCGCTTCTCTATACCTCTTTTGCATCTGATCGTTGTTTTCAAATACCCTGATACCAGACCCGATCATGGCTCCTACATATTTTTTTTTCACCAGGATGGGGACTGCAAATCCCTGGAGACCAGCAAAACATTGGTAGAAAAAAGACCTTTGATTTTTGATGAGTTCTTTAAGCTTTTTCCGATACGTTTGAGAGCAAAGCTTCGCCCCTGCTGGTTTTACCCGTATTGTATTGCAGAGAGGATTTTGTAAACATACGCCATTGTTTTTGTACGTGCTGTATTCATCATAAAACTGGATGTCAATTCCCCACCACTTATAACTTATTTTCCGGAATGTCTTGATAACGTGTGATTCTACAATTTTAGTCCAATCGATCATCTTTATAACCCTATGGTGTTGAGGAAATTTGCCATCGCCTAAAGGCCATACTGATACCCCTGTTATCAGACGAGTTTCCTGTTTGAAAATTTTATTCCAGGAAATCTCCTATTGTCAAGGATATTCATAATCGTATAGATAATAAATTTAAACCATCATCAGAGAGGATAACAACAGGGGGAGACTATTACACGTATAGACCATGCGTCGTTATCCCGCAAAAATATAGCCATACTGTAACAATAAAATCATTTTTTCCCATACTTCTCTATAAATAATTGAATGTATTCATATTATGAAACTAGGAAATATTTGATTTAACAATTTATGTCTTCAGAAAAGTGTGTCATGTCACATATATGTAACGTCACACAAGTGTGCCATGTCACACTTTTATATGGGATTACAAGGAAAGAAATAGTGAGGGCAGGAAAATACCATTTGATTTTTTCAAAAAACTAACCGGCTCCGGTAAATCTTGTTGTGACATCGTCATTCATAGAAAAGGCTACCAAGGGTTTAATTCCCTTGTTAGCCTCTTCGTAACCTTTCTCTTAAAAGTCCTTACAGTTTTTCGATCTTTGCCCCGCAGACCTTGTATTCGGCCGTCTGGGTGATGTTATCGTAAGCATCCATGGTAAGCTTATTCACGGCCGCCTCCGCAAAATGCATGGGTATCCAGATGACACCCCGTTTCACCTTGTCAGAAACCTCTGCGCGGGCTGTTATCTCACCCCGCCGCGAAACAACCTTTACCATCTCGCCATCAAAGATGCCCAATTCCCCGGCATCCGTCTGATGTACTTCAACGAAACAATCGTTTGTTTTATGAATGATTCCAGCCGACCGGCGGGTCATCGTGCCAGCGCCATAATGATACAGGGTGCGCCCCGTTGTTAACAATAACGGATAATCCTTGTCAGGACTCTCGGCAGGCGCACGGTAAGGCAATACAAAAAACTTGCCAAGACCACGCGGGAATTTGCCCTCATGCATGAATTTCGTGCCGGGATGTTTTACATCAGGGCATGGCCATTGAATGCCGTTCCGCTCGATTCGCGCGTAATTAATACCTGCAAGCATGGGCACAAGGCTGGCAATCTCGTCCCAGACTTCTTTGGGAGAAGGATACTCCATTTTATAACCCATACGGGTGGACAGCTCACTGGTAATCTGCCAGTCAGGCTTTGCATTTCCAATCGGATTAATCCCTTTGCGCACACGCTGTACGCGGCGTTCGGTGTTGGTAAACGTACCGTCCTTTTCAACAAAACTTGCTGCCGGCAGGATGACATGTGCATACTGAGCGGTCTCCGACATAAAGATGTCCTGTACGACCAGCAGCTCCAGACTTTTCAGTCCTTTGATGGTATAATCCTGATTCGGCTCACTCATGATCGGGTCTTCACCGATGACATACAACGCCTTGAATTCCCCTTTACTCATCCGCTCAAACATGGTTGGCGCGGTATTGCCCGGTTTTTTGTTCAGGGTTACACCCCAGTTCTTTTCAAACTTTTCTACCACCTTCTCATCTGAAAACAGCTGATATCCGGGTAATTTATCCGGGAGGCACATGTCCGTTGCACCCTGGACATTGTTCTGCCCTCGGATGGGGTTGACCCCGGTGCTGGATTTCCCAACGTGTCCGGTTAGCAGTGCAAGGTTTGCAATGCATCTTACATTATCCGTTCCGCAGGTATGCTCGGTAATGCCTAAGGTGTAATATATAGCCGACTTCTCTGATTTCGCATATAACCTGGCGGCCTGACGAATGTCTTCCGCAGGAACACCGGTAAATTCCGATGCCTTTTCAGGTGTGATGTCCTTAATAAACGCTTTTAATTCTTCAAAACCCTCAGTTCGTGTCTTTATGAATTCCTTGTTTTCAAGACCTTCCGCAAGGATGACATGCGCCATTGCATTTAAGAGCCAGTTGTCCGTGCCGGGCTTCAACGGAAGATATAACTTAGCATGCTGGGCAAACCAGATCTGGCGCGGGTCTGCAACAATAAATGTGCATCCCCTGCGGAGCGCCTTTTTCATCTCTAACCCTACAATCGGGTGCGCCTCTGTGGGATTGCCGCCGATGAGGAAGATGAGTTTGCAATCCTTGATTTCACTGATGGAATTGGTCATTGAACCGCTTCCGAATGACATCGCCAGACCGGCGACGGAGGGTGCGTGTCAAGTCCGGGCACACTGGTCTACGTTGTTGGTGCCAATTGCAGCCCGCGCAAATTTCATTGCCAGATAGTTTTCTTCATTGGTGCACCGCGAAGAACTGAATACCCCGATCGTATCGGGTCCGTATCTGGCCTTTATGTCATTCAGTTTACCGGCAATAAAATCAAGGGCCTCGTCCCATGTTGCTTCTTCAAATCTTCCATTCTTCTTGATGAGCGGTTGCTTCAGACGGTCGGGGTGATGGACAAAGTCATAACCAAACCGGCCTTTCACGCACAAATTCCCGTCATTCGGCACAGAACCTGTCTTTGAGGTCACCTTAACAACCTCATTCCCCTTGACGTTTAAATACATCGTACAACCTACCCCGCAATATGCGCAGGTGGTTTTTACCTGCTTTAATTCCCAGTCCCTGGCCTTTCCAACGGCCTGTTTTTCCACCAACGAGCCCACGGGACAGGTAGATACACACTGACCGCAGAGGACACAGGTCGTCTCGCGCCGCGCCTTTCCAAGGGGCAAACCGGTTTCCGTCGTAAATCCGCGATGCTTAAAATCAATCGCATAATCCTGCTGCACTTCGGCGCAGATACGGACACAACGGCCACACAGGATGCACTTGCTGGTATCCTGTTGAATGGAAGGGTTTTCATCTTCGGTAACACCACCGTCGGGTTTTTCAAAGAATCTGCTGTCTCTTACCTGGTACTCATACGCAAGATCCTGCAAGGTGCATGCGCCGCATTTATCACAGGTCATGCAATCCTTGGGATGGTCGGAAAGGATTAACTCCAAAACCATCTTTCGTGTCTTCAACACCTTCTCTGAGTCCGTGCGGATCACCATTCCATCGGCAGCCTCGGTGCTGCATGAAGTGATGAGTGCGCTCGACTTGCCCCTCTCAACCTCTACCATGCAGACACGGCATGCTGAAAAGGGTTCAAGGCGCGGGTCATGACACAGGGTTGGAATTTGAATACCAATAGAGTTGGCCGCCTGCAAGACGGTTTTCCCTTTATTCACCTCTACGGTCTTGCCGTCAATACTTAATTTGATTTTTGGAATCATTACCATACGTTATTTTCTCCTCGCTTAAACAAACCGGAAAGAAATAAAACCATATGCAAATTTAGATTTACGATTGAAGATTTTTCAATCTATCGTGAACGTCTTAAACAAGTGTACAGGTACCTGTCATTACGAGCAGAGCGAAGCAATCGACATCTTGGAGATTGCTTCGGGCTAGCGCCCTCGCAATGACTACTTTCTTTTGTCGTTCACTATAAAATCGTATTTTAACAAAAGATTAAACCCTGCTCCCTTTTAACTTACCATAATTCCGGCATATCCCACGACATGGTCATAATCACCGGTAATGTCACCGCTGGTTTCATACCGGACGAGTTCTGCCCTCTTCGCCCCCCGTTCCTTCGAGCATACCAGCATGGTAACCGCAGGATAAATGCCACACATCGTAATGCGCATTTCATGCACCTTGCTGTATAAGGTATCCTCATTAAGGGCTAAAACCTCGCCGATAGCGATCGTGTCCTTTCGGTTAGCCGATGCCTGTGACTCATGATGCGTCATATCGGAAGAAGCCACGACAAGGGCGCCGGGACGTAATTTCTGTAATACCTGCGACAACTTTTTTCCTAAATTTTTAAGGTCTGCGATATCCCTCGCAGAGATAACTACCACAACAATTTCACTATGGGGATTAAAATATTGGATAAATGGTATCTGCACCTCAGCGGCATGCTCATACAAATGCGCCTCCCGGTCTTTTTCAAGCAGATTGCATACCCGGATTAATTCTTCCACGACCTCTTCATCAATCTTCACATCTCCCATAGGGGTACGCCATTGCCCGCCAGGCCAGATGGAATACGGTACCCCGTAACCGGTATGATTGGGCGCCAAGATAACTACGGTATCGGGAATTTTAATCCTTGAGTAAAGATTCCCTGCAACACGTCCTGAATACGTATAGCCGGCATGCGGGGAGATTATGCCTAAAACGGACTGTTTATCACAATCCTTGATCACAAAACCTTCTATGTCGCCCTTCAGCTGGTCCGGGTTGTTACTGTAAAAACTACCTGCTACCGCTGGTTGTCGTAGTATCATCGCACCCTTGAAACAGGCAAGAAAAACTTAGCAAGTTATTATTCATAAAATTACCATTGCGAGCAGAGCGAAGCAATCCATACCTCAGAGATTGCTTCGGGCTAAAGTTTATCCTGAGTAATAACGAAGGACCCTCGCAATGACTACTTTCTTTTGTCGTTCACAATATATAAACCAAAAAAATAGTCTAACATGATGTTATGAAACAGTCAAATTCCATTTTTTATTTGAAAGATGCCTATAGAATGGTTTAGAATTTCAACACCTGTTACATCAATGTTCAAGAACAGAAATTCATGGTCATTAAAGGAGTTTACTCTTGGCAAAGGCATTAGCATTATTATCGGGTGGACTGGACAGCACCCTGGCTATCCGTGTTATCCAGCAGCAAGGGATCGAGGTGATCGCACTCAATTTTGTTACGGTATTTTGCCGTTGTACGTCACATGGAAGCTGCAAACTTGAGGCAGTAAAGGTGTCAGAAAAATTTGGAATACCCATCAAGGTCATTAACACCACAGAACGATTTCTTGAACTGGTTAAGAAACCGAAGTTCGGCTACGGGAAAAATATGAATCCCTGCATCGACTGCCGGATTAACATCTTCCGCATCGCCGGCGAATACATGCGGGAAATTGGCGCGGACTTTATTATCACGGGTGAGGTGTTGGGACAGCGGCCCATGTCACAACGGAAAGAAGCCATGAAGATCATTGACAAAGAGGCAAACCTTACCGGGCTTGTCCTGAGGCCTTTATGCGCCAAACATATGGAGCCCACGATTCCTGAGAAATCAGGCATGGTGGACAGGGATCAACTTCTTCAGATCCGCGGTCGTTCCCGGAAAGATCAGATACAGCTTGCCGATGTGTTCCAAATCAAGGACTATCCTTGTTCGGCAGGAGGTTGCCTGCTGACCGACCCGGAATTCGCGCATCGAATGAGAGATTTGATTAGCTCCAGCGACGCTGATGTAAATGACGTTAACCTTTTAAAGGTAGGAAGACATTTCAGGCTAGACGCGCAAACAAAGGCCATTGTCGGGAGAAACGAAGAGGACAACGCCAGAATCGAATCCCTTTCACAAGAGGGAGACTTTCTGTTAAGTCTGGTCGATATGCCGGGACCTCTTACCCTTTTGCGTGGCGAGATTACGGAAGAAAAGATACACCTTGGAGCACGCATCACGGCGCGGTACGGAAAATCTCACGTTTTACCGACCTCGAAAGTTTCCGTACAGCAGGCGAAAAATGACACTCCTCAAAGGTTCGTAGAGGTTACTCCAATGGGCCAGGAAGAGGCTGATAAGCTCATACTCAGGAAAATTTCTGCCGGCAACATATCACACGAGCCATCGCCGGTAACCGAATTCAACGTTGGATAACCGTATCTCACGGATTTTAAAATCCGGCTAAAATGCAACGGGCAAAAACCCGTAACAATGTAATTTTTTAAAATTTCCAACAAACACAGGCATAGGAGCATTGCCACATGAAATTGCCCTTCGAAAACGTATTGAACCGTCTCAAAGATGTCAAAAAGCTCGTTTCCGCCTCTTCAAAAAGCACCTTCATCAAAACGGATAAGCAACTTTCGTTTATCCTTATTACGGCCTTTATTGTTTCGGCAGTAGCGCTCTTTTGCTATTGGTTTTTTAAGGAAAAACCTTACTACGACAACCTCCTGGCTGAGAAAGACGAATTAATAAAATCTTTAAAATTTACCCGCGACAAACAAAAAAAGATATATGAGAATGCCGTGAATGCTTATGAAAAAAAATTAACCTCTGAATACGTACCAAAATCCATTTACGATGACAAGATAAACGACTATGAACAAAAACTAACGTCCTACAGGAATGATTATATGCATAAAGAGGAACACGCAAAACAAGTTGCGGACTTAGAAAATCGCTTCAAGGATGAATATATATCCAAAGAACATCAGGTAAAAAACGATTACGAGCAAAAAATCTCAGCGCTGGAACAGAAGGCATCTGTTCTGGAAGACAAAAATCTCGACCTGAAGACAACGCTGAAGGAATCGACCGATTTCATTCGGGAAGAGAAAGAAATGCTGGAGGAAACGCTCTCATTGGAAAGAAAAAAGGCATTCATTCCTTCTCTGATCCTCTCAGAAACCAAAAATCGGATGCTGGATGCCAACGCACTGAAAAAGCTCGTTACCATAAAAGACAAATTGCGGCGCATCGAAGAAATGAATATTGTTTTAAAGCCTGATACCTATTTTGAGATGGGTATCATCTCTTACTACAATAAACAACAGAGTGAGGCAATAGAGCTATGGGAGAATGCACTCTCTTTAAATAAAAACAATTTTAAGACATACCTCTGCCTTGGAATCGTATATACCGAAGAAAACATGGCAGACAATGCGGTCAAAATTTTGAAACGGGCGATTGAAATCAATCCGAAATATGCAACGCTTCATCTTGTACTTGCCCGCGTGTATGAGCAAAAAGGAGCTCTGGACGACGCCATTTATGAATACTCTCAGGTATTGGAACTCAATCCGGAAACCATAGACATTCACAACACCCTCGGCACTCTTTATGAAAAAAAGGGCATGAAAGAAGAGGCCAGGAAATCGTTTGCCCAGTATGAAAAATTAAAGGAGACAAATAAATAACCACGATTATAAACCGATCGTGATGTACTTCTCTTACCGATTTCCGGAGGGGAGAAGAATAATTGTTTTTTCTCGACATTAAATACCTCTTTTATTTGGGAATCTGGGCAGGCACAACCTTCCCGGTTTGCGTTCCCGCGGAAACTTTTTCAGCCTGGGTTTGATCCGCAGAGACAGATGGCGGTAATGGATCCGTCGCCAAATCCTCTTTGACATCGGAAATCATGTTCTTTTCATCAGCTATCGGTTGCTGGCTCGCAGATACCGCGCTACCTGGCGTCTCCTTTTCCATAGTGTGATTCCAATCTTCAAACCCAATATTTTTTTTCCGCAGCATAGTGATTTCTCCAACCAATTGTTCCTTTTCCTGGATCAAATCCGTGCGAGTTTGCAATACCTCCTGATGTATCATCGATAATTCCTCGTACTTTTCTTCAAGCTCTTTTACTTTATGCGCTTGAATTTCCGTTTTGGTCTTCTCATGCTCGTACCTGGAAGCCATATACGTTGCAAAAAAGAGGCACATGAAACAGAATAACACGGCCCCTATTTTGAGGAAACTCGATCCCTTAGCGCCGATATGCATCATAATTGACGGTCCTCACCTGTTACTCTAACGATAGAAAACCAATGTACAAACGACAGTTTTTCCTCTTACGCTTCATGCGGGGTCGGAGGAATCTAAAATCTTTGTAACAAATCTTTAAATTTGTGTAACAATTTAGTTTTTTGAAAAAGTAGGGGCGAAGCATTTGCCAGTTTGGGTATGAATGCATGTATGCCAATTATAGCAAATGCTTCGCCCCTACACTGCGCGGCAAACATCGGCCATTATTGGAATTTTTCAAAAAACTAAATTGTTACCAAATTTGTAAATAGCTTAGGGTATTTTGAACTCAAATGCAAATTGTTTTGTAACTCTCTGTCAGTTTAACACGGATTATTTTGCAAGAGTGATGATTTTGTTGGCATTTATCTTGACTGAGCTCTATAAATTTGTTATGAGTTATGATTATTATTTTTGGCCTTTTCTTTAACAAAATATCAAAAAGGGTAAATATCCATGACCGAGTTAATCAGTAAGCTGGAAATAAAAAAGATTCATTACCTTGTGCAAAAGATGCAGCAAGTAACACAAAAAATTGATATATTCTGCTCAGCAATCTTGTTGCAGGCGTGGAGGAGAATGAATTATGTTTTCAATAAAAAGGAAATTCATTCTTCACTAGAAAGACGGCAGGGCAATTGTCTGCGATGCGGACGATGCTGCCATGCATCCTTTAAATGCCAGCATCTTGAATACGATGAAAACGGTCTTTCTCTCTGCAAGGTGTATGATCGGAAACCACACATGTGTTCACTCTATCCTTATAATGAAAATGACTATTTTTTCCATCTCAAACCTACCTGCGGGTATAAATATGACGGTAAATAATGTCCGCCCTTCATCATGAAGAAAACGCCTCTTTATGATATCCACCTCAAAGGGAATGCAAAAATGGTATCTTTCCATGACTACGCCATGCCTCTCCACTATGATACCATCATCAACGAACACCACCGTGTAAGAAAAAATGCAGGGCTTTTCGACATATCCCACATGGGAAGATTCGAGATTGCAGGAGATAAGGCTCTTCCGTTTATTCAACACATGATCACCAATGACGCTGGCAAACTTGAAGACATGCAAGTCCAATATACCCCCGTCTGTAACGAACAAGGCGGAATCCTTGACGATATCCTCGTCTATAAATGGCACACAGACCATTTCATGCTGGTAGTAAACTGCGCTAATAAAGAAAAGGATTTCTTCTGGTTCCAAAGGCATGCCGCTCCCTATCAGTTAGAAATGAGGGATGTAACGGATACAATATCTCTCATCGCATTGCAAGGGCCGATGTCCTTGCATATGCTTGAAAATACCCTCAGCAGAAAATTTGATTGCCTGAAGAGGTTTTCCTTCGGCGATTTCGCATGGGACGGCATCCGAACGATCATTTCCAGGACAGGTTACACCGGCGAGGATGGTTTCGAGATCTTTGTAAATGCACAACACCTGGTAAAATTCTGGAATCTGCTCATGGATAAAAATGGTCAGGATGGTTTGAGGCCGGCCGGTCTCGGGGCGCGGGATACCCTGCGATTGGAGGCAGGTCTTTTACTCTATGGAAATGATATGGACGAAACGATAACCCCCCTTGAGACAACGATTGACTGGACGGTAAAATTCGATAAGGATACCTTCCTTGGCAAAGACTCGCTGTTACAACAGAAGGAAAAAGGTATAGACCGGAAATTGGCCGGCTTTGAGATGATCGACCGGGGTATCCCCCGCCATGGTTACCCTGTGTTAAAAGGAAACGAGATCATTGGCAAGGTCACCAGCGGGTCATTTAGTCCATCCATGAATAAAAACATCGGCTTATGTCTGATAAAATCCTCCTATGCCAACGTTGGGGAAGAGTTACAAATCCAAATCAGGAACGCACATTATCTTGCACGTGTGGTAAAGACTCCATTTTATAAAAGTAAAAATGTGACAGGATGCTGTTTATGACGAATATACCAAACGAACTCCTTTATACAAAAACGCATGAATGGGTAAAGAAAATAAATCCAAAAGTGGTAATTATGGGTATTACCGCCCATGCGCAAGAACAGCTCAGAGATATCGTCTTTGTCGAATTACCTTCAGTAGGAAAGGAAGTAATGGCCGGTGCAGCTTGCGCAGTGGTAGAATCTGTAAAGGCCGCTTATGATATTTTTGCCCCGCTCTCGGGGAAAATCGTCAAAATCAATCAAAAGATTCAGGAAAAACCTCAACTGGTAAATGAAGACCCTTACGGTGAGGGATGGTTTTTACACATCGAGATATCCAACCCGAATGAATTCAATGCCCTTTTAAATCCGGCCCAGTATCAAGCCATCAGTGAATCAGCACATCCATGAAATAGTTCACGTGCAGTTTGAGGTCACACACCCCTTTCTTGAAGGAAATGACAGGATTGGCCGCATACTCATCCCCATATTCCTTTATGAGAAAAAGCTACTTTCTCGCCCCATGCTCTATCTTTCTGCATATCTTGAAGAACACAGGGACGAGTATATTGCCAGGCTGCGTGCTCCTGGACATACGGATGATGCGTAGGATCAGTGGATTGGGTTTTCCTCACAGCGCCTGATGAACAGGCAAGGCAAAACACCGCTAAAGCAAGGGCTATGATGGATCTGTACGAGAATCTAAAGGCACGCGTTATTGAACTCACACATTCACAGCATGCCGCACCCCTTCTTGATCAGATGTTTGAACATCCCTTTTTTCAGGGTGTACATCTTATGTTTCCAGCCGACCAAAAACCCAGCCGCCAGTTGGTCGCTGGTTTACTTCGGACATTTAGGGAGACTGGTATTTTGAAGGTCGTACAGGAAGGTAGCGGCAGGCGCGCCCGGATACTGGCGCTTGCAGAACTCATTAATCTCTGTGAGGGAAAAGAGGTTGTGTGAAGAGGTTCGTAAAAGTAAAAAGTCTTCATTTAAGGAGACCCTTTACTGACCGGGAGACATCCTGATTATTTGTAAAGCCTCATTTGCCATTTATGGGATATTATCCAATATCTTACGAACGAGCTTTAGAATGTAAAATCAAAATGAATATGCTGAAATACAACCCAAAAATTCACCATCGCCGTTCTATTCGTCTGAAAGAATATGATTACCGACGTGCAGGGGCGTATTTTATTACAATATGTTCATGGAATAACGAATTTTTATTTGGCAGCATTTCAGATGGAAAAATTCAACTGAATGAATACGGTCAGATTGTTAATGTTGAATGGTTGCAAACAGATGTTGTTCGTCCCAATGTAAAATTGGATACATTTATCGTAATGCCAAATCATATTCACGGGATTATTATATTAAACGAGGACGCTCAAACGATCCAACCCGTGGTAGGGGCGACCCGCCGGGTCGCCCCTACAGGACGCCCAATTGGTCCTGCTTCTGGTTCCATCGGTGCAATCATGGGACAGTACAAATCAATGGTTACCAAACGAATCAATAAAATGCGTAACACAACCGGTTTTAATATCTGGCAAAGGAATTATTATGAACACATCATCCGCAACGAAAACGAATTGAATCGCATCCGTGAATATATCATTAACAATCCCACCCGATGGGCAGAGGATGAAAATAATCCGGAAAACATAAATCAACGCAAACCGTAGGGCAAAGAATTTATGAATGGGCAGGAAAGTGTAGGCAGGTCAATGTTAGTAAAGGAGACTTCACCTTTGCGGCTGCGACACAAGTTCCAAAATTAATGCTAGAATTTGAGAAAAAAGAGCTTCACGAATATACTCCCTGCCGCTTTAACTCTATGGATAAGATCGTTGAAGCCCTTGCAGTAGTACATACAGAATTGGTTTTGATTCATCCTTTCCGGGAGGGTAACGGCAGGATAGCGCGTTTACTGTCAATTTTAATCCTTGAAAGCCACAGAGAAAGCATTATAATGTTTCCGATTTTACCGTATGAACTTTCTCCAGTACTTCTCACGTACATTTTTTAAGGAACGTAAAAATCGATGAAATGGTCTCAAACACTCATTCCCACCCTGAAGGAAAGCCCGTCAGAGGCTGAAATTGAGAGCCATAAACTGATGATTCGCGCCGGATTGATCCGGCGAGTCACTGCGGGCGCTTATGCATATCTACCCCTGGGAACGCTGGTCCTGAATAAAGTTATTGCCATTGTGCGCGAAGAGATGAACCGGGCGGGCGCCGTTGAGGTATTCCTCCCATCGCTGCAACCGCTTGATCTTCTGGAAGAAAGTGGCCGCTTACAGATATTTGGAGAAGATTTAATTACCTTTGAGGACCGGCATGGCAAGACCACTGCGCTCGGCCCTACCCATGAAGAAATCATTACGGATATTGTGAGAAACGAAGTCAATTCATACCGTCAACTCCCCATTACCCTGTATCAGATTCAAACCAAATTCCGGGATGAAACGAGGCCCCGCTTCGGAGTCCTGCGCAGCAAGGAATTTATCATGAAAGATGCCTATAGCTTCGACATGGATTACGAGGGCCTCAACAAGAGTTATAAATCCATGTATGATGCCTACTGCCGCATCTTTGACCGCTGCGGCCTTGACTATCTTGTTGTTGAAGCAGACTCAGGCGCTATGGGCGGGGATGTATCCCATGAGTTTATGGTCCCGAGTCCGGTGGGTGAGGACGTTCTCATCCGATGCCTGAAATGCGGTTACAGCGCCAATCGCGAGCGGGCAGAATCCGCCCCGCTTCTGCAGGAAAACCATGCCACCCTTCAAACACTTAAGGAAGTGCCCACACCCAACAAGCATACCATCCAGGAAGTCAGCGCCTTTTTACAGGTGAAGCCGTGTCAGATGGTCAAGACCATGATTTATATCTCGAATGGGCAACCGGTTGCTGTCCTCCTGAGGGGCGACCATGAGGTCAATGAAACCAAATTAAGCAAGGTGCTTGGCCAGGATACGGTTGCGCTGGCAGACCATGCCACCATTGAGCAGGTCACGGGCGCACGGGTTGGGTTTGCTGGTCCCGTAGGATTGAATATAGAAATCATAGCAGACCAGGCCGTATCCGTACTTCGCAATTTTGTTACGGGCGCGAACAAACCAGATACTCACCTGGAAAATGTAAATGCTGACCGTGATTTTAAAATCAGCCGTGTTGCCGATATCCGCTATGTAACCACGGATGACAGGTGCGTAAAATGCAATCACAAGATCGATATCTCACAGGGTATTGAAATCGGACACGTATTCAAACTTGGCACGAAATACAGCGACGCCCTGAAGGCAAAGTTCCTGGACACCAATGGCAAGGGGAAATCCATGATCATGGGCTGTTACGGTATCGGGGTTAACCGTATCCTTGCATCCGCTATTGAAAGGTCGCATGACGAAAACGGAATAATCTGGCCGCTTTCACTGGCGCCGTACAAGATTATTATCATTCCCGTCAATGTCAACGACCCTTCTGTCATACAGGCGGCAAATCACCTTTATGACGATCTCACTAACCTTGCCGGCTTTGAGGTATTGCTGGACGACCGGGATCAGCGGCCCGGTGTTAAATTTAAAGATGCCGACCTGATTGGTATTCCTGTAAAGATCATCATCGGTAAGAAATTTACCGAAACGAAAGAGCTTGAAATAAAGTTAAGGAAAGGTGGCGAGACATTCCTGTCCACCCCTGATGGAGTTCGGCTAAAGATCAAACAGCTTTTTGAAGTGCTATTAAAAATTTAACCTTTTGGTAACAATTTAGTTTTTTTAAAAGTAGGGGCGAAGCATTTGCTATAGTTGTCTTGAACGCATTTATACTAAAACGGGCAAATGCTTCGCCCCTACCCTGTACGTCAAATATTGCAATTATTGGAAATTTTCAAAAAACTAAATTATTACACCTTTTGTAATTTTAACATTTGCAAACAGCAACCACCTTGGGCTGCATCACCAAACCAAAACCGGTAAATCTAATTATTGGCGTTTTGACAAATATTCCTGATCTTCTCAGGGAAATTGAGAAAACCCTGGAAACATCGTTTGGCGTCATTGACCTGAAGAGCGACATATTACCCTTTCACTTTACCGAGTATTATCATGACGAGATGGGCAAAGACATTCAGAGACAATTTTACAGCTTCGAAAAACTCATTTCACCTGATGAGATTGCCACAATCAAAGTACAGACCAATACCATAGAAGAGGCCGTTGCCGCTTCAAAGAAATATACGGTGAAACGTCCCGTCAATATTGACCCTGGTTACCTTAATGAAAGCAGACTCATTCTGGCTTCCACCAAGGATTTCTCCCATCGCATCTATATGCAACATGGCATCTATGCCGAAGTAACCCTTAATTATCGTCGGGGAGGATACGAATCCTTCCCATGGACGTTCCCGGACTATAAGAGCCCCGAATACCAAAATTTCTTCTTGCGGGTGAGGGAACTATACGTCAAAAAGCTTAAAGAAGGTGATTATAAATGAACTACAGAGACCGCCGTACGAGGTTAAAGAGAGAAAGGAAAGACATGGAATGGAAAAGACCTTAATTATCTTAAAACCAGATGCCCTTCAGCGCCGTCTCATGGGCAAGATCATTTCCCGCTTTGAGGAAAAGGGATTTCACATGATAGGGCTGAAGATGATCCACATCACGGAAACAATGGCACGGAAACACTATGCCGAACATGAGGGTAAGGATTTTTTTGAACCACTGGTCAGATATACCACGTCTGCACCGGTAATCGTTATGGTATTAAAAGGGAAAAATATTGTAGAAATCGCACGGAAGATGATGGGGGCAACCTTTGGTTTCAGGGCCGAACCAGGCACCATTCGTGGCGATTACGCCGTCAGCAACCGGTTTAATCTGATCCATGGCTCGGATTCCTCTGCCGCTGCCGAAAGGGAGATCAGCACTTTTTTTCAGAAAGGAGAGCTCTTTGAATACAAACCGGCAGACTTCTCATGGATATACGATCTTTCCACCGGAGATATTATCTGAAATTACACGATCATCTTTCCTGGCGCAGCGAAGCCGTCCCCAATGCTCCGTTGTGAAAGCGGGAGATTGCTTCAGAAAAGACCCTCGCAATGACACTGGCAATGCCTTTGATGACATTATGGTGCGTTGTCATTGCGAGCGAAGCGAAGCAATCTTTCCCTCATAAACAAACGGTGCCTCCTGATAAGGGGTAAATAGGGTTGTGAAAAAGCTTACAAAAACATGTCCTCATGAAAATGGGGAAAGAAGTTTTGACACAGTAATACCATAACGCACCGTTCATTATTCTATGCCTTCCTTTTCCCTCTCCATTTTCCTTGACAATATTCTGAGTTAAAAATATAATTTTTAACTTAGCAATTGATAATAAATTACTATAGGAAACGTATTAAATACGTTGATATGCATTGGTCATTGCGATCGACAGCGAAGCCGAAGTTGCGCGCCCAAGCGAAGCAAACTCATGAGATTACTCGCTTTGCTCGGAATGACAGTCATAGCAGGGATTGCTTCGCTGCAGCTCGCAATGACGATGAATTTACGTCAAACTTTCATGAAAAAACACTAATGGCTAATACCCCGCTAATAACGAGGCTTAGACCCCGTTAATTTTTGAAAATGCCATGATGCGGATACTCAGGACATGGGAAGGTAATATTGAGAGGGAAATTGAAAAATTCAAACAGCAATTAAGCATTTTGGATGGATTATCAACCAGTAGATCAACCGTACTTAAAATTATCCAGGATGTCAGAAAGCGCGGCGATAAAGCCCTTGTAAGTTATAGCAAACAGTTTGACAAAGTTTCTCTTTCGCCCGATAAATTCCGGGTAAAAGAGAGTGAAATTGAAGATGCTTACAGGAGAATATCCCTTCCTTTTATAAAGGCTATTCAACGAGCCATTACAAATATAGAGGCATACCAGGAACACATAAAAATCAGTAAAGTCGGTTCGTTAAAGGCCAATGGTGTTTCGCTCGATACCTTCTATACTCCCATCGACAGTGTTGGGATATATGTCCCTGGTGGCAGTGCATCTTATCCCTCTACGGTATTGATGAATGCCATACCTGCTCAGGTAGCAGAGGTAAGAAAAATCGTGATGACCACTCCACCCGCAAAGGACGGAGCCATCCCCCCGGAAAGGTTGGTAGCAGCCAGGGAAGCAGGTGTACATGAAATTTACAGAGTAGGCGGAGCTCAGGCAATAGCGGCCCTTGCGTTTGGAACAGAAACGGTTCCAAAGGTTGATAAGATCGTTGGGCCAGGAAATGTTTTTGTAACGATAGCCAAAAAAGAAGTTTTTGGATATGCCGGTATTGATATGCTCGCAGGGCCCAGCGAAGTGCTCATCATAGCTGACAACCTCGCTAACCCTTCGTTTGTTGCATCTGATTTGTTATCCCAGGCAGAGCATACCCCTGGAATTTCAATTTTAGTTACTTTTTCAGAGTCGCTGGTGGAAAAAGTAATAATAGAATTAAAACAACAGTTATCCAAACTTAAACGCAGCGATGATACAAAGAAGTATCTTGCGAAATATGGAGTTATATTTTTGACAAAAAACATCGATGAATGCATAGAAATTGCGAATACATTAGCCCCCGAACATTTACAGATTATTACAGAAAATCCCAGAAATATCCAGACACGTATAAAACATGCCGGGGCAATCTTCTTAGGCCCATATACCCCTGTCGCGCTGGGCGACTATGTAGCTGGACCATCCCATGTATTACCAACAAGCGGAACTGCCCGTTTTTCGTCCGGTTTGTCAGTCAATGATTTCTTGAAAAGGACAAGCGTCATAGCCTATTCGAAGTCTGCTCTAAAGGATACGTATCAGGATGTGCTTGAGATATCTGAGGCAGAGGGTCTGGACGCACATTCCCGTTCTGTTCAAATCAGACTAAACCTTTTAAAAGAAAAAACCCAAAGTGAGCCAAAAGGAGTACACGATTGAGTTATTTTCGGAAAAATATTGAAATGATGTCGGGATATACGCCTGGCGAACAACCACAAGACGGTATCTATATAAAACTCAATACGAACGAAAATCCTTATCCCCCTTCACCAAAAGTCCTGAATGCCATTAAAAATGCGGTAAGTGATAGCTTACGTCTTTATCCGGACCCTGTTGCAACACAAGCGAGGCAGAAGGTTGCTGAGGTATTAGGAACAAAGCCAGAGTATGTCATGGCGGGAAACGGCTCAGACGACTTGCTGTCTATCATTATCCGGAGTTTTGCAGGGCAAGGGGATAAGGTCGTTTTTCCTTATCCCTCGTATATGCTTTATAAAACCCTGGCAGAACTCCAGGATGGAATTGCGTGCGACGTAGACTTTACAGAAGATTACACGCTACCCGAAGACTTCATCGTAAAGGGGGCTATGGTCACTTTTATTGCAAATCCAAACTCACCTTCGGGTACCATGATACCGCCTGATGATATTTCAAAGGTAGCATCAAAGATAGATGGTGTGCTTGTTGTAGACGAGGCATACGCAGATTTCGCCGAGGACAACTGTCTTCGTCTTGTCGGAAAGCACGACAATATCCTTATCCTCCGCACACTGTCAAAATCCTATTCTTTGGCTGGCATCAGATTGGGTTTTTGTATTGCCCAGGAACATCTCATTCAAGGAATGATGAAGGTAAAGGATTCGTATAATGTCGACCGCCTCAGCATTGCAGCCGTGGTGGCAGCACTGGATGATCAAAAAAGCATGAAAACGCATGTTGAAAAAATAAAAGAAACGAGACTCCATCTTACGAGATCGCTGCAGGAAATGGGATTTTTTGTATACCCTTCCCAAACTAACTTCGTATTGGCACGATGCAGGAAAGAAGTTTCTGCCCACACGCTGTATCAGACGCTCAAATCGCGGAAGATCCTGGTGCGATATTTTAATCTGAGGCGGCTGGACGATTGCCTGCGCATTACCATAGGGACACGGGAAGAAATTGATATTTTACTGAAACATCTCAAAGAGCTTGTGAGCGATAGACATGCAAAGGTAATGCATACCTGTTATCGTTGAATTAGGCCTTCGGCTACTTTCCCCCCTGTTTCCCCCCGTAAACGGGGGGATTATGGGGGGGTAATTGAAATTCCTGTAAAGTGAATTAGGCCTTCGGAGGCTTATTTAAAGAAAAGATCGAACCGCAGAACAAGGAATTTAGTAGTGTCCCTACTTCGTCATTCAACATTTCTTGTTCTATATTCGATATTCGGCGTACTATTTTCAATGGAGAACGAAGAAGCTCTTCGCTCCGCAACAACTTTGAAATTCCAAAACATTAACAGAGGGCACGGCGCTCATGTCAGTGCAATTCAAATGACAAAAAGAACCGCCACCATTCATCGGAAAACGAAAGAAACGGAGATTGCTTTAACCGTCAATATCGACGGAAAAGGGGAGAGCCATATTACCACCGGAATCGGCTTCCTGGATCACATGCTTGATATCCTCACCAAACATAGCCTGCTCGACCTGGAACTCAAGGCCGTTGGCGACCGCATGGTAGATGATCATCACACCGTAGAAGATGTGGGGATATGTCTGGGACAGGGACTGAAAGAGGCATTAGGAGACAAAAAGGGAATCCGGAGATTTTCAAATTCAAGCGTTCCGATGCAAGAAACCCTTGCCTCAATAGCTATAGACATTAGCGGCAGGCCGGCATTGGTATATCATGCCACCTTCCCTGCCGGAAAGATCGGAAATTTTGATGCTGAACTCGTCGAAGAGTTTCTCAAGGCATTCAGCACCAATGCCGGGATAAATTTGCATGTAAACGTGCCGTACGGCAGCAATACGCACCACATAGCCGAGGCCATATTTAAGGGACTCGCAAGGGCTTTGCATGATGCGGTGCGGATAGACGAACGGGTGAAAGATGTTCCGTCAACGAAAGGGATACTCTGATGGCATCGTCAGGAACACCAGATAATTGTTACAAGAGTGAACCAGCACGGGGAGTTCAAGCCGATTTTGAGGTAACAACCTAGTTTTTTGAAATATTCAAATAATGGTGATGTTTATCGCGCAGTGTAGGGGCGAAGCATTTGCTATCGTTGGTATACATGCGTTCATACATAAGCCAGCAAATGCTTCGCCCCTACTTTTTAAAAAAACTAAATTGTTACCTTTTGAGTAACTACTTTAGCATTACCCTATCATCCTAATCATCCTAAAAAAGGACCTTTTTATATGTTAAAAAAAAATATCGAAGCTCTGACTCTACCAATATTCGTCTTTTTTTTATTCTTTACCTCGCTGCCAACCGCACTTTATGCTCAACTCGCAGAAACCCCATGGCCTATGTTCAGGCATGACTTGCAACATACCGGCAGAAGTCCATCTGCGGGCATTCAGAAACCGGCACTCAAGTGGGTTTTTCAAACTCAGGGACCTGTTGCTTCTTCTCCGGCGATCGGGGAAGACGGCACCATTTACTTTGGTTCGAAAGACAAGAAGTTCTATGCCGTTACCAGGAGCGGTAAACTGAAATGGGCATTTGAAACGCAGGACGAGGTTGATTCCTCGCCTGCCATCCGAAAAGACGGCGTAATTCTTTTTGGTTCGTGGGATGGCCATCTCTATGCGGTAAATTCCGATGGCACTTTACGGTGGAAGTACAAATCCGAAGGGGGCATTATTTCTTCCCCTGCCATTGCGCCCGATGGCATGATTTACGTTGGATCATGGGATAAAAAACTCCATGCCATTACCCACGATGGGAAATTACAATGGACACAAAAGACCGCAGACCACATAGCATCGTCCCCAGCCATTGCGCCAGACGGCATGATCTACTTTGGATCAGGAGACTATTATCTCTTTGCTATGAAGCCTGAAGGCAAGGCAATATGGAGTTTTGGCACCAGATACCTCTTAGATGCATCTCCCTTAATTGCGCCAAACGGAAACATCTATATTGGTTCTGAGGATGCGAGGTTTTACGTCTTTCGTCCGGACGGAAAGACTGTATGGACGTTTGACACCGGGTATGATATCGATTCTTCAGCCGCAATTGATACGGAAGGAAACGTATACGTGGGTTCCGGAGATAATAACCTCTACGCCTTCACTGCCGATGGGAAACTGAAGTGGAAATTCGAAACGGGCGCCTCTGTTCATTCATCCCCTGCTATTGGGGCAGACGGCACTATTTATGCCGGCTCCAGGGATAAAAAATTGTATGCATTTCGTCCGGATGGCAGTTTGAAGTGGGTCTTTGAAACCGGTGATGCCATAGAATCATCACCAGCAATCGACGCCGATGGCACCATTTACCTTGGATCGAACGATGGGAATCTTTACGCTGTTGGAGAAGCAATCTCCGATACCTCACGATAAAGCCACAAGCTGCTCAATATTTAATGTTCAGGAATTTCCAAAGTTGAGATTCTTCGGTCGTTTCATTCCCTCATAGATGACAGATAATGCGGAAATGTCATTCTGTGTGGAGCGAAGAATCTAATTCAATATGTATAGGAATTTCAATTACCCCCCATAATCCCCCCGTTTACGGGGGGAAACAGGGGGGAAGGTAGCCGAAGGCCTAATTTAATGTACAGGAATTTTAAACTTTTGTAATTCCCTCTATCGGTAGGACAAGCGTCCCCGCTTGTCATTATGATGTCAACCGGGGACGGTTGACCTACCTTATGGGATTAAGGGGTGTGTACATGATGTCGTAACACACCCCCGGCCCCTCTTTTTAGAGGGGAGATTTAAAGT
>PHFX01000017.1 GCA_007618135.1 Candidatus Brocadia sp. WS118 | reverse complement strand
ATCTTCTGGTAAGGAAAAGAATGATACGGTCGGTTTGCTCGGTAAAAGGATCGGCTCAAAGAAAAGTTTTAACTGCTTCGTGTGGTTGTGCTCTGAAGATTTCATTTCGCTTTATTATATCACTCAATTTCACCTTCGCAACCGATTTACCCGATTTTTATTGCTCAATGACGAAACCCAGGACGCCGCATTCTCGGACAGCCTGTAAAGATTTGACCCCTTCACGTTGAAGATTGAACCGAAACATGTGGTACGATTTAACCCTTACTTAACAGATTATCAAATCTCTCTTTCCAGTCTTTGTAATCGACCACGTAATTCCAGCCACACACCTTGCTTAATCCTCTGCCTTGCAGTACCGTATTGATCGTAGCTGCACATTCTCTGGTTTCTTTCTGAGGGCCAAAGGGATTGAATCGCATGCCATTCCCTTCGGGAAATACGTAGTCGCAGATAAGTAAGACGTCCTCGAAGAGGTAGAAGGTGAAGCCTGGAGTATGACCCCCGGCGTGGAAGGCCTCTATGCCAAGCTCAACGAAATTCTCTGTAAAGGTCGCATCAAAGGTAAAGGCAAGGCAGATGCTGTGGGCAGAGTCCAGCTTGTGGATCCGTACCGGGGCATGAAATAAGTCACGGTATTGATTGCTCGCGCCGAGGAAATGGTGATGGGTAAACGTGATGACATCCGCCGGTTGAAGGCTCTTGTCGAAGCATGAAGGACAATCTACCCAGAATGCCTTCCCGCCTGTCTCGATACGGTAAGCTGCATGCTCAAAACCAAGAGGTGGGACGGAGTTTAAGCGAGTAACCTTTTTATTAACCGGCGTGCCCATGACTTTGTACCTGGCAGAGCATTCCGCCGAAGTAATGAATTTTCCCTTTGGTGCCCCGCAGAAGAGGCAAAAGTCCGGATAGTAACCCACCATATTAAAGCCACACACGGTACAGACATATTGTTCCTTTTGCATGATATACTCCTTAGTAATGGTATTGTTTGTGAAATTATAAACTTTAGCAAAACTCCAAATTGAAACGCTAAAAGACCCAACGCGGCAGTTACTAAACCTGAAATATACCTTGGATCATTATCAAAGAAACATACAATCATCACAATCAAAAGAAAGATACTATATGAAAGCAAACATAGTATCCAGCGCATTGCACAGTTTTGATTGGGTGAAAAGTCTCTACGGTTTCCAATAAATTATCTTTCATTAAAGTGAGCCCTTTTAACAATCAAGGACAGAAGGACCGGTCAGACCTTTAGATTTCACTAAATGTGTTATTTGACCAATAACGATGGAAAAGTGCAATAATAATTTTTACTTCTTTTGTATTTTTTACTTGAGATAAGTTACAATGCATGCTATAAAAAATAACAGGTTTAAAAGAATGGTTTTTTACAGGTAATGTTGTAATAGCAAAAACATTACGATAAAGGCAAACCCTGAGTAATCAGGGGACGCAAAGTAAAGGATCTTGCGAGCCGATTAAACAGTTTAAACCGCTTAAACCGTTCAAACGGCTTATAAAAAGACAGCCTTACTGCCGAAGATGTTTACCAGAATATCTTTGCAGTAAGGCTTTTTTGTTTGGTTTTCCGGATGTTAACTCACCTCTTGTTTGATTCTAACCTGTCCAGGGTGGGTAGCATATCTTGTATTGTTTCTGGCCAAAAATATAAACAAAGAATGGATGCATTGCCATGTTGAGGATAAAGACCTTAGTTCCATATATGATGGTTTTGATAACGGTCGTATTATCAGAAACGGTGGCAAATACTATGACGGCTAACGATCAGGAGTATCAATTCCTGTTCGAGTTCGGTTCGAGCGGTACTGGAGACGGACAGTTTGTTGGTCTATGTGGTGTAGCAGTTGACAGTGCGAATAATATCATCGGTGCTGATAAATACAATAATCGTATCCAGGTATTCGACTCGTCTGGCAATTTCCTCCGCAAGTTCGGCTCTCATGGCGCTGGAGATGGACAGTTTAATTATCCACTCTACGTAGCAGTTGACAGTACCGACCGTATCGTTGTTAGTGATGCCGGCAACAACCGCATCCAGGTATTTGGACTTGTAACACTACCTACACCAACCCCAACACCCACTCCAGGTGCAAAGGGTAAGATATCGGGCTTTGTAGTAGACACCGGAGGAAGTCCTATTAAATCTGCAAAGGTAAAGACCAATGGAGTAAAAACGAAGATTAAAGAGAATACGCTCTCCGATGCAGGAGGTTTTTTTGAATTTGCAGATTTAGAGGCGGATTTGTATAAAATCACGGTAAAAAAAAGAGGTATAAGAAAGCCAAAGAGACGGTAAAGCTTGAAGAAGGGGAATATGAAGAGATTACAATAGAGATGAAAAATTGAAAGTAAAGTGTAATTTCATTCAAAAATGAGATATATAGTAAGCGCATAAAGAAAGTTGTCATCGCGAGGGCGCTAACCCGAAGCAATCTCTATAGTGGGATTGCTTCGCGGAGTTTACACTGAGCAAAGCGAATGTGCTCGCAATAACCAGCACATGTCAGCTTATTTAATACGTTTACTATATATTCTGCAAGAGGTGTATTGCAATACGCCCCTATCCGTGATTTAGAAAAGCTGATTTGCTTTTATATTCTCTAAGACACGTTTAGACAGATGCAACTGGAAGGAGCGATTTCACTGCAAGCATTCAAATCAAAGCTTCCATCCTTGACGAAGGATCAGGAGATCGTCTTCTATTGCGGCTGACCCAAAGAGGCAAGCACTGCCGGTCAGGCAGTGGTATACTTGAAAAAAGGCTACAAGAATGCAAAGGCCCTCGGTGGTGGCGTTAATGGATGGAAAAAGGCGGGTTATCCTATCGAACCTTAACTTTACTATAAGGAGGCAAGATTATGGAAAGTAAAATTACATGGGAAGAAGTGATGGACGTGGCTCTGCCAAGGGCGCGTTCTGAGAAAAAGCCGGTGTTACTTGACTTCTTTAACCCCGGCTGAATCGGATGCCAACAGATGGATACAGTTTCGTATCCCGATAAAAAAGTTATCGAATTTATCAAGAATTCTTTCATTCCCGTGCGTGTGCGCTCTGATGCACAGCCCCTTGCCACGGATTTTAGTATAAAGTGGACGCCAACCTTAGTAATCCTTGATACAGAAGGCAAAGAACATCACAGGACTGTCGGTTTTCTTTCCCCTGAAGAATTAATTCCTGTGTTAATGCTGGGTATTGCAAAGGTTTATTTTGATCTGAATGCATTCAAAGAAGCGCTCTCAAGGTTGGAGAAGATTTTGTCTGATTTTCCCAAAAGTAGCTCGGCGCCGGAGGCAATTTACCTGAAAGGGGTATGTTTATACAAGGATACGAAAAATCCCAAAGGACTGAAAGAGGCTTACGAACAACTCCAAGCCAGGTATCCTGAGAGCGAATGGACAAAGCGTGCCTATCCCTATCGGCTTTTGTAGTTGTGTGCCCTGTAACAAGTTGTAAGTAGGGTGGACAAAGGTGTTGGTTTTTACGCCGTATCCACCTTCACTATTTTTTAATATTGGTGGATTCGCCGCGCTTCATCCACCTTATCGCAAAACCGTTTAAACAAAATGAAAATTCTTATACAATTAAATTAGGCCTTCGGCTACTTTCCCCCCCATAATCCCCCCGTAAACGGGGGGATTATGGGGGGGGGTGATTGAAATTCCTGTACATTTAATTAGGCTACTTCGCGCAGCACTGAAGAAATGCTATCATCCCTAAGTCAAACGTAAAGGAGTTACCGATGAACACAAAATACACATACCGCCGCCTCTCTAAGGACAACGCTGCTGTCCTTCTCATTGACCATCAATCAGGCCTCGTCAACCTTGTGCAGGACTACTCACCGGACGAGTTCATGAACAACGTCCTTGCGCTGGCCGACCTCGCCAAATACTTCAAACTACCGACCATCCTGACGACCAGCTTTGAAGATGGTCCCAACGGTCCAATCGTACCGGAACTTAAGGAAATCCACCCGGAAGCCGCCTATATTCCGCGTCCCGGCCAGATCAATGCCTGGGATAATGAGGACTTCGTGAAGGCGGTAAGGACGACCGGTCGAAAACAGTTGCTTATCGCCGGCGTCCTGACCGAAGTTTGCGTAGCCTTCCCCGCGCTCTCCGCACTGGAGGAAGGCTTCGAGGTCTTTGTCGTTACTGACGCTTCCGGTACATTCAACGAGGTCACCCGCCACGCCGCGTGGACGCGCATGGTGGCTGCGGGTGTGCAACTGATGAACTGGATGGCCGTTGCAAGCGAACTGCATCGTGACTGGCGCAACGACATCGAGGGATTGGGCAAACTACTCTCCAGTCACTTGCCCGCTTACAGAAACTTGATTACGAGCTACTCGGCAAAGAAACCAGTGTCGTAATCATGAGAGGCAGCTATAGTGAACGACAAAAGAAAGTAGTCATTGCGAGGGTGATAGCCCGAAGCAATCTCTAAGGTATGGATTGCTTTGTTCTGCTTTGTTCTGCTTTGCTCTGCTTGCAATGACATTTACATGTATACTTATTTAAGACGTTCACTATAGTTGACTCCGCACATTATTGCTCCTGCTTCTTACAGACCAGCCGTGCAGGAGGTGCGCCGTGTTCAGCCGATAGCAAATCTTGTTCTCGTTAGACAGAATTACATTTCTGGTGCTGTACCTGTTTTGTTTTTCTGTGTGCAGAAAGAGGGAGAGATATCGTTGATTTATTTGAGGTGCCTTCAACCGTTAGCACAATCTGGCAGAGAAAACTTTGTCAGTATCGTTCTTTCTGCGATTGTCTTCCCGGCTCAAGCAATTTCAGCGTATCCTATAGTATTCGGGCAAACGCTGGATTCTCCTTCACCTCCGCCTTATCAGCATCTTAGATATGAAGAGGATTACAGCTATCTGTATGACATAACTCGCCGTACTGAACCGTTGGATGTTATCAAATATATACATCTCAACGATAAGGGCGATAGATACCTTTCGATTGGCGGTGAAGCGCGTGAGCGCTATGAGTACTACCACAATCCAACCTGGGGACAGGAACCTCAGGATGATAATGGCTACCTGCTTCAACGATATATGCTTCATGCCGATCTGCATGTAAGCCCATACTTGCGTCTCTTCAGCCAGCTCAAGAGCGGGTTGGAAAACGGACGGACTGGCGGTCCACGTCCAACAGACGAAGACAAGCTTGACTTGCATCAGATATTTCTGGATGCTGTATTAGGACTCGGCAATAATGACTCGTTCACTCTGCGTGCCGGGCGGCAGGAACTTGCTTATGGATCGTCACGTCTTGTCTCTACCCGTGAGGGGCCAAATGTACGTCAGAGCTTTGATGGACTGCGTTCGATTTTGCATGCAGGCACATGGCGTGTGGACGGTTTTGTAACCAGGCCCGTCGAGACCAACTCTGGGATTTTCGAAGACGGGACCGACTACTCGCGGGTTTTTTGGGGGATATACGCAGTGCGACCCCTTTCGATCATTCCGAAGGGAAATATTGATCTCTACTATCTTGGCCTTGATCGTGAAAATGCGCAATTCGATCAGGGAATAGCTAATGAATTGCGTCACTCTCTGGGAACAAGGCTTTGGGGACAAAAGGAGGCATGGGATTACAATTTTGAGTTCGTTTATCAGTTCGGTAGCTTTGGTGAAGGTAATATTCAGGCATGGACAGCAGCCTCGTATACAGGCTACACGATTCGCCAAGCTCGGTATCAACCGCGGTTCAGTCTGAAGGCTGATATCACGAGCGGTGATCGTAATCCGTCAGATCAGGGACTGCAAACATTTAATCCACTTTTTCCCCGTGGTGCCTACTTCGGAGAAATCGCCTTGATCGGCCCTGCCAACCACATCGACGTGCATCCATCTGTCGAGTTGCAGGTAACCGAGAAAATTACTTTCACCATGGACTGGGATTTCTTTTGGCGTGAGAGCACAAGAGACGGCCTGTACGGAAACGCAGTTAATCTCGTGCGGACCGGACAGACTAGTGATGCCAGATATATCGGCAATCAGCCATTGGCGCAGGTGGAATGGCGCATCGATCGCCACGTGACGCTGACAACTGTATACGCACATTTCTTCGCAGGCCAATTTCTGGAGGAGAGCGGTCCCGGTAAAGACGTGGATTACTTTTCAACATGGATGACTTACAAATTTTAACGCATCAATATCGTTGGTGGATTCGGCGTGAAAGACAACGGCTTAATTCATCCTTCTATGGCTCAACATATGTGTGGATATTATTTCAAAAACCAACTTGTTAGTTAATTGTTTTTTTACTGTCTTAAAGATATTTAATTGGGAAAGGAGGTGAAATCGTTCTGGCAAAATGAGGTAGTATTCGATGTTATGTGTGTATCTAAATAACCATTTACACAAAAAGGAGTTTATAATGAAAACGATATATATGAAACTCGTTCCATTAGCGATTCTCAGTTGCGTGCTTACGAATGCATATGCACAAAAACCAGCAACCAAGCCAGGCGCCGTCGTTCCTCCGTCACAAAGCACTGCACAAGCGCCTGCAGGCAAGCCAAGCCCTCGTCTTCTTACACCGCAGAACTCTGCGCTCATTCTGATTGATCATCAGCCTCAGATGGCCTTCGCGACGCGGTCTATGGATATTATGGAACTGCGGAATAATGTGACAGGGCTTGCCAAAGCGGCAAAAATCTTCAATGTACCAACGATCCTGACTACGGTTGCTGAAAGGAGTTTTAGCGGGCCCCTTTTCCCTGAAGTGCAGGCAGTGTTTCCCAATCAACAACCGATTGACCGCACAACTATGAATGCCTGGGAAGATAAAAACGTCATAGACGCCGTCAAAAAAACAGGCCGCCGGAAACTTGTCATGGCTGCATTATGGACAGAAGTGTGTTTATTGGAACCCACTTTGTCTGCAATCGATGAAGGATATGAAGTCTATATTGTGACCGCTGCGTCAGGCGGGGTCAGCAAGGAGGCGCATGCTATGGCTGTGCAACGCATGATTCAGGCAGGCGCCCAGCCAGTGACGTGGCTTCAGGTGTTACTGGAGTATCAGCGCGATTGGGCGCGACAGGAGACTTACAATGCAGTCGTAGATATTGCAAAACAACATGGCGGTGGCTATGGACTTGGACTGATCTATGCAAAAACGATGCTTGGAGAGCATGCAAAAGAAGGCGGCTCACAGAAATAAGTAACCTGTGATGCCAAAGAATCGTCTCAAAACGGCTCGCGCCTCAAAGTACGACAAAAATGGTAATAGCCTGTCAAATTGAACGACAACTTTATTCCACGTCTGGGAGCGGCCAGGATAAACGATAAAAAAAATTTGACCTGACTGCGATTAATGATACAGAACTATTATTTGTCGATCTCTTAAATAAAGGAGCGAAACTATGAACACCAAAGTAAAAGCGATTCCTGAGGGATTCCACACGGTCACGCCCTGTCTGACCCTGAAGAATTCGCTGAAGGCTATTGAGTTTTACAAAAAGGCATTTGGCGCTAAAGAGTTGGGGGTGTACCCTGCGCCTGACGGCAAGAGCACGATGCATGCCGTGATACAGATAGGCGATTCGATCCTGATGATGGGGGATGAAATGCCCGGCCAGGGCTGTAAGGGCGCCGAATCTCAGGGCGCTTCTCCGGTCGGTCTCTACCTTTATGTGCCGAACGTGGATGCGGCGTTCAGGCAAGCGGTCGCTGCCGGAGCCACGGTAACGATGGCGGTGACGGACATGTTCTGGGGAGACCGCTGCGGGTCATTGAAGGATCCGTTCGGTTATGCGTGGATGATCGCCACGCATAACCGCGACCTGACCGGTGAGGAAATCATGGAAGGCGCAAAGTCGTTTTTTGCGAAGGCGGAAAAATAAACAGACTCGCGGGATTGAATAAACCTTTATATAAGGAATTTGTGCCATGAACAACCAGTTCACGAGAAGGGATTTTTTGAAAATAAGCGCAGCTTCTGGCTTTTCTTTATTGGGAAGATGCAGTACGCTTGATGGCATTAAATCAGGACAGGACATCCATGCAGATATGATTCTCACCAATGGTCATATTACCACCCTGGACAAACTTCGTCCCCATGTATCTGCCATTGCCATAAAGGATGGCTGCTTTTTAGCAGTTGGAACGGAAAAAGAAGTGATGGCATACAGGGGAAATAACACGAATGTCATTGATTTGCATGGCCGTATGGTAATCCCTGGCCTCAACGATTCCCATATCCATGTTATTCGCGGAGGCCTCAACTATAATATGGAATTGCGTTGGGACGGCGTGCCGTCTCTCGCTGACGCCCTGGAGATGCTCCGCGATCAGGCGAGACGCACCCCTCCACCACAATGGGTTCGGGTCGTTGGCGGATGGTCGGAATTTCAGTTTAAAGAACGCCGCATGCCAACGATTGATGAGATTAATGAGGCTGCTCCTGATACGCCTGTCTTTATCCTGCACCTGTATGCACGTGCACTTCTCAATCGTGCAGCGTTACGCGCTGTGGGTTATACGAAAGATACTCCGGACCCTCCGGGGGGTGAAATTCAACGTGATAAGAATGGCAATCCAACAGGCATGCTCATTGCGAAACCGAATGCCTCCATCCTCTATGCAACCCTTGCAAAAGGGCCAAAACTTTCTTATGGCGACCAGGTCAATTCCACACGCCAGTTTATGCGGGAGTTAAATCGTCTCGGGGTCACGAGTGTCATTGACGCGGGAGGCGGATTTCAAAACTACCCTGAGGACTATCAGGTTATCGAAGAACTTTCCAAAAATGGACAGCTTACCCTGCGTATTGCATACAATCTCTTTACTCAGCGTCCAAAACAAGAACTGGAAGATTTCTCAAAATGGATCAAAATGACCCGTCCTGGAATAGGGAATGATTTCTATCGTATGAACGGTGCAGGCGAGATGCTCGTATTCTCGGCTGCCGACTTCGAGGACTGGCTGGAACCTCGCCCTGATCTCTTGCCGATTATGGAGGATGAGTTGAAGGCAGTTATCAGGTTATTAGTGCAGAACCGCTGGCCATTTCGCCTCCATGCTACTTACAACGAATCGATCACCCGTTTTCTCAACGTCTTTGAGGATATCAACCGGGAGATTCCTTTCAACGATCTTCGATGGTTCTTTGACCACGCCGAGACGATTTCCTCTCGAAACATTGAGCGGGTGCGGGCACTTGGCGGAGGCATCGCTATCCAGGACCGAATGGCATTCCAGGGGGAGCATTTTCTGAACCGTTACGGAAAAGAGGCTGCCGAACAGTCGCCTCCCGTTGTAAAGATGCTGGAAATGGGAGTACCGGTTGGAGCGGGAACAGACGCAACCCGCGTGGCAAGCTACAATCCGTGGGTTGCACTTTACTGGCTTGTCCCTGGCAAAACAATAGGGCAGACCTTGATCCATCCGGAGTCAAATCGCCTCGGCCGTATGGAGGCGCTCAGGCTTTATACAGTTGGCAGCGCCTGGTTTTCTCATGAGCATGATAAGAAAGGTTCTGTCGAAGTTGGGAAGTATGCCGATCTCGCTGTCCTCTCTGCTGATTACTTCTCAGTTCCAGATGAAGAAATCAAAGGTCTGGAATCTGTCTTAACAATTGTAGGGGGCAAAGTTGTGTACGGCAGGGATGAGTTTAAACATCTTGATCCGCCGCCATTACCAGTAAGTCCTGATTGGTCGCCGGTTAAAGTATATGACGGATACCACCGTTCCCACGCTCAAACGTCTATGCCTCGTCAGGCAGTCGCAGATGCTCATCTTAATTATCCGCATGCTCATAAATGGGTGTATGGTATGTCGGGATTTTGGAGACTTGGTTGTGATTGTTTCGCTTTCTGACATTGCAACAGGTGCTACAAGAAATCAGAATAGTACTGTAGTTAAAAGTAGGGGCGAAGCATTTGCTGGCTTGTGTATGAATGCATGTATACCAGCGATAGCAAATGCTTCGCCCCTACCCTGCGTGGCAAATATCACCATTATGGGAATTTTTCAAAAAGCTAAGTTGTTATCAGAAATCAAATAGGAGGAAAAAAATCAATGACTGAAACGAGAAAAATCCGCAAGGTCCTGAAAAGTAAACCTACGCTCGAAGGAGCTGGCGTCCACCTAAAACGTGCATTGGGACATAGCCAGGTTCCTACGTTTGACCCATTTTTACTCCTGGACGATTTCCGCTCAAACAATCCGGAGCACTATATCAAGGGTTTTCCATGGCATCCACACCGTGGGATCGAGACAATCACCTATGTTCTTCAAGGAGATGTTGAACATGGCGACAGCATGGGGAATAAGGGTGTTATATCGTCTGGCGATATACAATGGATGACCGCCGGTAACGGGATCATACATCAGGAAATGCCCAAAGGTGATCCAAAGGGTATAATGTTTGGATTTCAACTCTGGGCCAATCTCCCCAAATCCCATAAAATGATGGAGCCTCGTTATCAGGATGTAAAAAGCGGACAAATCCCGGAGGTAATGCTGGCAAACGGCGCAAGAGTACGCGTTATATGCGGTAAAGCAGGTGGCAAGCAGGGACCCGTTCGTGACATCATCACTGATCCTGAATACCTCGATGTAACAGTTCCCGCCCGGTCAGAATTTATTCACCCGACAAAGCGAGGACACACCGTTTTTGCATACATCATCGAAGGCAAGGGATACTTTTGCAAGGAAAAGTTACCATTTTCTTATGAGATAGAAGGAGTCAACTATTTCGATATTCAAAGAGATCCCTTTGTAAGTAACGAGACTCTCGTCCTATTTGATGAGGGCGATCAGATGATGGTCTCAACGGAAGACGACTCAGTCAGGTTCCTGCTTATATCGGGCAAGCCCATTGGTGAACCGGTCGCCTGGTACGGCCCTATTGTAATGAATACGGAAGATGAACTACGGGTCGCTTTTGAAGAGTACCGTAATGGCACGTTTATTAAGCACAAGAGAGTCTAATCCTCAGGCAGCACAAGGTTAAAAGACTGATCGTTCTCAACTTATAGCGGTTTGTTCACAACACAAAATCAAAAATATGAGAATTAGATTTGTTGTAACAATGTAGTTCCTTGAAAGAGGAGGGGTGAAGCATCTGCCATGTTGGGCATGAATACCTATATGACATTTTAGCAAATGCTTCGTCCCTACACTGCGCGGTAAATAAGGAAAGAAATTTGACAAACAAGACTTTTGCCATACAATTTGAATTGGGTGTCCTGAGTTTAAACCAATGACCAAAAATCTTGCAGGGAGAAGTTGTTGTGGAGCCTCTTTTTCGAGCTGTGTCAACCAATGGAATTGGACCGGATGGTTCGCGGGTATCTGAAGTAGTTGCCCCTGCGGATGGAGAGCTTCTCGATGCCTATTCGAAGGCAGTCGTTAATGCGTCAGAGAGGGTTATTCCTGCCGTGGTGAATATTCATGTCCGTCAGTTGATGAATGGCAGGCAACCAGTCCATCCGCGTATGTCGCAACAAATGACGGGTAGTGGCTCGGGGTTCATCTTCACACCGGATGGCTTTATCCTCACGAACAGTCACGTTGTGCATAATGCCGGTCAAATTGAAGTAACACTATCGGATGGCCGCCGTTTTTCTGCAGATATGATCGGTGACGATCCCGATACGGATTTAGCAGTCATCAGAATTCAAGCCCCTGACCTGGCATATGCACGGTTAGGTGATTCGCAGTCTATTCGAGTAGGGCAACTCGTAATTGCCATTGGTAATCCCTATGGCTTCCAATGTACCGTAACTGCAGGTGTGGTAAGCGCACTCGGGCGTTCACTCAGGTCACGATCGGGAAGATTGATAGATAGTATCATCCAGACTGATGCGGCACTCAATCCGGGCAATTCAGGCGGCCCGCTCATCAATTCCCGCGGGGAAGTAATTGGCGTCAATACCGCTATCATCCAGGGTGCGCAAGGCCTTTGTTTTGCTATTGCGGTTGACACCGCTAAGTTCGTTACGACACGGCTTATCAAAGAAGGGAAGATACGCCGGGGCTACATTGGTGTGGCAGGGCAAAGTATCTTTCTCCACCGGCGCCTTGTGCTTTTTCACAAATTACCGGTCGAGAGCGGCGTACTCGCCATTGCCGTTGAGAACAACAGCCCTGCCAAAAGGGCCGGCTTGCTTGAAGGGGATATAATTATCAGTCTTGACGACCAACCGGTTGAAAGCGTAGATGACTTGCACAAGCTCCTCTCTGAGCATCGGATCGGGTTGAAATCGCTGCTAACCATTATCCGGCGTTCCGAAAAACTCATTCTTGAGATTGTCCCGGAGGAATCTAAAACTATATCCGATCGGTAATGGTAAGCAATACCGAATAGGCCAACCGCTTCTATAAATCAATCAAACTAATATTCATCCAAATGATACCACTCCGCATTTTCAAGCCAATTATAGGGTTGTGAAATGAAATTGATGATGTTTTCCAGGATGACATAGTGTCTTTTCTCTTCGTCTGCGATCTTTAAAAATATCTCTCTTTGCGATGGATTCGTTACTTCAGCGGCTTTTCCAGTATAAAATTCCTGGCTCTTTTTCTCTATTTCCTGCGCCTTTTTGTATAATTCTTTTTGCCCGACGTTCATATCAAGGGTATCTTTCCCTTCCTTCATCTGCATGAAGATATTTTTCACCTGTGATAATATCTCACTATCAGGCAATTGAGTGGTTTCATTCTTTTTCATCTTCTGCAAAATATCGTAATGCTTTACCTCGGCATCTGCCAACATACCCAGTATTTTTTTCAGTCCGGCATTTTGAGTCTTTTGAGCTGAATTACGATAATACTGCTCACCGTCTTTTTCCATCTGCATGGCAAAATCATAGATATTCATTTTGAGACCTCCTGTCTTTCTTTTGCGCATGAACCCCAGAGGAGATGTAAACTGTTAAGGGAAGTGTAGATCTTTTTAAAATAGGCTATTTTCAAATGAGTTCCTCCATCTCGGACCTGGGGGCGCGCATCATGAGATTACTCACTGCTTCTAAAGGATTTTTGTTTGAGAAGAGCACGGAGTAGATTTCTTTTGTGATGGGCATTTCTACGGAAAATTTATGGGAAAGCGCTACAACGGATTTGGTAGTCCATACGCCTTCAGCAATCTGTTCCATCGTCTCCAGAATTTCCTGTAATTTCTTCCCTCTCCCAATCTGTTCGCCTACCCAGCGGTTTCTCCCGTAAGGACTGATGCATGTCGTTATCAGATCGCCCAAACCCGTAAGTCCTGAAAAGGTGCTTTTCTGTGCCCCCATAGCAATACCGAGACGGCTAATCTCTGCCAACCCCCGCGAAATAAGGGCGGCCTTCGAATTATCTCCAAACTTCAGGCCGTCACATATGCCTGCGGCTATAGCAATCACATTTTTCATGGCTGCACCCAACTCAACGCCGGTCATATCGGGGTTGGTATAGACCCGGAACCGGTCAGTGGTAAAAACCCCCTGAACAATCCGAGCCAGGGTATCATCTTTTGATGATGCAACAACAGTCGTTGGCAAACCATGAGCAACCTCTTGAGCATGGCTTGGTCCCAGGAGCAAAGAAATGGGTCGTTTGCCCAGCACATTGGCAATGATCTGACTGGGTGTCATGAGTGTTTCGTTTTCAATCCCTTTGGTAACGCTGACGATTGGTATCTCATGAGAAAAGACATCTTTAAATTTTGTAAGTACCGCGCGCAGGTAAGGGGTGGGCGTTGCAGATACCACAAGCTGACTGTCTTTTAACTCAGGTGAAATATCTGAAGTAAGGGATATGCCGGAAGGTATGGGGAAGCCTTTTAAAAATTTGATATTTTCTCTTTTTTCTTTCAAATAATCCACGTATGATGCATTCGCACCCCACAAGATCACTTCGTAACCTTTTTTATGTAAAAGAAGGGCAAGCGTGGTGCCCCATCCTCCATTGCCAATAACCCCTATTTTTTTAACGATGTAATTCGAGTCCATTTTTACCTGAAGAGAGAAAAAACAGGGCTGGATTACTCCAGCCCTTGAAATGTCTGATAAATACCGAAAGGAAACGAATCCTTTTATTTTGCAACCTGATACGCCTCTGCTTCAATATAATGGGTGCGCAGAGCAGAGTTCTTTCACCGTTTTACGAATAGTGTCTTTAACTTTGGAATCGTTTGGATGAGAAAGGGCTTTGTCAATACACTCCGCTATTTTAATGACCTCTGCTTCTTTCATACCCCGTGATGTGACCGTAGGTGTTCCGATACGAATTCCGTTTGGTTCGTTTGCACTTGCACCTTTTTCATCAAAGGGGATCGTATTCCTGTTCAGAATAATGTCAACAGATTCCAGTAATAGCTGGGCTTCTTTTCCGGTAATATTCTTGTTGCGCAAATCAATGAGGAAGAGGTGGTTGTCCGTTCCGCCGGATACAATGGTATACCCCCGCTTTACAAATTCCTGAGCCATGGCCTGTGCGTTCTTTACCGTCTGCCGCTGGCATTGTTTGAATTCTTCCGTCATCGCTTCTTTAAAGCCAACTGCCTTTGCGGCGATGATGTGCATGAAAGGGCCACCCTGAATTCCGGGGAAAACCATGGAGTCTATCTGTTTAGCAAATTTTTGTTTGCATAAGATCATACCTCCTCTGGGTCCCCGCAACGTCTTGTGGGTTGTCGTGGTAACAAAATCTGCATAAGGAACGGGGCTGGGGTGTACGCCACCGGCAATGAGTCCGGCGATATGGGCAATATCGGCCATAAAGTATGCTCCAACCTCATCCGCTATCTTTCTGAATCGGGGAAAGTCAAGTATTCGCGGGTATGCACTTGCACCAGCAATGATCATATGGGGTTTCGTTTTCAGGGCAATGGCGCGTACTTCATCATAATCAATATATCCCGTTTCCTTCTTTACCCCATAATGGGTAATCTCATACATCATGCCCGAGAAATTCTTTTTAAACCCGTGGGTAAGGTGTCCGCCGTGGGACAAATCCATGCCGAGAATACGGTCTCCTGGTTTCAGGACTGAAAAGCAAACTGCCATATTTGCCTGTGAACCTGCGTTTGGCTGGACGTTGGCATGTTCTGCACCAAAAATTTTCTTTGCCCTTTCAATTGCCAGTAATTCTACCGTGTCTACATTTCCACAACCGGCATACCATCGTCTTCCGGAATAACCCTCGGCATATTTATTGGTCATAGAAGAGCCCTGGGCTTCCTGGACTGCAGGACTGCAAATGTTTTCGGACGCAATCAGGTCAATGGTATTTTGTTGTCTTTCCGATTCTTTCTGTATGGCTTGCCAAACTTCCGGGTCGTCGTTTTTTAATGTAATCATAAATTATTGCCTTATCCTTTAAAATATGTTTTCCGTTGCACCGATTCTGTGTCGGCGTTGAGCAGGGAATTAATACCTGCTCATGGGCTTTCTCTTAAAATCATGAGGAAAGTTTAATGTCCTTTTGCCATTCTCCATTTCAAATAGGCTTCCATAAACTCGTCAATTTCTCCATCCAGTACAGCCTGGGTATTCCCTGTTTCTTTGTCTGTGCGCAAATCCTTTACGAGGGAATAGGGTTGCAATACATAGGAACGAATCTGATGACCCCAGGCAATTTCTCCCTTTTCATCATACGCAGCAGAAAGTTCCTTTTCTCGCTCCTTTTCTTTTATCTGATACATCTTTGCCTTTAACATACTTAAGGCCATTCGCCGATTCTGGTGCTGTGAACGTTCGCTCTGGCATTGAACGACAATCCCCGTGGGGATATGGGTTAACCGGACGGCTGACGAAGTTTTATTCACATGCTGGCCACCAGCGCCGGATGCGCGGTAGGTATCTACCCGCAACTCATTTTCATTAATTTCAATCTCTTCTTCCTCTTCAATCTCCGGCAGTACATCAATCGCTGCAAATGATGTGTGCCTCCTCGCATTTGCATCGAAGGGGGAAATGCGCACCAAACGATGCACCCCGATTTCTGATTTCAGATATCCGTAAACATAATCGCCTTTTATGAGAACGGCAATTCTTTTAATTCCGGCTTCTTCGCCGGGTAATATGTCGATAGGAGAGAGTGTGTACCCGCTCTTTTCAACCCACCGGCTGTACATGCGAAACAGCATGGATACCCAATCGCATGACTCTGTTCCGCCCGCTCCCGCATAAATACTCAAATAAGCATTACAGTGGTCATGGGGTTCGCCAAGCAGGGTTCGCAATTCAAACTTTTCAAGTTTTTGGGTAAAAGACTTTATATCTCTGATAACTTCGGCTTCTGCTTGTTCATCGTGTTCTTCCTCGGCAAGCACAGACAAACACTCAATATCGTCCAGTGTCTTTTGCAATTCCTGAAGGGGTAAGATAATTCCTTTGAGCGACTTTAGTTTCCCGATAGTTTGCTGTGCCTTTTCCTTGTTTTCCCAAAAGGTTGGCGAAGCGAATTGTTCCTCTAAAACGGATCGTTCCTTCTCTTTATTTGCCAAGTCAAAGAGAGTCCCTCAGGTGGAGTAACCGTTCTCGAAGGGGGGTTAATTCCTTTGCCATATTGCCAATCATAATTACGTTACCTTGTGTTAAAGTCTATCTGATATCTCTCTGGGTATTTTTTCAATTGTTCCGGTATGTCAAACGCAGGATTATCTGCAACATTTGAAACAAACCAAAATTTCTATCGAAAGACGGCATTATAAATTATAAAATATGGATATGTCAACATAGAATTTGGAATTGACTTGAACAGGAAATATCCTTATCATGGTTACGTGTTTGCAGAGGGAATGGCGCGTAGTCCTTTATACCGTCAATATTTGACGACTAAATCTTGACACGTCTGTCCGGTGAATCATCTCGCGATTAAAGTTGTCATGAACGAAAAAAAGTTCTCATTGCGAGCACTTCCGCGGAGTTCACCCTGAGCAAAGCGAATGTGCTCAGGATAAACTCCGCGAAACCAAAGTTGCGAGTTCAAGCGAAGCAAACCCATGAGATTCCTCGCCTTGCCAGGAATGACAGTCACAGAGAGTTTGCATCGGGCACTCGCCCGTGCAATGACAGTTGCATGCATACTTACTTTACTACGATTACTATAGGTACCAGGAAAAACTAATACTACACGATTGTGCGGGTGATTGCAGGCAGTGCAAAGGGTGTTCATCTCAGCTCCGTAAAAGGAAGCACAACAAGACCTATACCCGACAGGATAAAAGGGTCTTTGTTCAATATACTTGCTGGTGTTATTCCGGACAGCCGGGTTATTGATCTGTATGCAGGGACAGGTGCGATTGGAATAGAGGCATTAAGCCGGGGGGCAAAATCCTGTATCTTTGTAGAGAACGACCGATCGGCTATTCAAATTATTAAGAAAAACCTTGAACTGGCGAAACTTCAAACGGATGCACGAGTTTTATCATACGATGTATTTGAAATTGCTTCATATCTTGAGGAAAATAACGTCGTCGTTGATATAATATTTGCCAGTCCGCCATATCCACTTCTTGAAAAAAATTCATATAGAGACGATCTCCTGGCCGTATTTTCTTCTTTATGCACCAAGCACATCCTACTCTTGGACGGTCTGATCATGTTGCAGCACAGAAAAACGGATTTTGCGATGGCACCAAAAACCCTTGCTATAGAATTATTCGATACCAGAACGTATGGTGATACACAACTTTCTTTTTTTAAAAATACAATACAGCGGGACCATTTATTATGAAATACTGGGAAGAACGAGGGAAAATAACAATTGCAGCGCCGGCAAAGATTAATCTTTTTCTTGAGATCCTGGGAAAACGTCCGGACGGTTATCACGAGATTGAAACGGTCATGCAGGGAATTAGTCTCTATGACTACATTCATATGGAGAACCATGACAAGGACATTGAATTTACCTGTTCAAATCCCAAACTTACCGCTGGGGAAGACAATCTTGTTCTAAAAGCTGCCCGTCTCTTCCAGAAAGCATCAGGGATTTTCCGGGGGGTGAAAATCCACCTGGACAAGAGAATCCCTGTTGGCGCAGGACTTGGCGGCGGAAGTAGTGATGCCGTTGCCACCTTGTCTGGATTAAACAAACTATGGCAGGTTGGATACGATGAAACAAAATTAATGTCACTGGCTGAAAAATTAGGTTCCGACACCCCCTTTTTTGTCTTTGGAAACACGGCAATTTGTAGAGGGCGGGGGGAGGTGGTTACGCCATATAATTTACCGGTAAATTATCATTACATCGTTATTTACCCAAAGTTTGAGGTAAGCACCGCAACCGTGTACAAAAATTTTAAAATTATCTTGACAAAAAATTTGAAAGATGTTAGCTTTTTTCTGCAATCATTAGCTTCAGGAAATCCGGAGAGATTGGGGTCTTGTTTATATAACCGATTGGAAGAGGTCGTCTTTAAGCTGTATCCAGAGATTGAGAAAATAAAAAAAACGTTGGCAAAGTTTGATTTTTGTGGCATACTTTTGTCAGGAAGTGGTTCGTCTTTATATGGTTTGTGTAGGGGGGAAAAAGATTCGAAAGAAATTGAACAACAGATAAAGATGCTTGGAATTGGCGATGTGTTTATGGTAACCAGCGATTTCACTGATAATGCTAAGTGAAGAGGAAGGGGGAGAAAACGGTGAATATTACCGAAGTCAGGGTGAAGTTAACGGAAGGCAAGAAAAACAGACTGCAGGCATTTTGTAGCATTACGATTGATGATGATTTTGTCGTAAGGGATCTCAAGGTTATCGAAGGGCACAAGGGGGCATTTGTAGCAATGCCCAGCAGAAAGCTTACGGACAGGTGCCCCAAATGTGGCGGTAAAAATCATTTAATGGCCCAGTACTGCAATGATTGTGGTACAAAATTGAATGAAAAACGTGCATCCAGGGGGGCCGGCAGATTAAAACTCCACGCAGATACAGCCCATCCAATAAATTCAAGCTGCAGAGAGCTGATCCAGGAAAAGGTGCTTACCGCTTTTAAAGAAGAGGTAGAAAAATCTAAAGTGCCTGGGTATAAGCCTCCAAAATATGAGGATATCGAGGACGTTGATTATGATGATATCGGCGATGACTTAGAATCGGAAAAAAGTGATACCTAAAGGATATCGTTCCTAACGAAATTGGCTCTCTCGGTTTTCATACCTGATTTTTGTTTAATCAAGGATAGTACTTGTTAGTCAAAATTTGCACTCCTTTTCCCTTTAAACATACCTTTAAGAAGGTGCTGTTCACGTAGTATTGCGGTTTCTCTTTTTCCATATTTTTATAAGATAATAATTATGTTTATTGTATGGTAAATCCATGATTAAAACAGGTTCACAGATTTTAGTAGACGCATTAATAAGGGAAGGGGTTGAATATGTCTTTGGAATCCCAGGTGGCGCTGTTTTGCCCTTATTTGATGTATTATTCGATTCTCCAATAAAGTTTATCTTAACCAGGCATGAGCAGGGAGCGGGACATGCAGCGGATGGATACGCAAGGGCTACAGGGAAGGTTGGCGTTTGCCTTGCCACATCAGGTCCTGGTGCAACGAACCTGGTTACTGCAATTGCTACCGCTTATATGGATTCTATTCCTATGGTGGCTATAACAGGACAAGTGAAAACATTTCTCATTGGGAATGACGCCTTTCAGGAAGCCGATACGGTTGGTATCACGCGTCCTGTAACAAAACACAGCTATCTCGTAAAAGACATCAAAGACCTTGCAAGGACGGTAAAAGAGGCATTTTATATAGCAAATACCGGAAGACGAGGCCCCGTGCTCATTGACCTGCCGGTTGATATTACCATGGAAAAGTATGAAGAAGTAATACCACCCGAAGTTGATTTACCGGGGTATAAACCCAGGTACGAGGGTAATATTCGTCAAATCAATATTGCCGCGGAAGTTATTAATAACGCGCAGCAACCTGTTGTCTATACCGGCGGAGGTATCATTGCCTCCGGATGTTCAGGAGAATTGCTTGAGCTTGCAGAAAAGGGAAATCTTCCCGTAACTACCACCCTTATGGGTCTCGGAGGGTTTCCTGAAGACCATCAGTTATCCCTGGGGATGCTGGGGATGCATGGCACTGCATATGCGAATTTTTCCGTAACTGAATCTGATGTGTTGCTGGCAATTGGGGCACGGTTTGATGACCGTATTACCGGAAAGATCGATGAATTTGCCCCCCGCGCGAAAATTATTCATATAGATATTGACCCGGCATCCATCAGCAAGAGTATTAAGGTTGATATCCCCATTGTGGGTGATGCAACCAATATCTTGCAAGAACTCATAAAGCACATTCGTTTTGCTGAGAGAAAGGAATGGTTTCAAAAAATTAATTCCTGGAAGGAAAAAAACCCATTATCCTATAACAATGCTGAAGGTGTTATTAAACCCCAGTATGTGATTGAGCAAATTTGTGATGTGGCAAAGGGAAACGCGATTATCACCACTGAGGTAGGGCAAAATCAGATGTGGGCTGCCCAATTTTTTACCTATACAAAACCGCGTACCTTTCTGTCTTCGGGCGGACTGGGCACGATGGGTTACGGTTTTCCGGCGGCAATCGGCGCACAATTAGGGTGTCCGGATAAAATTGTCGTGGATATTGCCGGTGATGGCAGTATCCAAATGAACATTCAGGAACTGAGCACCGCCGTTCGTTTGAATATCCCGGTAAAAATAGTCATACTCAATAACGGTTATCTGGGGATGGTGCGGCAGTGGCAGGAACTCTTTTATAGTAAACGGTATTCTAGTGTGTTTTTGAATGGTAATCCTGATTTTGTCAAGCTGGCAGAGGCATATGGTGCGAGCGGCTTTTTGGTAGAAAAGAAGGAAGATGTGCGGCCAACGATAGAAAAGGCGTTTTCCATAAAAGGTCCGGTTATTATGGATTTCAGGATTGACCCAAACGAAAATGTCTTTCCGATGGTGCCTGCCGGACAGGCGATTCACCGAATGATGATTGGAACCATGGCATAACGGAACTAATCATACCAAATTTATGTTAAAACAGCTGATAAGGTTGCTGTAACCAAAGAGGATGGATAAACGATGGTATCTATAAAAGAGAGAAAAAAAATAACCTATGCGGATTATTTGAAGATTGATGATAATAATCGCTACGAAATTTTAAACGGGGAATTATGTATGGTTCCAGCGCCATCAACAGATCATCAGGGTGTGTCAAGGAATTTAGAATTTCTTATCTGGAATTTTGTTAAAGAAAAGGGACTTGGGAAAGTTTTCTATGCCCCCATTGATGTTGTTTTCGATGAGGATGAAGTATTCCAGCCGGATATCGTTTTTATTAAAAGTGAAAATCAAGGCATCATACACAAGGCTGCAATCCACGGCATTCCTGACCTTATTGTTGAAATAGTATCACCTTCGTCCACTTATTATGATACGGTGGAAAAGAAGGATATCTATAGGAAATATGGGGTGAAGGAATACTGGCTCATATTTCCGGAGGAAAAAGTTATCGAGATTTTAACTTTAGAAAGTGGTGAATACCTGGAGTTTTGTAAATCCAAAAAAGAAGGCGTGGTGAAATCTAAATTATTGGAAGGGTTAGAAATAAATTCTAAGGATGTATTTGATTAAAGAATCGTGATACGGAAATTTTTTAAAGAGTAATTTTTAGAGACAGAGTATATGGATTTACTTTTAGGAGCGGCAATTACCCTCGGTATCTTAGGCATGGTCTTTGGGATAGGTTTGGCCATTGCTTCTGATAAGTTTGCGGTGAAAGTCGACCCTCGCATTGAGCGTATTAACGAGGCGCTTCCTGGTGTAAATTGTGGCGCATGTGGTCAACCGGGTTGTAGCGGTTTTGCTCAGGCTGTGGTAGAAGGTAAGGCCCCGGTATCTGGTTGCACCGTAGGACAATCCGCCGTGGCGGAGCTTGTGGCAAACATTATGGGTGTCAAGTTTGAAGGCAGGGAGCGGACGGTTGCCGTTGTCATGTGTCATGCGAGAGGGGTGAAAAATAAATTTGCCTATACCGGGGTAAAAGACTGCCGTGCAGCACATATTGTTGGCGGCGGTTTTCTTGGTTGTGATTATGGCTGCTTAGGCTTAGGCACCTGTGTGGAGGCGTGTAAATTTGAAGCTATGTATATGGGAGAAGACGGCCTCCCAAAGGTAATTGAAGAGCGATGCACGGCGTGCGGAAAGTGTGCAGCAGTGTGTCCAAGAAAACTGATTAGTATCGTGCCGGTATCAAAGATGGTTCACGTGCGCTGTAAATCTCTCGATAAGGGGGCTGTGGCAAAAAAGATATGCCAGGATTCCTGTATTGCTTGTAAACAGTGTGAGAAGATATGCCCATATGATGCCGTCCACGTACAAAACAATCTTGCGGTAATTGATTATCATAAATGTACTTCCTGCGGCAAATGTGTAGAGGTTTGTCCCAACCATACGATCATCAATTTTGCCAGGGAACGAAGTCTTGCAAAGCACACCCTGAACGTATAGATGCATCAAGATCGTTTTTACCTGCCGTATACCCCTGAAGCGCCGGAAATTTGGCTAGATAGCGGCGAGGCACATCATATTCTGCATGTAAAACGGGCAAAACTTGGGAGCACGATCACCCTTTTTGACGGAAAGGGGTCTGAATACCGGGCGCGTGTTACTGAAATTTTGCATGATAAATTAAAGGTATTTATTGAACAATCCAGGGCGGTTGATAGGGAATCTTGTGTTGATATTACCATAGCATTTTCTGTCCCCAAAGGGAAATTGGCTGCCTTCTTAATTCAAAAATGCGCTGAGTTGGGTGTAAAGACGCTTATTCCCATCTTTTGCAAACGAAGTGTCGTGAATATTCGCAATACATCAGGTGAGAAGATTGAAAGATGGAACAAGATTGCAATCGGTGCATCCAAACAATGCAGGCGAAATTTTGTCACTCACATCGAAAATCAGATACCATTCTCTGATTTCGTAAAGAATATTCGTTGTTACGACCTCCCCCTCATTGCATGCACCGAACCCAATGCCAGGACGCTGAAGCATTTTGTAATTGAACATCCCTCAGCGAAAACGATCGTTTGCATCATAGGGCCGGAAGGTGGTTTTGACCGGAGTGAAATTGAAATGGCAGAGAAAGCGGGTTGTAAGCCCGTCGGCATCGGGAATTCAATCCTCAGGGTTGAAACAGCCGCCATTGCAATTTCCTCCATGCTCCTTTATGCGTATTCTGATTAGAAAATAAAGAGTACATAGTTTACGGGGACACACTGGTAAGGCCATTTCCTTAAGCAGTATTTTTCTCACATTTTTTTCTGTAATCGTTCCGTAATGTCTGTAGAGATACCACACACGCCGTAAAGACCGTCAACCGAGTCATACATGGGAAATTTCAATGAAATATAGGTATGCAGTCCGTCATCGTGAGGGGCGACCTCGTCAATCACAAGAGACCGTCTTGTATCGAGCACCTTACGGTCATTCAGCCGGAAGGCATCTGCATTTTCTTTTGGGAAAAGATCATAGTCCGTTTTCCCTACGACCTGTTCTTTCGTCACGTGGAAAAGTCTTTCGAATTGCTGATTTATGAGGATGTAGCGATATTCGGTATCTTTGAGATAAATAACCGCTGTCGTGTTGTCCAGAATTGCCTGCGACTGTTCTTTATTTTTTCGCAATACTTCTGCGATGCGTTTGTGTTCCGTGATTTCTTTTGCGAGTTTATCAGCCATAGTATTAAAGCTGCTGGCAAGGATGCCAATCTCGTCTTTGCGGTTAGCCATTAGCCGGTAATCCAATGCTCCGCTCGCAAAACTCTTGGTTAAATGTGTAAAATCCTTAATAGTCCTTGATAGTGAAATGGCAAAAGTAGTTCCCACACCAATCGCCACAGCGGCGCTAACAATCCCAAAAATTAATGCAACAATACCTAACTTCTTCACTGAAACAAAGGCCTCTGCTTCATCGATTTCTGCCAAAAGCACCCACCCATATTCAGGGATATCCATTGAGGCGCCAATAACAGGTATACCCCTGTAATCGGGATAGATACCGACCATTTCTTCGTTGCTTTCAACAATCTTGCGCGTGGGTTCTGTATTCACAACCAAATGAAGTGAAGCGCGGTTGATGAAACGCGAATCAGTAATTATTATTTTGTCTCTGTTAACTAAATATACTTCACCGGTCTCTCCCATTCCGACACGGTTGGTCGTTATCTCATTCAGGCCTGTAAGGTGATAAACGTTGATAATCACTCCAAGGAATTCGACGCTATGTTGGGAAATAATTGGGGAAGCACATAATATGCAATTTGCAGCGAAGGAAGAAGCGTACCGTGGTTTTATAAATGTTTCACCGTATTTCATACTTTTCCCATGGATAAATACCTCCTGGTCAGACATATCCTTGCCAAGTAACTTTTCATTGGTAGATGAAACAACCTTACCATCCCTGCCCACAAGAGCAATTGCAACAAGATCCCTGTCCGTCGTCAGCTTTTTCTCTGAAAGATATTCGTTTAAGTTACTTGTCCGCCTCCGGGTTAAGGTATTTCCTCGAATGATTGCCTCAAGGTTATTTCGAATGAACCCGTCAGAACTGAAATCCACAGTTTGTACCTTTTTAATCTCCATAAAAGTCCGGACATGGAGTCTTTTTGATTCCGCAACTGCTTTTAATTGGTCTAAAACCTGGCTCTTGAGGGAACTCCTGGCATTGAAGTAGTATACCAGAGTAATTACCGTAATAGGTATGAAAGAGATACAGAGGATTACGGTAAGTAATCTACCCTTAATTGAGAGGAAGGGATTCACGGCACAAGACTCCTTAAGATAATCCCACGGCTTCCTTGATAGTTACTTTTTATAGCTATGCTCAAGACGGGTTTCTTTAAAAAATGATTGCCTTTTAACAAGAGAATATTAATACTATACCACATTATTTGTAATGTGCAAGAGTCCCTATGCAAACACTGCTAAAACAAGGTGATAGAAAGCATTAAGGTCAACGAGAAAAGGAGTATAAAGATTACGAATCTCGTTGAACGCAACTTTTTCTTGACCCTAAACCGATGCCGCAGTAACATGGCGCTTTATATTTTGAGATAAAAGCCTGACGAAATATATGAAAATGGACGTACCAAAATCTCTATTCCTGCATGAAGATTCGCTCGGTATTGTTACCGATCTCTACCAGCTTACGATGGCTGCCGGATATTTTGAACAGAGCATGCAGGACATTGCAACTTTTGAATTATCTGTTCGCCACCTGCCGGAAAATCGTTCTTATCTGGTCATTGCCGGGCTTGAACAAGCGCTGCACTATCTTACCCACCTGAAATTTTCAGCAGAAACGATTAAATTTTTAGGGCAATTACCAATCTTTAATAACGTAAGTCAGAAATTCTTTGAATACTTAAAAAATTTTACTTTCAGCGGTAACGTCCATGCAATGGCTGAAGGAACGATCGCCTTTGCAGGTGAGCCCTTGCTTCGGGTTACGGCGCCTATCATTGAGACACAAATTGTAGAGACTTACCTTCTTTCAATGATTAACTTTCAGACCTCAATAGCAACAAAGGCATCGCGGGTCGTCTATGCTGCTCAGGGGCGTGAGGTAATTGACTTTGGTACACGTCGTGCTCATGGCCCACAGGCAGGTGTCCTTGCCGCCAGGTCATGTGCTATTGGCGGATGCAAGGGTACCTCCAATGTATTCGCAGCCTATGCACTGGGTATACCACCAGTCGGAACTATTGCCCATTCATGGGTTATGGCATTTGAAAACGAACAAGACTCATTCAATAAATTCCACGAGACATTTCCTGATGATACGATCCTGCTCATCGATACCTATGATACCTTAGTCGGGGCACGGCATGCAGCCACGATTGGGAAGAAGCTGAAGGGTGTCCGTATTGATAGCGGGAACTTACTGGAACTCAGCAAGGAAGTGCGAAGAATTTTAGACAACGAAGGGCTACCGCATGTCAAGATCGTCGCCAGTGGTGACTTGAATGAGGACCGCATTGATGATTTATTAAAAAATGGTGCGCCCATTGACTCCTTTGGCGTGGGTACAGAGATGGTGACATCCAAAGATGCCCCGGCGCTGGGAGGCGTCTATAAGCTGGTTGAGCAGAAACATGATGGGAGGACTATCCCGAAGATGAAATTCAGCGAAGATAAACTTACGTACCCATGCAAAAAGCAGGTATATCGAACCATTGATAAAGCAGGCAATTTTGTGGAAGATGTGATTGGGCTTGAAGGTGAAAAGATAGGAGGTATCCCCCTTTTAATACCGGTTATAAAAGACGGCAAGATATGTTACGACCTGCCAACGATCCATGAAATTCAACGTGCCGCATCAAACAACCTTGCACACCTGCCAGAACCCTTCAAACGTTTAACTGGTGCCAAAACCTATCCTGTCACCAAAAGACAGGGACTCGAGGCAAAGAGACACGAGGCAGAAAAGATACTGAGGGACATGAATATACCGTAAAATTTGTTTGCTAAAGACGAAATTACCTATTGAATTAATAAATGACCAGCCAAATACAACGCCTACGATAATATGAAGAGACATACTCGTGATGCTCATAAAGCGTGAATTTTAAATTGATAACAGGGTGGCACGGACAAAATCCGTTTGTCCGTGTTAAACTTGCACGATATTGTTTACGAATTGAGTATACATGTAAAGTTCATAAAACCAATAGTCTATCAGGAAATCGATGGCAAGCGGGACAGGTGTGCTTGTTGCCGTAGTCGTCTCCATTGTGTTGGTAGAGGATTTTTATAGGGATATAAGAAAATACAAAGAAGGGAAAATTCTCCTTCTATTGGGAATGATAAAATTCTATTAGAAATAGCGGTATGAAATGTTGAAATGCTTTTCCCCGTCCGATACCGTAGAAGGTGTGCATGGAAAAATTGTGGAATCTTTTGGAAACGACACAAAGCTGGCGTGGGTAGTCAATCCGGAAGAACAAACGGTTACGGTGTATCATTCTTCATACCCACAGAAGCTTAAGACACCGATCGAAATCCGGGGGGACAGGCGCTGTAATAGAAACCGTCTTCCGCGTATAGGGGTGCGTAAACGATAATTGATACGCATGGAGCATCTGTCTTGGGACTTGCCTCAATAGCTGGCGTTCTATTGGCCTGCGATCATATTCCATTTCTCCAAGAACAGGATATCCCGTCGAGGCGAGATGTATTCTGATCTGATGTGTCCTGCCGGTCTCAGTACTCACTTCCAGATAGGAGGCGCCCCTGCCGCTCTTTAAGAGCTTTACGTGAGTCACGGCCTTTTGTCCATGGATTGGTGTATCTATAGTAAAAGTTTTTTTACTTATACCGCCCCTTACGATAACCCTGTAAATCTTTTTAATAAGATTTTTTTTAAACAAAGTCTTCATCTGTTCAAAGGCATCTTTATTCAGGGTGAAGATAATTGCGCCGGAGGTGTCTTTATCCAGCCGATGGACGGCCTGAATATGGTTGTTCTGGAAAAATGTCCTCAGCTCGTCTTCAAGGCTTTCGGGACCATTTGTTACCATATGAGCTGGTTTTGCAACAATCAGGTAGTGGTTATCCTGAAACAGGATGGCGGTTTTTTGAAATGATGATCTTACCTCTTCTGTGTGGATCTCTACGGAATCTCCTTCTTTGAGCTGGTAGGAAGCAATCCATATCCGCTTTTTATTCACAAAGACATGCCGGTTGTCGAGGAGTTGTTTTGTCTTTTTGTTGGATAACCGTAGTTTCTGCGCTATAAAACTCAGTAAGGTATGTGCGCTGTCTTTGCGGGTAAGTAAGAAATTCTGCATGCCTTTGCATGGATGCTTATTTACTATGCTTATTATAAAATTGGCTCCCCCGGTAGGATTCGAACCTACAACCAACCGGTTAACAGCCGGCTACTCTACCATTGAGCTACAGGGGAACCTTTTATTTCTCTTGTAAGATTATTGCAAATAAGCGATCAGTCTGAACAATTCCTTTTTCATGTCCTGGCGAGGGACAATCATATCCAGGAAACCATGCTCTAACAAAAATTCCGCGGTCTGAAAACCTTTCGGAAGTGAGCGTTTGATCGTTTCCTGAATAACCCTTGGCCCTGCAAAACCAATCAGCGCCTTTGGCTCGGCTATTGTAATATCAGCCAGCGATGCAAAGCTGGCCATAACGCCACCCAGAGACGGGTCTGTCAGGATCGATATATATAATCCGCCGGCATCCTGAAACCGGGCAATAGCAGCGCTGGTTTTCGCCATTTGCATGAGGGAAAATACCCCTTCCTGCATCCGGGCGCCGCCGCCAGAGCCTGAAATAATAATGAGCGGCAACCTCAATTCCATCGCTTTTTCCGTGATGCGGGCTATTTTTTCTCCCACTACCGAACCCATGCTTCCCATAATAAAGCCAGGATCGGTGATTCCAATCATTACTTCCCTGCCGCTGATTTTCCCTTTTCCGACAATTGCAGCCTCTTTTAGTCCCGTTTTTTGTTGTTCTTCAGTTACCCGTTCAGGATACGTTATCCTGTCCTTAAAGTTGAGCGGGTCGCACGGCGCCATATTCGGCCACATTTCCTCAAAACTGTTTTCATCAACCAGGAGATTCAGCCGGTCTCTGCTAAATATCCGGAAGTGGTAGTTGCATTCAGGGCAGACGAACATCCCGTCTTCAACGGTTTTTTTAAATAGCATACTATTGCAACCGTCGCATCGTATCCACAAACCATTGGGCATGTCCTTCTTTTTTCTAAAAAACACCATAAGGAAGCCTCTTGCCTGTTATAAAAGCATGATAAAATCCTGAAAGAACGGTTTTCTCCAGTAGTAAAGAACGGTTTTCTCCAGTAGTACTGATACGGCAAAATAGATTACCCGTAACAATTTAGCTCTTTGAAAAATCCGTACATTTATAAGTAATTCACATGAAACGGAAAACGTAGCGCGGGTGGTTTATCCCCCGCACAAGCCGACCACAAGGGATCGGCGCTACCTTTTTCAAAAAGCTAACGTGTTTCGATTACCTTAGTTTAAAAGCTTTTTGAAAAAAAACAAGTTGTTTTTTACCGAAGGTACCGGTTCATCAAAATAAATCCCGTTTCACATACAGATACAAAACCTATGCATTTGCTTTCTGAGTGCATCTCATTTTCACTGCTTGTTCTGCCGTTTGCCTGAGGGTCTTGATTGCGCCGCAGGGATCGTCAGTTTTGAAAATTGCAGAGGCTGCAACAATCACATTTGCGCCTTGTTGAGCAGCCTGAGAAACGGTTTCCGTTGTAATGCCGCCGTCCACTTCAATATCCATTTCATCAGGCGCTATACTGCGCAACCTCGCAATCTTTGGCAAGACTTTTGGGATGAACCGTTGCCCGGCAAAACCTGGATTCACGGACATAACAAGCACCATATCAAGCGCATCCAAAAGGTCTTCAACCGTCCCGGTCGGGGTATCCGGATTCAGCGACACGCCTGCTTTTAACCCTGTCTTTTTAATGAGTGCAATAATCTCTTTGGGCTCTTTTGTTGTCTCTCTATGAAAGGTTATCAGGTCACCGGCCCGTGCTGCTGCAGCAAAGGCATTCACATAGCGTTCTGGGTGTTCAATCATCAGGTGAATGTCCAGAGGCACGTTGGTAATACGCCGGATCCCCTCAACGATGAAAGGTCCCATCGTAATGTTGGGGACAAAATGGCCATCCATTACGTCGATATGTATTAAATCAATGCCCGCCAGTTCTATCTTTTTGATTTCTTCTTCCAATCGGACAGGATTAGCGCCAAGAATTGATGCTGCAATTTTAATTGCTGGTTGCATATTCCTTTGTGCCTTAGCCTTTTCCACTATTCAAGAATACAGAGAAGTAGTTCATGTGGTTTTTTCTGATCCGGATGATGAAGACGGGATGTCTCTTGGGCTCCTTCTCCGGTCTGATAAAGATGCAATTCCGGGGAGTTCGCCTCCTTCTAATAATTTCAGAAATGCCCCTCCTCCCGTGGAGATAAACGATACTTCGTGCGTCTTTCCTGATTTATGAAATGCCATATCGGTGTCACCACCACCTACGATTGTTGAGGCATGAGAGCTTGTTACGGCATCGACCATGGCATACGTTCCCCGGCTGAAGGCATCAAATTCAAATGCACCCATCGGACCGTTCCAGACAATCGTCTTTGCATCCTGGAGTGCTTCGATGAATAACTTTGTCGTGGCAGGGCCGATGTCAAGGGCAATCCATTTATCAGGAATTTCCTGATAGGGAACGACCTTCGTTTCTGCCTGGCCATCAAATTTCTCGGCAACAACAAAGTCAACCGGCAAATACAGCTTGGTGCCATTTTTTCTGGAGATGTCCATCAAATTCTTTACCACGTCGAGCATGCTATCCTCAACGAGGGATTTTCCAACGCAAAACCCCTGTGCCTTGAGGAAGGTGAAGGCCATTGCGCCTCCAATAAGCACCTTGTCCATCTTTTTGGACAGATTTTCTACGATCTTTATCTTGTCAGAAACCTTTGCGCCGCCTAACAGCGCTACCACCGGACGCATCGGGTTGTTGACGGCCTTCTCAAAATAGTCCATCTCTTTTTTAAGCAGGAACCCGGCTGCTGATGGTACATAACTATCGACACCGACCATGGAGGCATGCTTTCGGTGACAGTTCCCAAAGGCGTCTTGAATAAATACATCACATAAACTGGCCAGCTCTTTTGCAAATGACGGATCGTTTTTTTCTTCACCAGGGTGAAACCGTAAATTTTCAAGCACGATCACGTCACCGCTGTGCATTTCCCCGATTTGTTTTTTTACTGACGCACCGATACAATCGTCTGCCAGGATTACCTTTACCTTTTCACCGAGAAAGCGTTGCAGCCTTCTCGCCACGGGTTTCAGGCTGTATTTAGGATTCGCTTTTCCCTCAGGCCTGCCCAGATGTGAGGCGATAATTACCTTTGCCTCTTCATCCAGCAGATAGTTGATCGTTGGTAAGGTTGCCCGTATCCTGGTATCGTCGGTAATATTTCCTTCTTCGTCCAAGGGTACGTTATAGTCCGTCCTGACCATTACCCTTTTTCTTCGCACTTCGATGTCTTTAATGAATAATTTATGCATAAAATATTGGTTCGTTTATGATGGATGATGGATACTGTTTTACAGAATTATTGCCGGGCAATTAACTCTACAAGGTCTACCATGCGATTTGAAAACCCCCACTCATTGTCATACCAGGACACCACTTTTACCATACGCTTGTCAATTACGTATGTGAGACCGGAGTCAAAGATGCTTGAATGGGTATTCCCAATAATGTCTGAAGAGACGATGGGGTCTTCGCAATATTCCAGAATGTCCTTCAGTTCCCCTTCAGCAGCCTTTTTCATGGCTGCATTGACGGCTTCTACCGTAATGTCTTTTGAAACAAGCGCGACTAAATCGGTGACAGAACCATTAGCAACGGGCACACGCATCGCCAGACCGTCTAATTTGCCCTTCAATGAAGGAATTACCTCTCCAATAGCCTTGGCTGCGCCCGTTGTTGTTGGAATGATATTTACCGCAGCCGCCCTCGCCCGCCGGAGGTCTTTATGGATGAGGTCGCTGATACGCTGGTCGTTCGTGTATGCGTGAATGGTGGTCATGAGTCCCTTTTCGATACCGAAATTGTCATTTACTACTTTTGCCAGGGGCGCCAGACAATTTGTGGTGCATGACGCATTGGATACAATCTTGTGCTCCGGTTTCAGGTCCTGATTATTAACCCCAATGACAATCGTTGCGTCAATTTTGTCTTTTGAAGGCGCCGAAAGAATCACCTTTTTGGCACCAGCATCCAGGTGCTTGGCGCATTCTGCACGGGAGGTGAATATCCCGGTTGATTCAATGACAATATCTACTCCAAGGGCTTTCCATGGCAACTTCGCAGGTTCCTTTTCCATGAGCAATTTAACTTCCTTGCCATTGACAAGCAATGACCTTTCTTTTGCCTCTATGCTGCCGTCAAATCTGCCGTGTATGGAGTCATACTTCAACAATATTGCCAGCGATTTTGAATCGGCAAGATCGTTCACGGCCAGAACGTCCATTCCCCCCCGTTGCGCAATTGCACGAAAGACATTCCGCCCGATTCTTCCAAAACCATTTATACCAACCGTGATAGCCATAGATATGTATCCTTTTGCTTTTTCTTAATATAAGGGAATTAAACCTGAATCCCGCCGAAGTATCTGTGATCGGGAAATGATGAATAAAAGACGAAATATTTTAGCAGGTGGGTAGAATTTGTCAAGGAATTTCATGACGGGATGATTTCCTCACGAAAAAAAACGTTCTGATACCGGTGATTGCCCGTGTAACGTTCAACAACATGCAGCCGCAGCCTTTCGGGTACATTATTTCACAAGGAATTTCAAACCGGTTTATCCTCCGGCCCATGCAGAGCAACCAGTCTGGTCGCCTTACAATATGGGGGTCAAAAAAGTAAATTGTTACACGTTGTTAAGAAAAATGCAAATTGCTTTGCAAATAGTAAAAATACGATTAAAATCTGATACAGATAAAAAGGCTAACAAGATAAATTTTTGAAAAATGCCAAAAGGAATTTATGTCTGAATCAAAAAATCTATTCCGCTCCGTAAGGATAATCAGTGTCTGTACCTTTTTAAGCCGCATCCTGGGTCTTGCAAGGGACATGATCTGCGCCAGTATCTTTGGCACAAGCATGGTGTGGGACGCCTTTGCCGTTGCCTTTAAAATCCCGAATTTGTTTCGCCGGCTCTTTGGTGAGGGCGCTCTCAGCGCCGCCTTCATCCCTATCTTTACCGAACATATCGAAAAGCGCGGCAGAGAAGAGGCCTTCGTCTTTTTTAACGTCGTAGCTACTGCGCTCGTTATCATTCTCGGCGGTATTGTCTTGCTGGGAGAAGGGTCTTTTTTCCTTATTCCACGGGTATTTCAGATACAGGAAAAGTGGCAACTCATCCTGAAGCTGCTCATTATCATGTTTCCCTACGTTTTCTTCATCTGCCTTGTTGCTTTCATGGGTGCAGTACTGAATACCCTTCGTCATTTTTTTATGCCCGCCTTTGCGCCGGTTGTTATGAATATATGCTGGATCGTAGGGGCCGTTGCGGCGCCCTTTACCGGAAAGACCTTGGATACCATGATTTATGCTGTTGCTATCTCTACCTTTCTTTCAGGTCTTGTCCAGGTGGTTATCCATTTCCCTACGTTACGGAGAAAAGAGTTGTACTACCGGTTTATCCCCAGGTTTTCCCATCCGGGCTTGAAACTGGTATTGACCCGCATGGCTCCCATTGTCTTCGGTCTCGGCATTGTGCAGGTCAATGTGTTGCTGGACAGCATTATTGCTGTTGGGTTTTCATCCCCGCAAGGAGGGCCGGCCCATTTCACCTTTGCAGGGATGACCGTACCTTTCCCCATGAAGGCCGGCGCCGCATCGGTGCTCTATTACAGCGACAGGCTGATCCAGTTCCCTTTGGGGGTATTCGGCATCGCCATGGCTACCGCAGTGTTCCCGCTCTTTTCCACCCATGCAGTCCGGGAAGACTGGGGCAATTTTTCGATTGCCTTTAATAAGGCGTTAAAATTTATCCTTTTCATTGGAATTCCTGCGTCGCTGGCTATCATTGTCCTGCGGGAACCGATCATCGATCTCCTTTACCGGAGGAATCAGTTTAATGCAGAATCGGCTTACCGGACATCGCGCGTCATTCTCTTTTATGCCTCTGGAATATGGGCGTATTGCGGCTTGCATGTCTTAATCCGGGCATTTTACTCAGTAAAAGACACCGTTACCCCGGTAAAGGTCGGAGCAGCCTGCGTCGGGTTAAACCTCGTGTTGAATCTGTCGCTTATCTGGGTATTGCAGGAAGGCGGCCTTGCACTCTCGACTGCCATCAGTTCCATGGCACAGATTGTTATCCTAACCCTGATCTTACAAAAAAGGCTTTGTATAAAGATAAAAAACGAAGTTTTTATCTCATTGCAGAAAACGGTCGTTGCCTCATTAGCAATGGCAGGCGCCGGCTGGTTCGTCCTCAGAATGTTTCCTGATATGAACGGTGGGGGGAGTCTTTATTTTAAAGGACTTCGGCTTTTCATCCCCATGCTTTCAGCCTTTGCAGCATTTGCAGCGAGCTCTTTCCTGCTTAAATTAGAAGAGTTTGGATACCTGGCCAGACTCACTTTGAGAAAAGTTTAAAAGTTTGTAACAATTTAGTTTTTTTGAAAAATTTCACTGATTTTCCTTGAAAATGCCTGCGATTCATCTCATTTCCAAACTCATTTTGGAAATGCAACAATTGAGAAACTTTATTTTCCGAGAAAAATCATTGCTTCCGATCTTCAACTTGTTGGTTAGCATCTATATACAGAAACTGTCACTAAAGCAAAGCCTAATCAAGATAACGTTCACACCAAAGCCGCCAGTCAGTATTCCGCTGTAACAGATGATTTTATGTCTTGTATAAAAGAACTCTTTGGTTCAGAGACGCTCAGCCGGCTTAATCAGACAGAAATACTTGCAACGGTTTAATAATATTATTTTATTCTTGACACCTTGTTGGTTTCCATGTTATTTTGCCCATCAAACATCAAAAGTTCGTTATAAAGTAACGTAATAAAATATCCGATAAAGGTAAACCCTGAGTAATCAGGGGGCGCAAAGTAAAAGGGTCTTCAGGATATACGGACGTAGAAAAAGACAGCCTTACTGCCGAAGATGTTTGGAAAAATCTTTGCAGTAAGGCTTTTTTGTTTTTATAGCACTATGAAGCCGCTTTATATCAATTTTATTGGCGGAGGAAGAGGAGGAAAAATTTTATGAATAGTGTCAAACGGAGAGCAAAGTCGTTTTTGTTGAGCACAGGACTGCTCTTGCTTGCGGTCTGTATGTTAACGTTGTCCAGGAATGGTGTTTCTTATGCGCTGAACCATAGCAGTAATAATATTACCAAAGATGAGACGTGGTATGCCGCTGATAATCCCCATATCGTTACGACTTACATACATGTGTATGACGAAGCAACATTAACGATAGAAAAAGGGTGTGTAGTTAAGTTTGATAGCACGGCGGCCCTTTTCATCGGGTATTACAGCGCGGCTGCTTTGAAAGCGGTAGGGACAGAAGATGCTCCTATCACCTTCACCTCAAATGCTGGTTCCCCTGCGCCTGCTGACTGGCGGGGAATCGTCTTTTTCAATAGCACCGTGGATGGTTCAACGGTTATGGACTATTGTACGGTAGAATACGGCGGGTTTGATAGTTATGATTCCAATATTAATTGCAATAATGCCTCGCCTACCATTCAAAATTGCACCATACGGTATTCCGATGGATATGGAATCTATTGTGATAATGACTCAGCACCCACGTTAACAAATAACACCATGAGCAACAATGCCATTTACCCCGTAACTTTGTTCTGTGGCTTGTTAGACAGCAATGTAACGGGAAATACCGGGAGCGGAAATGGGACAGATGCCATTGAGGTGCGGGGCGGGGTTATAACGGTAGACCGTACCTGGGTGTCGCAGGACTTTTACTTTCAAGTGACCGGCGACGACATCCACGTATATAGCAGCGCAACATTAACGATAAATCCGGGGTGTCTGGTGAAATTTGATAATGGGGCAGCACTTTTCATCGGCTATTACAGCAAGGCTACTCTGATTGCCGACGGGACAAGCGGCAGTCCTATCACCTTCACCTCAAGTGCATCAACCCCTGCGCCCGGTGACTGGGAAGGGATTGTTTTTTTCGAGCACACCGATGATAGCACTACGATTCTGGACTATTGCACCGTGGAATACGGCGGATTTAACAGTTACGATTCGAACATCTATTGTCTCAACGCCTCGCCTACCATTCAACGGTGCGTTATTCGGAATTCCGATGGACATGGAATTTACACAACGGAAAGTAATTCCCTTCCTTCGATATCTTGTTCAAAAATAACGGATAATGTCAATGGTGTCTATGCAGAGAGCAATTCGAATCCAACCGTAACGGATTGCAGCATTGCCGGCAATACGAGTTCGGGAGTTACCAATACCTCCAGTGCAATTACACTTGACGCGGAAAACAACTGGTGGGGCAACGCCAGTGGACCTTCCGGCGTTGGGCCTGGAACGGGTGCTGCGGTCAGCGCCTATGTGGATTTCAGCCCATGGCGGACGGCATTTGACTCTTGTCTCGATACGATTGTTTTGACCCCGTACTCTGAGACAAATTTCATAGGCTCGCAACATACCGTTACTGCTACCGTGGAGACCGTGGAAGGTGAATCTACAGAGCCAATTGAGGGTATAGTGTTATTTTTCTACATTACCTCTGGCCCACACGCAGGAGTAAATGGCAATGACACAACGGATGCAAATGGACAGGCAACGTTTACCTATACGGGTACGACGGAAGGCACCGACACGATCGAGGCAAGCTTTAGTGATTTCTACGGCAGGACGACAACATCAAATTCTGTGACAAAGACGTGGGAAGCGCCTGCTACGCCACTACCAACGCCTTCACCAAGTCCGTCACCGGAGACAACGCCAACACCAACGGCTACAGCGACGGTAACACCAACGCCAAGTCCGGAAGTAACGCCGACTCCGACACCGTCGCCGGCGCCAACGCCTGTCCCGACACCGGAAATTATTAATGACCTCGTCCTCTTTGAACCTATAAAATTAACGTATGCGACTACTTCTGATACTACGGGCTGTCCGCCAGGATTTGTCGGGAAATTCAGTTTCGATGCCAAACTCACAAACAAGGGCAGTAGTCCGTCTCTTTTAAACCTTGCGGTTCAGGTGAAAACGCTAACAAATGGGAATCTTCTCCATAATGCAGACGGAGGGAATGGTGGGGAAGGGTCAATAATGACCATTCCCTTGACAGGCGCTTATGCAGATGGCGTACTGAGTCCTGGAGAATTTGTAAATGTCCCCTTCGTCATTTGTTTAAAGGAGAAAAAGTCGTTCAAGTTCATTGTGGATGTGTTGGGAGTTGAGAACGATGTATCTTCTACGGCACTCAAAAAAACCACTACTGAACCAAATCGTGCAAAATTCAAGAAGAGATCAAAGGTTACCAGAAAAGGTTTCTTCGGCAGGTTCCGTCCACAATAAGAGACGAGAAACAGATTTGGATATGGATTATAGAAAACCACAGGATGCGCAGACTATTACCCCGCGCATCCTGTGGTTTAATCTTCAAGGCTGATTCAGTCGGGGATGTGAACCAGTAAAATTGCCGTATATTTTGCTTGACACAAGGATATTCTGCATTTACGATGATCTAATATAGAGAAGTTCTGCGGTGTCACGATAAAGGCAAACCCTGAGTGATCAGGGGACGCAAAGTAAAGGGTCTTTAAATACACAAGGATGTTGCGTAAGATAGCCTTACTGCCGAAAATGTGTTAGTAAACATTTTTGCAGTAAGGCTTTTTTTATTTTGGGAATATTTAAACTATAAAGGAGGTGAGAAAAATGTCAGAAAAGATTTCAGCAGAACACATTGGTCATGAGGTTCATGACTTACCTGCTTCCCAAACCAGGAAGCCTTTTGCAGAGCCTAAGTTAACCTTCATTGAACCGAAGCTTACAAAACACGGCGATGCAACCAGGATTACTGGCAATGGGTTCTTTAGTGCTTTTGTACCGTAGTTAAATTAGGTTGGGTTTTAAAAGACAGAACCCCAACGACTTTTTCTTTGAATGCATCTTTTGAGACGTAGCGCCGATCTCTTGTGGTCAGCCAACGGCGGGGGATAAACCCCCGCACTACAAGATCGGTTTGAAATTCCTATACATTTAAATAGGCTTTCGGTGATTTTCCCCCCTGTTTCCCCCCGTAAACTGGGGGATTATGGGGGGTGATTGAAAGTCCTTAACGTTAACGTGTAAATAAGGGAACCATAAAAAAAGAG
>PHFX01000016.1 GCA_007618135.1 Candidatus Brocadia sp. WS118 | reverse complement strand
TTAAGGAGTGGGAGTGGATATCATTTATGCTAACTGAAAATCCAAGAAAAAGAGCTTCGCAGATGCAATTGTTGGAAAATTTAATTAAAATTTAGGACTTTGTTAAGTTAACGCTTATGCCCCTTAATCCCCTCTTTTTAGAGGAGAAAACACGATGTTCCATTAATTCGCGAGTTCAGGTATATGACCAGAACCCCATAGTTTGTCAGCTAACAACGCTAAGGAATTTAAACCAGTGGGTATATTAAAGCTCTGGTTCAAGCTGCAAATTTGAACCCACTTGAAATTTCATGTTGTTCCTTCCTCAACAATTTTAATTTCCTCCTCCGTTAATCCGTACAATTCGTACACCAACCGGTCAATCTGGCGGTCGGTGGCGTCAATTTGACGCCGGATGACGGTCTTGTCATGATCCGTCTTTGCCGATAATAATTGCTTGTGCAGTTCGAGCATCTGTCTGATAAGAGCAACCATGCTATAGTGGCACGATTTATCCGATGGGTTGGATGAGTCAATTGTATGAATGGGAATTTGTGAAAAATACATGGGTTTATATTCAAAATAACCACCCTGTTTGGTAGAGGAAATCGAATGCATGACGAAGTCGGCCACTCTTGAATTCAATATTCCAAGCAAGTATAAATCTTCTGTACCAATAATAGATGTTTTGTCATTCGAATAAAAACCTGAAATATCTAAGGTATATGAGGCGTTTTGCACAATAGTTGGAATAATTATCTTTGGTTTTTCAAACTCAGCATAGTAGTCAACTGCATCTTGAATTTCATACCATTTGTAGGATCCAGGTTTTCTTCCTTTCCAATTACTACCCTTCCAGTCCTTCGGTTTTGGCATAAGCAGTTCTTTATACTGGCTTAAATACTTTTCTATGGCAGGATATTTTTGGATATCGAATCCACGTCTGGTAAAAATCAAAAATTGCTTGCACGTTGGCGGCTGATAACGTTTAACGTCTCGCCCTATCAGGAATGGCTTTATAATCTCTTTGCTTTTAGGGTCTTCAGAAATGAGCCGATTCCTTGTTTCTGCATCGATTACAAATGCCTCATTGAGCCCTGTTAAAACACCTCGATAGATTTTACCCTTCACATATTCTTTCAAAGGAATTCCGGCCTTTTTCAGCTTGTTGAGCAGCGCAGCGCTTCGTTCGTCTGCAAGCGACCAGCCCGTGTCATCAAGGGTGGCAAGTTTTACAGCATGGCGGTTTCCTTTTACATAGACTTCCAGGCTTTCAAATTCAAGTGTCTTTACCTGAGTCACGAAAAGCGTGGTAATAGGCTTCTTTGCCGATCTTAATGGTGCAGTCCTCTTCGATTGAATCAAAATACCTGGTTCAGGCTGCAAGGCTGAACCATCAGGAGTGGCAGATGGAGATGTGTCTTTTCCGATGACGAGGATGCAGGGATACGTTGTGGCTTGCTGGAATACCGGCAGGTCCCCAAAATCAACAATTTGCGCAATACCTTGTTGCTTTAACCACTTTCTGAGCGGCTCACCATAATTCGCCCGCATCCACTTGTTTGCAACGATGTAGCCGAAACGCCCTTTATCCCTGAGCAGCGAAACACCTTTCTCAATAAAATACGCATAGAGGTCTGCCATCCCATGATATACCGTGTATTTACGTTGGAGATATTCTTTCAGGTCGCCTAAGCCTTCTTGTCTTACATACGGCGGGTTTCCGATCACTACGTCAAACCCGCCTGCTTGCATGGTCTCCGGGAATTCTTTGTCCCAGTCGAATGGATTGATGCGGTATCGTTCCTCGTCTGACACACCCCCGGCCCCTCTTGCTAGAGGGGAGTCCGCCTTTTCCTCTCTAAAAAGGCTTGTCCCGTACTCCGATACGGGAGGGGTTAAGGGTGTGTTATAAAAATCCGTGCCGATGAGTGAGTTGCCACACTTGATGTTATTGCCAAGATCGGGCAGGGCGCGTTCGTGGAAGAGTTTGAGCTGTCTTACAATCGTCTGCTCTGACTCGCCTTCCAGCACCTTCAAAAGCAGTGACAGCTTAGTTACCTCCACGGCCTGCGGGTCGATGTCCACACCGTAGATGTTGTTGAGCAGGATGCGCTTACGTTCTGCGGTGGTTAGTCGCCAACTATCTGTTTCGGATTTTGGACTTCGGATTTCGGATTTTCCAGATTGGTATAATGCCGGTGAGCGTCCCGTTGACCATTTCTCAGGGCCATTGGTCACGTACCAGTCGCGGTGCCAGTCAAGCAGGTATTCATAGGCGCCCAGGAGAAAGGAGCCTGAGCCGCAGGCAGGGTCGAGGATTCTCAGTTTGGATACCTGTTTGGGGGTAATGTTGCACAAGAGTTTATCACCCCCTCGTGTTTTCCCGGGAAGGTGAGCAGCAACCCCACCCTGGCCCTCCCCGTAAACGGGGAGGGAAATATTTTCCCCACGTTTACGGGGGGAATAAGGGGGGGTAACCAGGCGACCAACGGTATTCTTTACGATGTAGTCAACAATATACGTCGGTGTGTAGTAAACCCCGCCTGCCTTCTTGACCTCAGGCTTGTCCTCTACCACAGCACGATGGCCAGCCGTTAGGCGGATTATCTTGCCCAGGAATTGCTCGTAGACCTGACCCAGGATGTCAGCCGAAAGGACGGAGAATTCATAGGGGCTGTCGGGATAGTACAGGTTTTTGATGATATCCTTGAGCGCACTGTCGTCAATGGTCAAGCCTAGGGTGAGGGTGTCTGGCGATTCAGCACGGCCCTTTTCCTTTTGGAAGTGAAACAAGCCGGAGTTGTAGCGTTCATCAGCGCGATGGAACATTTCGCAGAGGCGTGCGTACACGCGGTCACCGTTCTGCAAGGCCATGAGGCGACCGTATTTTTCGATGCCGCGATCCTCACAGATACGCAGGAAGATAATACGGTCGATGATACGCTGGACGGCAAAGTTCGTGTCGTGCTGGGTCAAATCAGGATTCCGTAACGCCAGGTTGCGGGCAAGCGTGTCGCGCCAGGATTCGATCTCATGCAGAAAGGCATCATCAACCGATGCGGTGCCTTTTTTGCCCTTGCCCGATTCGGCGTATTTATCAAAGGCGCCTTTGAGTACCGCTTCACGTGAGAAGATGGAGGCGATCTCATCCCAGCGCTGTGCATACTCGGTGTGGTTGAGATAGAGGATACGGGCTGTGGAAGACTTGTCTGACTTATCGGGTTTTATCCTGCAATCGTAAACGACGAACTCCTCGAAGTCGGTGAGAATACTGAGCGGGAGCTTGGCAGACCATGCGTAGCGGCGCAGTTGAAATGCAGGGTCGGCATCATCTTTAAGGTTGACGGAGGGCTTCTTTGTTTCCACGAAGAATTTGCGGACGCCTCCGATGCGGAAGCAGTAGTCCGGGGCCTTCGTCATACCGCCAACCTTTACGGAATCCTCGTGGATGACGTCTTTATACGCCTCGGCATAGCCCTTCTCATTGTCAACATCCCAGCCCAGAATTTTAAAGAATGGATCGATAAATTCACGACGGAGCTGGGTTTCATTGTATGTCCCGGAACGATACGCCTCGCGATTGGTGTCGAATCGTTCGATCAGCCCAAGCATTTCAGGAGAAACAATCATAGCGCTTTAAATGAAAAAGGCTTTAACCATCATCGATGGACAAGGTACATACTATGAGAAACACACCCCTAAATCCCCTCTTTTTAGAGGGGACTTCTGTTCTCCCCTCTAAAAAGAGGGGCCGGGGGTGTGTTTGAAAACGTCAAACACTTTGTCCTTACCGTAAAACCAAAAGCAGATTGAATCTTTTTTTTCAAAAAACTAAATTGTTACCATTTTTCATTCCTGTTTATTCTCCATCATCTTCCGCAATCTTCCGTGTTTTTCTATGCTTCGTTCTTTCTTCCTGATTACCACAGTGGATAAAATCAATCTCTCTTTTTAAAAAGTCGATCTTATAGATCTTTACCCTGACAACTTCCCCAATCCGGTACATCTTCTTGCGACGGGTGCCAACAAGGGACATGGTTTTCTTGTCTACCTGATAGATATCATCTGACAGCGTGCGGATATGAACAAGCCCTTCCAACAGATATTTGTTTAGCTGAACAAAGAAACCGAATTCCTGAACACCGGTAATGACCCCCTCGAAGATCTTTCCAACCTCATGTTCAAGAAACCGAAGTAATTTGAGTTTGGTAATCTCGCGCTCAACCTCATCTGCCCTGCGTTCGGTCATGGAGCAGTGCCCTGTCCACTCGGATAAGCTATGTATCCATGCATCTTTTACTAAATGAGATGACAACTCACCTGCGAAATATTGGTCTAAGATCCGGTGGACAAGCAAGTCGGGGTAGCGGCGGATAGGGGAGGTGAAATGGGTATAATGATCCAGCGCAAGGGCAAAATGGCGGCCTTCGCCCGCCGCATAAACGGCCTGTTTCATAGATTTCAGGAGCACCAGGTTCACCGTATACGCCTCAGGACGTCCGCGCACCTTGTCGAGCAGCGACTGCAGGTGATTGCTTTTAAAGGGATCTATCCTGGTGTGTTCCAGTCCGCGGATAAACTCCGCAAATTCCCGCATGTCGTCTTCCTCTGGTTCGGGATGGACGCGGCACAGCAGCGGCATCTTTTTTTCAAACATGAACGTCGCCACCGCTTCGTTCGCCAGGAGCATACACTCCTCTATTAATTTATGCGATATGTCTCTTTCAACCTTTTCCACATCCTTGACGTAGCCGTGTTCGTCTAATTTTAGTGATACTTCCGGGAGGTCAAGTTCCAGGGCTCCCCGCGCCAGCCGGTTTTTAAACAGCAATTCAGCAAGTTGCGCCGTGCTGCACAGCATGGCTACCGCTTCGTCTGATATGTTTATATCGGTTTCATTCTTGAGGATGTCGGTAGCTTGCTTGTATGTCAAACGTTTGGTAACGTTAATAACCGAATGCCTGATCTCCGCTTTGACAAGATACCCTTTGTGATCAATGGTCATAAAAACACTTTTGGTGAGGCGATCTTCTCCTTCTCTCAGGCTGCAGATATTATTCGATAGTATCTCAGGCAACATCGGGATAACTTCGCCGGGCAGGTAAACACTGGTTCCCCGGTAGCGGGCATCCTTATCAATGGTTGTGTCGGGTTTTACGTAGTAGGAAACGTCTGCTACGTGTACGCCCAAACGCCAATCTCCATTTTTATCCTTTTCGAGGGATACGGCGTCATCAAAATCTTTGGCATCTTCCGGGTCGATGGTGATGATGAGCGTGTTGCGCAGGTCGAGCCGGTTCTGGATTTCTTTTTCTGAGACGGCATGCGGCACCTGTTTCGTTTCTTTTAGCACTTTTTGACCAAAGACGTGTGGCAGCTTGAATTGATAAATAATAGAACGAAGGTCAACCTTTGGGTCACCTTCTTTTCCTAAAATTTCTGTAACCTCTCCCTCCGGGTTGAGATGCCGTGATGGCCATTCAATGACTCGAACGACCACTTTATCGCCAGGTTGTGCGCCTTTTGAAACGTCTTCCGCAACGTAAATGTCCCTGAATAACCTGGGATCGTCAGGGGCAACAAAGAGCATCCGTTTTGTTTTTTCAAAGGTACCCACGACTAATTCATTCGCGCGCCTTAAAACATTAACAACCTGCCCCGACACACTTCTTCCTTTCTCTCTCCTTTTTTTGCGGATTTGGGTCGGTGAGGAAAGCCTCACCACTACGAGGTCTCCATTCATGGCGGAGCCCATGTCTGTTTCACGGATATAAATGTCTTCGCCCCCATCTGCTCTGGCCGGGATAACAAAACCAAATCCCCGCGGATTGCATTCCAGGGTGCCCACGGCTAAATGCACCTTTTCCGGGTCGGCGTATTGTTTTTGCTTGATCTTTACGATTTCACCGGAAAACTCCAGGTCCTGTAAAAGGTCACAGAATCTCCGGTATTCCACATCACTGATCTCAAAATGATCAGCCAGCTCGGCGGCCGTTATGGGACTGTATTTTTTATTGCGGATGAATTTGAGGATATCGATAGGATTGATCATGGTAATTTCCCGTAATGTGCTCTGAAAAATGTCCCTTTAAGTGTGCATTCGGCTGTATGAAATAACTCACTAGAAATAGCTAAACAAGCAATGAAAAAGTAAGATTATTTTATGCTCTATCGGGAACGAGTTTAAGTTTTTGATTTTTTTGTGCGGTAATAATAGACTGACCAATAATATTGCTTAACTCTTCCGCCTCTCGAAGAATATCGATTAACCTTTTTGAAGGAATTATTTTTGCTTGCTCGATGACTTTTAACCAGTAAATAGATTCGCGTAACTATTTCAAGACCACTTTTAACTTATGAATGAAATCTAAGGTACTTTCTGCCCCCCGCGCTTCTTCATAATTGGCGCCCGGTGAAGTACCGGATCTGAGTAGTTGATGGGAAATATGTTTATTGACGGGATCACTGCGTAATGAGTGCACCAATCGAATAATTCTCACAGAAAATTGAACTAAACGATCAGAAATGTTGGAACCTTTCATCATGTTAATTTTAAATTTCTTGTTTAGCTATTTCTATTGAGTTTTTAACTTTTTTCTGGTTGCCTTTTCATTCCGGCTTCTGACTTCTGCCTCGGATAAATCGTCACTTTTTATAAAGTCTCCGTTCAAACATCTTCACGTAATCTGTCCACGAGCTGCTGGTGTCTTTATGCTCGGTTATTGCCTTTGTTGCCGCGTATACCTTCGCATCCAGATTGTCCAGGTGGTGCAAGGCTATGGCCTCGGGTGTGCCCGGCTTTACCGGCGACCCCCACTCGTACTCCCCGTGATGACTCAATATGAGGTGAAAAAGGACGTTGAGGAGATCGGATGGAAACCCATCGATTTTTTGAGCCTTTTCATAGATCATCAGTACACCTGAGATGAGGTGTCCGGTGAGTTGTCCTTCATCGGTATATTGAAAACTGCGCTCGTAGGACAGTTCACGCGTTTTTCCGATGTCATGTAAAATGACGCCCGTGAGTAATAAATCCCGTTTTATCTGGGGATATAAATTTGAAAAGCTGATTGCCAGCTTGGCGACAGAAAGGATATGCTCCAGTAACCCTCCCAAATAGGCATGATGGTATTGTGTAGCGGCCGGCGCCGTGGAAAACACCCGGCAAAAGGATTCTTCGGCAAAAAATGCATCCAAGAGCTTTGAAAGATAGGGATCACGAATTGTTTTGATAATCTGTTTGAGGTCGTTCATCATCACGGAAACGTCTTTTTCCGTGCTTGGTATGAATTCGCCCATCTGCACGTGTGCTTCTGCAAGGGGACTTATTTCGGTAATGCGGATTTGCAGGGTATTGTTGAAGGTCTCGACAACGCCTTTTATCTTTATAAACTCATCTTTGTTAAAGCTGTTACACAGTTGAGGCGTCGCGTCCCATTTCCGCGCTTCAAGAGAGCCTGATTTGTCGGCCAGTTGCAGGTTGAGATACGTTTTTTTTTCGCGAGTTTCCCTGATTTCCTTTTTCAGGACAAGAAACACGTCTTCAACAATCTCACCGGTTTTCAGGTTCGAAATATATTTTCTGGGCATTTGTACGGATTCTACGCAACTCATGAGCTAATGTCAAGGAGTATACACAGATTGTCATCCATTTTTTTATTGCAATCATACGATCAACTGATTAATATTTGGTTCAATCTTTACAAGGGGCAAAGAAATAACTGTTTGCCAGGGTAAACATGAGAGAATTATTAGAAAAAATTAAATCCAAAAAGGCTAAAATAGGTGTCATAGGACTTGGCTACGTTGGATTGCCCCTTGCCCTTGAATTTGTGCGGAACGGATACTGCGTAACCGGAATCGATAAAAGCAAAGAACGTGTCGATGCCCTAAACAAAGGCATGTCGTATGTCATCGATGTAAAGAGTGAAGATATCACACAATTCATTGAAAAAGGGCTCTTGTGCGTAACCCATGATGTCAGCGCCCTGTCAACGCTTGATGCCGTCAGCATCTGCGTTCCAACGCCGTTGACAAAGACCAAAGACCCTGATATGTCATACATTATTAACGTGGGTCAGGAAGTTAAAAACTACATGCATAAGGATCAGCTCTTCATCTTGGAAAGCACCACCTATCCGGGCACCACAGAAGAACTCGTTTTGCCAATGTTGGAGGAAGGGGGCTTCACAGTGGGGAAAGACGTATATCTCGCTTTTTCTCCCGAACGTATTGATCCCGGCAATAAAAAGTATTCGGTTAAGAATATTCCAAAAGTAATCGGCGGTGTTACTCCTCAATGCACGGAGCTGGCAAGTCGTTTGTATGGCCATATCATTGAAACCATTATACCTGTTTCGTCTCCGAAGGTAGCGGAAATGGTAAAACTCCTTGAAAATACTTTCAGGAACGTCAATATTGCCCTGGTCAATGAAATTGCGATCATGTCGGAACGCCTGAATATCGACGTATGGGAAGTTATTGATGCTGCAAAGACAAAGCCCTTTGGCTTCATGTCGTTTTATCCGGGACCGGGACTGGGAGGACATTGTATTCCCATCGACCCGATGTACCTTTCCTGGGTTGCCAAAAAGAACGGTTTTGAATTGCGATTTATCGCGCTTGCAGACCAGATAAACAGCGCTATGCCGGAATTTGTTGTGGAGAAGATTACGGATGCGCTGAACGATGCAGAAAAAAGCGTAAAGGGATCCAATATCCATATCCTCGGTGTTGCATACAAAAAGGACGTGGATGATCTTCGGGAATCACCAGCCCTTGAAATTATGAATATCTTACGATCAAAGGGCGCCAAGATAAGTTACACCGATCCGTATATCCAGGAGATTACCTATCAGAAGCTCAGTATCAAATCAAAACCCCTCTCGAAAGAGGTCTTATCCAAGGTTGATTGCGCTGTGATTGTTACCGATCACAGTAACTTTGATTACAATCTGATTGTGTCCAGCTCAAAACTGATTGTCGATACCCGCAACGCCTTGAAAAATATCCATAAGAAACACATCGTGCGACTCTAACATGGCTGACCTGCTATTTGAAATTGGCACGGAAGAAATTCCTGCCGGCTACCTTACTCCCGCGCTGAAACAGATGGAACTATTGTTTGCTGAACGCACAAAAAAACACCGTTTGGAGTTGCATTCACTTTATAGTACGGGTACGCCCAGAAGACTAACTTTGTTTGTCAAGGGTCTTACTCCCCGGCAGGAAAGTATAACAGAAGAGATCCCTGGCCCTGCTGCATCAATTGCCTTCGACAAGGCAGGAAATCCGACCAAGGCAGGGTTAGGTTTTGCCAGATCACAGGGTGTAGAGATAAACACCCTCTGCATAAAAAAAACCCCGAAAGGGGAGTATTGCTTTGTAATCAAGCAGATCGAAGGGCAGGAGACGTTACACCTTTTGCCAGCAATTTTAACTGAAATTATCAAAAACATCTCATTCCCCAAATCCATGAAATGGAAAGGGAATGCGATGTTCTTTGCACGCCCCATACGTTCACTCCTTGCACTCTTTGGAGATAAAGTTATTCCGGTAGAAATGAACGGAATAAAGGCCGACAAATTTATCTTCGGACATCCTTTCTTATCCGGTAAAAGGATTGAGGTTTCTCATGCCGATTGGGACCTGTACAAGCGGTTGCTGAATCAGGAAAAGGTCGTGGCCGACATGAATGAGCGCCGCGAGACACTGAGAACAAAGATCACACAACTTATGACACCCTATGGCGCTGCCATTGATGATGAAGAGTTGCTGGATGAAGTAACTAACCTGGTGGAGTACCCCCACGCCATTGAATGCGGTTTTGACGAAGAGTTTTTGGATACCCCCGGCGACGTTATCGAAACGGCTATGAAGGAACACCAGCGGTACTTCCCCATCAAAAAAAGAGATGGCAACCTTTCCAATAAATTTATCGCCGTGCTAAACCGCGACGAAAACAATGCCCGAACGGCTGTTCAAGGGAACGAACGCGTATTGAAGGCGCGACTCTCTGATGCCAGATTTTTCTGGAAAGAGGACAGAAAGATTCCGCTAGAAAAACGGGTGGACGACCTGAAAAACCTCGCCTTCCTTGAAAAACTGGGAAATTATCGTGACAGGACAGACAGGATTGTTCACCTTTCCGAATATCTGTCACACCAGTTGATTGCGTTGAATCAGTTGCCGATAGAAGCCGATGCGTTAACGAAACGTGCCGCCTTTCTGTGTAAGGCAGACCTCCTCACCCAAATGGTGGGTGAATTCCCGTCGTTACAGGGAATTATGGGGCGGGAATATGCCAAATGGGACGGAGAAGAGCCAGCGGTCGCCTTAGCAATAGCCGAACATTATATGCCTCGCTTTGCCGCCGATGCGATTCCCACATCTAAGGTTGGCGCTGTAGTGGGTTTGGCCGACAAGGTTGATACGATATGCAGTTGTTTTGCCTTGCATTTAATACCGACTGGTTCGCAGGACCCTTATTCCTTACGTCGACACGCCTACGGTATTATCCGTATCATAGAAGCGTGTGGGTTTACGCTGGAAATCCAAGAGGTGCTTTCCAGGGCTTTTTCCCTGCTTCCCGTATTCCAAAAGAAACCCGGCCGTAATCATCACCAGATAGACCAGGATAAACAAGTGCAAGACGTCATGGACTTTTTCCGGGACAGGATATTTCAGATAAATGTAGAACGGGGACATCGCTATGACCTGGTAAACGCCACCTTAAATGCCGGTGCCGGATTTCATGACATCCATGATTTTTTCCAAAGGTTACATGCCTTGTCTCGCGCTTCGCACGAGAGCTGGTGGTCCGATCTTGTTACGGTCGTTGAAAGGACGTTTAATATCGGCAAAAAGGCAAATAGCAGCGGGTACGTGGATGAACGTCTCTTCGCAGAGCCGGAAGAACGAAAATTGTGGGATATTTATAAAGGGAATGAGACTGCTATTCGAAAACAGGTAGTTGAGAAAAGATATGAAGAAGCCTGCCGGGCGTACTACGAGGTCTTTGCCCAGCCTGTCCATAGGTTCTTTGATAAGGTATACGTGAATGTTGACGACGAGGACGTTCGTAACAACAGGTTATTACTGGTCAGGACGATTAATGAATTATACTCCGACAAGATAGCCGATCTTTCTCAAATGGAAATGTCCGGAGGCAAACCCCGCGAAGGTTCTCTTGCAAGGTAATGGGGTGAAGTATTAACAGGAACGGCACAAAAAAGCCATCAAATTTTAGCAAGTTTTTACCTTATACGGTAATCGAAATTACGCTTCTTGTAACAATTTAGTTTTTTGAAAAATTCCAATAATAGCAATATTGGCCACACGGTGTAGGGGCGAAGCATTTGCTATAATTGGCATAATAGCATTCATACCCAAGTTGGCAAATGCTTCGCCCCTACTTTCGTCCGTTCAAAGAATTTATTATAAAACTATTTGTAACCATTCTTATGAAATCGAGGTTGTGTATATGAAAAACGTAGAATTTTCTGTAGAAGGAAACATCCTTAGCATAAAGATAGACCTGTCAAAAGAATTCGGCCCCTCTTCTTCGGGCAAAAATATTATTGTAGCGTCAACGGAAGGGAACGTCACCATTCCCAATCGTGAAGAAAAGATCGGTCTGAACGTATATCGCAAAAAATAGCCGGGAACTGTCAGATATTGTGTAAGAAAGACACGCTGGCGTCTTCTGGGAAAAATAAGGTGAACGCAAAAGAAAAGTTGTCATCGCAAGCGCATTCGCTTTGTTCAGTATAAACTCTGCGAAACAATCCAATGTATTCCTCAAATTATTACCTTTGGGTTTTGCGAACGAAACCAGGTTTTTGTCTTTTTACAAAGGTGAACCGGAAACAGCATGGTAGGTACTTCTATCAAGACACCCACCACCGTTGCAAGTGAGGAACCGGAGGCGAGACCAAAGATCATGGTGGAGGTGGCAATTGCAACTTCAAAATGATTGCTCGCACCTATCATAGCAGAAGGAGCCGCATCCTCATAGGTAAAGTCCCATACTTTTGCAAGACCATACGTTATCCAGAAAATAAGATTTGTCTGAATAAATAATGGTATTGCTATCCAGAGGATCGTGATAGGTTTTGTGAGAATGATCTCTCCTTTGAATGAAAAGAGAAGAATAAGGGTAATGAGTAAGAAATACCCATAATGTTAAATATTTTTCAAAAACATTGAGTTTTCTCTCGGCCTTTATATTGTCCATGCATCCTGACCTTTTTGTTCCAGCTACAGGCACTACATACCTTATGAGGGTGATTATGATACCGGGAAAGAATTCTCAATTCACCCAAGCCGTATTGTAATATACTTACATTCCTGCCCTCAATGCTTTTTTGTAATCATAAGTCAAATATCTTCTTTTGACGATATCATTGCAATTAAACGGTGTTCCAGAATTATCAGGTGCCCTAGAATTATCTTGAGAATATAGCATAAAAATCTTATATTGGATGTTTAGAATTTATCACAATGTTTCTTCCGTCTTAAAGAATTTAAAGACGAAGAGATAAAGAGTAAAGGGAAATTAACAGCGGTTTTAGCTCCTGAAGCGATAGGAAACAGATTTTGTTTTCTCTCCCCTTTTCTCCCGTCTCTCGTCTCTCTTTTTCCACCTATGAAAAAATCCATTATTGCCCGTGGCATACGGGTAAATAATTTAAAAAATATTAATCTTGAAATACCCCATAAAAAGTTTGTGGTAATTACGGGTGTCAGTGGTTCCGGCAAGTCCAGCCTTGCGTTCGACACCCTCTTTGCAGAAGGGCAAAGGCGGTATGTAGAATCATTTTCAGCCTATGCGCGTCAATTCCTGGAGAGGATGGATAAGCCCGATATAGACCACATTGAGGGGATTCCTCCGGCAATAGCCATCCAGCAGAAAAACCCCGTTAAAAACCGGCGTTCAACCGTTGGTACTGCCACCGAAATCAACGACTACCTGAGACTTTTGTTTGCACGGATTGGCAAGACCCATTGCGCCAACTGCAAACGGCACGTTCAGATCGACAGTGTTTCCCATATTGTTGATACCGTGCTGTCATTGCCGGAAGGCACACGGTTTCTGGTTGCTTTTCCGATTACCGTTAGCCAGAAGGTATCGGGACAGTCGCAGGTGGATCTCCTCAAAGAGCGCGGCCTGGTAAGGGTTCTTGCGGATAATACCATCGTTGATATAACTGCCGCGACACATGACTGGGATATCCGAAAAGCAACATCTGTTTATGGAATCATCGACCGGCTAACCGTCAAAGACGTGATTAAGGAACGCCTTACCGATGCACTGGAAACTGCATATCGTTTCGGCTCCGGCCATGTAAGTGTTTTCCTTAATCTCCAGAATTCTTCCGTACATTCCGGTATGCATGCCCAAGGGAACCCGTTGACTATTCAGGGCTCTCCATGGATTGAACTCAAATACAGCAAGCAATTCTTGTGCAGTTATTGCGCTCTTGAATATCCAGAGCCTGTCCCCGTTTTATTCTCATTTAACAATCCCATCGGCGCCTGCCCTAAATGCCAGGGCTTTGGATATACGATTGAGATTGACATGGAGAGTGTCATACCTGATAAGGAAAAGACGCTGAAGGGGGGAGCCGTAGCCCCCTGGAATACGCCCACGTACCGGTCCCTGTATGAGTCGCTGGAAAAGGCAGCTTCCGGATATCATATCCCTCTGGATGTTCCCGTCCGCAAGTTAACGAAAGAACAGGCAAATTTGATTTGGGAAGGAACAGAAGATTTCTGCGGCATTCGAGATTTTTTTGCCTGGTTAGAACAGCGAAAATATAAAATGCATGTCCGCGTATTTTTAAGTAAATACCGGGGATATACCTTGTGTCCCGTTTGCAACGGAAAGCGCTTACAGCATCAGGCGCTGAACGTTACCATTAACCAAAAAAACATTGCGGATATTTGCGCTATGACGATCGATGAGGCATACCAGTTCTTCGTAAGTCTTCAGCTTACGGAATATGAAAAGAATATTGCCCATGTGTTGTTACAGGAAATAGAAAAACGGCTGGATTACATGATAAAAGTGGGACTGGAATATCTTACCCTGGACCGTATGACTCGCACGCTTTCCGGCGGAGAAGCCCAAAGGGTCAATCTTACAACCTCTCTCGGTTCTTCCCTGGTAAATACCCTTTATATCCTGGATGAACCAAGTATTGGTCTCCATCCAAGGGATACCGACCGGTTAATCCAGATCCTTGAGCGATTACGGGATATCGGAAATACGGTCGTTGTTGTGGAACATGACCGGGAGATTATCAGGAAAGCTGATGAGATCATTGATTTAGGGCCGGGCGCCGGCGAAAATGGCGGCGTGGTTGTTTATCAGGGTTCATTTAAGGATTTATCCGCCCGAAATGGGTCGCTCACGGGGCAGTATTTAAAAGGTAATAAGGCAATTAAAACACCTTCCCGCCGGAGAACGCCCAGCAACAGGGCTCTCGTTTTAAAGGGCGCCTCACAAAACAACTTGAAGGACATAGAGGTAACCTTTCCCCTGAACATGTTGGTGTGTGTAACGGGGGTTTCCGGGTCAGGCAAAAGCACCCTCGTCCAGGACACCCTGTATGGAGCAATTAAAAAAAAGCGGGAAGGATATACGGGGTTCGTGGGAAAGCATGAAAACATCAAAGGCATACAGTTTATTCGCGATGTTGTCCTTGTCGACCAATCACCCATAGGGCGCACCCCTCGTTCCAACCCCATTACGTATGTAAAAATATTTGATGAAATCCGGAAACTCTTTGCATCGACGCGGGATGCAAGAATACGAAATTTGAATAGCGGTTCCTTTTCATTTAACGTAGCAGGCGGCAGATGCGAGCAGTGCGAAGGTGCTGGTTCCATCAGAGTTGACATGCAGTTTCTTGCAGATATCTATGTTACGTGCGACAAATGTGACGGGAAACGATTTACAAAAAAGGTACTCGATGCAAAATACAAAAATAAAAATATCCACGATGTCCTCGAAATGACAATAAACGAGGCCTTCGTTTTCTTCTATGATTCTCCCCGTATCACGAAAGGACTGAAATTTCTTCAGGATACCGGATTAGGCTATTTGAGGTTGGGACAGCCAGCCACGACCTTGTCAGGCGGAGAGGCACAACGGCTAAAGATTGCCACCTATATCGCCCAGGAAAATCCTGATGCAATGCTTTTTATCTTCGATGAGCCAACGATCGGATTACATATGGATGACGTTCAAAAACTGCTCATCTGTTTTCAGGGATTGATTCAGGCCGGACATTCCCTCATCGTAGTAGAGCATAATCTCGACGTCATTAAATCAGCCGATTATATCATCGATCTAGGTCCGGAAGCTGGCAGCGCGGGGGGATATGTCGTCGGTTTTGGTACACCTGAAGAGATATCACGCATAGAAACGAGTTACACGGGAAGATACCTAAAACCATACTTTTCCTGAGTATCCAGATGTTTTAAGTTAGACTGACAGTGGCAGCAGCTTTTAAGCTCCTCTCAGTGGCAGGACAAGCGTCACCAGTATCAATTTAGTTTTTTGAAAATAATATCTTTCAAACGGCTAAAATGTTACCGTCCCCACATTGTCATTACAATGCCAGACGAGGGCTCCCGGCCTACTATAAGGGACGGGGGAGGTGTTATGGCAGTGTACACACCCCTTAATCCCCTCTTTCCAGACTCATCTTTCCCCACATTTATACTGAACACAGGGGATGGATGAAATAAGTGAGGAGCAAGGACAGGCACGGAAATTTTCCACATTTCCGCGATATCCTCTAACCTCTGAAGTGCATGCTTCCTTATCATTCAGTACGAAGTGAATATTCGATGCCATTCAACATGCCCTCACAAAAATAATTTTTTATACGTATGTTTAACCTTCGGGTTGGTTTCCTATGGATGGTTTAAACAACAATCCCCTTTTATTCAATCGTTTGAATTTCAAGACCATGAGCAGGGTTTTTATGAGGATTTTATAATTCAGCTTCGTTTTGCCATGTGTCCGGTCTTCAAATTTAATAGGGATTTCTTTGCTCGAAAATCCCTTCAGGTGTGCACGATAGAATACCTCAGATACAATGGACGGACCGGTCGAAATCATGGAGTCCAGCTCAATTGCCTCCAATACCTTCCGTTTGAAGCAACGGTAACCCGAAGAAACATCTTTGATCTTTAATCCTAACAGGACTCTTACATAGATACCCGCCAGGATTGTAATTACCTTGCGTATTATACCCCTGTTGACGTCTTTGCCCCCGCTTATAAAACGGGAACCAATGACCATGTCGGCGTTTTGGATTGTCTCCAACATGGGGGGGATATATTTGGGGTGATGAGAGAAATCTGCATCCATTTCGATTACGAAGTCTGCTCCGTGATCAAGGGCATATTTGAAACCGGCGATACCGGCGGAACCCCGTCCTCGTTCTGTTGTTCTGAGGAGTAGTTCGACTTCCGGGTGTGCTTTTGATGCACTTTTTACTGCCTCAGAGGTACCATCGGGTGAGTTGTCATCCACAACGACAATATGGATGTCTGGAACTTTCAGATTCAAAATTTCCCGGATTAAATTTTCTATGTTTTCCCGTTCGTTATACGTGGGGATCATTACGTATGTTTTCATTTGAAAATACCCCTCACCCTAACCTCTCCCGCAAGGGGAGAGGGAACTTCCCGCATTATTCCCCTCCCACGATCTGCCTGCGCGTGTCTGCACGCAGACAGATGGGAGAGATAAGGAGAGGGTGATAAATTTCCATGCCTTATTGTACCGATTGGTTGGCGTGAATATTTCATAAAATTAAAGTAGTTACGATAATATATCAAGGGCAATCAAGGCCATAATTTGGGCAAAATCAACCAATTCCTTAATGCTGATCGATTCGTTTGTTGCATGAGCCTCTGTATCATCACCCGGGCCAAACCCAACGGCTATAATACCCTTTTGGATAAGTTGCTTTGTTACCGTCGCACCGGACATGCCTTTTGGTTGAGGTTTTGTTCCCAGGACGGCTAATGTGTGTCTTGAAATCAACTCTACCAAAGGATTATCAATAGGGACGGCAGTAGGTAGCTGGTTGGAAATGACTCTTAAGTCAAACTTCGCCTTATACTGGATTTCGACTTCTTTGATGATGCCTGTTAGATTGTTGATAATGTCATCTGATGAATCATCAGGCAAATACCGGATATCCAGTTGTGTCTTGCAGAGGGCAGGCACGATATTCGGCGCTGTTCCGCTGTGGATTGATCCAAGATTTAAAGAAGGCGGGGTGTGGAGTGGATGTGAGGTTTTTTGGAACTTTAATTGTTTTATGCGCTCCAGCACGTGTATCATATTCCATATCGCATTTATCCCCGTTTCCGGTCGGGAGCCGTGCGCCTGTTTGCCGTGTGACGTGATTTCTAAAAACAATGCCCCTTTTTCTGTTACATCGATTAACTGCATATTATGTGCGACATCGGGAATAATAGCGTAATCAGCTTTGATGCCACATTCATTCAGTAAATATTCTAAGCCCAGCGTGGAACCCCGTTCCTCATCGGCAACCCCTGCCAAAATAAATTGGCCTTTCAATTTTGATTCATTTTCCTTGAGAAACCGTGCAACGGCCATCATCGAAGCCATTTGCCCCTTATTGTCCGAGGAACCTCTCCCGTAGATGCGTCCGTTGTCTGTCCATGCCTCAAAGGGATTTCGTTTCCAGTCGTCACCTGCCGGCACAACGTCTAAATGACACGCAACCAGCAATGACGACGGCCCTTTGCCGATATATCCAACGATATTTGCCCTGTTCTTTGCCTTTTCAAAAATCTTATAAGGAATCTGCAATGATCGAAAAAAGTTCTCCACAATGCGAACTGCAATGATTTCGTCTCCCGGAGGATTCTCGGTCTTTGCGTTGATTAATTTGCAGGCAAGATCAATGATCTCCTTTTCTTCATCCTGCATGTATTTACCAACAAATTCACGAAGATTATTTGGCGTGTCGTATTTCATAGCGGTTACCCGGAAAATCTGAAATTTATGGCAAAAAGCAAAAGCAAAAATTGCGGTAATATTAGCGTACTATGAGAGATATTTCAAATTAAATCGTTGATAAAATTTATAAATACCCTTTTTAGAAACTCATTTGCATAGTTGACATAGCCGATAAAACTGACTACATTAGTCATATAAGATAGTTCTCAGGGTACGAGAGGATAATACTTTGAAAACTGCGGCTGTTTCTGAATTAAAGGCATCTATCAGTGAATATCTTGTCAAAGTAAAGGCTGGAGAGGAATTGCTTGTTACCGACAGAGGAAAACTGATTGCCAGGTTGATACCTCTTGACAGGGTCGAAACAGATGTGCCAGTGAGGCACAGATACTCTCAGAAGCTTCCCCGGCGAGATATCTTTGCACTGCATTTGCCCGTTCTTTCTGAATCTTCTTTACCATGAACACCTCCTAAAGAAATTAGGTGTCCATTATAAAGCTTGCTGTGGCTATTCGATTTTCAAAGATCGTTTACTGAACGACGTCCTGAACGTTGTCAACCAGGGGCGTTCCCCACGTTCGTTATTTATTGGGTTCAATAATGACCTTGATGGAATCCTTTGCCTCGGCTACGAGTTTGAAACCCAGGGCCGTTTCAGCAAGTGGTAATCGATGGGTGATCAAATCGCGCACCCGTACCCTACCGGTACGGATCAATTCGATGGATATTGCCGTGTCATCCGGGGGACCGGCATACGACATGATAATAGAGTTGCAATTGCGCCAGAGGTCCCAGAGATTCATAGGCGTTGTTGCAGCAGGTTCCGTCGGGGCAAAAAAGAGGATCGATCCGCCACGGTCCACAGAGTTGAATGCCTGTTGAATGGCTGGAGGAGCCCCCGTGCAGACAATGACGAGGTCTGCCAGGCGTCCGTTGTTGGACTTCCGTATGCAGGCGGGGACGTCTTCTTTTGCATTGATTGCTATATCCGCTCCCACGTGTCTGGCCATTTTCAGGCGATATTCAGTAATGTCAACGGCAAAGATTCTTCCTGCTCCTAACGCGCGTGCAAGCTGGATATGAAGTAATCCGGATATGCCGCTGCCGATGACGAGCAGGCTCTGTCCCGGACGGAAATTTGCCTTCTTTTGCCCAAGGAGGGTGCAGGCCAGAGGCTCTGCAAAGGTGCCTTCTTCAAAAGAGACTTCGTCAGGGAGGATAAAGGTGCCACGATCAACGTTGATCTGGGGGATACGAAGGTATTCAGAAAATCCACCGGGATAAAAATTGGTTGTCCGTAAGGTGTCGCACACCGAGTAATGCCCGTTCAGGCAATAGTGGCAAGTATTGCAGGGGACATGATGGGCGACCGTTACCCGGTCTCCTACCCTGAAACGCATAACACCTTCACCCGCCGCAACGATCTCCCCGGCAATTTCGTGTCCTAATACCAAGGGGGCCTTTTTGATGCGATACCATTCCATGACATCGCTTCCACAGATACCGCTTGCCCACACCTTCACCAGCAATTCGCCCGAACCAATTTGCGGGGTTTGCATCTCTTCGATCCTGACATCACTGTTGTTGTAATACCTTGCTACGCGCATAGTATTTTTCCCCATTGAATTCTCAGTAAAAGTTTGTTCACAGCAGAGAGCGCGGGAATCATGAAGTTGGGAAATTGAGAAGCTGAGAAGTTGAGATTTCCAACCTTTCCCTTTCATCTCCTTTGCGTTATCCGCAATTTGAAACTATTTTTTCTTTTCGTTCTTTACGGTGGTAAACAGGTCGTTGGCCTGTTTCACGGTTGCATTTTCATGGATGATGGCGCGCAATGCCCTGATCATGGCTACCGGATTTTCGTTTTGCCAGATATTTCTGCCCAGGTTTACACCGATTGCACCTTTTTTCATACCATCGTGAACAAACTCAAACACCTCCGTATCTGAATTTGTTTTTGGGCCGCCGGCCATAACGACCGGCACCGGGCAACCGTTCGTGACCTTTTCAAAATCTTCACACCAGTAGGTCTTTACTACGCGGGCGCCCAATTCGGCTGCAATGCGGCAGCAGAGCGCGAGATAGCGGGCATCCCGTTTTTCCATTTCCCTTCCCACTGCGGTAACGGCCATTACGGGAATGCCATATCGTTCCGCTTCATCAACCAGTTTTGACAAGTTGAGGAGGGTTTCTTTTTCGTAATCGCTGCCAATAAAGACAGAAATGCCAACCCCGGATGCATTCAGACGAATAACTTCTTCCATAGAGGTCGTTAGCCCTTCATTGGCAAGATCTTTGCCCACCATGCTGGTGCCGCCCGATACCCTGAGGATGACAGGTTTGCTGTTTTCGGGACTTATGCAAGAACGCAATACGCCGCGGGTGCAGAAAAGCGCATCGGCATAATCAATGATCGGTTTAATCGTTTCGCCAGGCCTTTCCAGCTTTGAAGTAGGGCCCTGAAAATATCCATGATCTATCGGCAAGTACATACATCGGCCGTTTGGCTTAATAAGTTGAGACAAGCGATTTTTTATTCCCCAATCCACGATTTTTATCCTCCTTTTTAAAAAATGCAGAAAATTATCTCATAGTCTTCTCAGGTTTTCTTGGCTCTCAGAAAAAACAGAGATTTTTGATGGTTGAATGAGTATGTCATAACCCGGAACAACATGAACCAAAGCGGTGTATAAGGTAAATTCCAGACCACAAAATCCAAATCCCCAATAAATTTCAAATTGCCCTTCCCGGCATTTACATTTCTTTGTTGTAATTTGGGATTGCAAGACTGCTCTTCATACCGTATGGGAGCTTTACCGGCAAGAGCCTAAATTCCGTCTCCGTCCTTATAATTTTTCATGAATATCGTCATTATTTCTGACTCTGTTTCGGAAGCAGCGTCGTCCGCCTCACTTGAAAGGTTTAACGCGCTTTCCAGTTTTTTAACCCGCAGTTTCAGTTTACTATTTTCTTTTAATACCGTCATGATTGCCTCGGCAATAGGGTCAGGCAGCTGCCCATGATCCAGCATGGTTTCTTGTTCTTCTTTTTTCCGTTGTTTTATAATCCGCCCCGGCACACCAACGACGGTTGCATGAGGTGGTACGTCTTTGGTCACAACAGAGCCGGAACCAATCCGTGCGTAATCTCCTATCGTGATATTTCCTAGAATGCAGGCGTTTGAACCTACGACGACCTTTTTGCCCAGATTGGGATGCCTTTTTACCTTTTCAATAGTTGTGCCACCGAGGACAACCCCTTTGTAAAGGAGACATCCATCGCCGATTACCGCTGTTTCGCCAATCACGACACCCATACCGTGGTCGATGAATACGCCCCGTCCTATCTGGGCGGCAGGATGTATTTCAACTCCCGTCAAAAACCGGTTTATATGCGAAATGAAACGCGATAAGATAATCCATCCTATTGTCCAGAGGTAATGGGATATCCGATGCAGCCATAAAGCGTGAATGCCCGGATAACATAACAGTACTTCAAATTTACTCCGTGCAGCCGGGTCATTGTGAAAGGCGACATCTATATCCTCACGCATGCGTTCAAACATTAAAATTCCTTAAATAAGACGGTGGACAGATACCGTTCCCCCGTATCGGGAAGCACAACGACGATGAGTTTTCCTTTGTTCTCTGGCCTTGTTGCTACCAGGAGCGCAGCGTGGGTTGCGGCCCCTGAAGAAATGCCTGCCAGAATTCCTTCCTGCCTGGCCAGTTGTCTGGATGCAGCAAACGACTCTTCATTCTTTACGGGAATAATTTCATCGACTACCTTCATATTGAGGATGTCCGGGACAAATCCCGCGCCGAGTCCCTGAATCTTATGGGGGCCTGGTTTCCCGCCGGAAAGCACCGGTGAATCGGCTGGCTCAACGGCGATAACCTTCAGTGAGGGCTTCCGTTGCTTAATGATCTCGCCAACACCGGTAATCGTTCCACCCGTGCCTACCCCTCCGACAAAGATATCGATTTTACCATCAGTATCATTCCATATCTCCTCGGCCGTTGTTTTGCGGTGTATCTCCGGGTTTGCAGGATTTTTGAATTGTTGCGGCATAAAAGAATTAGGGGTATTCTTCAGTAATTCTTCTGCCTTGTTAATGGCGCCCTTCATTCCTTCGGAGCCCGGTGTCAGTACGATCTCTGCGCCAAATGCCTTCAGCAGGTCCCTGCGTTCTACACTCATGGTGTCCGGCATCGTTAAAATCAGTTTGTAGCCCCTTGCAGCAGCCACAAATGCCAATGCGATGCCCGTGTTACCTGAAGTCGGTTCTATAATGGTGGTATTTTTATCGATCAAACCCGTCTTTTCCGCGGATTCAATCATTGCGATCCCGATGCGGTCCTTTACACTGCCCAGGGGATTAAAAGATTCCATCTTGGCTACTATGGTAGACCCTAATCCTTTTGTGATATTATTTAACTTAACCAAGGGAGTATCGCCAATCGTTTTCGTAATATCTTCATATATTCTTGCCATAATTTCTCCTTAATCAGATTCTGACAGAAAGCAAGTCTTTTTTCGTTACATAATTCAAAGCACATATACTATCATAGTGAGAAGTTATTTCTCAAGGAATTTTTAAAGGTTCAATTTTCCTTGACAAAGAAGAATTTATCTATAGTATATGAATTTTCGGTTTATACTTGTTTATGGGTTTTCTATAGAATGATTTTTATGATTTGATTGCTTCCCGAAAGTCTGGGCAACACAACTTTCTGGAATCATTTTTATTTTTGGGAACATAATTCTTATCGTAGGTGTTAAAATGATTTTTAAAAATATCGACGAACTTGCAAAACAGGTTGGTGGTTCATTGCGGCTTACAACGTTGATTATAAGCAGGGCAAGGCAAATCATAAGAAAGTCACCCGTTCTTGTTGTAGCCGATACTGATGACCCTGTGAGAATATCATTTTTGGAACTTATGCAATCGAAGATTAAATTGCGTGAAGGCGGTGAACGGGAGACGAAAGTTTTAGAATCGAAAAAGACGGAAGGCCCGTTGGAGGGTGCTGGTAAAGCGTAAGTCGCCTATGGTGCAGATTGTTTATTGCTAATTCTCTATAATATGGAAATAGGGGGATATATTATATCGGGTCAGGGTATTATTGTAGTTAACGAAAATCTTTATTTGCCGTCCTGCATGCTCAACCGCCTGCCTTGAATATTGCATCAAATCTCAAACCTCAGTTCCCTGTTTCAGAACTTTTCAAATGGATGTATGATGGTAAGGATGGTAAGAGGTGACGTTTGGGGAGTGGAGTTGCAATCCATTCACCATGTGGGTATTTTGAATAGGTTATTTTATGAGAAATGGCTAAAACTCGCTTAAAGTAAAAAACAAAAAGATATCATTCTAAAAGGGGGAGTTTTGTATACATGATTAAAGTTGACCATTTAGCAAAACGTTATGCGGACGTATACGCAGTAGATCACATCTCATTTGAAGTAAAACAGGGTGAAATTTTAGGGCTTCTGGGACCGAACGGTGCGGGCAAGACAACGACCATGCGCATCCTTACCTGTTACATGCCGGCGACTTCCGGGACTGCCACCGTGGCCGGTTACGATGTCTTCCGTGATTCGATCAGCGTCCGAAAGAACATCGGGTATTTGCCGGAAAACGTACCCTTGTATCCTGAAATGCGGGTGAAGGAATATCTTTCTTTCCGTGCGAAACTGAAGAAGTTGCCCTACCGTGAACGTAAAGTAAAGATTGGCGAATGTATTGAGAAATGCAGGATTGCTGATGTGCAGAATCAAATTATCGGCACCTTATCCAAGGGTTACCGGCAGCGGGTGGGTCTGGCTGATACCCTTGTCCATGACCCCAAAATTCTCATTCTCGATGAGCCAACAATCGGGCTTGACCCCAATCAAATCCGACAAGTCAGACAGCTCATCAAAGAACTCGGTGAAAAACATACCATATTGCTTTCTACCCATATTCTCCCCGAAGTCGAAATGCTCTGCGGTCGTGTCATTATTATTAACAGGGGCAAAATAGTCGCTATGGACACGCCTTCGAATTTAGCAGTCCAGCTGAGAAGCGGCAACAATATTACCCTGGAGGTGCGTGGCGCTGGTGAAAAAATTAAGAACGCCCTGTCCGGCATCAGAGGCGTAAAAAAGGTCGTATGGCACGAGAAGGGTGAATTGAGCAATTTTAACGTAGAGGCAGAAAGAGGTATGGACATTCGTGAAGATGTCTTTACGAGCATTGTAAAAAATAATGGCGTTATTCGGGAGATGAAACAGACGCCTATTACCCTGGAAGAAATATTCCATCAGATTACTACGCAGGAACACCATGAACAGGAGGTAGCGGTATAAATGACGAGTGTAGGTACCATATTTCACAGAGAGGTTAACGCATATTTTCTATCGCCGATTGCATACGTTGTTATCGCGGTATTTACGGTTTTTTCCGGTTATTTCTTTTCCATTATGCTCGGGATAACCCAGGAATCTACGTTGCGGTATAGTCTTGCCTATACGCAGTTTATTCTATCCATCCTGACTCCTGTTATTACCATGCGGTTAATGGCAGAAGAAAACAAGACAGGGACAATTGAACCCCTGATGACAGCACCTGTTACCGATTTTGAAGTGGTGTTTGGAAAATTCCTGGCGGCATGGGCGCTGTATAACGTCATGATTGCGCCAACCGCTTTTTATATCATATTCCTTGCATGGGTAGGGAATCCTGATTACGGTGCAATTATCGCCAGTTATACCGGACTGATCTTAATGGGCGGGCTGTTCATTTCTATTGGTTTGCTAGTGTCTGCCATCACGAAAAATCAAATTGTCGCGGCGGTTATCGGAATTGTCGCCCTGCTTATCCTGCTGGTGATTGGGTTGGCAAGCGCCGACCATGAAGGATGGTTTTACAATGCACTCAGATATATTGGCACCTATGATCATTGGGATACCTTTACCAAAGGGATTATCGATACCAGGGATGTAATTTACTACGTCAGCTTTACTGCATTACTCATATTTATTGTTGTACGCATTGTCGAGAGCAGGAGATGGAGATGAGCGCTTTGAATAAAAAAAAGAACGATTGGTTTGAACAGGTGAGCGGATATATTATCCTGGCCGGAATCATTGCGGTTGTGGCAGGCTTTGGCGTATCAAGGATCTTTGATTCGTGGGGGATTTCATCTCTTATTCCCATGGGTGTTGGCGGAGCTGTTATTATTGGATTTAGTTCTGTAGCGGCCGTTAGGAAAAATTGGTTTTCAACCGAGGCGTCCAAGAGAAAGGCGCTGGTTGGCACCAATGTCGCTATCATGTCCATCTTTGCGGCATGCATTTTTGCCGTAGTCGGATTTCTCAATAACCGGCACTACGAACGTTTCGACCTTACCGTTACCGGCAAATATTCCCTTTCATCCAAAACCAAAAACATACTCAAAAATCTGGAAAAACCCATTGTCATTACGACCCTCTTTAATCAGGGTGAGATGTTTTATGAACAAATCATGGATATCCTGAAGGAATATGCCTACCACACGGACAAGATTAAAGTGGAAAGTGTCGATCCGTTAAGGAATCGTACCAAGGTTGAAGAGCTGGCGAAACGTCTCAATATCAGTGATCTTCAACTCAATACGGTGGTGTTTGAATGTGGTGAGTACAGCAAGCATGTCCAGCAGAGTGAAGTGATAGAAAGACAGTATCCTTTTAAGTTTAAGGGAGAAGAGGCGTTCACGGAGGCAATTCTTAACGTTACCCAGGAGAAGCAGACGGCCATTTACTTTGTTACCGGCCATGGAGAACGGCAGTTTGAAGATTTTGACCGCGGGGGAATTTCCGGAATTGCCAATGCCCTCAAAAGGGACAATTGCCGTGTGGCTCCCCTCGATATTCTGACCGCAAAGAAAATCCCTGATGATTGCGAAGTGCTCGTGGTTGCAGGACCGACGAAGGCATATCTGACGGAAGAATTGAATATTATTCGCAACTATCTTGAAAACAGGGGCAAGCTTTTGCTTATGCTGGAACCAGCGCTGAGCCCGAATGCCCCCACGGGATTTAAGACCCTTTTGCCGGAATACGGCATTGCAGTCCGTGATGATGTTGTAGTCTACAACAAAGTTAATATGCCTCTTTTTGGTATACAAACTGTTGCGGAAATCTATGTGGGCAAGGATGAATATGCCGAAGACCACCCGATTACCAATGATCTGAAGACGTATAATACGATTATCTTTGGGGCGTGTCCTGTAGACGCTTCACCGCCAAATGACCAGATGCCCTATCAGGCAACTGTGCTTATGCGTGCGCCCGAAGGGTCGTGGGGGGAGATTGATGTTGCAAATCTCCAGTGGAAAAAACCTGAGTATAATATAGACACCGATGTGCAGGGACCGGTGTCTCTGGCAGTAGCTTCGCGGGTAAAGGAATTGCCAAAGTCTGTTACCCAGTCACATCCGGCTATGGCGAATGACCCGGCGGCGAAACCGCAGGGTGCACAATTGGTGGTCTTTGGAGACGTAAATTTTGCCACGAATGAATATATAGAAAATCCTGGAAACACGGACTTATTTCGCAATTCCATTAATTGGTTAGCCAAAAAGGAAACGCAACTGGGGATATCCGCCAAGCCGCCTGATTTCCGCAAGGCGACCATCAGCCCCATTCAAATGAAGGTGATCTTCTGGATATCGATTGCGGGCATTCCGGTAATACCCATTATTATTGGCAGCATCGTTTGGTGGAAGAGACGCCGTTAATTCAGGAGTGTCACACAAATGAAGATTTGCCATCGGTTCAATTTCATGATATTCTCAGCTGGAGGAAAGAATTAAGCTATGAAACTTAAAACAACCATTATCCTTTTAATTGTTGCAGCTATCGGTATTTCGTACATCTTCCTTTATGAAAGAAAACAACTGCCTCATGAGGAATGGGAAAGGCTGCAAAAAAAGGTGCTTCCTGATTTTAAGGCATCGATGATCAAGAAGATTGAATTGAACAACGAAAGTGGCAAGGTTGTCCTGGAAAAAGGCGAAGATAATTACTGGCATATCATCGAACCGCTCAAGCTCCGATCAGATAATTCAGAGGTCAACAGCATCCTCTCGGAATTTGAATTTATGAATAAGGTGGGCTCGTTTAAGCAGGAAGGGGATAAGCCGTTCGATCTCAAGGATTATGGACTCGACACCCCAAAGATCTCCATTTCCATGTATACCGACATTCCAGCAAAACCTGATAAAATTCAGATAATGGGGCCGAAAGATAAATATACGGTATTTGTCGGTCAAAAGCTTGCTGCAGGCGACAACGTATATATAAAACTCGATGCGAGCGATGAGGTGGTGGTCGTGCCGGGAACCCTTCTTGGTAAAATTACGAAAAATGTCCTTGATTTAAGAAGCAAATGGGTGTTTTCCTTTGACAAGGAGGCGGTAGAAAAGGTAGAAGTGAAGACGGCAGAGTATAACATCGTTTGTAACCGGAAGGGCAATTTCTGGAGAATCTCTGAACCTGTTAACGATTTGGCAGATTTGGAAAAAGTCAAGGATCTCCTGGGCAAGTTGAAGAATCTGCAAATTGACCGTAATGATTTTATTACCGAGGAATCGGGTGATTTGGTGAAATTCGGCCTGGATGCTCCCCGCTATACGGTTACGATTACGGAGAAAGGTGTTCCTCAGTCTGTCATGTTTGGGCACTCCTTGGACAATAATATCTATGTGAAGCGCGCGGATGAGCCTACGGTATTTTTCCTGAAAGATATTATTCTTGCAGACTTGAATAAAAGACCAAATGACCTGAGAGACAGGAAGGTAGTGAGGTTTGAATCGATTGGCACTTATGGGGTAAACAAATTGGAAATCAAAACTCCGGGCGATCTCATCGCTATCGAAAAGTCCTTAGACCTGGATTGGAAGCTCACAAAACCAATCAATATTTATGCAGACCAGGATACGGTGAAGAACTTCATTGAAAAGATAAAGACCCTTGAGATAGAAGATTTTATTTCAGATAAACCTACGGATTTGGCCGTATATGGCTTAAAGAACCCCGTTTTTGAGATTTCCGTTACCAAAGAGGAAGACAAGGAACTGGCTAAATTTTATGTGGGGAACAAGTTGCCTGACGGCACTAAATGTTATGTGAAACGCGTGGGAGAAGACCCGGTATACACTGCCCCCACCGCTGAATTCTATGACAGGATTGAGAATCCGCTTTTGAGATTCCGCGACAGGCTGGTAAGCGAATTTAACAAGGATTTGGTCAAAAAACTGGTGATCGAAAAATCAGACCGCACCTTTGTATGCGATATAACAAACAAAAAAGATGCGGAAGGGCAATTTCAGTGGGAACTCTCAAAACCTGTTCAAACGACAGCAGATACGAACGCTATAAATCAGATTATATGGGACATGTCTTTTTTAAAGGTAGACAGCTATGCTGCCCAGGCCCCTAAGGATCTTAAACCCTTTGGATTGAATAATCCGGGACTTCGGGTTTCTGTCACGTATGAAAAGGTTCCGGAGCAAATAGCGGAAGAAGAAGATAAGAAAAAGACTGATTCTGCGGTGAAACCCAAGGAACCTTTAGAAAAAGTTGTCGAAACAAGGACGTTGCTTATCGGAAAGAAGCTTAAGGATGGTGATAAGGTGAGCTCATATGGCATGTTTGCTGACAGCGATCTCGTGTTTGAACTTTCCTGGCCCAAGATTAAAAATCTGGAGGCTGAATTAGTACCAACCAAAATACTGAATTTTGAAAGAGCTGACGTGAAAGAGCTGACGCTGAACTACAATGAAAGGACCGTTTCATTAAAAAAAATAAACAATGTCTGGAAGTTAAAAAATAACGAACAGAAAGAAGTTCAGGGACGGGAGGTGGATTACTTTATCCGTACTCTGGACGAATTAAAAGGCAGTTACATCGAACAATATAAAGCAACAAACCTGACGCAATTCTCGCTGGATAAACCACAGGCAATGATTACCATTGGGTTGGAAGGCGGCGATGCCGTGCTTTATCTTGGAAAGAAGAAAGATACTAACAACTATTATGTAAAAAATAAAGATTCTGATTATATTTATGTCGTTGATAAAGAATCGGTTGCTACCCTGATAAAAAAAGAAGAGGATTTTACGACCGTTATTCAAGAAATAGCGCCGCAAACATCTGTTGATGAAACGAAAGCAATGCCTTCGGGTGCCGTTCCGCATGCGCCACACGGGATGCCCCCCAAAAGTTCTCCACATGGAGGATTTCATTAAAAGTTCATAGTGCAGCAAAGCCGTAAAAAAATTCCCGCTATCGGCAGGACAAACGTCCCCGCTTGTCATCATGATGCCACCCTGAAAGGTCGTGAAAAAGGTGCAAAAGCGTGTCCTTATTAAGGACGGTGAAGAAGGAAGCGCTCTTGTCAAAGAATAAGATGGAAAGGTCATACTAAAGCTTATATAATAAGCACAATGAGATTTTTTGGATAAACTGACTTGAAAAAAATCCCTTTCTTTTTTTCAATAGTTTTAACGCTTGTTTGCATTCCTTTCCTTTCCCATAAGGTATCTGCCCGCGAAACCTCCTCGAATCGCAGGACCCCCACGGTTATAGCAGTTGAGAAGGTGGGACCTGCCGTGGCCAATATCAGTACGGAAAGGCTTCTCAGCGTGCGACACGTAGACCCGTTTTTTGGGTCGAGAAGTGAGCTGTTTGACCAGTTTTTCAATGATTTTTTTGGCCAGAGCCAGAAACAGATGGTTGAAAGACCGTTAGGCTCAGGTGTTATTATCGACGAAGACGGTTACATCGTTACCAATGAACATGTGATAAGCCGGGCGTCAAAGATCAAGGTAAGATTATCGGACGGCAGAGACTTCGAGGCCTCCATGATCAGCTCTGACCCAATCAGCGATCTTGCCGTTTTAAAAATCAATTCACCCACACCGCTTCCCTATGTTAAGATGGGAACATCAAAGGACCTCATGATTGGTGAGTCTGTTATAGCGCTGGGCAACCCCTTTGGTCTGGAAAACTCTATTACCACAGGCGTATTAAGCGCAAAAAACCGCACTTTGACATTCAATAGCGAGTACGGAGACATTAAATACGAAGGTCTTATTCAGACGGATGCGCTGATTAATCCCGGAAACAGCGGCGGCCCTCTCATTAATATTGACGGGGAACTTATTGGCATTAATGCCGCCATTGTAAATCAAGCGCAGGGGATAGGGTTTGCCATCCCTGTTGATAAAGTAAGACAGACCCTCGTTAAACTCTTTAATTTTAGAGAACTCAATAAAATATGGTTTGGCGCACAGGTCGAGGAGCAGGATGATAGTTCAAAGGGAATTAAGGTTTCATCCATTGAGCCGGGAAGTCCTGCCGACAAGGCGCAAATCAAAGTAGGAGACTACATTACCAAAATAGACTCGAAAGAGATCCTTGATATCCTTGACTTTGAAAAATACATCCTGAAGAAAAATGCCGGTGATAAGCTGTACATTAATATTAATCGTAATGGGAATGAGCACAAAGTCGATGTTAAACTGGAAAAGGCACCGCTTCCTTCCATAGAGAAGCTTGCCCTGGAGAAGCTGGGTTTGTTTGTGCAGGATTTAACCCCCCAACTTGCAAAACAATTAAATCTGTGGTGGGTAAAGAGCGGGATATTAATTTCGGGAGTACAAAAAAAAAGCCCCGCCGCAGAAGTAGGGATAAAAGAGGGCCATGTGCTGGTGTATGTTGGCCAGTATCGAATTAATGACATTGAAGAACTGGGTGCGTTGCTGAAGATCATGCGAAAGGGCGATATCTGGGAGGTTGGTATCGTCTGGTCTGATAAGTTTGGCGAACACCAGGGCTATGCCAGGATAAAAATCCGATAAGAATTGCCTCGAACAAATCAATATATTGCTATCCTTTTTTCTTTACTTTTTATATCTTAGGATCCAGGTAAATTGATTGTAAAATGAGTTCAACAATTTATCTATTGACAATACAGAATTAAAATTTATAATAAAGCAACGATAAAGGCAAACCCCGAGTGATCGGGGGACGCAAAGGAAAGGGTCTTTAATCCGCTAAGATGGCATGCACCTGAAATAAAAACTCTCCACGGCAATGGATTTAAAGATAGCCTTCCTGCCGAATTTGTTCTGTATGAATATTTTCACAGGAAGGTTATTTTTATTTCTAGAGAATTTTTATTAAGGCAGCATCGTTATGTATAGAAAAATATTGTCCATACTGACGCGGAACTTAATAGGCTTTGGGAATAGAACGAGACATACCTGCGAAGGAATAATTCAATGTCTTTCGCTATCCATGATTATCATTGCATCAGGCCTCTGCATTTCTCTTCTTTTTTTCCCCGGTGCGAAGGTTAAATGGGCTACCGGGCATGCAAATTCCGAAAACCCATTTTATGCGCAAAACCTTGAGCATCTCTGTTGTACTGACGTAAATGACAAACCTTGGGAGTATATTGTCATTCATCATAGTGCCACTGCGAAGGGAAATGCAGCACGATTTGATCATTATCACCGGGAAAAAAGAAAATGGGAGCACGGGCTTGCCTATCATTTTGTAATCGGTAATGGGTCTTTTTCCGGCGATGGAGAGATAGAAGTTGGTAATCGATGGAAAAGGCAAATTCATGGCGCACATACAGCAAATATAGATTGTAACCGTGTAGCAATTGGGATTTGTCTGGTTGGTGATTTCGAAAATGCAGATATTCCTACTGAGAATCAGATTGAGTCGTTGGTAAGGCTAATTCAATATCTTTCCAGAAAATATAGTATTGATTCATCCAATATATTACAACACAAGCAGGTACATCAAAAATGTACGGCATGTCCTGGTAAAAATTTTCCGTTTGCAGAAGTTAAAACGAGATTACTGCAAATCGCATCAAAAAGAAACAATCTTATTCAGGAATTATAAGATTCTTTCCTAATTATTTTGTCTGTGCCTTCGAGAGTTCTGCTTTTACATTTTCAATAGACAGACCATAGCTTTTTCCATGCTCTTGTAATTTTTTATCAAATTGATAATTCCGTGCAGCTACTAATCCTAATCCGCCTCCCTGAAAATATTCATATACCATAATGGTTTGTTCCGCCGTATCTACAAGATAGAACGATTGTCTGTTGCCTTGTCTTTCTCCTGCAACACCGAAGACATGCCGAGCATTCCCGTCTCCTTGTGCCACAACATAATTCGTCGTATTCTTAAAGAGCAGCATTATGACGAGCAAGGCAATGAGAACCAGGAAGATGGTATTTGTACTAAACATTTTGTGCATATTGATACCTCCGAGGCAAATGAAATAATTTCATGTATCAGCATATAGCAAAGGTTTGCTATTTGTTTTTCATATTTGTGTGTATCACTTTAGGTTTTTTGTTTGATAGACTGCTCAATAAATTTTTTTCGTGTTCCTCTCTAATCAGGATCGTTGGTTTTAAAAGAATAATCAGATTTGTTTTATCATGAGTCTTCTGGTCACGGGTAAACAATCTTTTCAGTACCGGGATATTGGACAAGATAGGAATACCTGATGTCAGGTGATCTTTGGTGATATGGCCTAGACCACCAATCATGAGCGTTCCTTTGTCAGGCACGCAAACCGTTGCAGACACCTGTGAAACATTTACCTGGGGTAACTGGATTATTTGATCAGGAGGAATGTTCGCGGTTGATGCACCACCTCCACTGAAGGTAGTCCCTGTGCCAACCCCGCTAAACCGAAAAGAATCGATCGCTTCAATCTGGAATACTGAGGGGGTGACTTCCAAATGGACATATCTTCTGTCTGCGCTTACAATTGGTCTCACATCAAAGGTAGTACCTTCGGGTATTGTGCCAATAACAGGAGTAACAATACCCTCGGAGACAGACGTGCTTTGGACGTAATTGATGGTTTTTACAACAGCTATATTTCCCCGTTGGGTATTAGAAAGTGTTATGCGGGGTGAAGTAAGGAACTCAGAGTCTTTGCTTTCCTGAACGGCGCGTAAAAAGCCTGCCACGTTACCTAAGATGGTATAATTAAAACTAAGACCAGTAATGTTCTGACTACCGAGGTTGCCTTCTATATTTTCCGCACCAGTATCAATCTCCATATCACCGCTAAGCAATTCATTTCCAATATCCTCAAGAAATTTGTCTGAAACGGTAATAAATCGGGATTCGATACACACCTGGAGATTTTGCGCCGACCTCAGAGAGGCCAACAGATCTTCGATTTGCTTATGGACGTATTTGCTGTTAACAATAACCAGATCCCCAGGTTGTCCCATCCTTGCAATGATACTTCCTTCACCCTGACCGGAAGCATTAATCTGTCGCTGACCACCGGTCCCGGTAGAACCAATAACACTGGCACGCGGTGACCAGGTTAAAGGCTCAACGGTGGTTACAATCATTTCTATCAGATCCTGTATTCGCTCAGAGGGATCCTTGGTTCTGGCACTCTGTCTCCTACGCATGGTTAATTGGCTTGTGGCGGCTGCGGTAATGTCAAATTCAAGAGGCTCTTTATCATCGAGATTGATAAGAATGTCCCTCACGTCATAGACTCGTAGTTCCATTTTTTGCTTATAAACATGAATAATATCTCCTTCAATCACATATTCATATCCGTTCGGTAAAATATATTTCAGCGCGGTTCGTAATGGCACATCTTTCAGCTTTAAGGTAACGGAAACATTTCCTGCATCTGAATCGACAATCATGTTGACATTGGTTTTTTCTCGTATGAATATGATAATGTCTTTTAAGGGCGTATCTAAAAATTCGAATGAAATGATCGTATTCAGGGCATCTTTTATGATTTTTGGCGTTGTGTCTTTTTCGGGCTTAGGAATCATTCGTAGTTGTTCTGTTTTTCTTTTGTTTTCCTCAACAATCTTGTCCAACTCTGGAAGTGTACGCTTTGAAATATCTCTCCATTGCTCTTTGGGAGGAAACCTTAAGGTATCCTGATGGGGAATAGCTGAGTCTCTGAGGTATTCATAGCTCTTTAGCTTTTCTTGTTCATGAGTAGTTTGTAGGTTTTCTGTAATCCTTTGATGCTTTATATCGTTTACCTTCCCTTTGATATATAATGCCTCTCTATGAATAGGATCTATTGTAAGTATTGCCTCTATTATTTTTAAGGCAGCATCATACTGCTCTTCTTCTATAGCAGCATATGCGTCTTGCAATAAAATGGAGATGTCGTCATTGGGGGCCATTGGCGTTGCGCTTTCTTCTGTTAAGCTGGCTTCAGCTACTGTTGCTGCCTCACGCGGGACTTTTTTTTCTTCTAAAAGTCGCTTGGATTCTTTCAGTAACATTTGTGCTTCAGCATTATTAGGCTCAAGGAGAATGGCCAATTCAAGTGTATCAATGGCCTTCGTGAAGTCATTTTGTCCATAGTACATTTTTGCGGTCTTTAGGTAATAATTATTAGCAGGAGGGAGATTCGCTTCAGAACCGTTTTTATTTTGTGCCAACAGTTGACATGATATTAAAACGGGGAAAGGCATACTCAGGGCAACGATCAAGATTGGGGTAAATATGTTTTTCATGCAGACCTCTTTTAAAAAAGATATTGTTAATGAGTTGACATGGTATTAGTTATTGGACAAACGGTAACAGTTTCTGTTCCCAATTTAACCACCTCTCCTATCCAGACATTATAGGACTCCCCTTTTTTATTTTCAAAGGAGACTTGCGAAGTTGTGACCATATGCTTTTCTTCTATCATCGAGATACCTAAAAATTCGTCCTTTTCATTCCGAAGGGCTGTAGTTTTCTTGGTGAAGAATGGTTTTGGTGCAAGAGGAGTAATTTCTGTCAATCTACAGTATGTGTGAAAATCTACAGTTTCCGCACCGATTTTTTTCCCACCGCCAATTATTTCTCCTTTTCCAACGGTAAAACTTTCAGCCCACCATTTGTCTTTATAAAATTTCCTGATTTGAATCAATGCCATATCTGCAGTTCCTCCTTTGAGGATAAACTCTGTAGTTCCGTGGATGTTACCTTCCATGCTGGAGGAAAGTTGTGTTTCTCGTTTTTTTAGTAAATCCTTGGTCGTAATGTCCATATTTGATCCACCTGATGTAAAATTACTGAAGAGGTGTGGTCGCAATAAAAAACTTGCAGCGGGTGGAGTTGTAAGTCGCAATTCTAATTGTGCCGCATCTTTTCGGTCTGCATTTATCGGTGGCGGTACACCTGTTTTAAGCTTTCTGTCGATAATGGTTGATAGTGACAGCAATTTTGAATCAATATTATGTATTTTTAAACTTGCGGTAACAAAGGTACAAATTACCGTATATATAAGGTAACACACGATAATACCAAGGATGAATTTTTCAAAGTGTTTGAAGACAAAATATTTAATATTCATCTTTTTTTAATGATTTATGTTTTGTAGTCAATGACATATGCATCAATAGTAATGTCAGTAATAAGATGAGGCAGATTGTTGTTTGTCTCAGCACTGGAGGCATTATTATTTTCCATGGAGGAGTTGGGGTTCAGAATTTTATTGGTACTTGAAATATTGACACCCTCTATAACAAAGGGAATGGACGATTCTAAAATATCATGTAGCAAAAATTGGATACGGTCTGCCTGCAATTCAACCTTCATAGTAATGGGTATTGCGGTGTAAATGTGCGCAAAAGAAAGGTCATATGAACAGCATGATTCTTTAAAGGTGATTTTCTCAAGTTTTGTAATTCCGTTATTATCAAGAATAATATTCACAATCGCTTCTATAATCCAAAATCTTTTTTGAGCTGATAAAATGTTGTCCCAGACGGGAATTTCTGCCCCCCAATTTTGAAATGGCAAAGCGCCGTTATCTAAGGCAACGTGATTTGCTTCTAATTTTGCCACTAATGCAGAAATCCTTTTCCCATACTCGTTCTTCCAGAGAGCTTCATCCTCAACCTTCATTAGCCTTTTTTCTGTGTCTTGTATCACAAAAACTGATTCCAGATGATCATCTCTCCCTTTAAGAAAAGACTTGCACTTTTCAACTTCTTTATTATAAAGTTCAGCCTCTTGTCTTTTTGATGCAATCCAAGACTCATTATATAGGTCTTTTTTTGCAGCATATCTTTCGAATGCAACTGATAAATTCATCACATTCTTGTAAGTCTTGGCATATTGATTTGAAAGTGGAGATATAAATGCAAATAAAAGTATCAACAAGGTAAAAAAACCAATGCCAGTGATCAGCCAAAAGTTCAGTATACGAGCAAAGATACTATGGTACATCTTTCGAATGTGTAGGAAATTCATATTCTTGATGGTATTCATAAATTATATAAAACCTGCGTTTTTCTTTAGGATTTATTGAGCGGCGTTGAAGTTCCACTTATTGACACTAATGAATCTTCCTCACTGTGTATTTCATTGTTTGATTTTACAATCCATCGTATCTCAAAACTGATGCAATTACCCAGGCCATCTTTGTGCTCTACCTGACGAGAAGAACCTGGCACTATTTCTACATTTTTAAATGCAGCAACTTTTTTGTCAAAAAGGGTTAAATTTTGAATAGGTTTAAGGATACTCTCTTCAATAAAATGCATCCTTGGTTCTTGACTTTCTCCCTTGATTCCCATGAGAAGCAATTTTTTAGAAGCACCAGGTTGTGGGGACGTGGCTGTTTTTTTCTGCTGAACTACCACCCCTGGTGGTGTTTGTTTCGACAGACCTATGGCATCTTCGTCTACCCATGAAGATTGGATACCGCAAAGAGATACGTTGTCCGGTATCAGAGAGAGTAATTTATTCAAGCCTTCCAACCAAAGAAACCGGAAAGAATCAATGGAGGAGATAAGGTCAAGCGCAGACTTGTTTGTTTGTGCAAGAGTTTCGGCATTTTTATACTTTCCTTCAAGCTCTTTTATATTTTGTAACACTTTTTGATACTGAATTTCTGAATTCTGAAAATGGGTATTTCGCGCATATAATCCAACATATTGAATAATAAACGACAGGGCCAGGCACCCAAGAGAAGCGACCACATATAGTTTCTTCTCTGAAATCTCTGCGGCTTTTATCAGTTCCGGCGGTAATAAATTAATTTTTATTCTGCCTAATCCGATTCCCTGGAGTGCAAGCCCCAATGCAGACGCAAAAGGTAATATGTTTTCGTTGAAATAGGTAGGATTTATATTGCTTGACAATTTTAAATTGTTTAAGGTCTTAAAGATTTTTACTTCGCAGGCAAAATTATCGGTAATAAATTTTACGTTATGTGATTCTTTAAATTTATTTCCCATGAGTAAAATAGTCTGAAAATTAGCTGCCTCCTTCATTAAAGATTTGTAATATTCCATAGATCTCTGGATTTCTTTAACAAGGTCAGCATCTACCTTAGAAGTAGGGATGCTTCTAAGCCAGAAATATAGACCATCAACAATAATTAGATCGGTGTTTTCTGTTTCTGCGTTTATAATGATCGTTAGACCATTGATTTGTTGGTCAAAAGAAATAAGATTGTAAATAGCCAGAGGTGCTGCCTGTATTGCATTTAGCTTAGGCTTAAGTGGTGAGATATTGGCCAATAACTGGTCGAGTGTTACTCGCTTAGAGGCAAACAAACCAACCTCTATGCTATTTACGTCAATAACCTTTTCCGTTAATTGTTGATAATCCCATACAATGTCCTTGAGATCAAAGGGAATTTGTTGCTTCGCCTCATAACTTACGATAGCTTTCAATTGTTTTTTATCTACAGGAGGTATGCTAATGAACCTGGACAACACAGACTGTCCGGGAATAGACACTACTACCTTATCGTCTCTATGGATGCAATGCCTTGTAAAAAAAGTTTGGATAGCCTCTTTGATATAAACGGATTGTGAAATGTTTGCTTCGGGTTTAAGTTGAGGAATTTCAATGATACTGAGGTCGTCAATTATTAATTCATTAGATACCCGAGTGATTTTTGCCACCCTTAAAAAGCATTCATTTATATCAATTCCCCAAGCAGATTTTCTCCTAGATTGTTTAAGTATTCTGGAAATCTTCTGGGTATTAAAGTTTATAATTTTAGGCGTAATATTAAAATATTTTAATTTCATTTGTAGTATTTTTTTGGTCTATTGTTTTTAAGGAATTAGTTTTATTAAGTGACAACGTTCAGGACATCGTTCACAAAAATAACGTTCAGGACATCGTTCAGTAAAACCGCTGAAACCCAGGAAATATCACAATGTCGTGACCAAAAGATACTGTTTCATCACAATGGGTAATTAAATTCTTCAAGCTG
>PHFX01000166.1 GCA_007618135.1 Candidatus Brocadia sp. WS118 | reverse complement strand
GATAACAATGGAAATATCAGGGTTCACAATTACCTTTTTATACATGCGGTTATAAATAATTGCGCATATAATATGAGGTATATTATTTGTTATTCCCGAGTAATTATACCATTACTCCGGCATAAAATTACAATCACGCACAATTATTTACGTCTGCATGTATAGTATACATTTGGAAAAATATGTCTTAAGTATAATGACAAATCTGTAGAATTACTAAAAAATATTCATTGAAGATCAATATGGTAAATCTTTAATTTATTATATAATGTTTTCAGAGATATACCGAGGGCTTCCGCTGCGAGTGTTTTATTCCATTTCCTTTCCTGTAACACCTTCAGAATGTGCTTTTTTTCTATTTCACTCAGTGTTCCGTCTGTTCCTTCAACCACGTTGAGCTTTGAGGAAATATTTCGGATGTTTTCGGGTAAATCTTCAATCGGGATGTTTTCGCTTTCTGTTAATACGATCAATCGTTCTATCGTGTTCCTTAACTCACGGACATTTCCCGGCCATGAATATTGCATCATCATCACCATGGTCTCTGGAAGTAATGCCTTTTTCTGTTTGTTTTGGCAAAAGGTGTTGACAAAATAATCAATCAAAGCAGGGATGTCCTCCCTCCTGTCGCGCAGGGCAGGAAGCGACAGGGTGATTACGTTTAAGCGGAAATACAAGTCTTCCCGGAATCTGCAGTTTTTTACTTCCGTTGCTAAATTCTTATTCGTGGCCGCAATGATCCGGGTGTCTACCGTGATTATCCGGTTATCACCAACACGCCGGATTTCTCCCGATTGAACGACACGAAGCAGTTTTGCCTGTGTGTTAATCGTCAGTTCACCAATTTCATCTAAAAATATGGTGCCCCCATCTGCCACTTCAAACAAACCTACCCGTGATTCAGCGGCGCCTGTGAATGCGCCTTTCATATGCCCAAAAAGCTCGCTTTCCAATATGGTTTCCTGCAAGGTAGCGCAATTAACCACAACACAGGGATTGTTTGCCCTTGCGCTGCGTTGATGAATTGCCTGGGCAACGAGTTCCTTCCCGGTGCCGCTTTCCCCCTGGACTAAGACGATGGCATCGGAAGCTGCAACCTTTTCAATCATTTTATGCACAGCAGTTATTGCCGCGCTGTTTCCAATCAACGTAGGAGTTTTTTGAGCATCCTTCATCAATCTTTTCAGATGCACGTTCTCCTTGTTTAACTGCCTTTTTTCTAACGCCTTTTGCAGCAGGATATGCAGTTCAGTTAACCGGCAAGGTTTCGTTACATAATCATAAGCGCCAAGCTTGATGGCCTGAACGGCATTTTCAATCGTTCCCTGACCGGTAAGGACAATTACCTCCGTAGTAGGATCGAGGGTCTTCACTTTTTTTAAAATTTCGATTCCATTCATCACGGGCATATTGATATCGAGGATGACGATATCAAAATCCCGTTCCTGGATATTTTTTAACGTCTCAGCGCCGCTGGCACAGCTGACTACATTATAACCCATGCGGCTGAGTTCCTTTGCCATAATATTTCTGAAGGTATCTTCATCATCGGTGAAGATGAGGTTTGGTTTTTTACTCATACGCTTATGTTTCCCGAGAAAGGTGTCAATATCGTTAGAAAATAAATTCTCATGTTGCCTTTGGCAGTGAAACGGTAAAAGTTGCACCGGTACCGGGGCCTTCACTGAACGCCTCTATCCTCCCATTATGGACATCGATGATACCGTAGCATATGGCAAGTCCAAGTCCCGTGCCTTTTCCTGTTGATTTTGTGGTAAAGAACGGATCAAATATTTTATCCAGATGCTCTCGTTTAATCCCGATACCAGAGTCTTTAAAGATAATTTGTACCACCGTTTGTTTTTTGATGGTAGAGATAAGAATGTCACCACCGCTTTCCTCGGTTGCATGGAATGAATTAATGAGTAAATTGAGAAAGACCTGCTTAAGCTGCTGTGGGTCTCCGATTACTTCGCAGGCTTCACGGGAAAGGTGAAGTTGTATCTTCCGGTCTTTTTGCTGGTATTGTCCAACCGAGAGCGTGCCATGGATAATCTGGTTGATATCAATTCTTTCAAATTTAGGCGCCGAGTGTCTGGCGAAGTTGAGCAGATTTGATATAATAGTTTTACATCGGTAGGTTTCATCACAAATGATTTTCAGATATTCAGGAAATACCTCTAAATCCGCTTTCTCTGCGGGGTTTCTTTGTTCTTTATGACCCAGGGCAGTCTTAAGCCGCTCAATGAGACCTTCTGCACAACTGGCAATAGAAGCCAGGGGATTATTAATCTCATGAGCCAGTCCGGCAGTCAGGGTTCCGATGCTTGCCAGTTTTTCGTTCTGGATGAGTTTGCGCTGGGTAAGCTGTAATTCTTTATAAGCCTCACGAATTTCAGATGTGCGCTCCTCAACCTTCTGCTCGAGGCTATTTTTCGAATCTATGAGCTGGTGTGTCTTTGTATCGATGATCCGCGCTGCCTTGAAGACGATAAGGAAAAGCGCTAAAAATAAAATTCCCATTGCCGAGCCGGTCATGACAATTGCTTTTTCCCGGGCCTTTGTGATCTGTCTCTTCAAATCAGACATGTCCTGGTATATCTCCAGGACGCCAATTTGGGTTTTTTCCCCGCCATCCTTTTCCATGTCATAGAATGGATAGTAGCTCTCGAGCAAGGTTTCCACGACATCGATCCCTTTCGAGTCGGTAGTCCCCGCTAATCGTAATACCGATGCCGGTTTACCGTTGATGGCAGAGTCCAGATTTTTATTCATCCCTCGGTCCAAGGTAAAACCAATGTGTTCGGGAATGGTGCTGTAAATGATATGTCCTTCGAAATCGTAGAGGTAGAGTTTTTTTATATGCAGACCATACAAATTTTCCCGGATCACGTGATCCAGTTTTCTCAATTGAGTTTTATTATTTTCCAAATCTATTTGTTTATCACGTTTCAGGGTAGGAAGCAAAAAATCCTTATAGATTTCATAATTCAGGTGTGAGATGAACCGTTGTGCGTATTTCTCGCTCCGGCTGATCAGTTCTTTGCTTTCCATACGTGGGAAAATCCATCCTACCATGAGGCTCATTGCGGCGATAGCGACAAAACTGGTTAAGGTATAGTAAAGAAGTAAATTGAATTTTTCAGGGTGAAAAATTTTATGGAAGCTTTTCATGATTATATAAGTATACCGTGCTACATTTTAGTAAATATCGAAGGGAAAATCGAATCGAATGGTAAATTGCTCATCTGATTCAAACGGCAATCCCTCGTATTGTTGGCATGGGTCTTTTTACCATCTGAAAATTGCCTGAACAAAGGACTTCCCGTGTATCTCTTCCTTCGGTTCGTTTTCTATCTCGTACTCAAACTTGAATAAGAAATGTTCCGAAGGGGAATAATTTATGCCAACGGCAATCCGGTCAGCCTCATGTCCATCGGTGATGTCCCGGTTGGGATCCACGGAATCAAACCGGAAAACCCCTTCCAGATATTTTATATAGTTCAAATGAAATGGATATTGGTAAGAGACCTGAAAGTAATAACCATCCCGGTTATAATCTCCCCCGTCAACGGAACTCTGTTCTACATGGCTGGTAATATACTCGCCACACACTTCCAGATTTCCCTTTTTGAACTGAATGTCGGCGCCCAGGAAATCGATGCTCAATCGGTTGTCTTTATCATACTTTCCCCGAGAGCAGGAACCACCAATTTCCAGTCCCGGAAGCATCTCGTATCCCAGTCTTCCGCCAATGGTCTTATTCCTGTTATTATCCCAGAGTTGCTGTACATCCTCGTGATCCGGCCCCGCCAGGCCGTTTGACAGGGCTAGTTCATACTTCAGTTTTGTGTTATGATAAAAAGGGACTGCGCCATGAAGCATCCCCCCAATATCGGAGTATGTACCCGGTATAATCCTGATTGAGGGGAAAGGACGGTCCACCAATTTGTTTAATGGAGCGGATTCCACAAATCTTTCTATGCCTAGTGGGTATTTAAACTTTCCAAGCCGGAATATCAGCAGTTTCCCGATGATCTCGTAATCGAACTCAAATCTTTCGAGCTCGTACGTTCCAAATCCGTCTTTTATCTCGATTTCTGAGCCAAAGGATAACTTCCGGGATATTTGTTTTCTCAACCACAGAGTAAGTTCATTATCTTTCAGGAATTGAGAGGATGACTGCTGCGATTCATCGTCACTGCCATGAATAGGTGTTGTGACCTCAAAAAAACCATGAAATTGAAATTTTTTCCCGTCTTCTTCAGTCCCGGTACGAATAGACGCAATATCAAAGGAGTAATCTTCCGGGAAAGCCTCCAGGGAAATAGCTTCTTTTCCTTCCGGAGCACTCTCTGACCCTGCTACAGGAACTGCAATCGTATCAGCCCGGTCGTCTGCATAACACATAGCGCAGCAAAGCCGCAACCAATTCCCCTCTATCAAGGGAGGTGAAGGGGGGTGTAAAAAAACTTCCGAAAAAAGGGAGAATTTACACGGTAATACTATAACACACCAAAGGGTGATTACGAAGAGAATGAATCCTTCTATTCCCGCCCTTCGAAAGACTGAAAAGAAGCAAGCCGTAGCCAAATCATCTCCCTGCACCCTTCTTATGGTGTGCTTCATTATGGAAGAGGTGTGTCATTGATTATTGTGTGTATCCTTGCCGGTTATAAAATAGGGAAATGCCCTGAAGAGCAATTTTTCAATTTCTTTTGTTAATATCTCAAATTCCTTTACGTCAGGTTGCATTGCACCGGCGCCAAAAAAACCTATACTGCCAAGGGTTCCTCTGGCTTTGACGAACCGGTGGTAAATATCTTCATGTAATCTGGTCTTGTGCCGGACATCGTAATTTCTCACGTTTCCTGCAAGGAGGGTGAGATAATATTCTTCTGCCAATCCCAATCTGACTTTAGAACGGGTAAAAATTGTCAGGTTTTCCTGGAGATTATAATAAAATTTTTCCCGAATGGCAAAAAAGATGAGGTTTGCCATGTGCTTTGTCAGGGACTGGAAATCCTGTTTCTGAATGGCATGATCAATCTCTGGCCTGAGGTCTATTTTGAATATTGCGTGAACATCCGCAATGCGATCGCTGATTGTGGCGATTTCACGGGAGACCTTTTCCCAGTTGGTCTGTCTTCCATAAAAGATAACAGCCTTAAATATCTTAATGAGGGGATCTTCCTCTTTGGCATATCCGTATCCGTGAGCGCTGCTTTGTATTGCTGCGGAGAGGCTGAGCAAAAGGATAACATGAATAATGGTAAATTTTTTCATAGTTTCAGCAGCTACGTATCAGCTACCCCTTGCACACTTCATCGCCATGTGTATGCCACTTGACGTTCCTTCCATCCTTGCAATAGGGATAATTTCCTGAAAGAAGTGGAATGAAAAAACTCGTTTGCAGAAAAACCCCTTTCGGTGCATAAAAAGTTTCTCTGTGTCGTGTGCAGTTTTTCTTGCATAGTTGGTTGCTCATGATGGCATGGGGGCGGCATCATTTACAGGTGGTGCGAAAAGAGACTCAAACTATGGAAGCCATAATGCAGTCTCCTTTGTTTGATTGCGGCGCAGGTTACCGGTGATAGGATTTGCCATAGAACGTGATTTCCCGATGAATTGTGCCATGCAAGGCAAGTGCAGCAGTGCTTTTTACGAAAATTCCCGGTTTCCTGGTAATATCTGCACCCTTCCGCTGAATGTGCCGCCTTTTTTTATGATTAATTTACGGCAGGTGATTTTACCGTAAATTTCGCCAGGCTTCAGGATTTCAACCGTACCACTTGCATAAAGGTCTCCATGAATTTTCCCCTGTATAATAGCGTTCCCCACCCGTATGTTTGAGATTTCTATGACCCCTTTCTTTTTCAGGTATAAGGTGCCGTGGGTCTCAATAATTTTCCCCAACAGGGCTTTTATCTTGTAATCATTCATATCATTCTGATGATAACAGTAATTACATCGTATTGCCTGAGCCTTTGCGTGGGTGTAGATTTCTTTTCCACACTTATAACAAAGAATCCTTCTGTCTCCACGAGAAGGTTTTTCCCGTTTTTCAGGTGGAAAAAGCACTTCCTGAATATTGATATGACGATTACAATAACGGCATGGTATTGAGATGCAACGAATCGAAACCGGAAAATTCCGATGACAATAAGGACATACAATATCTCTCGTTTCCGGCAATTCGCCCGCTTTAGAATTCATAAATCGATTCTGTCATGATAAATTGCTTATTCCTCACGGCAAAATTATTCCGGCCCCTTTTTTGTTTCCTTTTTCCATTCCTTGAAATTGGTATTTTCTGTCTTGAATCCATCAGGGTTTACATTGCAATTTCCGACAAAAACAACCCCCTCCTCAATAACCAGGGTTCGTGCCTTCAGATCGCCAACAAGATGCGCCTTCTCCTTCAGCTCAACTTTTTCTGTTGCGGTAACATTTCCATCCATACGACCTTCAATAACGGCATTTTTCACCTTAACGTTTGCTTTAACGCTCCCCGTTTTACCAACAAATAATTCTCCCTCTTCCGTTAACATTTCCCCTTCAAACTTTCCATCGATTTTCATGGCATTGCTAAACTTGATTGTGCCTTTTATTTCAACGTCCTGCGTCAGTGTCGATGCCTTTTCTTCAGCCATTTTACTCTCCTTTCTGAGTTCACTTTTTATTTCAAACGTACCTTTCGTTTCATCATTTATTTTTGTCTCTTCCGCGCCTTTCCGGAATAAACCCATATGCCATACCTTTCTTTTTTATAATGATATTTTTGATATATCAAAATAGTTAAGGACTATTCATTTCTACGGGGAGCAAATGTTAGATGAAAGAAAATTGCCTTTTGCCCGTGAATAGATATTAAAAACAAAAATTGAGAAGATTGCAACCTTTTTTGACGCTCTCAGCTTTTTTTCTGATGGCAGGGAGATTCAGACCTGCCACTCAGCCGGTCTGATGACAAAATGACCTTGCCCGTCGGGTAGAAGGTGAGATATAATTTACCTTCATGAAAAAACTGGTACGTTGCAAGAATCCGTGCTTGTGCCGGGATTTCACGGCTACAAATGGTAATTGGCTTGCGTTAGAAACTGTCTGAAACGTACCGTCCGGAAAAATAGTCACGGTAGCAGGCAAACTTTATAAGACAGGGGTTATTGAAATGACAGCAAAAGAAAAATCGGAAACAATTTCGTATAGACTTCCACCGGGCTTGCTTAGTGAAGGAACCAGATGGGTAGATTTACATAGGGGGAAGATGCTTATAAATAAGAGTTTCCTGACCAATTTGATTTCCGCTGCCGTATTTGCGATTTCCTTTTTAAGCCCGGATTTTGCCGGCCGAAATGCCCTTATGCTGGCCAGTCTTTTTGCCGTGTCGGGTGCATTAACCAACTGGCTGGCCGTTTATATGCTCTTTGAAAGGATACCGGGGCTTTATGGTTCCGGCATTGTCACCCTGAGGTTTGATCAATTTAAAGAGAGTATGCGTTCTCTGATTATGGAGAATTTTTTTACCAGAGAAAATTTTGTTAAGGTCACCCAAAATACGCTGCCTCACACCATACAACCCGAACTGGTATTGGACAAGATTGATTTTGATAAAGTATTTCATGGTTTCGTGGCAGTGATTAAAAACTCCTCTTTCGGCGGTATGTTTACCTTGTTTGGCGGAGAAAAGGCCATTGAACCCATGCGTGAACCATTTAAAAAGGAATTTGAGAGGCAGGCATCCGAAATATTGCGGAATATTGATGTAGCCTCTGTTCTGCAGAAGGAAACCAATTTTGAAGCATTCAGGTCTAAAATTGCCGCCATGGTAGATGCTACCGTGAACGAACTTACCCCACAACGGGTGAAGAAAATTGTTGAGGATATGATGCGCTCACACTTAGGCTGGCTGGTTGTATGGGGCGGTGTTTTTGGCGCTTTTATTGGTTTTATCAGCGCCGTGTTTTTTTAATGTAAAGGGGAGGGGATGGCAGAAGAAAAATTAGAAGCAGTTTCACGCAGGGTTTTGCTGAAGATGCTTGGGGCAGGGGCCGCCTGGCTGGGTTTGAACAAATTACCATCGGCTCTTGCCCAGGTCTCTGGTCAGGCTACTCAGCAGATGCCGGGCTTTACCGGACCGGGTGCCAACCCATACTGGGGGGCGGTAGGTCCCTTTGTTGTCTATCCTCAAAAACTTCCGTTGATCCAGCTTACCGACCGTCCGGTTCAGCTGGAAACTCCACGCCATTACTTCCTGACGCCGTTTACCCCAAATGCAGCATTTTACGTGCGATGGCATCTGGAGGGTATTCCGAATGCCGTGAACCTTTCCGAGTGGCGACTTTTTGTGGAAGGCAATGTTGGAAAATCGCTGGCCCTGTCTGTGGCCGACCTGATGAAACAATTCAAGCCGGTCTCTATCGCTGCTGTCAATCAGTGCTCCGGCAATAGTCGCAGTCGTTTTCAGCCACGGGTGCCCGGCGCTCAATGGGGTAACGGGGCTATGGGCAACGCACTCTTTACCGGAGTGCGCCTCAAGGATGTGCTTGATGCTACGGGGATTAAGGCGGGGTCGATCTGTGTACAGTTTGAAGGGCTGGAAAAGGGACGAGGACTCAAGGAGAGTGTCTCACACAGGTACTTAAAATCCTTGAATCTGGATGATCCGGTTATCAACGAATCTATTGTTGCCTATGAGATGAATGGAGAGCCGCTTCCCATGCTGAACGGTTTCCCGGTACGGCTGGTGGTTCCGGGTAAATTCTCGACTTACTGGATCAAGGCCCTGACCTGGATACGGGTGTTAACCGAATCCGACACGAATTTCTGGATGACAAAGACGTATTGCGTGCCCGATACGCCACATGGCAATACTACGCTAAAGGACTTCAAGGACGGTCTGGTCAAAATGGTCCCTGTTGGGACGATGCCCGTCCGTTCATTTATCATTACTCCCGATGGATCAGGTAAAATTCCGGTAGAGATGCCGGTCACGGTGCGTGGCATTGCCTTCAGTGGTTACGGGCGTGTGGTCAACGTGGAGTTCTCTGAGGACGATGGTAAAACCTGGAGAAAGGCCAGGCTTGGGGATGATTACGGAAAATACTCTTTCCGCACCTGGGAGACTACCTGGATTCCAAAACGTACCGGTCCGTATGCACTTGCAGTGCAGGCCACCGACGAAAAAGGCAATATCCAGTCAGACGGGGAGTTTTGGAACCCAAAGGGTTACTTGTGGAATAAGATTGAACGGCAGGAAGTAATGGTAGGTGCAGCACAGTAGTTCGAATTGGTGAAAGTGTTGTGCCTCTTTTAGAGGGGAGAGCAGAAGTTCCCTCCATCGGTAGGACAAGCGTCATCGTTTTTCCATTATGATGTCAACCGGGGACGGTTGACCTACCTAGAGGATTTTGGGGTGTGTTTACATGCTTACCAGGAAAAGAAGGTATTACACAGTAATACCATAGAAAGGTCTCAGATGAAAAAGATACTATATGTTTTCATAGGGCTTCTCGTAATCACCTTGAATAAACCCCTTTTAGCCAAAACCAATCTTCATGGCCTGGTTCGCAGTGGGCAATACAGCAGGGGGGCGCTGCTTGGTACTCCGCAGCCTGAAGCTATCAAGCAATCGTTAGACGCGGTCTATAGCGTGGGGACATATCCCCTGTACACCCCTGAGTTGGCTCCGGGTGAAGGTCTCGATGTGATACAGGGTTACTGCAATTTGTGTCACAGTGTTTCGTATATTACCATGCAGCCCCCGCTTTCAGCTGACACGTGGGAAGCAGAGGTTTATAAGATGATCAATACCTACGGTGCTCTCATATCGGAAGACGAGACGAAGCGGATCATTGTCTACCTTCAGACACACTATACCCAGGAAACCCGGAAACAATAAAGGCGCCGGGTGTCTAATCAAACCAGCATTAAATCACTCACATGGTTCGTCTAGCCGGATAGTTGCGTCTGACATGAGAAAGTCCTATGCCACGTGTCCCTGTAATGCCCATAAATTGTTGCAGAAATATTTATTTTGATTTAAGCGGAATTTGGGAGGTGAATTGTAAAAATACCCCGTAGACTTTCCAGTCTGGTAGAGCAGATATTGCCCGCCATAATCAATCCCACAGCACAATTTTGGTAGGCACTGCCTACCCTTAATTGAAAATGTAAACCATGAATTGCTAATGCCAATTTATGATGTAATTTGTGGCTCCCTGTACGTAAAGATTTACCGAGAGCGAGCCCTTCAGTTTATGGTTTTCTAAAATTTCATCCTCGAACCGTACGGTAAGCAAAATAACGCCGGAAGGCTCATCTTTTCCCACGGGCTTTCCCCACCGGACGTAATAATCTTTCACGTAGGGCAATCCGATATTCGTGTTCAGGGCGACAAATGGCTCCCCGGCTATATTGTTTCCTTCTACCAGGATGTCTGCGGTAAATTCCTTAGGTAACAAAACACCTTTAAAGTTGTTTTTTTCAAACGTAATCTTTTTATTCACCTCTTCCTCCTTATAGCCTGTTTCGTATATGAAATAAAATATATGATTTGACTGTCATAATAAACGCTAACATAGCAACTCTTAAGGGCTTTTTACAACAAAAAAAATTATTGATTACTAGAATAACGACAAGAAATGAGAGCGTCTTACCATGTCATTACTTCTTGACAGGGTTACTTCGTAAATGTAAAGTATGGACATTGATTATTGGTAAAAAGCCTAACGAACGATAATTTTTAGGTTTTTCTTATTGTCATTCCGATATTTCTGGCTTAAAAGATGTAAGTACCTTGTATTACCTTCTGTGTTTTTTCCGATCGGCAAGTCCCTTTAAACTTACAGGAACCAGCAAGGGTAGTTAAAAACCGTTGAGGCTATTTGTAAGGAATTGATGTAGTTTATGAGCGATTCAGAACTCGAAGCATTATTTAAAGATATGGAATTGGATCGTGTGGAGAGGAAGCCGTCACCTTCAGACCCTAATAGTATCCGTCAGGCAATATGTGCCTTTGCAAACGATTTACCCGGGCATGGAAAACCAGGGGTTATTTTTATAGGGGTTAATGATGACGGTACTTGTAAAGGACTTCAGGTAACGGATGAACTGCTGCGTAAACTTGCAGATATGCGGGACGATGGAAATATTCAACCAATCCCTTCTATGACGGTTGAAAAGAAGGTACTTTGTGGGTGCGAGCTTGCAGTTGTTATCGTTCAACCTTCTATTGCTCCCCCTGTTCGTCTTAGAGGAAGGACGTGGATACGGGTAGGCCCCCCGGCGTGCAATTGCCACTCCAGAGGAAGAATTACGGCTTGCAGAGCGGAGACGGGCAAGAGATATACCCTTCGATATCAGGACATTATCTTCTGCAACAATACACGATCTTGACCTTGACCTCTTTCAGCGAGAATACCTGCCACTTGCAGTTGCCCCTGAAATTCTCGAGGCACATAATTCTGTATCATCCTCTATTACCACGGGAACGTTAGAAGTCAAACATCCTGAATATCCAATGCCCGCGCTTCAACAACTCACCCGCAATGCGGTGCTTCATCGAACCTATGAAGGCACCAACGCGCCAGTCCGCATCTACTGGTTTTCAGATCGTATAGAGATTTACAGTCCGGGTGGCCCTTTTGGGCAGGTATCCCATGAAAATTTTGGACAACCGGGAGTAACTGATTATCGCAATCTCCATCTTGCTGAGGCTATGAAAGTATTAGGATATGTTCAGCGTTTTGGGGTAGGAATTCAGATTGCGCGCGAAGAGCTCAAGAAAAATGGCAATCCGATGCCTGAATTTACCGTAGAACCGACGTATATACTGGCTACGATAAGGAGAATACCGTGAGTGTTCCTGTTATTGCCTTTTTTAATAATAAAGGTGGTGTGGGGAATACATTTCTTGTGTATCATCTTTCGTGGATGTATTCAGAAATTGGATTAAAGGTATTATCATCAGACCTTGATCCACAGGCAAACCTTACCTCGGCCTTCCTTAATGACGATCGACTCGAAGAGTTATGGCCTGAGGATACTCACGATAAGACCGTTTACGGTTCTATCGAACCCCTCCTGAGAGGCATTGGAGATATCCTGGAAAGGTCTTATATTGAAGAAATTACCGATAATCTTCACCTTTTGGTTGGCGATCTTTCCCTTGCCCGGTTTGAGGATGAGCTTTCTTCACAGTGGCCGTTGTGCCTTGATGGAAAGGAGCGGGCATACCGGGTGATTTCAGCCTTCTGGCGTATGTTACAGCGCGGCGCTAATAAGATTCATGCCGATATTATCCTCGTTGATCTTGGCCCAAACCTTGGCGCTATTAACCGTGCAGCACTTGTGGCTTCCGATTATCTTATTGTTCCGCTTGCACCGGATCTATTTTCACTACAAGGGCTTAAAAACCTGGGACCAACCATACATACATGGCGGAAAGAATGGGAAGACCGACGTACCAGATGCCAGATAAAGAAGCTGGAGCTTCCGGAAGGAAAAATAGAACCCAAAGGGTACATATTCATGCAACACGCCATGAGACTAGATCGTCCAGTAAAGGCTTATGAACGATGGGCAATGCGGATACCAGATGTGTATTCATCAGAAGTCGTTGGGCAAGAAATGAAACTCGATAAACAGGGAAAGGACCCTCATTGTTTGGGTTTGGTAAAGCATTACAGGAGCTTGATGCCTATGGCACAGGAGGCTCATAAACCCATGTTTCATCTTACACCTGCTGATGGCGCTATTGGCTCTCATGCAAAAGCTGTAATGGATGCAAGGGATCACTTTAGACAACTTGCTATGGAGATTGCCAGGCGTTGTAACGTTATCGTTGTGGAGGAAGTACGGCTGTGACGGTTACTTCAGACAGTTTTCGTAACTGGCCTTGTCAGGAAATTCTCGGACTTTTATTAAAATCAGATACATTTTAATTATTCAGCCTGTTTGCCAATTAACAGGTCGTAGCCTCTTTTATTCGCAAAACCCAGCTTGAAAATCCTGTCCGACAGGGCGTCTTTTGTCAGTTTTTTATTTGCCGTTATATTCAGCTTTGCTGATAATGCCACAAGGACATCCTTTTTGTGTTTTGTGAGTTCTTCAAGGATTTTTTCGGTAGGCAGCCCTTCTAGCTGAATTTGTAAGGTATTGATGTCAACGGGAACACTTTTGGTTTTCCCTGATTTGGCCTTTTTCGGAAGGAGTATTTCAGCAAGGAGGGGTCTGTCTTTCAGCGTTTCAAAGAATGATATCAGGGTATGAATAGCACCATCTACGTGACGAATCTCAGATGCGTCAGGGAAACGGCTAATGTTTTCCCGTAACACATCGAGTTCTTTGATTATCTCCGGGATCATGAGCGCCACCTTGTGTCTTTCCGCCTCGCCCGGAAGTAATGACAGGCATGCTTTTGTCTTTGTTAACGTGTCTATCAGGTCGATTTTTTTTGTCCTTTTTACCATGTTAATCACCACTGACTTTGTGTAAAAATTCCTTCGTTACCTCTTTATATTGTCCAGCGACACGCATTGCATTTTCATCGTTTATCAAAAATACGGGAACTGCCAGCGCAGAAGCCTCGGTATAGCCAGTACCCCATGAAATAGAGCTTTCAAAGCATGCGTTACGATAGCCCTTTCGGAGTTCGTTCATTTTGTCCTTATGAGTACTGACAATGTTCTGGCCGGTGGTACGCACCATGGTAAATACTATTCCTTTCAGTGTTAAGTCATCTGTTTCCGCGTTTGTCAAACGACATTTGTGATTCATCGTATTATGCAGTTCCCTGACCTTCCTGATGAGGATATTTATTCCTATGGTCGACATGTGGTCGGGTATGGTTGTTATGACATAGGCATCGCTTGCAGCGAGTGCATTTTGAGTCACCAGATAGAGATTGGGAGGGCAATCAATGAGGATATAATCATACGTGTCTTTTATCCTGTGAATGGCATTTTTCAGGATATGGCGCTGCTCCAGGTAAAAAAGGGCGTCGCGGATATCATCGGAAGTATCGATGCTAAATAACTCTTTTATCCCCTTCAGTGTTCGTCTGAGGATTTGGAGTTGTTCCTGATAAAAACCCGACTCTATCTTTCTCCATGTTTTTGATGCCAATTCAATGTCAACGCACAACAGGTCAATGTCAGATGGAATCAGGTCAAGATTCTGCACGACATCTTTTGTGGCCGTCCCCCTTGTAAATAATTCGACAGGAGATTTCCATATAATATCTTCAATGTGGTAAGTATCATAACGATCTTTTAAATACGATTCGAAGAGTTTTGCAATGGTTCCGCTATCCTTTTTGAATAATTCCCATCGATTGTACACAACGCATAAAAAAGTCAGATTGGCTTGAGGGTCGACATCAATGAGTAATACCTTTTTGTTGTGAAACAGGGTTAGGGCACATCCGATATGATACGTGGTGGTTGTTTTACCAACACCGCCTTTATAGTTAATAAATGAAATAACCTTCGTCATACCTGCGTTCTCCTTTATCGGGGGACTATACAACGGAATCGTGCGGTTCTCATCAGAACTGTTTGCTGAAGAACTCGATGCGCTTAATAAAAGCCTCTGATGTTCCTCCGTTTTCCGATGAAGACGTATCAACTTCAAGACTTATCCCGGATATTGCGGGGACATCATCTTTGAAATAGGTTTGAAATGCATGATTCAAATCAAACTCTGAAAGTACCGTTTCTCCAGGATCGGGATTTCCTAAGCAAACAAATCGTCCTCCTTCGTTAAAGTATCTTCCTCGGTAAGGTTTGTTAACTTCGTCCTCTTTGCCGAGAAACAGGCCTATAAAATATGGGCTATCCGGCACAAAAAAAGATCCACTGGACAATCGAACATCACCAAAAAAGATATAAACCATCAATGCTTCATTGTTTATTTTTTTCTCATAGGAAGCATTTTGCGGATACTGAATAATTCCCCATTCAATCCTTACCTTCGAAAATTCTTTGAGACCGACAAAATCATTGAATATAAAAACTCTGGCCGGTTGCTTCGTTTTAACCGTTAGGGCCTGTTTATTCGCGGATAATTCAATTAATCTCTTGTCTTGAATGCCGTCCTTAAAACAAAATCCCTTCGATTCTAACCATCCGTTGACAGAACCTCCTGAATAATCAGAAAAATCAATTATCAAATTTCCTTGAAGACTACTGCCGTTACCCTGATTGCCCAGACCATGGTTATTGATGACTCCGGATAATCCCCGGAACCCGGTTGGTTGATTTTGTTTAGGAAATACCTTGCCGATGGAAACAATCATGATGACCAATATGATACCTGCTATGACAGATATTCTCATTGTGCTTGCCATTTTAACCCTTCTTTTTCAGTTGATTGGCAACGGCCTGAGTAGCCTGTTTTACCATTTCAGGGTCTCCGAGGTAGTAATTGCGCCGCGGGGTGAGATTATCCTCAAGTTCGTAAACCAGCGGAATGCCGGTAGGGATATTGAGTTCAACAATCTCTTTGTCAGAAATATGGTCCAGATATTTTACCAATGCCCGGAGGCTGTTGCCATGGGCGGCGACAATCACCTTCTTTCCGGAACGGATCGTAGGCGCAATCACTTCATGCCAGCAGGGAAGAAACCGTTCTACCGTGTCTTTCAGGCATTCCGTGAAGGGGATCTGTTCCTTCGTCAGTTCCTGGTAACGCGGATCACGGTCAGGACTCCTTGGATCGTTCAGTTCCAGGGCAGGAGGCCGAATATCATAGCTGCGCCTCCACAGCTTGACTTGCTGTTCTCCGTACTTTTCTGTTGTTTCTGCTTTATTCAGGCCCTGCAGAGCACCGTAGTGCCGTTCATTAAGGCGCCAGTCCCTTGTTACCGGTATCCACATAAGGTCCATTTCGTCCAGAATGATCCACAGCGTCCGTATTGCCCGTTTCAGCACGGAGGTAAAGGCAGTGTCAAAGGTATATCCCTCCTTCTTGAGGGTTTGCCCGGCCTGTCTTGCTTCTCCTACGCCTTTTTCTGAAAGGTCAACGTCGGTCCATCCGGTAAATAAATTGTCCCTGTTCCAAATGCTTTCGCCGTGTCTCACCAATACAAGTTTATACATGGGTTAGATCCTCGCACTGTGGTTATTTAGCTTATCGGTAAAGGTAATGTACAAAATACAGAATTCAAAAATCCAAACAACCTATTATACAAAAACCCCGGAATAGAACAAAAATATTTTAACAGATTCTGGGAAGCTGCTCACCGGAAAGCATGTCAAGTATCCTTTTATTGCCGATGGATGTTCCGGGCAGGACTTTGCCTTTTGGTTTATCAGTCACCGTCCCAATAATGGCGGCTGGTTGTATAAACTGGTCGGCCATCCTTCTTTGAACTTCTATAAGAACACCGTGAGAGTCATTGAGGCAAAAGCCCGTGAGATTATATTTTCGCGCGAGGGTATAAATAAAAGGGCGGAAGCCTACACCTGAACAACTCCGGTAATATTGGTTCTGATTTTGCTATACATACCCTTTATAACCCGAATCTATGGATCAGATGGACATTGACTAATGTTTCTTGATTGCTCACGGTAAATTTAACCTCATCCCATTTAGGGTGCCGCTGGATTTTATGTATGTCAAGCCTCGAAAAGCCGATCGGTTCCCTGGGTATTCCCAGGATACCGCTGCGTTCTAATATGCCGCTGTTATTAAGATCGTGATAGGCAGAAAGCGAGTACTCTCCTGGCGCCACACGGTTAATCTTGTATGTCCTGACGTGCTCATTTTGTTCGATCAGGTGTGCCTTTATTTCCACATATCCTTTATCTTTTTTCCTATGGCATTCATCACTACTGCAGATTGAAAAACGTACGGGGGCTTTATTCCTGATATCCGCAAACCTGTCTACCGTGACAATTACGTCTCCGGCATAAACGTGAAATGAAATAACAGCCCATAGTAAACCTGCCAAAAAAGGTATTTCTTTTCCAACCGTCGATCCTTCTTGTTGCCGTTTGAAAGGGAAGATATCCATATTTTTCTCCATAAATTTGTACTGAGCGTTTTTGTGATAAATCTTTCCTGGGCTCAAAAAACTGAATTAGATAAATATAAAAGGAAGTAACCCAAATGGATAGAGATAAAATGCATGATACCGCTTAAAGGCAAAAAATGCAAGCAGGAGATAGGTGCCCGGCACGGAGAGGGGAAAAGGGTAGTGTCTTTGATAAATTCTTGACCGCGGGTTGCCATAAAGACTACAATAATAACTTCTTTTTGAGTCGCTTCTCTTAAGAAATCTTTACAGAGGGAGATTAAAATGGAAAAGGCAGTCATTGCAACAAGTAAGGCCCCTGCGGCAATTGGGCCATATTCCCAGGCAATCAGGGTAGGAACTCTGGTGTTTTTGTCGGGGCAGATCCCCCTATTCCCTGCAACCGGAGAAATCGTGCAAGGGGATATCAGGGTTCAGACACGGCAGGTGTTAGAAAATGTAAAACAGATTCTTGAAGCTGCGGGATCATCCCTGGATAAGGTAGTAAAGACGACCGTCTTTATGAAAGACCTGAATGATTATGCGGCAGTGAATGATGTTTACCAGGAGTATTTCCCGCACAAACCGCCAGCCAGGGCTGCGGTTCAGGCGGCAAAATTGCCCAGGGATGCGGGTGTGGAGATCGAGGCGATTGCCTATAGCGGTTAAAAGAAAAGTTTGACTTGCATTTCAAAACCTGTTAACATCGTCTCTGTTATTCTTGGTGCGGCACAGCCGCAACCAAATCCCCCCCTTATCGGCAGGACAAGCGTCCCCGCTTTTCATTTATTATGTCAACCGGGACGATTGACCTACCGCGGGGGTTTTGGGGAGTTGTGTAAAAAACTTGCTAAGTACATATGTTAACGATAACAACAAAGGCAAAACATAGAGATATTTTTCCTGAAGTGGTAAATCTTCTGGACGACTCGAAGAAGTTTTTTGAACGGGTTGGCACTGCTGATATGGAGAAAAAGGTGGTTGAAATGCGCACCCAGCTGGAAGAACCTTTTTATTTGCTGGTGGCTGGTGAATACAACTCAGGGAAATCCAGTTTTATCAATGCAATGTGCGGTGAGCATGTCTTGCAGGACGGCCCGACGCCCACGACGAATCGAATTACCTTATTGACGTATGGTGAAAAGGTTGAAATCAGGGAGGTGGGAGACCATTTGTGTCAGGCGACCTATCCGATGGAATCGCTGAAAAACGTTACCCTGGTTGACACTCCCGGGACGAATTCCATTATTGTAGAACATGCCGCATTGACGGAAAGTTTTGTGCACCGGGCGGAACTGGTGCTCTTTATCACTTCATCAGACCATCCATTCACCGAGAGCGAACGGCAGTTTTTGCAATTTTTAAAGGGAAAATGGGGGCGAAAGGTGTTGTTTATTCTGAATAAGATAGACCTGAAGTCTCCTGAAGAACTTAATGAGATTGTGTCTTTTCTGGAAAAGAATTGTTACCGTTTGCTGGGTTTTGAACCAAAGATTTTACTGGTCTCTGCAAAGGATGCCTATAAGGCGAAGGTCGAAAATGATATGCTTCTCCTGGAAAAAAGCAGGATTAAAGAGGTTGAAGCTTTTGTGTTTGACAAACTCGATCTCGATACAAAGATCGATTTTAAACTGGTTAGTCCGTTAAAATACCTGCATAACGTGTTTCAAGACCTGCATCAGAGTCTCAGTGAGAAGGTCAGCAAGTGCAACACCGACATTAAAAGCATCGAGCGGTTTGAGACGCGGCTGAAGAATAAAAAACAGGATATGCAAGAGTATACCTTGAAATACCGGGATGAAATTAAACTCGTATTCTCGCGGTTAAAAGAGAAACTGGACAACTTCCTGAACTCCTATGTCACGATGAGGTCAGTAGTCCTTTCTAAGGTGGGGCGGGAAAAAATCAGTGAACGGTTTAAAAGAGAAGTGTACGGCCTTTTAAACCCGCAAACAGACCTGGAGCGGATTATCGACGATATGGTGGATTATGTTTCGAGAAATAACCGTTCATTATGGGATCTGGCGCGGGACCATATCGAGAAAGAAGTTGGGTCCGATCGAAGGGCAGGGGGTATCCTTGAAGGACATACCGAACGGCACTACGATGACCGAAAGCACGAGATTGAAATTGCCTTAAAGTCGCGTTCAAAAGAATTCAGGGAACTGGATATTGAGCGTGAGGCAGAGAAATTGAACAGTTCGGTACAGACGGGGTTTATTAGCTTTTTGCTGACGGAGGCGTGTGCCATTGGTATTGGAGTTGCGGCAACCATGGTGCTCTCATGGCTTATGCCTCCTCCGGTACCCATAGGGATAGCCGTGGCGCTGGCATTTATCGGGTTGGCAATTTTTCCTCAAAGGAGGAAGTCATTCCGGAATGAATTTATCAAGCGGACCGATGCCATCTGCGAACGGTTTGTCGAGTTTATGAAATTCGAGATTAATAAGGCGATTGATCGCGTAATAGAAGATATTAGCAACAATATTTCATCATACCGCGATCTTCGCTGGACAGAGCGGGAAGAGACGGTGCGGCAGGTGTCTGAAGTAGACACCTTATTGGAAAACGTGAAGAGCCTCATGCGAAAAAGCGGTTTAAGCTAATGAGAACAGAAATCTGTCATTAAAGAGGAATACGATGCGGTTTGGGATAGGATACGATATTCATAAACTCGTTGAAAACCGCAAACTGGTGCTGGGCGGGGTCGAGTTTGATTACCCGTTAGGATTGCTTGGTCATTCCGATGCCGATGTCGTGCTTCATGCCGTATGTGACGCACTGCTCGGGGCAGCAGCCCTCGGTGATATCGGAGAGCACTTCCCGGATACGGATCCGAAATGGAAGGGTGTTTCCAGCAATGTGTTTCTTTTAAAAGTTGTTGACCTTTTAAAAGAACACCGTTACGCCGTTAACAATGTGGATGTAACGATTCTTGCCCAAAGCCCAAAACTCGGGCAAAAAAAATCAGAGATGAAAAAAAATATTGCAGAATGGCTCTGTGTGAATATCAACAGGGTCAATATCAAGGCAACAACAATGGAAGGTGTCGATGCCATTGGACGTGGTGAGGCTATTGCAGCCCAGGCCATAGCAAGTTTATCTGAGGAATGGTAATAGTAAAGGATAAGATGATTTTACCATGGCAATCTGGAAAAGAAAATTGAAGAAAAAGGAATCTGAAGAGCATCCGCAGAAGGAAGGCGCACCGGAAGAAACCAGCGGGGATATTCCGCAGGTAGCAACCGGAGAAGAAACACCGGCAAAAGAACAGCCAAAGCCGGAAGAACCCATCCCTGAAAAACCACCGGAAGGGAAATTTTGTGAGCCGGCGGAGGAATATGTACATGGCGGGGTGTTCGTGTTTGATAAGAAGATTTCCGGTTTTTTTGGAAAGGGATTCTGGGGCATATTGTCGGTTCTCATCTTTCCTCCGGTATTGGTATTTGCGTTAAGTATCCTCGTCATTGTCTGTATGCTTGTCTTCCCCTTGATGGCAATAGTGCTCATTGCATTAATACCTGCAGTCTTTGTAACCTTATCCGTCCTTATTATTGCACTCCCCGTGCTACTTCCGTTGCTTATCTTGTTTTTGCTTATTACCGGCAAAGGTAAATTACTCATTGGTTCTGAAGGGAAGTGGTTTGGTTTAGAGATGTTCGGAAAGAGCTATACGTTGGAATAACGATATAGAGACATCCAGTTCACTCCTTATAAAAATGAATCGTGAGTCACTGGCAAATGAAAGAATAATACAAAAATGTCATTCCGGGTGGAGAATCTAATGTAAAGGGAGGTGGTTTCGCCGGTGAAAAGAACAGATACGATAGGCAGTTATTGTCTGGCGATAACCTTGATTCCTCCCATATAGGGCTGAAGGACTTCAGGAATTGTAACAGAGCCGTCCTTCTGCTGATAGGTCTCAAGGATTGCGATAACCGTGCGAGGCAAAGCCAATCCTGAACCATTCAAGGTATGCACAAACCGTAACTTGCCGTCCTCATCCCGGAAACGTATATTGATGCGTCGTGCCTGAAAATCCTCGAAATTGCTGCATGAAGAAACCTCCAGGAACTTGCCCACACCGGGCGCCCATACCTCAATATCATAGCACTTTGACGCTGCAAAGCTCATGTCTCCTGTGGATAGTTTTGCCACCCGGTATTCAAGTCCGAGCAGTTGGAGCACCTTTTCTGCGTTACCCAGCAATGACTCAAGCTCATCGTAAGAGGTCTCAGGCCTTACGAGCTTGACTAATTCGACTTTATTGAATTGATGAACACGGATAATTCCCCGTGTATCCTTGCCGTAAGAACCCGCCTCGCGCCGAAAACAGGGGGTATAGGCGGTATAGTAGACGGGAAGGTTTTTGGGGGAAAGTATCTCATCACGGTGGATATTTGTAACCGGGACTTCCGCCGTGGGGACAAGGAAGAGGTCGTCCGGAGAAGTTCGATACATATCTTCTTCTAACTTTGGCAACTGTCCGGTGCCGGTCATGGATGTTCGGTTAACAAGGAATGGTGGAAATAGCTCGGTGTAGCCATGCTCTCTCGTGTGGAGGTCTAGCATAAAACTGAATAGAGCGCGTTCCAGTTTTGCACCAAGACCTTTGAGTAAGATAAAACCGGAACCAGAGATCTTGGATGATCGTTCCATGTCCAGGATGTTTAAAAGGCATCCCAGTTCCCAGTGTGGTAACGGGGTGAAGTCGAATGTCCTTCGTTGTCCCCATGTCCTGACGATAACGTTATCGTTGGCATCCTTTCCGATAGGGACATCTGCAGCGGGGATATTGGGAATGCGGAGGAGCAGGTTGGTGATGTGAGGTTCCAGTTCCTTCAGCCTTTCCTCCATGGATTTTACATCATCGCCGATTTTTTTCGTTTCTTCAATAATGCGGGAGGTGTCTTGCCCCTTCTTTTTCAGCTCACTGACCTCTTTTGATTTTTCGTTGCGTTTACTTTTCAATTGCTCGCAGGCATGGATCAGAGACCGGCGTTGCGTGTCCAGCTCTAAAATTTTGTCTACGCTGGACGCGTTTTCATGTTTATGGGCGATTGCCTGTTTTACCCGGTCGGGGTTGTTCCTGATAAAATTTATATCAAGCATGAATTTCGTTTGCCTCCGATGGTTTAGATACTTTCAATCTATGTATCTGATTATTGACTCATCAATTCGATGACGTTTTATTTTACTCGTAATTTTGAAGCATTCAAGGGAATTCATTTATTTTAATTGTAAGGAATTTTCATTTTATTTATGCGGGTTTTTCAGGTATCCCTCTGCCACATTTTCTTTTTACAATTCCAAGTCTCTGTATGTGTATTATCATTGAAAATATTAATCACTTGACCACAGGAGATACGTAATGCCTATTCTATTAGGGGAATTGAAACTTTACTCACTAAAAGAATTGTCAAAGAGTCTGGGTATCACAATGTTTACCTTAAGGACATATATTCGGCAAGGAATTACTAAGCTTGACATTAAAAAGCACCAGTGGTAAATTATACCAATGGCAAAAGGTAATCTTATAAAACACAGTAAGGTTGTGGAGGATACGGGAAACATTATCGAGGTGAAATTATGGCAAGCAGAACCTGCCATTGATAAACCACATGGATATAAATATTCGCTTGTCTATGTTGTGAAGGGTAAACGAGTAATTGGGTATGATAATGCTGAGGGTAAGGGAGACCACAGATATTATGAAAGCAGAACAGAGACTTACCGTTTTACTGATTTAAGGACGTTGGTAAATGACTTTTATAGTGATGTAGAAAAATTTAAGAAAGGAAATTTATGAAAGTAAAAAAGTTTAAAATTGGTATAAAGAGCGTAAAAGGCGTATTAGATGATTTTGTAAAAGCTGGTGAAGCAATAGAACGAGGCGAAGAAGTAAAGAAGGAAAAGGCTATTTATTTTGAAAGTGTTAAGGGATTCAGGAAGGCGATTACACCAAAAAGGATCGAATTGCTTCACTTAATCAGAGAAAAACATCCTAAAAGCATCCAGGAACTTGCAAGAATAGCCAGGAGAGATATAAAAAGTATCGTAACTGACATTGGCATATTAGTTGAATTGGGTTTGATTGATATAAAGAGGAAAAAGGATGGACGTAAAGAGTCAATGCCGGTAGTTGACTATAATAGAATAAATCTTGAGATAGCAGTGTGAAAACACGATAGGCTTGTTCACCGATTCGTCTTTACTTAACCCGACCTTCGCAATTCGAGGGGTAGGCAAACCGCTAAGCCAGTAAATTCAAGGGGTCATGCAAAAAGGTCGGCACTACAGCCCGATCTGACCTGATGCATAAATCTTGGGTGGTGGTTGTTCAGGAAGCGATAACCCCAATTGTGCCAAAAGGAGCGAAACGTCCTTTTCTGGCTGGGTATAGCGGCTCATGACAATGTGACGGCCATCCGTGGTCGGTAAATGAACATCAATCATTTGCATGGTCGATAGTTTTTCCAAAATTGCTTCAGACGTCAGCCCTGCGGCTCGCCCCCGGGCAAGATTTCGCAACGTCGTGTGAAGACAAAAAGCCAAAAAGGAAACAAAAATATGGGCTTCCATTCTCTTTTCCAACTGGTGCCAGATGGGACGGATGCAAAGCGATCCCTTCAAATCCTTAAATGCCTGTTCTATACGGGTCAAAAGCAGATACGATTCCCAGACGGTTTCAGGTGAAGCGGCCTGCATGTTGGAACGAAGCAGATAGCGTCCCTCACGCAGCAACGTTCGCCGCAGGCGTTCACGATCCAGACTGAAATGAAACGTGTTCTCATTCACCGGTTCTTGCGGATTTGGCAGAGAGATGCGAACCAGCCCAAAGTCCCGCCCGGCTTCTTTCTCCGGCGCCCCAATATGCATCAGCAGATCATCTCGAGTGATGTGCTTTCGATTGCGAAGTTCGTGCAGGCTTCTCCACAAACGCTTGAGTCTGCGGCGACGCATGGAACGTTCCTTGGCTACCCGGTCATGGCTTTCCACATAAACATAAAACTCCGACTCTTGCTGAAGAATTTTCACCCGGACGCTCTCACGCGCCTGCATCCATGGCTGTTCGAGCAATGGTTTTTCAACACGGCTCAAATGTCCCTTGGGAGTGCCAACCACATAATCAATCCCTCGGGAACGCATCTTTTCCAACATCTCCTCCGTTGGAATACCCCGATCCATCAGCCAGGTACGCCGAAATTTCCCATACTGCTTTTCAATCCGATCCAGAAACTCCTCTAATGTTGCGGTGTCTCTTGTATTGCCGGGATATACTTCGTAGGCTACGGGAAATCCTTCCGGTGTCAACACCAATGCCACTACCACTTGAACACAATCCGAACGTTTGTCCCGGCTATATCCAAAACGTTTTTTACTATCCGATCCCACCGGCGGTGGGTCGCTTTCAAAATACGTGCTCGTCAAATCATACAGCAGCACATCGTACTTCGCTCCAAACAGCTTGCCCCATTGCCCTTTGAAAAACCCAAACAGCTCGTCCCGATGCTCAAGCAACAAATCCAAACAACGATACGGCTTATCCTTCTGTGCCAGCGAATAATCTTCCCCCAGCAGATCTCCCATTGCACTCCGTACATACCACTCCCGGTGAAAACGAAATTCGCTTCCCGGATCGATCAGCCGGTAACAGACGAGCGCCTTCAGCATATTCCGCCAGCTTGTCCCTTTGCGGCTTGACGGCAAACGCTCCCTCCAAAAGATGTCCAGTTCCAGAAGATTCCACACATACAACCCTAACCAGCATGCTCCCCACTGCCGGGGACGGCACAATGCTATTTTGTCCAGCTGCACCCGGATGGACTCACAGGCCAGCATCGGCAATTCTTTCCGGTCATCAGGAAACAATGCCAGCTGTTTTCCCTTGGGCTTTTCACCCCACAGCGCCTCTATCGTTCGAACCCATCCTGCCCGCTGGTTATCATTGAGCTCCCCCAAATAGAGAACTTGTCGCTGCACCACCCTTTGTCCGCTGACCCGGCGGTTCTCTACCACACTCCAATACCGGTGGGTTTTCCCGTCTTTCGTCCGTGATTTTGCCCTGAGAAACATGTAGGCATTTTCGCAGTTTCCCCTGCATGCGTCAAGAGGCTAGGTCGGCACTACAAGCCCTTTTGAAAATTTACCCCTTAAAATTCAACGGTCTCACGGCGATACCTGCCCAAAAATAACCGTTTTTGGGTGCGAATTGCGAAAGTCGGGTTAAAGGGTGCGAATAATGAGGAATGTCGGATTTGCCTTGATTCTATTGGTGGAGCTGAGGGGATTCGAACCCCTGACCTTTTGAATGCCATTTCTAAAAAGGGTATTTTTAGTAGTTTTCATAACTAAGTGGCCTTGTGTCTGTTACGACTGCAACCATTTATTGAATAACAACTTAATACACGTTTGAAATTCTGGTAACTCCGTTTGATTTCTTTCGATTCCGTTGGAGTCGGTCACAATTTGGCCACAGTGTGAATTTATTGTATTATGGTTAAATTATACCAAAGGATTTTAAATTCACGCAAGTTCAACCAATTCTTAAATCTTTAAAATATGTCTTATAAAATCCGCGATCTCTTGAAAGAAGCAAATCAGCATGTACAAGGGCATGAGCACCTATAATAAAATCACTGAGAATTCGCTGTCTGAATGTAATAGGAGAATGGCAGTTCTGACATGTAACGGTTATTTCTTTCCCACATCGAGGGCATTGTAAAGAGCGTTTCTTATCTTTTGCATACTCGTTCCATCGGTTACCTGCGATACATAATGCCTTTTCACCAGAATGAACAAGTTCTGTTCCAGTATCAGAAAGAAAAGTTCTCAGCTCCTTTTCGGACAAAAACAGAGAGGCAAGTTCGGCATATACGATCTCGCTTATGATCAGTTGCCCTCTTTCGATATGCTCATCAAGTAACTTTTTTGATTTGAAACAATAATTTTCATCAGGGATAAGTACATCAAGGAATATATTGGTGTCTATCGCAGTTATCACGTTCCTCTCAAATCCTTAATTATTTCATCAGTTTTTTGCCCTCTATATCTTTTCAGCCTACCTACCCACTTATCAAAAGGGGATTTCTTTAAAGATTTTTTAATATAGAATGTACCATTTTTTTCTTCAAAGGCTAGGTCTTCTCCTGGCCGAATACCAAGTTTATCTCTAATTTCTTTGGGAATAGTTACTTGACCTTTAGAAGTAATTTTTACCGTCAACATAAAGCCTCCTATCGAACTCCATTACTCGTTAATAACCAGAATACATCAATCTCGTAATTCTTTCGTGACTTTGTTGAGTTAAAATCTTATCTTTAACATAATTTCAATGAATTTCCAATAAGATTTCCACGGCTTCAAAACAAGGGGGCAAATTTTATTGTTGAAGAATGATAATATTGTTTTTTCCCTCATCTGCCATTTCATATTACGACAAAATTAGCACCATAATAATAATTATTCAAAGTCCTTAAATTTAATATAGAGATCATCATAAATTCTAAAAGTTTCTAAAATATATTTTATTCTTTTAAATATTTCTCTTGCTGATAAATGGCCCTCAATGTAGTAAGTATCACTGATTTTTATTGGCTCTCTCAAATCATCTTCATCATTTGTTAATTTTATTTTACTTGTTAGGTCTGTATTAAAAAAAGTATCCGGTTGTGATTCAAACATGAATGAAACAATCTTATTATACAACTCTCTATGACTGCTAATTTCAACTTTTTCATCAAAAAAAATAATGTAATCGATCACCGTTCTTGTTGGGTCGTCAACGTCAAAAATATTTAATTCGCCTTCTTTCCTGTCTAGCTCTAATTTTATATTTGGATATTTCCATATTTGCTTGAATCTCTCGGCTATTAAATTGAATCTTTGATCAATTTCCTCTGTTGACCATTTATCAATTGTAGATAAATATTTATTCAAAAATAATCTACTATCCTTATAACCTTTACCTGGCAAATCTCTTTTTTCTTTAAACATTTTATTTCCAAGTTGTCCGTTGTTGCCAGATAACGTTAAGTTTGCAATTGTATGCAAATATTTTGTAGAAATCTCATTAAATTGTCCTTCTCCTAATTCCATTTTCCACTTAGGATCTGGTGTTTGTGGGAAAATATGCTCAACAGTTATATTATCATTCCCTTCAATTTGAACAGGTTCATTATTATGGGTCTTCTCCCTATCGAGTGGGTAAAAATGAGCCATTTTTGTTTGAAATTAGATATCAGGCAACATGCAGGTCAAGATTTTGAGCCGGAGATATTCTTCGTCTCGTAGACCATAATCTCGGCGTTGAATGACTCTGATTTTATTGTTCAGACCTTCGACAAATCCGAGCGAAACCTTATTTTCTGGTTTGCAGAAGGCGGCGATGCCATCCCAGTGGCGTTCAACCAGTTCTGTAAACTCCTCATAGGGCTTAAGCCGTTGCCATTTTAACGAGGCCTTCCAGTTATCAAAAAACTTTCTGGCCCAGGCCTCTGACGTATAGCTCCATAACTGTCCGAATGTCTCTTTGAGGACATAGGCAGTGTTCAGCCGTTTGTTAGCAGTCAGAAGCGTTTTTAATGCCTTTCTCCCATCTATCGTAAGGTTCTCACGATGAGAGAGGAGGGTATATTTCTGACCCTTAATGAACTTACGATCTTTGCTACTCAGTCTGGCATATTCGCTCTTTCTCACTTTGTCTAAGGCATCGTTCAGATGCCTTATCACATGAAATTTATCGTAAAGAATGGCAGCCTGTGGTGCGTGACAACGGGTGGCATTTTCAAAAGCCTTCCACATGTCCATAACCGCAAGCCGTATCTTCTTGGTTTTGTGCAGCCCCAGCCCGTTATAGAAGAGATTCATGCTCTCTTCTGAACGGTCTTTGCCACCAAACCAAATCGCTCGCTTCCTCTCAAGGTCGCTCACTACGATGCGGTAACTGTGACCTTTACGAATAGAAATTTCATCAATACCGATTACCTTTGGACCTGGTTTTCCGGCACGGCGGAGTTTCTCCCGCAGGTACTGCTTCTCGAGTTCCTTGACGGTCTTCCAGTCCAGGCGCAATTCCTCGGCAACGTCTTTAATCGTCTGGGTATTGCATCGCTTGCCAACATAGAAGGCAAAGCGCTTGGTGTAGAAAGGATTATCCGCAAGGAACGCCAGCTTCTCTTGCTTCACCTTCTTGCAACTAAGACAGAAAACACGGCGAATCTCAAGTTCGAGGTACACACGCCTGTTGCCGCAGGAAAGATCACGAACTTGCCTATCTTTGCGGTCATAGATGGTTCGGTGTACTCTGCCGCAGATGCCGCAGACGGTTTTTTTCCCTGTCGGGTGAGCTTTATTACTAAGGCATTGCAATCACCAAAAATGCCTGATACCTTGTGCTGTGGTTTAAAATTACATAATTTATATGCGTCATATAGGGATCGTTTTTTTCTCATGCAGTTTTATAGCATATTTTAAAACGTTGAAACAAGCTTAAAACTCTCTTATGTTAAGGGTTCTAAGACTTTTTTCTCTCATTTTTACCCACTCGATAGGGAGAAGACCCATAATTGTTAAGTAGGTTGGACTGGTTGTCGAATAAATGCTATCGTAAATAAAAACGATGCTTCCAATAAAATGTGAAAGTATCCATTCATTTTTTGCGGTATTTAATATATCATTGAAAAGTTGTTTGCAGTGGGAGTGCCCCCAGTCATAGTTTCTCTGATAAACGGGAATAATAAATTGCGTGTCTTGTTGTTGTAAAAATTTTATTAAACCTACTTCGTGTGCATTCATGATTATATTTTGAAAATTTTTCAATAATTACATTTATTTTCAGATTATTATTTATCAGAAGTATAAAAAGCATAGAAAATTATTTCAATGATATTTTCTAATAAAGTAATCTCCTGCTGAGTAGTAGCGAAGTGTGAGCGCAACGAAACATGGCAAAAGATAAAGGGGTTTAAATTTATAAAATATCAAACTGATAGGACATAAAGACATTCAAATAATACAGCAATATATCCATCATTATTCAGAGAGCCTGAGGGACGGGATTCAGGTTTTATAGTCTGATTACAATTTGGCTACGGTGGAGCAAAAAGCGAAGTGGTGTACACATGAAACCATTGATTTTATTGGTGGAGCTGAGGGGATTCGAACCCCTGACCTTTTGAATGCCATTTCTAAAAAGGGTATTTTTAACAGTTTTCATAACTAAGTGGCCTTGTGTCTGTTACGACTGTAATTCATTATAATAAAACTACTTACTACTTGTCAAAAATTCCGGCAATTCCTTTTAATTCCTTTCGATTCCGCTGTGTTCGGTCACAGTTTGGTCACAGTTTTGATTCCAGTATCGTGATTAAATCGTTCCTTTGGATTTTAAGTCTTTAATTTCCTTTGTTATCACATCCAGAGTCTTTTCTGCAAATATCTTTCTTCTCTCTTCCGTGTAATTACCGTATCCTTTTTCGTGTTCCATGACAAACATTGTAGCACCTGCAATACCCAGTTTCTCAACAAGGGCATCCCATCCTTCTTTTTTAATTTCATTCAATGTTTTTAGCATATATTATCTCCGTTAAAAACTCTAAAATACCATATACTTTAACCTTCAATTTCTCCCGCAATGCCCTTCCTCTCTTTATAATGCTATTATCGCATGTCACAAAATATTCAGCTAATCCGCTCTCAGCCATTGCGATATGAAGCGCATCAATACTCTTAAAACCATAACTATTTATTATTCTCGCTCGTTCTATTATGTGTTCTGATAGTTCAACAAAATGAATCGCTCTTTTTAAATAAGTCCTCACCCTTCTTTTTCTTTCTGTGTCAAGAATTTGTTCACACTCGTATAACAGGGCATCGGAACCAATAAGTTGAATTTTACTATTTTCCACCCAGTGGAGTACAACGTAAAAAGCCATTGCCTCAACAAACATTTTCTCATCCATTTGATAATCATCAAACGGCCTATTATAAACACAACTATCTAAGTAAATGCGAAACATATAATAAAATCACTGAGAATTCGCTGCCTAAATGTAAAAGGAAAATGGCAGTGCTGACAAGTAAGGGTTATTCCTTTTATATTTTTTCAGCCTACCTACCTACTTATCAAAAGGGGATTTCTTTAAAGTTTTTTTAATATAGAATGTACCATTTTTTTCTTAAAAGGCGAAGTCTTCTCCTGGCCGAATACCAAGTTTATCTCTGATTTCTTTGGGAATAGTTACTTGACCATTGGAAGTAATTTTTACCGTCAACATAAAGCCTCCAATTTTCAATTATTATCGTTGCCTCTCTGTATACATTTTTATTATTTTAGCAATTTCAACCCTCTGCGTCTATTGATGTCGTAGCTAATAATAAAGTCAAACTTCTTCCTTGATAACGGCGTAATGCTGGGCTAATACCTTGTTTATTTCTCCTTTTGGAGCGAAATATTCATCAATGGTTCTGTCGTCTTCCCATGTTCCACATACAGAAAGGAATTCTTCTGTAGCAGATTTTTCTTTGAGTTCCGGTTGAACAAACTCTTTTTTGAGAAGATGAATAATTTTGGCGAGTTTCTCTTGCATAGGTTCAGGCAAATCTTGTATGTCTTTTAAAATTTCTTCTTCTTAGATTGTTTTAGTTTTCATATTTAAACCTCACGAAAAAATCGATACCACTAGCATTGTTAGTGGATTGTAACAAACAACAAATACTATTAGGAACAGTATTTCATGAATAACGTTGTAAAAATTGTAAGAGAAATATATGCTACTATATTCTATAAAATACTTAAATACTGCAAGAACATTTTTAAGAATACCTTAATACTCGCCCAATTTGCCAACAATCCCACAATCGTAGCAATAGTAACAACTATCGTTAACCAAAATATATTCAATTGCAAACGATACATGACTTCCATGTTTCTGGTTGATAGGAATTCTGAGAATGAATTTGTAACGAGAGAAAGAGATTTCTTTAAACGATCTATGTCAAATTTGACAAATTCAATAGAAACATCTTTAAGGTTTTCAACTTCATTTACATTAGGATTCTTTTTGATTATTTTCATATCTTCAATAGATTTCATTTTATAATGGATATACTTAATTCGTTCATTAAACTCCATTGATGTTCTTTCCAAAATCATAGATTCTTGTTTAACAACATTATTGAGTTTGATGTATTTATTCAATTTGTAACGTGAGAAAGGTCTAAGCTTTATACTATCAAAAACAGCCATTCTAAGCTTCTCAATATTTCTCTGAGCAGTTCTTAAGAATTCGATAACAGCAATACAAGGAAGAATAGCATCAAGGGCATATTTTGTATTGTGTATAATAGCAGATATCTCTCCACCATAATGCTTAGTTTCAAGTGTTTTAAGATACGATTCCCATAAAACAATGAGACGATGTGCTGTACAATTATCAGTTTTAGTTGTATTAGTATGAGACCAAACAAATAGAGACTTACCATCACCATAAATATCGCGATAAAATTCTAAACCCAAAGAACTCAACCAACCTCGTGATTCATTTCTTAAGGTATCAAAAGCTTCTTCGCCTTCGGGTAATCCCTTCATTCCATAAACTTCAATGGCAGGCAGACACGGCTTTTTCCCAGTAATTTGCTGCATAAAATATCCTTTTATGTATGGTCTTATACATAACTCAATATTAATACGTAGATTATTAATCCATTCAAGAATTTGCTGACTTATTATTGAACCAATATAGTCTTCAGTATATCCTTTCATTTTCCAGGGGAAAAGACTCCTAAAACGGATTCTTGAAAGATAGTGTTTTTCCTGCAATTCTAATAAATGTTTAGTAGCTTCGTGTGTAAGATGGACATCCAGCGTTATTTCGACTGCAGAAGGTAAAGCTTTGTGTATAGAGATACTAATATAGTCAACTTCCGGTGGAAGATCTCTAATTTCACAAACTGGCTTATGAAAAAATGCTATTCTTTTTCCTTCTCGGCGTATTAATCCGAGCTTTTTGTATCCACCACCCGAAATGGATTCGGTAAAATGTCTGAATTCAGTTTGGAAATTTCTGTTATAAAAATCGTCTTGTAAACCTGGCAGAAGCCTAATAAGACCCTTTTGAAAATTATCGAACTCTTCAATGTGAAATATCTCAATTAGACGAAAATATAAAAACAGAAATTCAACCCCTTTGGGCGGTCTGCTTCTTTCGTATTCTTTTTTCGACTCACGCCGCTGATGCTCCCGAATGATCTGTAGTTCGTGTATAAAACCACTATTGAACTTTGGTAAAGTTTCTGCCCAGTCCAGATACTTGCTGGAGAGGAATAAGCGAATGTTGTCGGGAACTTTAAATTTCAATCTTTTACTCTTAGAAATAAATTATAAGAATGTTAAACTGTTGGGAAACGAGGTATGGAAACGAGGGACATTTCCCATAACATTGACAGCGATTGCTTATGCAAAATATAACTAAAAAAGCGTATTAGGGAAAGTCACAACCGGCATATTCTTTCTTGAATACATTTCGCTTTTCCAATATTTCCCTGATGGATTTTTCTCGCACATTCCCAATTGCTCTTTCAGGATAGTTTTCAAAAAACATATCGTAGCAATTGCTTACATACCCATTATGGCTAAACCTTATCATCTGTTTATAAGAGTTATCAAAAGGAACATAATTAAATATTATTGTATTATTACTTATGTTATATTTATTGAATATTACGCCATATTCATCAACATGCAATTTTTCTAAATCAATTATTTTCGCTTCAACTAATTTATTCATTGTCCCCAAAGTTGTTGAATAATCATTTTTTAGATAGATAGTTATATTCCTATATTTCTTAAAATCAATGATTTTGTTCTCCATTATTTGTCCTACTAATGAACACAATTGATTATCGGAAAGATATAATTCATCATTCTTATTTAGTGTAACATAAGGAGAAAACAATATGTTTTGAATACCTATATCTGTAATTATGTCCAATACCTCAGAAATTGCATTAATTGTTGCTTTATTTATGGTATAGATTATAAATATTTTCGATAACAAACACGTTTCTGCAACAATTTTTAAGTTATGGATTAATTTATCAAAAGCACCTTTACCACGAATAAGATCGTGCGTTTTTTTGTTCCCATCGAGACTAATATCGATGTAATTCGGTAAACACTCCACGAGGTCGGATACTTTCGATTTGTTTAAAAGAGTTCCATTAGTAACTAGACCATACCTTAAATCTGAAATCAAAATTCGTTTATCTTTAAAATACATAAGAAGTTTCTTTGTAAGAGGCCAACTTAATGTCGGTTCCTTACCTACATTGCCAAATGTTCGTGCACCAAGATCTATGCATTGTGCAAATACATTTTGCCACTCCGAAAAATCCAGTGCATTATTACTATTTCCATACGCTACATAGCAATGTTTGCATCTAAGATTGCATGTGTTATTTACAAAATACGATATATCAATGGGGTATGCATACTTCTCCTGAATAGATATTATGTTCAAATCCTCTTTTGATATATATTGATTGTTTGGACTAACCCCACCTGTACTTCCTGATAACCCTGGGACTGCCATTATTTCCCTCCTTCTAAAGATTCTATCTTTTCTTCTATTTTCTTGAGTTTAAATTCTAATTCTTCCTTTTCTTTTTTAAATTTGTCATGTAAGTCTTTAAAATTTCTATTATTTATACCAATATTTAGAAATTCGATTTCTTTACTTAATCTTCCTTTTTTATCTTTCAACTCGGTAATTAAATTCTTCTTAAACAAAGATTCTGTTGGAATAGAGGCCTTTCCCGTAACTATACTTTTTAAAAAGTTGAGAGTAGCCTTTGTTTTATCATTTTTGGCTATATCGAGAAAGAAAACATCAATACCCATAAGTTCTTTATATAATTCCGCTAATATCTGGTCGTATTCCGAAAAGTCGAGCATAAATATTTTTGGTTCATGACCAGGTTCAAATGCCTTCTTCTTGATAAGATGAATAGGATATGTAAGGTTACTAATATTTGGATCTTTAAAACTAAATCCAATAAACAAAAAATCATAATGTAATAACTCATTTTGATATTTCAAATTAAAAGGTTGATTTTTATTATTTACTAAATCAAAATAATCTGTTAACGATGCAACAATATTTTTAGGATCATCTAATGTGCCATGCATTTTAATAATTAGTTTTTTCTCGTCTTTCACATGGCTATGAATGTCACTAATATGTGTTACATCTGAAATTACTTCGAGCGTCGATTTATCACAATTTTCTTCCAATAATTTGTCCCAATTCGTTGTAAATATATATGAAAATTTCTCAACTAAATATTTGTGGACTTTAGATTTTTTATCTGTAATATCATAATCTAACATCTTTTTAATAGCGCTCTGGATAAAATTTCTTAGTACGTCCACATGACTTCTAATATTTTTCCGTTTATAATGATTCCTAAATTTTCTTATTGAATAATAATCAGAACCTATTGCGGGCACATCAAAACCTTCAAATTTTTCTTTTAAATAGTATTTGTTTTTTCCTAAGAGTGTAGATAATTTTTCATTAAATTGATCCCAATCAGGATATCCATCTACATTCTTAGAAAATCCAGCACCAATAAATGGTATAAGCCTCTTGCCCTTATAGGATTCCTGTAAGCCTTCTAATAGTGCTTTATGATATTTGACTTTGTTATCATAATTCATGCTTATTCTCTTATTTTTTTGTCACAAAGTTATCAACTAATGTAAATAATACAGTAATTAGGATAATAACAAATACCCACATCCACCACGCGGAAAACATAAACGATAATCCATCGTAAAGTAACCTTCCAAAACCTGAAAATGGTGGCTGCACCCCAAGTCCTAAGAAATTCAAAGCAAGATTCATCATGAGAATTTCAGGCATTCTTGCCAACGTATAGTTGGTAAATCCCTTCTGGACATTTGGGAATAGGTGATAGATATAAATATATGACTTTGAAAGGCCATAACTCATTTTGGCAATTACAAAATCATTCTTCTTAATAGTTTCTAATTGATTATAAACATACAATGCCTGAGTGGGGATGAGAATAAATATCATAACTGCTATCGCATTTTTTTGGCCAGCGCCTATAAGAATCAACAGAAATAAAGCAATAAGTAAGACAGGTAAGGTGACCCAATAATGGATTAGATTTAGAAAAAATTCACGAATTTTATCATTACTGAAATAAGAGAGTATCATGCCCAAAAAAAGACCTAAAAAGTAAATAGCGGGTAGAACGATCGATATCGTTAGTATTTCAATACCCAAGGCATTCATTGACTTTAAGAAAATATCGCTTCCTGTTAAATCGGTACCAAACCAGTATTGTAAAGAAGGCGGAGACAAGTGTGTTGCTTTTTCACTGGTTATAAAGGATTTATATACATAACCCAAAAGCAAGATAAATACTAAAAAAAATATTATTTTACGCTTAAATATTTTAGGCATTGATTTGCTGCTTTATTCACAAATTTATCGCTATCTTTTACATAATTATTTATGATTTCTTTCGTTTGTCTCATATCCCTAAATAGTGCCGCCAATTCCACAAAATAGACCCATTTTTTATTTGGATGAGCATCTGGTATTTTTATGCTTATCAAATTTTCAAAGTACGCATCTCTTTTGTGCTTTTCATTAATTTCATATGCCTTTATACATAATTCTCTAAATTTATCAATATTTTCAAATAAATATTTTAACCAAGTTTCTTTTTGAACTTCTGATGTTGCGGCTTCTTCAAGAATCTCGTATAAAGCTTGAATTCTCGTAAACAAATCTAATCTCTCATTGTCTATAATTACGTACAGCATATCTTTAATTTCTGCATCATTAAGGTAAAAACGTCCAAAAACAATACCCTCTGGTTTCTGTTTCAGAATAAATTCCTTTATCTCATCCTTATACTGCTCTGGAAATTTTTGTACATATTCACGGGCGTTTTTTAATCCTTTTTCTTTCAATAAATTTTCAATTTTGTTCACTTTGCACTCCTCTCTTTTATTCACTTATAGCTCTAGGATCAAGAGTAGGTTTTATTGTTTCAATTACGATACCAATGGCACTGAGCAGAATTATGCTAAATATACAAAAGCCAATGATTACGGGATAATCAAAACGCTGAATGGCAAATACAAATTTGTAGCCTATACCATGTATCCCAAAGGGAGTTTCAACAAAGAAGATGAATCCGAACATATAAATGACAAGGTTTTCAAAGAATGATAAATAGTCAATAAAGACAAATTTTTTACAAAACTTTTTCCATATCTGTTTCTTATTGAATCCACATGATTGATGAAAAGAAAAAAAATCGCTCCTGGTGGTTTCGAATATCGTTCTACTGAAAGATTTTGAAACAACATAGATTGGATAAATAGATAAGATAAGACTCGTAAAAAGATATTTAATACTAGATAAAAAATCTATTCCCATAAGATCTAATAAATACAGAAAAACATAAGAAAATACAATCATAGGTACGTAAAAGACAAATGCAGATTTTTTCCACAGGTTTTCTACACGCTGCGATTTAATAATAAAAACACCAATAAAGGTTCCTACCCCGTAACTAAAGCACAAAGCAGGTATGATTGATTTTGCAGATTCTCCCAAAGCACTTCCTATTTCTATAATGACTAATTGACCTGATGCAGTAGACGTTCCAAAATCAAACAAAATAATATGCCGGAGGAATGTAGTATAAATTTCCCACACAGACGCCCTATGAGAAACATCCAGATTTAATGTCCCATAAATGACATACTCTGGATTGCTAATACCCAAAAAAATAATTGCTATCGGCACTAGAGGAATTATTAAGATTGTTAATATTAAAAAAACAAGCCGATATATTATCCTTTTAATTGTCATCGGTTACTTTCTTTGTGGACTCTTTCTAGCATATTTATAAAATCTATATCCTAATGGATGAAGTGGCATCTCAAATTTATCATCCGATACTCGTATCCCGTTTTTAAAATAAGCCAGGAAAAAAGGCATATCATTAAGTATGATCTCTTGTGCCTTTAAATATTGTTTATCCTGCTTGTCAGAAGGCACTTTTGGGGCTTCTTCGACCAGTCTGTCAAAATCAGGATTGGAATACTTATTGAAATTATTACCATTAGGCGGAAAAGAGGCTGTTCTAAAAGGATTAAGAAAATGGCTTACATCGGCATAAAGCGGACCCCAATATATTTGTATCATATCATATTCTCCCCTTGTAAGCCTCTCAACAAGGACAGGGAAGGTAACGGCTTCAATTTTAACATCGATAGAATAATTTTGTAATTCCTTTGCTATAAAATCAGCAATTGCCCTTGAAAGGATATCTTCAAAACAAATAAGCTTAATTGTCATCTTTGAATTTAGTAAGTTTCTGGCTTTCTCTGGCGAATAAGTCAATACAGGATTGGAATTTGCCAGATCCTCAAATATAGAAGGAAATAAAGATTGTGTGACAAACCCCTGCTCGTTAATTATGCTTTGTAATTTTTCACGATTAGTAGCATAATTTATCCCCTGCCTGACATTTTTATCTGTAATTTTTTCAAGATTAAACAGATAAAAATTTAATTGCGTTTGTTTTAAAATTTCTTTTGTATATTCAAAAGGCATCTTAGTATTTTCAAGTTGTCGCTGAATAGGTAAGTTTAACTCAAGAAAATCAGATTTATGATTTTTAAACATCAAGAATGCAAGGTTATCATCGGTAGTTAAATTAAGAACAACTTCATCGACGAATGGCAGTTGCATGTTATTTTGTTTTTCCCAATAAGATTCATTTCTTACAAAACCTATTTGTTCATTTGATTCAAAACGTTCGAGTTTAAAAGGCCCTGTACCGACAGGATGTAGTTTGAATTCCTTACCATAAAAAACTATTGCCTGTTTCTTAACGATACTTGTATATGGTAAAGATAATAAATTTGGGAAATTATAGTCCTTTTCCTTTAATTTAAAATGAATCGTATAATCATCTTTTATTACGATTCCTTCAATTCCGTTTGATTCCCTATTTCTAAATTCATCAATTCCAAGTAAATTATTGAAATAAGATATCCCAAGTGATTTTGAGTCTTTACTGAGCAATCGCTCGAATGTGAATTTGACGTCTTCCGCTTTAAACGCGCGTTCGTTGCTATCTTTAAAGCAAACATCTTCAGCAAACAAAACATCCTTTCTCAGTTTAAGAACCCAATTTATACCATCGATTGTTTCCCAGGATTCCGCCAAAGAAGGTATAATCTTGCCTTTCAAGTCTACATCAGTTAACGTATTAAAAATTTGTTTTACTATTTGAATATGGCCTGCATGGTAGGCATCAACGGGATCAAAAGAATTAATTTGAGCCTGCTGGAGCTGCAATATATCATGTAAAACAATCGCTCCAGAATCTTTTTGTTTTTTGCCACATCCATTTAGTAAAACAAATGCTGATATAATTATGAGTAGACAAAAATATTGCTTCATTTTATTTTTTCTGTTTATTGTAGAGATGACATCTAACATCATTACTTTCTTTGAAAATTTCAGGTGTTTTATTAAAACAAATATCCCCAATAACAACAGGGCACCTTGATGCAAAAGGACATCCTTCAGGTTCAGTAAAAGACGATGGAGGATCACCTTTAAGCAATATTTTCTCCTTGTTTAATAGCGGAACAGATGCCATTAAGGCCCTGGTATAAGGGTGTAAAGGATTGTTATAAATGTCATCAACCTTTCCCTCTTCCATCAACATACCGCAATACATAACTAAAACCCTGTCGGCAACTTCTTTTATTACTCCGAGATCATGAGAGACAAAAAGTATGCTTATATTTTTTTTAAGACCTTTGAAAATTTCCAATATTTGCTTTTGTATTGTTACATCGAGCGCGGAAGTCGGTTCATCAGCAATTAATAATTCCGGATTGCAGGATAATGCCATTGCGATCATTATCCGTTGATTAATTCCCATGCTTTGCTGATATGGGTATTCATGCATTTTTGAATCAGGGTTAGGAATTCCTAAATCTTTCAGTAGCAATATTCCTTTTTCTTGAGCTTCTTCATTGGATAATTTTTGGTGCAGTTTAATAATTTCTGTAATTTGCTTTCCTATCGTTATAACAGGGTTTAAGGCTGAAGACGGATTCTGGAATATCATAGCAATTTTACTTCCACGAATCTGGTTAAGCTCTTTTTTACTTAATCTAAAAATATCTTGTCCATTAAAAGTTATACTGCCATTTTCTTCGTAACTATTGTTTAATCGTAAAATAGCTCTGCATGTAACTGTTTTACCACAACCAGACTCACCAATAATTCCCAGTATTTCCTTTTCATATACTTTAAATGAGAGGTTATTAACAGCGTAAACTATATTCCCTTGTGATTTAAATTTAATTACAAGGTCTTTAACTTCTAAAAGTATAGTCATTTTTAAAGTTATTTCAAAAACATAAGTAAATTGGCAATGTCATTAAAATACAGATTCGGCAGGAAGTATAAGTTGTCAATGAAATTATTTCAATATTATTTTCAAATAAGAAATCACGTACTGAATAAAGAAGTACGAACCGTGAGCGCAACGAAGCATGTCAGAGTATAAGTGTAGCAAAATGTAAGAAGCATATACATCTTTAGTATTATAGGAATATTTAAAAAAAGACT
>PHFX01000147.1 GCA_007618135.1 Candidatus Brocadia sp. WS118 | reverse complement strand
TTAAACAACTGAATAACTCAGATAATTAGTCTTGTGACAATGGCAGAAGGGAAACACTCAGTAACATTCCGAACCTGAAAGTGAAGTCTTCTAGCGTCGAAAGTACTGCTTTGGTAACGAAGTGGAAGGATAGAACGTTGCAGGACTTTTTTTATTGGGGTAAAGTAAACGATTACTGACGAGAAAGTAATGATCTGTACCAGGGGTTCCGGCAGGAGACGGGCTGCGCCCGCCGACGGATCACGTTCGCTGTCCGCGCCTTTATAAAAGCTGCGCTTTTCTACGCCGCGTCAGCCTCACGGTCTCCCTCCTGCCGGGTGTCTTTGAGAGTTAGATGATGATCGATCGACTGACATTGCTGTGCTGTTTTTGAATGGAACATAAATTTCTGGCGAAATTTATGGGGCTGTACCGTTCGTGATGAACAGCAGGCATTCGCTCCGCCTCCGGCTGCGCTCATCGCGTTCCGCGACTGAAATCTTCACAAGAACATCCATCTGGAAGCAAGCTTCCATCTGCCTGTTCTTGCTCGATTTCGCCTGTTGTTCATCACGGATAGTCGGCCGAGGTTTTGATCTGAGAAAAGAATTTACGTCAGTAAATTCTTCGAGCGGACCTGAACTGACGCGTAAGCGTCTGGTCCGCGAGCTTCGAAGATCGTTCGTGTTCGAGAAAAATCATCCTGCTAAGGATGAAGGGTTTTCAAGAACTCTGAACATCTATGAAAAGATAAAGACCGTTTGTGTTTGATGACAACCTGTTTTCTAAAGAAGGATGAAGATTTATAAAACTTGAAACATCGGGAAGAATTTTAAGATATACAGATCGATAATAAGGAATCTTAAATAACCATATTATTAAACAAGAGCAGATAGATGTGATTAAAGCCCTTCCGGATAGGTCTTTCCAGAAGTATAGTATGGATGAACAGCAGGCTCTGCTGTCAGTGATTATTCGTTATTCCTGATCGAAAACTTCTGAAGCCTCTTCCTGTTTCGTATCGATCCAGGGCTGTGTTACCTTATCTCGGAAGAACTGAATGCATGGGCCGAGTACAATAACGACGACAATCGTATTGAGCCCGATAACTCCATGCAGGGAAATGCCTGCGCTGAAGCAGACAAACAGAGCGAGTACGAAGCTTACTGCATCGGTGATTATTCTGAATTTGCTGAATGAAATGCGTCCCTGGGTCCATTCTGAGAATACCGGCGCCAGTGCATCATATGGAGCAACGCCAAGATTTCCGCTCAGGAAACAGGCTACCCCGAAAGCCATTGAAGCAACTGCAGCTGCAGTCATGCACCATTGAACGATGACTGAAGATGGAAGGGAAAATGCGGAAAGATATGCGTTATAGAAGAAGTCATTTGATAAGCCCACGCAGAACATACTGACAAATGAACCTATTCCGATACTTTTTCTGCTTGTAAAAAACTGAAATATGAGCAGAACAGCATTAATGCAGATGCTGGCTATCGCGTATGTACAGACTTGCCAGAGACTTATACTAAGAGTGAATGCAGAATAGGGATCGGTTCCAAGCTGCGAGATACGCATGAATGAAATACCCATACCTGTTAACAGAGTTCCCATCAGGACCAGAAAGCACCGCCTTAAAAACATACCGTTGACCTTCGATTTCACACAATTCTCCTTTTCTGTGGATGAGGCGCCCGCTGCGGCGTCTAATGGCCTTTGTTTTCTGCCTAATCGATTTCATCAGGCTTGTTCAAGCTTTTCGGTAAACATTTATTATTATAACATAGGAAAAATTGAGTGTATAATAATAAATTCTTACACATGGTAGAAACCATTCAGGAGCTCTCTTATCTGTAAATATAAATATCACGGGGTATTCTAATATTAAACTGGTTTTATAATCTGTTAAATGAAAGAGGGAAAAGATGAGGTTATTTACGGCAGTTCGTTTTCCGAAAAATGTGATCGAGTCGTTTTCGGAGATTATACGGCTGGGCAGGGAAGTGTTTCCTGACGCACGCTTCGTAACGCCCGAAAATCTCCATTTAACGCTCGTTTTTATTGGAGAGACAGAGAAGGAGGCTCAGGCCCGTTACGCCCTTGAGAAAGCCGGAGAACGCTATAGAAGGGAAAATGGGAAACCTGTTACGATCTGCTTTAACAGTCTGGGCACATTCAGATCGAAAGGGGGGGATATTTTCTGGGCTGGAATAAGAAACGATGCTTCGTTGTCCGAGCTGCAGTCGCTGCTGCTGAAGGAGCTTGCAGATGTCGGTTATTCGGTGGATCGGCGGGCATTCAAACCCCATATAACCCTTGCGAGAAAGCTTAAAGCCTCAAAAGAGAAAATCGATCAGTTTGAAAGCAGGATCATCCTTCCTGATTCTTTCGAGGCGGATACGGCTTCGCTTGTTTTATCCCATAGAAGAGACGGGATTCTCTGCTACGACGATATTGCGGAAACTTTGCTCACATAAAAACAGGCGCACGACCTGTTTGGTCTGTGCGCCTGACTTTTAGTTTTTCAGTGAAGAAATATTCAGAACCTTTGCTCCTAGCGGTTCGACTGTAACCGGCGCTCCGCTTTCTTTTTTCCCTGTCAGAAGATCCGGGAAATGATGAGCTCCGGCATCCTTAAGCGAAAAGCTTGCAGGGTTGTTCTGATTGCGATTGATCAGCACCAGGAGTCTTTTTCCGTCGATTTTGCGTTCGTATACGAGGAGATCGTCACTGGAATCATAGGGAATCCAGTCACCGCGTTTCAGTGCAAGATTCGAGTTTCTGATTGCGATAATCAGTTTGTACCAGTCTATCAGCTCCTTATCCTCATCTCCCCAGGGATAGGTTCCGCGGTTATAAGGATCTTCAAAGCCTTCGGCACCCGCTTC
>PHFX01000299.1 GCA_007618135.1 Candidatus Brocadia sp. WS118 | reverse complement strand
GTGCAATATCTGAGTAACTTACCCTCGCAAATCAAAATTGGCCTCATTTTCCTGACCGGGCTGATTCCCCTGCTGTTTTGGGTGATGGACTACCACTGGCGCAAACACCTGCTGCAATGCAGCCGGCGGGAACGGAACATCTCCCTTTTCCTTAACAGTGAGGCATTCGAGCGCTTGGTGCTAAAAGGCGAAAAAGATCTAAAAGGAAAACGTTTTCCTTTTTTCGATGTAGTCGGCTGGATTTACACCAAAACGGCCGGTGAGGAAACTCGCGATTCTTTCCCGGAGGAGTATCTCACCAACCCCGGCGAGTTCCGAGGCTGGAAGGTCATCCGATACAAAGACGCCAAATGGTTTTACGGGACGATGTTTGTAGTTTCAATGGTATTGGGAGCGTCTTACATATTTGTTTGCTGATAATGGCTAACAATTAGCGGAGGTTCGCTGGTTATGACTAAAGTTCAAGGAGACTTTCTGATGCATAACAACGATGTCTATCTTAAGATTTGGGAAATTGAAAAAGCCCACGAACGCCATAGATGGACAATCACAACCTTTTTCATCGGGATTAGCTTCGCGCTATTTGGCTTTACTTTCAAAGAAGAGTTGACTTCATCGATCTCTACTGCGACCCGAATCACAAGTTTGGTTATATATTGGTTTGCCTATCTATTGTTTCAGAGATTCTATAATTACACAAAAGTTCTTCGTGATTATTTGCGTAAGATGGAGTCGGAAGATAGTATAAGCATAAAAATAATAAGCTATCAAGAATTTAAGAATAACCCGGATAAAGCAGACTTTTTAGCAGCAAATAAGCTTTTGTTATATTTTGGGTATTTGTTTACATTGGTTGTATTGCTAATTGCCTTATCCGGCTTTTACAGGTGGTAACCGTAACTAAGGTTCGATTCAGATTGCCTGAATTGGGGCTTGTTGTGGTGAAAGGACGTTGCAGGCATCGACGTCCGAATCGATAAAAAACATTGAATTAAGCTCAGGAACTCGAGATAACCGCCGGATTCCCGGATAAATGTCAGTTCATTTAACAATCTGCAACCCCAAATGCGTTTCCAATACATCAAAGTCTTTATCCGCATGTAACAGCGCCATATTACTCTCAATGCAGTAGGTTCCGATAATCACGTCAATGGTCTTGCGAACCGTAATGCCTTGCCGGCGCAGAAAGCGATAATTCCCGGCGCTTTTCAGGGCAATCTCTCTGCCGACCATTTCCCGGAAAACAAGGGTATCCAGCAATTGGCGGGCTGTATTGAAATCTTTATCGGAATTGAATCCTTGTAACACCTCGGTATAAATTAAATCGCCGATCACAATAATTTGCTGGCCGAGTATAGCGTGCAAAATATCCGTCTGGGGAGTTTGGGTTCCGTTAAAGTAATCGACCCACACCGAGGTATCCACCATAATCATCAGTCAGTCCTCATGCCCTCTAAATCGCCTTCCCAGTACAATTTGCCGCGATATTTTCGAATCTGCTCTTGCTGTTTTAAACGGATCAATAAACGCAAGGCTTCTTCCACCGCTTCTTTTTTGGTTTTGAAACCGCCTAAGCGAAGGGCGTCTTGCATCAACTGGTCGTCAATAATAATATTCGTGCGCATCGTGTTTCCCTGTCTATGTGTATTTTTAACCTAATCTCTACACATTGTTTCGTCAATTCAAGATTAATTTTTTTTCCCCACCCCCATCTCTTGACTTTTTCCCCAGTAATGATTAGGTTCATCCCATCATTTCGTGATAACGAATATTTGTAACTATTCAGGTTTTTTGCCACAGAGTTCACAGAGAGCACAGAGATATGGAAAAGTGCGTTAAACAAACCCCTTTAGTAGAAAAAAATGTTCCATATACAAGAATAATGATTCTAAGAGTCTTAAATTCTTTCTCTGTGACCTTTGCATGGTGAGTTTATCGAACCATGTGGCTGAATAGTAACGAATATTTTTTAAATACATGGTTTTGGAGCAGGGCGCTTATTCGCACTTGCAGTGAAAATTTTTCTGCCGCTTTCATTCGCCTTACTGAAACTTCTATTGCCTGGAGGGGACAATATGCGGAAATTTTTTTCCTCCCGGAATTTAATGAGCTGGATTTGGCCGGGAATAATGATCTTTGCTCCCGGCCTCCTTTGCCAATCCCAAAGAGTAGCATTCGATCACCTTGATACCGAAAAAGGACTATCCAATAATTATGTCCGGTGCATCATCTCAGACAGTAAAGGGTTTATATGGATTGGCACGGAAGATGGGTTAAACAGGTATGACGGGCATGGATGTAAAGTATATAAGCACGATCCAGCCATACCGAATAGTTTAAGCGGCAATCACATACAATCGCTTTATGAAGATCACCAGGGGATTCTTTGGGTAGGAACCTGGCTGGGGGGGCTGAACTGTTTTGACCGGCAAAGCGAAACTTTTCAACGTTTTCAACATGATCCAAAAATTCCGGAAAGCCTGAGCCATAACGAAGTAGTTGACATTTATGAAGACCATTCCAAAATCCTGTGGATAGCAACCTATGATGGGAAGCTAAACCGTTTTGATCGGGATACTAAAACGTTCCGGCATTTTGGCCATGACCCGCAAAATCCCCAAAGTTTGTACGGAGAAATGATCTTTGATATTTACGAGTCTCCCGGCCAACCGAATGTTTTGTGGGTGGGAACAAACTGGGGGCTGAATCGCCTGGATTTGAAAAGTGAAACATTTAAACACTTCAAACCGGATCCGCAAAATCCCCAAAGTTTAAGTTACAGAGAAGTCTATACGATCTATGAAGATAAAGCAGGAACTTTGTGGATCGGAACTTACGGCGGCGGGTTAAATTATTTTGACCGGCAAAGCGAGACCTTCCGGCATTTCATGCATGATCCTCATGATCCTCAATCTTTATCCAATGATTATGTTCGCACAATCTTTGAGGATCATAGCAGAATGTTGTGGATTGGAACACAAGAGGGATTGAATCTATTTGACAGGGAAAATGCAACCTTTAAACGAATTCAATACGATTCTTATAACCTCGAGGGCCTTAGCAACAATGTTATTTACAATATTTACGAAGATCGTTCGGGAGCGCTATGGGTAGGAACTTATGGCGGAGGGGTGAACAGGTTTGAACGGCGAAGATCAGTTTTTCAGCATTTTGCACACAATACGCATAATCCTCAAAGTTTAAGTACCAATACCGTCTATGCCCTCTACGAAGATCGCCAGGGAATTTTATGGATCGGAACGGAGTCGGGGGGATTGAATAAGTTTGATCGAAAAAGCGGCGCTTTCCATACATTTAAAAATGCCCGCGAAAATCCTCAATCTCTAAGCGCCAATACAATTTATTCCTTACGTGAAGATCTGCAGGGGACATTATGGATCGGTACCTCCGGCCCGATAGGCGGGTTGAATCGTTTTGACCGTGAAAACGAAACATTTAAACATTTTGAAGTGAAACGACACGATCCGACCACCCTGAGCAGCAGGACAATTTTTTCTCTTTGTGTTGACCGCTCAGGTGTATTATGGATTGGAACATTTGACAAAGGTTTGAATCGTTATGAAAGGCAAACCCAAACCTTTAAGCGTTATCAGCATGATCCCCGGAACCCCGCCAGCCTGAGCACTAATACAATTTATTCAATATATGAAGATAGCCAGGGAATCTTGTGGGTCGGAACATTAAATGGCGGTTTGAATCGCTTT
>PHFX01000165.1 GCA_007618135.1 Candidatus Brocadia sp. WS118 | reverse complement strand
TCATTTGCAACAACAGATCGGGCTTTTTCAAGTATTGGTCTAAGAGTTAATATATCCGACTGTGTTTCCAATGCATCTGCAATAGCAGGAAAACGAGTTTTTAATATGTTACGAATAGCGTTTGTTTCCAGCTTCTGTGCGGCGGTAGTTACCGCATCAGCAACATCGACATCAACAACATTTTTCCCAAAAGCCTCATTACCCGCACGAAGTATTTTAAGAGCCTCGGAAACACTAATACCTTTTTTATATCGCTTCTGAGCCTCAAGAATTATTTTATCTATTTGTGCAAGTTTTTTCGCATTTCCTATTTGTGTGGCTAATAAATCACGTTGTGACTTTAATGAGTCCAGTATTTCATCAACGGGAATTTTATCTTTTACCGTTTTAGCGACACTTTGTATTGCATCCTCAGATTGCCTTAATATATCATCAAATACCCCTCCCCTTCCCCGTTTTTCTATTGACCCTAACACCTCATCATATCCCGCATTTCGTGGAACATATTTTTCTATAAGATTTATTATGTCTTTTCCGTGTTCCTGAACTACTTTTAATGCTTGGGATGCATTAAACTTTCCAAAAGTTTTTGCGGCATTTTTAGCAATTGAAGATACTACCCCTTTAACAACTTGACCTGCGCCCATTCCTATAACCTCTCCAGCAATACCAGATCCTGCGGCTGTTTTAAGAGACTCAGGGGTTACCTCTTCACCTTTTATTTTTCTTTTTAACGTTTCTCCAAGTAAAGAACCTGCTCCAGCGGCAGGAATAGCGCCAAATCCCCCAGCGGCTACTCCACCAAGCACCGATCCCGCAACACTTCCTATTACGGGAAGATTTTCTACAGCAAAATCTTTTGCTTTATCCATCCATGATTTTGGAGGTTGTGATCGTATAGCTTGCTCAGGATCAGTCGTTGCAGATAGAGTTTCTGTTTTTCCTGGTATAGTTGTCTGTTGTGGAACAAACGGTGATTGTTTTGTCTCATATACAGGCGCTTCGTATGAAACATCAGGTGCTTCATAAGCTGAATAACTCGGTGTTTCAAAAGAGGGAGACTCTATGGTTTCTTCTTCAGTTACCATTTTCCCATACTGTGGGTACATGCCAGCAACTAACCTTCCCGCTTCTTCATCAGAATAAGAAGAAAGTTTATCGGGTTGTTTGTTTTTTGCTAGTCTTCCAAGATCAGAATATTTCATATCAACTGAAAAGCCCAAGTGGGTCTTGTAATTTTTGTTCAAACCCAAACTTTTGCTCCGCAAGCGACCTGCTGTTCTCGTAATCATTTCGTTGCATTTCCAGTTGTTGTTTTCTTTGTTTTTCTGCCTCAGTTAATTGAACTCCAAGGGAAACTTTTTGATCCAAAGCCCGAAGCTCTTGTTCATTTGCTGTAGTAAAAAGTGACGTTTCACGGGCAATACGATCACGCAAAAAGTCTCTTTCATACTCATATGGAAGCAACTCTTTTTGCTGTTGCTGTTGTGTCAATCCCATAAGTTGTGCGACTTGTCCTGATGCGGTTTGAGCCGCATTTGTTGCTCTTCGTGCGGCGGGTTCAAGTGCGGCTGTTTTTGCTCCGATTATTCTTGCCAGTTGATTTGCATTAACATCAAATCCTCGTGTTGCGGCTCCATATGTTTCGGGAATAGCCGCAAGCGTTTCATTTATTTGATTTGCATTTCTCATAAGATTGGGCAATCCCAGCTCCGTGCCTATCCGTGCGTACATAGCAGGAACAGACTCTTGCCTCTTAATCGCACCAGCATATCCCGAAAGATAATCACCAACTTGTCTATCTTGTGATCCTAATAAGTTTTGACTTCCTGTTCTGTAATTAGAAAATATTGATCCATAATCAGGAAAAGTATAACCCTCAACGCTAGAGGGAGTATTGTCTGCTTTAGGCATATTCCACGGTGAAGATGTGGTTGTGTTTTTAGAAGAAAATTGATCCATTGGGTTAAATGTATATGCCATAGTATAAAAAATGCCGTCACATCTGACGGCTAAAATGCCTTATATTCTTATTATATCACCTCATATTATTACTCTATATAAATTGTCGCTGTAGCATAAAGAAATGTCGGATTTGTCGCCCAAGTAGGGGTTACCCATTTTATTTCAAAGTAAGTAAGTGCCGATACATCAATTGAAAGACCTATATTAGAAAATACCTGATTTGCCGAATTAGTAGTTATTGACGATGAAATCGTATAATCGGTAGCATCATTAACTCGTATTGACATTGTTGATGTTTCATTTGATCCTAATGTTCCATCGTTGTGAATAAATACAACAGCTCTTTTTATTACTCCCCCCCTTGGAATATATACACGAGTATTACCTCCTGTAGTCCATACACCATCATTTGCCCCAAAATAATATGTTGTAGCATCTGCGGGACTAAAACTGTCTGCGCTTGCGTCTAGTGTATATCCTATGGGTGTTCCCCATGCTGGAACACCCCCCGATGTTTCTAAAAACTCACCCTCCTCACCGATACCAAGATTAGTAAAATTACCCTTATCGTCAGAATAAAATAACTCTCCCTGTGTGGCACCAGAATTAGAGACAAGATGGCGGGGCTTTACTATACCAGGAACAACATCCACCTGAGTAATTCGTTTCTGCATAAGAAACGATACTTTTTGTTCAAGCTCATCAATTCTACTTCGCAACTCATTGTCCATATTATCCCACCCTTGTTTCCGTCGATAAGGTGTCCTTTTCTATTGATATAGAAAGCATCTTTGCCCCTTCAGTATCTGAGGTATTGCTTGTTTCGAGGATTGCACTTATTTCGTATTCCCTATATCGTGATCCATTGGTAATAACTTGCCTTCTTTGCGTAATACTATTTGTCTCACTATCTGCGGTAAATTGAGTCCAATTATCAGCTCTATCAAGTTTATATTGAAGTGTTATAGACTGACCTGATGCTAGCGGCTCGTATTGACTTGTTATGGTAATGGCTTCTTTTTCGTGATACATTGCGCCATCATCTTCTATAAGGAAATCTATCTCTCCTTGTGGATACACGGGGTTTGATACATCGACATAATCAACTCCAAAAGAAACATTATCTTGCCATCCTATTAAAAGACGTGAATTAACGGTAGTCACTAGCCCTATTTTTACCGTATTTCCCGTATAGGTTCCTGTTGAAATTGGATAATCAAACGAAAGAGAGTCTGGGTATCTCTCATTGACTGATCCCCATGTATAAACGCCCTGTTGTGCATCAGCATCATCGTTATTTCCCGCAACTCCAATTCTCATAAGACTTTGCCACATAGTCATTGCTCCAGGAAATATATCAATAACATCAGTGTTGTCACTGTTGACAAGATTTTTTAATTTTCTCGCCTGCGCTCCACCTTCATATACCAATAGCTTGCATCTACTTCCCGCAATAAAGAATAACTTACCCCTTGATCCTTGCATGGCATTTATTGCACCTTCAGGAACATCAATAAAGAAGTTATATGTAGGTGAAATACCATCCCAGAAGAATATTCTTCCGCTATCATATTCATCTACCGTATCCCCCTGCCATGTGCCAATTGCAAGATATTCATTCCAATACGCAAAACATCGAATCTTCCATCCTGCGGGTAAGGTTATCGCATTTGGGTTATAGAGTGTCGCCTCTAGCGTTGCAACATATCTTTCATTTCCAAAGCACAAAAACTGAAGCATGGGAGCAATAGGATGATATTGCATGTCCTCTACTAAAAATCCATAGTAAGTTCTATACCACACAGTAGAAAGATCAGCATTTGTTCCCGTTTGCACAGTCCCGTCAGCAACCGTTGAAGTAATATGAAAATGATATTCCTCATTTATCTGCGGTCGCCATGCACTTGAAAAAATAAACTCAAATACCCCCGTTGATAAACTGGCATTTGCCACCGTTTTTGAAGCTATAGTATTGTTGTATTGATCGTGAATAGTAAGAGTCCAGTCTCCCGTTCCAATTGCAACAATAGTTACAGAAACACTTTTTTGCGGGTCTTTTGTAGGAGTAAATTCCAACGTATTTGCCGCATTTTCCGTAATTGTCGTAGGGGTTGTATAAGTATTTCCCGATAGCGTTTGCGATTGATCTATATTGATAGGGTCAGTAGCACCAATAAACGGTGTGTTTGTAGAATAAGAAGGCGTTCCCGTAAGGGTTAAGTTATTTGCGTTAGCAGTTGAGTCGTTTGGACTTGCGTTGAATTTGTAATACGCCGCAAGACCTGTTGTGGTACTAACAATTTCCGATGCAATAGAAAGAAGAAAATCATTGACAGATCGGACAATACTAAATACTTGAACTTCATCAATTAGCCCGTTATAAAGCCCTGAAGTAGTACTCGAACCATCTAAATATCTCCCCACATTAAATACCGATGCATTTGCATCAATTGAATTCATCGTACCAACTTGTGTACCAAGGGTTACCCCATTAATACAAAACTCCGCAGTTGATGTTGATGCATCCCAGCTTACCCCCACTTGTTGCCATGTATCAATTGATAATGTAATGGGTCTGCTATATGTCTCAACCGCCGAACCGTCGTCAGAAACCTGAAGGCGAATAACATGACCATCTGAAGATCCCAAATTATTATCTTGTATAGCATCTAAGGTGGGTGTGGTGGTTCCTGTATAAGATGTGTAATAATCAAGATGTATTCTTCCCGCTCCGCCATTTCCTCCACTATTTCCTCCTGATGCTTGTCCTCCTGTTCCTCCGCTGGCAGTAATCAGTCCCGATCCTAAAGTCGCTACTTGTGATTTAATAAGAATAGACCCTCCCGCACCTCCTCCACCACACACTCTTGGAATACCTGATGCATTATTTGTTGCTTCTCCATTTGCTCCATTGCTGGTAATTGATCCCGTAAAACTCCATGTTGCGGCAGACAAAAATAAAATAGCGCCTCCCGCACCTCCATTTGCCGCTGTGGGGGTGGCTTGGGCAAAGCATGAACCTCCTCCGCCTCCTCCCATTACCATAGTTGTTAAATCGGCAGTTCCTGAAGTTGAACCACCAATGCCTCCCGATGCTCCCTGACCGTTTGATCCTGCAACTCCGTTGCCTCCTCCACCTCCACCGTGCTCATAATCAGCACCCCCACCTCCACCGTTTGCATTTGCTGATCGTGAAAGTGATCCTGTTCCGCTTGTTCCTTCTCCTTGATATGCTTTTCCTGCCGTACCAGATCCATTAACTCCAGCGCCACCCCTAAATCCTTTTCCATCGCCAGTAATGGTTCCGCTTCCTGAAAGTGTTCCATTTGCTATAAAAGCAAGTATGCCTCCCACTGTTCCGTTCCATGCTTTTGCGGTATAAGTTGAGTTAATAGTAACATCTGTATATTGAGGTAACACTCGCACTTGTGCTCCCGATGAATACGTGGCATTAAGATTATTTACAAGCGTAATTGTCCCCGCAGTATAACTTTGGATGGTATTTCTCATACATGTACCAGCTCCTGTGCCAGTCATTTGAATAATAAGAACCTCTTGTCCCGATGCAAAACCTGCATTTGTCGCCGAAAGTGATTGTGTATTAATTGTCCCTGTACACGCACTGTCTATAGGAGCCTCAGTAGTAGGAGAATTCACCGTAAGTGCTCCATCTGACCCATCGCCGAAATAATTGGATACAGGTGCAATATCAAACTTATATGACCGTAAGTCGCCATTTTCAGTCCATTTCGAGACAAGTGTCATTGATTCTCCAGTGGTGGGGAGAGAGTAAGGATATATTTGGGCATTTATTGATAAATCACCCGTTATCTGAAGTGATGCGGTTGAAGCACGGGATGCATATTGCGTTGATGCGCTTAATAATTCAAGTGAGTTTGTATTAGTGCGAGCGCCCCCTTGTGATCCAAAAAAATCATCATTAAACGTAGGATTATTACATATCGGACCATAGCGACCCACCAAGCTATCAGACGTATAATAAATAAAATTATCCTCCCCAAACCAATTTATTCCATTCCCGTGTGAGTTAGGTACGGTGCGTAAATATGTGTAGCTTCCATTTAAATCTCTTTGATAAATATTCCCCGCATTTCCATATATATAAGTATTTTTACAAGTAGTAGGGGGAGTAGTTGACCACTTTGGTAAATCAGTAACCACGGTTCCCGACTCTTTAATAGTACGAGGAAGTAAAGAGATGCTTCTTGGATCAGTACGGTGGTCAACTGATCTACCTGAAGCATATGATGCTGAACCGCCAAGTTTGGGAAAATCGGCAATCCCCTCGAAAAACGAGCTAATTTCTTTCACTGGTTTATGTGCCATATAAATAAAATGTTACGAGTTTGTAAGTGTCATTCCCCACGTCTGATCAAGGAATGGATAGACTTTTTTCTTTCTTTCAACTACTCGTTCTGAGTTTCTATCCTCGTAGGAGTTATACAACCCTATTAACCCCCCAGTAATAGTGGAGTCGCCTATTTTTCGTGAAGAGTTTTGTCCATCGCCAGTCCAAAATCTATTATTAAACCACGTTGCCTTTTCTATATCCGCTCTTACTCCTTGATAAAAGTCGGCAGTTACTCCATCGGCAAGAATAATATGTCCCTCATCAGGAAACGCTGGACACTCACCAATCCTATATGTAAGAGTACTCCCTGTAGCGCCTTCATAACTAGGAGATATGGTAAGTGTTGAGGATGTGGGAACATCAGTAATAAGATAGAAATATCCCTGCCCCGTATTAGAGGTTGAGGTAATTTCTAACCATCTTCCTTCCATAGCCTCGGTAAATGTAACCCCCGTTCCCGTAACCAAAGTTGAGTTATTGGTCACCGCAACTGTTCCATCGGTATAGTCTTCTACAGAAAGGTTTCTATCCCGATAATGATAATTAAACGTCATTGTGTATGCGTCTTGGGGAATAGGATAAATACCAAAGTCTAATTTTCTCGGAAATATAAACTGTGGAATAGCAGTCGGCTGTACTTGTAAAGAATTAAGCCAGTCCCATTGATATTGTGAATTAACAACCGTTGTAGGGTATCGAACTGATCCTATGGTAACAACAACGCTCTCTATATTTACTATACCAGCGGGGTAATTATAATACTGCTGACTGGCAACCGTTGTTTTAGAAACGGTCGTTTGCGTCATGTAATCCTTCATTCTTGCTAATACCATTTGATACCGTGAGCCTAAGTTAAGATCAAAGTCGGCAAGAACGTTTGTGTTTGTCTGCCCCTGCAATCCGATATTTCTTAAAAACTGATTTTTAATATCTGTGTAAGTTAGCTTCATTTTTTCCTCCGTATAAAAACAAAATCCCCCAATCGGGGGCTAAAATGCCTGTATAGAGTAATTATATCATTGAAGACCGTTAACAGACTTAACTGATGCAATAGCTAACCCTTCAATTGTTTTAACTGAAACAACAACTAATCCATTTGTTGTTTTTATATTAGTTAATGGATTATAAGGCCAGTATGCCTGTAATCCAGATTCTAAACCAGTAAGTTGTTTATTATAATTATTAGAAATTTCAGACTGTGTTCTTACGACATTCCATATACGAGTGTCATCCTGTTTTCCATTATAAGGGTCTTGCACTAGAACACCGCTTCCGAATGCTCCAATCTCAAGCCTCGCAGAGCTATTAAATATAGAGGTCTGAGATCCAGTTTGTGTTGTTCCCTGTTGAGATCCATTTATATAAAATTTGTAAGAACTACTGGATGCTGTATAAGTAAGAGCGACGTGATACCACGTTTCTACGGATGGCGTCCAATCAACAAATTCTGAATCAAGATTTACAATTCCTCCATCACTACTAAATTGTGCAAGAAGTCTATATGTCCCGCTACTGTTCCAAAAACGAAAATCATAACTCCAATTGGGGGAACCAGATCCTATTTTAGAAATAAGCGTTTGAGTGGCTCCTGACGATGGAAGGGAAGTAAATTTCACCCATGTTTCCAAGGTTAAATCTCCTGTTATAGAAAGAGAGGCACTATCTGCCGCATAAAGATATTGAGAACTTCCGCTATCGAAATTAACAGCAATTGTGCTTGCTGGAAAAGGTAAATCTGAGGTTACCTCTGTTGTCCCTCCATTTGTTAAATTATTTCCATTTGCTGTCTTATCATTAAGGTCTATAGCCATATTTTATGCATGAGTTATGTAATCTGCACTAGGATTAAATAGTAATTCATCAGCGGTAAGAGCAAAACCCACTACTCTTATCACATCATCCGTTCCTGACGGTTGAGCTACTTGAATATCCCCTGCGGTGGTTGAAACATATGCCTGTGCCCCGATAGTAAGAGCAGGGAAAGCAGTGTCTGCTCGGATTGTTCCATAAAGAAGTATTGTGGTTGGATCACCGTCTGCCGCCGCCGCAAGCACACACATTCCCAAAATGACATCTCCAGAGGTAGAAGCGGCATCTGCATCAGCTAGTTCCCATCGACTATCTGCCGCCGCAAGATAGACAAGATCACCAAATGCTAAAGTAGCACCCGCAGTCCCTGCCCGTGTTATACCTGTGTATTTCCCATCAGCAGAAAGTGCTGAGTCAAGAACAACTGAGGTGTTTTCTCCTAATGTTATGTTTCCTGATGTGGTAAAACCCTCTTCTAATGCAAACGTTCCTGATAAATCAGGAAATGAAAATGTTCTTGCAACTGTTACAGAAGTGGTGTCAAGCAATACTTCAGTTCCTCCAGCGGCAATTGTAAAAGCATCGTCTAAACTTATCCAATTTGTTTCGGCACTATTTGTAATATATACTGCTCCGTTTGTTCCAGATCCACTACCTGCTCCAGCAATAATATATACTCCTCCACCATTAGAATTACCAGCGGAAGCATTCCCAGCAGTAATATTTACTGATCCCCCTGCACCAGAGGTAGCACCGCCACCACCAGCTATTATATTTAAATATCCACCATCTCCTGTAGCACCACCATTTCCTAATTCGATATTTAAAAATCCACCGTCACCGAATCCACTTCCATTCCCAGAGTATATATTCATATACCCGCCAAGCGCATCTCCCCCTCCAGAATTTCCTAAATTAATTCTTAATTCTCCACCACCTGCTGTAACACCACCAGTTCCCGTTGTCAAAACTATATCTCCTCCACTTCCATCAGTTGCACCATTACCAGATGTGATAGTAATATCGCCACCCTCAGAACCACCACCTGATGCACTTCCCGCCGCAATATTTATTAATCCACCCGCTCCACTTGTTGCTCCTCCTCCACCACTTAATAACTGAATGTATCCCCCATCTCCTGTGGCACCACCAATTCCTGCGGTAATATCAACAAATCCCCCCGATTCGCTCCCTGATCCCGCACCTAGTGAAACAGTAAAATCTCCTGAGTTATTATCTCCTCCACCAGCGCTACCTGTAATAAATGAAATATCACCGCCACGAGAGTTATTGCCTCCAGCTCCTGTGGTAAAGCTCAATCCGCCTCCGACGCCCGTAGTATTTCCTGTTCCAGTTGTAAGACTAATATTTCCTGACTTTACTGTAGCGGAACCAGATGCTGGGGTTGTAAGTGTTATATTCTTATTATCTCCAACTGATGCAAAAGCAAGTGCTTCACCTGAGATACTATTTATAGTGGAAACACTAAGAACATTTGAAGTTTTATTGTAAGTAAGCCCTGCATCACCACCAAAACTTCCCCCATCATTAAACTGTACCTGCGTATCAGCGCCACCAGGTGAACCGCCTGCGGCGTTAAGTGTGGTTCCTGATAAAGAAAGATTTGTGCCAAGAGTAATCTCCTCCATTACTCCCGTTCCTGCGGTTCCTCGACCAATAAGTTTATTTGTAGCCATTGAGGTGGAAATATCAGGAGTAGCGCCACCGCTTGAGGTAAGTGGTGCAGTAGCAGTTACATCGGTCACCGTTCCGTTATTCGTTGCGGCTATTTCTATATCTTGTCCCACCTGAGTTAACGTTATTCCTGTTCCTTCTGAAAGCGTCACCGCACCCGTAAGTGCTGTTTCCCCTTCAACCGCAATAGACTCAACTCCATTAACAACTACTGTTGCATCAGCTAACACCGCACCCGTTTCAGGATTTACTGCTATTTTTGTGGGAGTAGAAAGATCAACACTTGATACACCGATAAGTGTAGAAACTCTATTTCCATCTTTTTTCGCTTCTGCCATATTATGCCTCCGTTATTTCTAGTTTTATTTTATTAGTAGTTGGATCAACAGCAACAGGTACGGGTGTTTCTCCCTCAACAAAATCAACACCGTCAATGGTAATCGTTTGTGAAGAAACGCCAGTCAGTACGGTTACTCTATTATTGTCTCTTGGTGCGTCTGTTTGTGATGTCGGCATATAAAAAAAGCCCCCAATTAGGGAGCTAAATTGCTCTATATGTATATTATATCACTCTATCCTTTCAGTGTTTCCGCTACTTTTTGAAGTCTCTCCCGCTCTTTCTGTTGAAATGATGCACGGGAGTCAAGTATTTTCTTCCGTTTCATATCTACGGTATAAAGATTTTTAATCTCTTCTTCCTTACGTTCTATCTCTTTTTCCCGTTGTATAAGTAATTCTTCTTTCTCCCGTAGTTTTTGTGCTTTTGCTATAACAATCTCCGCATCGTCTTTTTGTTTCATTTTCTCGTCATATCCCTTTAAAAACTCACGTCGTTTTTGTTCTTCTATTTTTTCTTTCTCAGCAATAGCCTGCTCCCGTTCTTCTACAGAGAGAATTGATGCGCTGATAATCCTCTTTTGACGCAATATGTCCTGCTTTTCGGTAAGTAGTTTTGCTTCACGCTGTACTAGATCAGTCTTTATTTCTGAAAGTTTCTTTTGCTTGTCCTCTAACAGTGATTGTGTTTGTTCCTGTTGTTTGGCGAGGTTTTCTGCCTCACGAAGAAGGAGTAAAAGATGCTCAGTAGCCTCAGTTATAGAAGTGGAAAGGCTCATAAAAACACCTCTTTAGCAATGCGTTCTTGATCTAAATACACATTATCCCTCACTCCACGCACATTGATAATATGATCAATGAGATGTTTTCCCATAAACGTTGCAACATGGGGAAGAAACTCCGCTACTCCCTGAGCAGGCACCTTTAACGTATAAGTAACGTTTGCATCATCTGTCCAGGGATAGTAGAAATCCTCAGACAATGGGTTATGTATTTTTAGTCTTAACGGATCGTTCATTTTCTAATTTCTCCACTCGTTTAAGAAGCTCGATAAGTATTTTTTCAAACTTCTTCGGTGATCCTGTAATAGAAAATGTGCCGTTTTTTGATAACGAATCTGCCATTTCATCCCATCCGCTTTCCCCATTTTTAATTCTGTATGAAAATATCTCCGAAACTTTATCTTTTAGTGTCATACAACCTCCTCTGCTACATTACTTAAATTATGCTTTGCGGGTCGCCCTCTTTTCTTCTCAACGGGTAATGATGCCACTTCCTCCTCTTTCGGGGTTTCTGGGGCAAATTCTTCCCCTTTCGGTGCAACATACCGCTTTCCTGAAAGTCGCTCAAACGGATCAACAAGTGTTGTACTTACCGCCTCTTCTTCTACCAAGTCTTTATCCATGCCAAATTCTTCCTCAATGCCTAACCATACTATATCCTCAAGAGGGTGACGGACTGCTGGCGAGTCTGATCTTATTTGATCTACTCCCATAAGCTGTCTGTTTGCATGGAAGTCAATATCTACCGCCCCTTGTTTATTGAGTTTCTCTTTTAGTTCTTTCAGTTTTTCATCCTGCTTTGTCAGAATAATTTTATCGACAATCTCTTTTGTGAATTTTTCCGCAAGGTATCGTTGCATTACTCTCATCCCTTTTCCGTATCCTGTGTCTTTATTTTTATTGGGTACAACAAATCGTTCTCTATCCCAGATTAATACATAATCCTCTTCGGTGGGATTATATACTCTAATAAGGTCTTGGGATTTTCTTCGTTGTTCAATATGCCATGCCTCGTTTTGGGTTAGTTGGTTCATAATTATTTATCCTCCTTTTTTACTTCGGGGGTTTCCCAGAGTTTTTTAATCTTATCTGATAACATAACCACTTTCCGTGCGGTTTCCGTTCCTTGAAACGATGCCTTTTCGAGAATGGCGAGAAGCAATTGAAGTTCCTCGACCGTAAAATCAGTCATATATACCTCCTTAAATATATTCTTATTGTATCAAATGGATTTTTTTATGTAAGAGAAGCTCCGTCAGAGAGGGGTCGCCATAAAAAATAGTAAGTAAGCGACCCTGCGGTTATTGATTTTAACTCCTCTATAGTGAGGTCTATAGTAAGCATAAAGATATTATATCATATTATTTACCAATATTTTGAAGAAGCAGATAGGTATTGACCAGGAGAAGTTAACGAAACCGTAAAGGTTCCACTTGTTGTAAATGTGTGGATGGTATCTGCACCACTTGTCGTAATGGTTCCTCCTGTACATGATCCAAAATCTGCGGTTGCATAACGGATAATAACAATACCTGACCCACCAGTTCCCCCTGTTGTTCCACCGCCTCCACCGCCACCAGTGTTTGCTGTTCCATTTCCCCCTACTGCCGCTCCATTACCAGATCCTCCACCGCCTTGTCCTCCATTTTGTGTGCCACCTTGCCATTGTGCGCCACCACCGCCACCAGCATAATAAGTATTAGTACCGCTAATATCATACTGAAGACCATCTCCTCCTGCCGCTGAGCTATCAGCCAACCAGCCTTTTCCTACTGCTCCAGCTCCTCCACCGCCACCGCCTATCGGATTATCGCTTTGTAATCCGTTACCTCCGTTAAACCCCTGACTTCCTGTTCCTCCCGTACCGAATGATGAAGGGTATCCGCCCGCCCCTCCTCCTCCTGAGCCTCCATTTGCGCCATTTTCACTATTATAATTTCCCCCATATCCTCCTCCAGTGGCAGTTATGTCGTCAAATACACTGTCACTTCCATTAGTATGTGCGGCACCACCACCACCTACCGTTATAGAATACGCTTGGGCTATTACTGTTTTTGAAGCATTATAGACTAATCCTCCTCCGCCGCCACCACCATTTCCACCATTCACACCAGAACCACCACCACCACCACCTGCAACAACTAAAGTTTTTACTGTAGCCATACTTAAATCTCATACCCAGTAACCATAATGTACTGAGTTGCGGCTGAGGCTTGGATAGTTAAATTATTATCCGCTGTGGCTGAGATAATTGGTGAAGTTAAGTTAGACGACCATCCACCATTTGCCGCAAAAGAAAGAATCATAATAGTCGATCCACCAGTTCCGTCTCGAAGGGTACACGTTCCTGCGGCTGTTGCGGAAACAACAATATCGGTAATGACAAACTTTTTTCCTGCGGTTGGATCCCATACCGTATTTTCATTGGTATCACCTGATGCTAAATACTTTCTAATAACTGTCCAATTTACTACGTCTTGTTTAACCGCACCAACTATTGCTGTTCCCGCTCCAAGAGTTACCGTTCCCACAGATGCAGTAGAAGTACCCAATACAACTCTACCGCTTGAATCAAGTGCTAATGCCCCACCGTCTTCACTAGAAAGCGTTATAGGAGAAGAATTATAAATACCAGGAAGTCCGTTTTTTGTTCGTGCCATATAGTCCTTTCTTTTTAATTTTGGTACTTATCTCCGCCCTCCGTAGAGGGCAGAGTAAATATCAAATTAGGTTGGGTTAACTGCTAATCCAATAGCATTGGTCGTTGCCGTATAAGGCATCATGTAAATTCTTCCACTCGCTGATGCTTCCCAGTCGGTAGCGCCTTGAGATACTGAAGCACCCAAGAGCCTTACATGACCAGTCGCCGTTTGTGCGGAAAGGTTCATTACCGCCGCAACAGGCGTGGCATTGTTTGCCGAGAATGAGTAGAAACTACAGTCTCGGAAAGCGAGCCATCGGTCAATTGCAGACGTTCCCGTGAACAAAACATGAACAGGAGTATCCGCATCAACCGCCATAACAAAGTCACAAGAGTCGAAGAAGTTTCTGCTTGCCGCAGAAGCAAATTCAACCGTGGCATTTGCCGCAGACCGTGTAAAGGTGTCAGCACCGAATGTGCACATACCGAAATAGTTCTCCTGCGCACCTGAGAGTACGAGTGCCCGTGCCGCAGTGTCATCTCCCGTGGTGTCATTTAACGACCCTTTGAAATCACATCCGATGAATGAATTGTAATCACCACTTACCGTTACGGGGACATTAATATCAGTCGAACCGTTGAAGGTAAGGTTCTTAAACAAACATCCGTTTTCGGAAATGGTAAGTGATCCGCCAGTTCCAAATGATATGCCTGCACGGGTATCCTGCATGGTAGGAGCAGAAGAGCCTACCAAATGGGTAAATCGCTTTGCCCACGTAATAGCGGTCGTTTCCGTTGTTCTTCCTGTCCCACCTGATGGAGCGATAATGCCCACATCATGGTTTCCACTTACTGCTACTTCATAGTATTTAGCTACGGTAGCAAATGCATCATCTTGGCTCGTTCCTGAGTTGGAAGAGTCACTTCCCGCATTGGGATCAATGTAATAAATATTCCCTACATAGGGAAGTCCGATCATACCAGCAAGGTCTTGCGGAAGCCATTTTGCCCCGAATTTGACCGCTGGAGTATAGTCACGTGCTTTCAACATATATCCTCCTTTTCCCCTCCTGATAACCGCTACAATGCGGAATAGTCTCGTCAAGGGTGAGCTTTATTGCTCATCCCAGCCCCCGTAAAGGGGCTGAGTGAATAATCAAACTCTTAGTCAATTGCAAGCAATACTGGAATAGTCTTGCCAGTTGCGCCCGCTCTCATCGCTCTCCCGACATACGGAAGACCTGCCACCTGCAAGGTTACACACCCTGCCGTACCAGATCCGCCACACACTGCCTGATTAGTTGCAGTGATGGAAGAGTTATCAGAGAGGACTGCTCCTACTCCTTTAGTCTGTATCCATCCGTATTCGCCTGCGGCAATTGGATAAATTGCCACTCCGACAATCTCACCCGTAAGGGTGGTTGCGGGAGCTTGAATGACCCCATTGTAAGGGGACTTCCGCAGAGTGACTTTCGTGGAGGTTGTCCACGCAGTCCGAAGCGGGCGGTCAAGACGAAGTGTTAATGCCGCACCAGATGCCGCAGAGGAGTTATACAAGATTGTATATTCTTCTCCAAGCCCTGGGGTGACAGACACCTCAAGCGTACCACCGACAAACTCGTTCCCAGTAAGAACGGTTGTTCCGTTAGTTACCACAACTTCATAACTACCAGCCGCAGTAGCGGATGGAATAGCCATGTCGTCGAATTGGGTATCAATTGCAGGTGACTGCAAAAGATTACCGACTACAAGGGCGGATGCCCCTGCTTTGGCGTAGCGGAAAGCCTTTCCGTTAGCGCCGAAGACGAGTTGCCCTAACTCGGGAGCACCTTGATCGGTGTTCGAGGTATAGAGATCAACCTCGCCTAAAACTGGACTTCCTGTTAATTTAGCCATAGGTTCTCCTTTTTTATAAATGTTTTTATATTCCCGTCACTCCTGTCAGCTTTCCATTTCGGCGTGGCTGATTCGTCATAAGTTGCCCGATGACGTACACACGACCGATCGTTCCAGCCTGATTCGGCATGACCATTTCTTTCTGATAGAACCACCCATTGTATTCACTGGGCAAGTCCATCGCCGCCGCACCAGTTCCTTCGTAGGCTTTCATGGTTCCGAGATTTACTTTCTCAAGGAATCCTTTCCAGTCTTCAGGAACAATTGAGCGACCTGCGTAGAACGTATAGTTCTCATTCAGAGCAAAGAGACTTCCCGACGTGCAGAAATCATCTTTGATAAGCGGGAAGTTACGGAATGTCAGAGCATTAAACCCGATTCCACCAGGAATAGAGTCTTTACTCTTTTCAATTCTCGTTCCTCGTACCGTCATGGCGTTGTAACCAAATGAAAGGTACTCTTGTCGCACGGTCGGATTAAGCAGTTGCTCATAGAGCGACCATGTTGACTTGTCGGTGACAAGCAAGGTCGGCTCTTCGCTTTGCAGACCTGATGCGGATACGTTGTCGATAACCTGTGCAATTTTTGCAAGGGTCATCGTTCCGCCAGAGGCAAGAACGTATGCATCAAGCTGGCTATAGGTTGAGCGGGACTGACCACCGATGGTACCAGAGTCGGCAACAATGTTTCCGAGTCCGTTCATCTGATTGGCAGTGCCACTACCATATACTGCAGTGCCCAATGCTTGCAGTGCCTGCGCCATCGCTTTTTCATATTTAAAAACATCAAGCGGAATCGCCTGTTGTTCTCCACTGTTAGCGAATGACTCAACCATAACACTCACTTTCGGTTGCTCAAAGTTTGTCTGAGCATAAGAAAGCGGAATGGTGGTGGTTACTGCCGCCGCATCCAGCGTTTCAAGACCATTAAACCATTGACCCTGGGTATCACTCGTTACATCAACGGTGAAATCCATTGTCTTTCCCACAAACGGCTTTGCTTTCCCCATGAAACGGGAAACAAGGGTGGGAGAACTCAAAATGTTATCTACGACCTTCGCATAGATTTTTTGGTATGTAAAGTTATCTACACGAGATCCGAATACAGCTCCATCGTATGCCATATTTTCTCCTTTTTTCTATTTTTATACTCTAGGCATAAAAAACGCCAGCTCTTTCGAGCCAGCGTATATTCGCCTATTAAATTAATTATATCACACGGTATTATTTCTTTTTAAACAAATCCCAGATACCTCGTGAGTTATGAATTTCGTTATAGTCTAAGTCTTTGCTACTTTCACCAGGAGGGGTAGTTGACGGACTAACAGGCGCATCTGCTCCTGCCACTTCTTTCTTTGGTGCTTTATAGTGTTCGTAGTAAATCTCTTTAATATCCATTATCTCTGGTAATCCTCTTTTTGCCCTATCAAGATTTACGTCAAGCATTGTTTGAAAGAGTGCTTTTTTAGCGACAACTCCCTCATCATCGGGATTTTTAGGGTCAATAACTTTCGGCAATTTACCCGACTCATATAAATCATTTAATCTGCCGTCAGTCCAGTCGTTAAATCGCTTAATAGCTTCTTCTTTAGACTCTTTTGCTATTTTCTCTTGTTCTTCCACTTCTTTTTTATGTGCTTCAGCCGCACGAGTATCAAGTATTTCCTTTTTCTTTACTGCCCAATCAGCGACCTCTTCGTAATCCTTTGGCGTTCTTCCTTCCTTTTTCCAGGGAGAAATTAACTCGTCATCCTCTTCTTTTGGATCATCCTTTGAACCAGATGCGGCTTCCACAATTTTCTGTGCTCTCTCTTCGCTTATACGCCCCGCCTCTTCGGTAACTTCTTTTTTAAATTGTTCAGGATCAAACTCAATCCGCTCCTCTTCTTCTTTCTTTTCCTCTACGGGAGCTTCTTCCTTTGTGGTGTCAGGATCGACAACATCCTCCAGCTTTTTTGCGTCGTGGATTTCTTTGTAATCAACTTCAGGGGTAACATCTTCCTCGACTACGGTTGTAGTTTTCTTTTTTGCCATAGAGTAAATCTCCTTACTATGTATCTATTGTATCAAATCAACTTTTTTTCTCACGTCGTTGTTCTGAAAGCGCAATTGCTATTGCTTGCTTTCTGTCAACAACTTTTTTCCCTGTCGGACTTCCTGAGTGAAGGGTTCCTCGCTTAAACTCTCCCATAACCTTTTCTATTTTTCCTGTTCCTCCGCCACCGTTTTCTTCTTCTTTCTCTTCCTCTTTTTCCTCTTCTTTGTAATAGTCATCGTCTTCATCAAGATGGTCGGCTACTATTCGTTTAATCATGCTCATAGCAAAGCTAGGATGCTCTTTTTTCTCTTGCGCTAAACCCTTATCCATCTGTGCATCGGTTTTTTCGTCTTTTTCTTTTCGCACAGACTCTGCGTGTTCCTTATCCGCATACTCTCCACTCATGGATTTAGTATAGACATTATAAATACGATACTTACCGTCAACCTTTTTAATAATTAAGTGACTCATATTATTTTTTAACGGGAATACTTGTTTGTAATTTACTCCCGATATTATTATACAACCCTATCGGATTTCCGACCCATCCCTCACGAAAACTCCCTGGAGGCGGTTTTACTTCATAAGGTTTTGGCATGGGTGCTTTGGGAGATGCAACTCCAGCAATAAGTGATAGTGCAACACTCGGATCATTTAAATTTCTATTTTCGGGATAAACAACTGACTGCGGTAATATTCTTTTTGTTTCAGGATCATAAACATATTCCTTTGCCCGTTGTGCAATTTGCGTAATAGGAATACCTGATTGAACCGCATTTAAAAATATATCTTTTATAGACGGTTGCACCATTCCATACTGTTGTCTTACCGAAGCCTCTGGGTCAACCGCAATGCCTTCTTGTTCAATTCTTTGCTTTAAAACGGGGTTCATACTATTCCATTATCAGGTGATGCTGATACTCCCAAGGGAGGCTCTACAGGTATTTCCTCAGTATTAACTGGACTCGGATTTACTGGCTGTTCACCTGGAACGACGGTAGGAGGCTGGTTCATTAACGCCGCAGATGCCTGTTCGGGAGTCATATTCATCACGTACTTCATCATGTAGCCCTGTGGGTCAGTTTGCAACATCATTAACTTTTCCGTTCTTCCCTGGGGATCACTCATGTCCATATCTTCATAGAAAGTAAGCGGGTCAATTAACTTTAGTCTTGCCATTTCAAGCGCATTATTTTGTCTTCTTTTTTTATCAGTCCCCGATGCTTTAATGTGCACTTCCATACCATCCTCAATCATATCGCTTTTGAGAGCGATAAACGTGGCGGTTCCCTTTGTTCCTCCCAAAATCTTTCGCATATGTTCTTCCGTATAACGGAGTTTAATCATCTGCATAACCCACTGTGCCATCCATTCGGCGGCGGGATTGATCGTAGTCTCGGCAAGATCATCGACACGGGTAAAATTCGCTTCCCGTGCTATTTGATTGCTCGTTGCCACATCTGTTTGTAACTGTCCATTCAGATTTTGTGCGCCCGCTAAACTAAACATCCTATCTCTTGCAAGTTTAATTTCAGTAAATTCCTGACTGGTAGGCTGTATAGGGGCGATATACCCATGAACCTTATTTACATCCCCGTCAACAAGAAGGTCTTGGTCGGGGTTATTCAAGTCCATACGTTCTAGGTGTTTTCCCTGAAGCCCTGAGTCTGTTGAGAATACGTGCTTACCCCTGTCTTTGAGCTTTTCTATAATGCGTTTTCCTATATCGTCAACATTCTTTTGATTATAAATATTCTGCTCAATTCTACTCGTTTCATCGTATGCAACTTTTCCCCATTGGTCATAGCCCATAAAGTAATACGGCTTATGTGGTGCATCAAAATAGTTTCTGTATATAGTTTCCTTCTTCATATCAACAGGCAATACGCCAGCCATTGCCGCTATCTGCATTTCTTCGGGGGTACTTTCCCGCTTGGTAAGGTTATTTTCAGGCTCCTGATAGGTAAAGTATTTGGTCTGACCTTCGTAATCAAAATTGGGATTTCTCATTTTTTTGAGAATACAATCGCCAAATTTCCACAACACACCCTCAATCCTTTCCCATTCAGTTTCTGAGTTCTTTTTGTACCAGGTGAACCATACCTCCCAAATCTTTACTGTCGTAGCCATTTTTTTCCAATCTTCCCCTTCTTTAATAGACACGCCTTGTTTCTTCAACTCAGCAATGAACTCTTTCTCTTTTTCGGGAAAGCGCATAATCACTCCCTGCACGGATATTTTCATCGCCTCCGCTATAAAATCCATCTTGTCTGCATCATTTATCGGGCACTGTTCGTCAATAACGACATTTTCAGGTAATACGTTATAAAACTCATAATCACCATGTTCTCCCTTTTCTGGGTTCCATCGAACCTTAATAATACCCGTAAAATAAACGGGTAAATGAGAAAACGCCGTTGCTAATACTCTTCTGTTATTTTGTTTTTTAATGTCATCATTCACGATAAGTGATAACTGCCGTGCGGTTTCTTTACTCTCAGGGGTTTCTCTTCCTGGGGTAATAATCATATCGGGAAGACGTGATAACGCTACAGGCTTAATTGAGGACTCAATTTCATAAAGTGCATTATCCTGATACCGCACTTCATACGGTCGATAGCGGGATGCCTGTTCGTTTGCACTTACCTGTCTTCCGAAACGATATTGCTCGTTTTTCCTTCGCCGTATATCAAGTAAGTATTTATCACTGTTAAAAAACTGCTGTGAGGTGGTTATTCTTTTGTCTAACACCGTAACCAAATCCGAGTCGTCTATATTGATCGAAAGGGGGTCATGTTCTTCCACAATGCCGTCACGGGGCTGTACCGAGTTCTCTATACCTGCGGATTTTAGTAATGAATATGGGTCTTGTAGCATAAGAATACCCACCATGTAGGTGGGCTAAATTGCCGATATATAACAATTATATCACCTTACACGATGTCCACGAGTTGAATTGTATTATTGCATCGTTTGCATTTGAGAATAATTGGGAGGGTATAGGGAGTTTCCCCTGGAGTAATGGCTATTGCTCTTCCCACATACTGAAACATGGGGTTTTGACAATTCCAGCAAAAAAACATTTTTAGACGTTTTTGTCCGTATTCGTCTTTTTCGTGGGAAAGAACTACCGAGGTAACCTTAACCTGCTGTGCTTTTCCTAATACTAAAACATCCATACGTTTATTATAACAATCTCACTATTTTTGATAAAAAACACCCTTTTTATTTGGCGTGGCAAATCTTTCGGGATCAAGAGAAACAAACTCACCCTTTGTATTCACTATCTGATACTTCGGTTTTGCTACTCCCATAATCATATCCCCCTTATACCCGTATGATCCCGCTTTTGCGTCTATCCATCGGATCATTGCGGTCAGATACCGAAGTGCGGCAATCCAGTGATCGTCAGCCCAGTCTTTGTCTATATCCTCTACCTCGTGCTCATCGTAAATAGCTTCGGGAATAGTTTTTATCAACATTTTACAGTTTTCCGTAATAATCATGTAAGGCTCCCCATCGGGGGCTAGTGATAACCAGTTATGAATAGTCTGCACTGATAACTTTCTATCATTTGTCGATTTTGTTATGTTTATACCCTCTTTACTGAACTGCTTTGCTATTCCAAATGCGGAGTCTTGTAATTTGTTAAACATATTGGGATCGCCGAATATTCTATGCTTTTCTAAATTGGGTATTTTTTCCTTGTATATCTTCGCCCACTGTTGAGGGGTGGTACTGTTTCCTGACAGTTCTTTATAAATATATAGCCTATTAAATCGAATATTATCCCCTGTTTCAGGGTCTTGCCAAACGACGGGAACAAACACGCCACACTCTAATACGGCAGGATCAGTAAAACCCCAATCCATACCGTCAACAAACGTTAGTGATGGTTTTGGGATAAATGCGGTACATACATGAATATTCCTATCAAATTCGCTAAATACCTGCCCCTCAAACACATCCCATGATCCATAAAGATACATTTTCTTCTCTTTTTCAGGCAATGACTCTAGCTGTTTAATATACTCACCCGATGCGTATTTGTTGTCATATACCGTAGCATGAATATAAAAAAATCTGTCCTGCTCGGTATCGTTTGTCGATCGGTCAACAAATAAATCACGACAATACGCATGACCTACATCACCAGGATTAGTAGCGCCCATAAACTTCACCTCATCTAAGTTTGGATACCGTAATCGGGTACGAAGAAACTTAAACTTATCTGCATCGTTTTCTGTCAATTCTTCAACAAACTCAGCGGCAAACTCTGTTGACTTATACTTAGAGGGATCGTCAAGATTGCGAAGAAGAACATGCCCTGAACCATACTGTGGAGCTAAATGAAACGCCAATCCCCACTGTTGTGTTTCTTTAATTTCACCAAGCCAGTCGGGAAACTCTTGCGATATTTTTGCTATCTGCCTATCCCGAAGTGTGGGGTAGTCTTTTGAAAATAATCCCACTGGTATATCTCTATATCCGTATTTCCCATACAAATACATCAAATACCCCACCGCAGACCATCTCAGCGCATATGACTTACCTGGTCCCATTGCTCCACCGTATAGAAGATATTTACATTGAGGATTGAGCAGTGTGTACCACGCTTCTTTTTGCTTCTCTTGGAAGTGTGCAAGATCGGTGAATTTAATATCATCCATTTCATTTTCCTATCGTTTCAATAGTTATTTTGGGTGACTCTAGTTTTTCTCCAGCACTTGTTACATCAGATGACTGAAGAGGCATGCCATCTAAATAATTCCATAACATTTTAATGGCGGTTATATCCTTGTCCTCTAAAGCCATTTTAATTATTGTTGTACCCAGTGCTCTTTTAATTTCTGGTCTTTCATCCATCATTGCCCTTATAGTCTCCGTGATTGAGTGACCCTTTTTGGGTCTTCCATTGGGATTGAGAACGCCACTAACAACACGACCATTCTCATCTCTTACCAATTCTTTACCAGTATTTTCTATTTGATTATTGGAGTTATCGTCTGCCATTCTTCCTCCTTGCCGATAACCTTGGCATAGCGTTTTCTGATGACATCACAGTAATGGGGGTCAAGCTCCATGCCGTATGCTATGCGATTTGACTGTTCTGATGCGATAATCGTTGTACCTGATCCCATAAATAAGTCTAAAATAATATCCTCCTCTTTACTAGAGTTTTTTATTGCTTTCAAAACAAGTGCAACGGGCTTCATGGTCGGGTGTAAGTCGCTTACTTGAGGTTTGTTTATTTCCCATACGGTATTCTCACCAGTCCCACCGTAAAATTGATGTGCTTTACCCGTTTTCCATCCGTATAAAATAGGCTCATGTTTATAGTGATAATCGCTCCGACCTAACACAATGTTATTTTTTACCCATATAATTTGCTGTTTTAGTTCCCATCCCGCTTCGAGCCATGACATCATCATCATCATCAGTTCACCACCCTGCGGGCTACACCCGTAATATGCTCCGCCGTCTTTCGTAAATACGTTGCAATTAGTGAATGCCTGCGTCCATAAATCCTTCATTTCTTTTACGGTCTTTGTATCGTTATCAATATTTTCCTGAATGCGATTGGCAGGCCAAACAGCATTCAGGAACAAATTTTTATCTCCATAACTAACCCCATACGGCGGGTCAGTAAATACCATATCCGCCTTCTTCCCATCCATAAGTTTTTCCACATCCTCAATCTTCGTGCTGTCCCCGCACATTAAGTAATGCGATTGTATATCGCTTTCCTGATATTCAAATTCGTGTCCGCAATCACATTTGTATTTCATATTTTGCGCCCTTACTTGCGTTACATCGTCTGCATAAAATCTGCAAATTACTTATATCGTTTGTCCCGCCTTTTGATAATGGTCGAATATGGTCAATCGTTAAATCATCCGTTATACCACATTTTTTACAAACCTTATCCATATTTTCTACTGCTTCCCAATCAATATATCCTGCGTTATATCCTCTACGTCTAAAACCGTATTCTTTATCCTTTTGCTTTTTCTTTTCTGGATACCTTTTATAATATCGTGTTGTCCGTATAACCTGTAATGCCTTTGACCTTTCCTTTGACCTATATCTATATTCTGTTATCTTTCGGGCGTCGCTTTTATACCATCTATCACGACATGCCTTTCCTTTATCAGTATCCTTATATTTTCTAACTGTTATTGCCCTTGCCCGTTTCCGACACTCATCAGAACAACATTTTTGATTGAAATGCCTCGGTTCAAACATCTTGTGGCATACTTTACATTCCATATGCCACTATTGTATCACCGCACATCAATTATTCAAGATGATGTTTCTTATGACACTTCGGGCAATATATCCATTTACCGAGCCTATATTTCTCACCCAATTTTGATATAGCGGGTTCATTTGATACCTCTGGAGCTTCATCCTCCTCAACAGGTTTAAACTGATTTAATAATTCCTGTAAGTTTGTCGGCTCCTTAATATCCACAGCGTATTTAGACCATTCAATATCAAGATTTGGCATTTCATTAGCAAGCATATCGCTATCTGTTGCTCCAACATGATCATTGTCAGAAAGTGCATACTCCCATTTCTCGTTTTCATTCTTGGGATCAACAACTGACACCATTGTTTCTTTTATGCCAAGCTCTCTATATGCTTTTAGACGCATGTTCCCACCAATAACCACGTTATCGGGAGTAATAAGAAGAGGTTTATAATCCTTTAATTTTTCCACTTGATACTTTAACCGATCGAAAGCATCCTTACTTATTGTTCGTGGATTTTTATCCCACTCCTTTAATTCACTAATTAATCGTTTTTCAATTTTCATACTTTTCACTAGGCATAGACTTTAACATCATTTTAATAACTTCCATTTTTGCATGCTTAGGCAAATATTTAAACCTCTCCTTATACACTCGATAGTTTTTATGGTGTACTAAACAAAAATCTCTAATTATTTTAATAACTTTTCCACTCATATTTTTGTCGGATCACCTATGTCTTTGGTAAAACTTTCCTTAAACGCTTCTTCTTCCGCTTCTTTCGTAGGATTTGCCCATGTTTTGAGCTTTTCAGGGGATGGTCGGGTAACCACACCTACTTCATGGGGAAGTATTTTCTTTTTTAAATAGTCTTCCGCTTTTTTAACGTTTTCTTTCGTTAGCTTTCCGTTTCCCAGTGCGTAGCCGATAAAAAACGTCAGTATTGTTTGTATCCATTCTGCTGTCATAGTTTTTTTCCGCAAAATATACAATATCCCTTTTTCTTTATATGACCGTAAATAGAAGCGGGACATATAAAAAACTTTAATTGTTTTTTCATATTACATTTTTACAGGGCTATATTTCCACGATCCTTCATAATTCACTTCATCGGTGTTTTTCATATCAGTATCTCTAGCAAAATAGTGATAGTCTCGTTCTAGGAGTGCCCGTGGAGTGACAAGGGGTTCTGTTTCTGATAAAGAAACAACAATAGTGCAATTTCTATACACATGAACAACAAGAAGTTCAATACCCGTATGTTTATGACGGATGATACTATTTGGTGTCCACATAGGCATTCCTTCCTCGCTAAATTGCGCTATATCATACGGAGTGCCGTTCTTTCGGCGTTTCATACGATATAAAAAATTATTTACTTTTCTCCCACTGTGACGGGAGAATGTCTTTCCACACTGGTTTTGCGTTCCGTGCCTCTTTTTCGGTTATATTAAGGTTTTTTGTCCCAAAGGCATCTATATACTCTTTTGACCACTCGCCCCCTCTGGTGGGCTGTAAAAGTGATTTTGCAAACTCATTTCGCTGTTCTTTAACACGGGGAGGAACAAACTCAGGTTTTGACGGTTTAAACCATAGACTACAGAAGTATCCGTATTTTTCTCCATATACGGTTCTATAAAGAGAATATTTCCAATATGTATCGTTATGAATACGATGACAGGGTACACACAAGTTTCTCACGGGATTATTTTACCATATTTCGTCAATGCGTTTTTTATAAATCTCCGTAGTGCGTCACAACAATATTTCCGCAATATCCTACCCCTATGTCGGTATATCTTCCATCTAACATAACTTTATTATGGGTCGGACTTTTTGACCACTTTTCCACCATGATTTTAGGATCGGTATTATTTCTTATAATGTTCTCCCCCGCTATTCTGTACCAGTAGCCTACTTTTTTTATCAGTATAAAAAATGGCGTTCCTTCAGGGGTATCATGTGACCAATATCCTCTCTTATACATATCACATGCTTTTTTTGTTGCTGAGATATTTAATAATGAATTCTCGGTTACTTGTGATACTCCATTATCTTTTCTATATTGATTTATTTCCGTAGTAAGAATAGACGGTGTTACTATCGTTAAATAAATAGAAAAAATATAAGTAAATAATTTATTCATATTCTCCTTCCCGCCGTTAGGCGTTACTTTTCCCGTAATTCAATTTCAATAAGTTTATAGACCCTTCCCTTGCTAATGATGGAGGGCATAGGGTACTCTCGAGCCATTTCTGCAATAGAGTCTCCTTCCCCAAGCACTTCAATAAACTTTTTATATTTTTTACTCGATGTAGGATCTGTTTGAATACTGTCCTCTCCTAAAAATAAATATTTTTTCATACTCTCCTTTCTCGCCATAATAGGCGTGTTACCTGACATAATCCAATAACTTTCTCATAACCTCAACCGCCGTAAGACTCTTAAACTCAAGGTTTTCCATCAGTTTCTCTTCAGGTTCTTTTTCTCTCTCGTAGGGGCTGAACTTCTGTTCCTTCCCATAATGCTTAACGGTTAGTTCAAACTCGTATCTATCTCCTCCAATATTTAGTGCCATACTTTCCTTTCTTCCCCATAGGGGGATTAACGAACTACGCAATTAAAATATTAGTGTATTCAATATCCAGAACTTCCAAATCAGACAACTGCGGTTGTGATTTATATAACTCTTGTTTAATTATTGCGTTGTCATATCCCAATTCCCCAACGCATTTTTCATAGGGAATCTTCAGTATCCAACGAGCCATTGTCGGACCAAACGTATGCTCTCCCTGTTTCCATGAAGGAATAAGAACAGTAATAATAAATGTTGCATCAGTACCCATATCTTCCCTCCTCTCCCATCTATCGGAATGGGGAGCCGATTACGATTTTGCTCTTTTTGATTGAAATAATTTTTTAAGTAATAATTTTTTTCGTTTATTTAGCCATTTATCAATTTCAGGCTTCACTACTTTTTCTAAATCTCCGTATGCAACGTACTTTTTCATAAAGTCCTTTTCCCTCACTCTGGCAGAGGGAGCCTATTCTAACGCTCTGTATTCAAGGAACTTAATTTTGAGTTCCTTGGATTCCAGAAGGGATTTATCCCTTTCCATTTACAAATAGACTTGTCCCCACACACATCACATTTCAGCGTTTGCGTGTGCTTGGTGTTTTTCCATTCCCGATACTCATGGGCGACATAGACCGCTCCAAAGGTCGTCCATGCCATCCAGAACGTATCAAACTCCCATATTGTTTTCAGCCAACACAGTAATCGTTTCATAAAATTTTCCTTTTGCACTTAAAACATCGAACCGTTTTCCCAAGACTATATTTAATTGCGTCTTTCCTTGCGACAGTATGCCCCCGCAACCAACAGGGGAGAATACTATATAGCAATAGCTTAAAAAGAAACGATGACTTCAATGAGTATTTCCGTAAATAATCTATAACTTGTTCTTCTGTCATATTTCCTTTCTTAGCGTATAGAGCTAGACAAACCTAAATTAAATACAGGTGCTACATAACTTGTATCTTCTGTGTGTCCACAAACCCTTTTCCCATTCTTCATTCTTCTTGACGGCATACAACCTAAGCAACTCCAAACACCCATAACTGTTCCAGTTTTCCGTGGGTCTTGTAACTTTACTTCGTTTCCTTTGCTATCAATGTATTTCATATTTCTTTCCTCCGTATAGAGTGAGTGGGCTAGACCTTGCCTGTTCCTTTACAATCTGGACACTTTACAAAATGCCACCCGTCACAATGATATTTGTGCCACAATCGTTGAAATATATTTCCCTTATTATGTGCTTGGTCCCAAAGTTTTAGGTCTGTTTCACTCGCTTCTGCAACATATACTTCTCCTTTTCTGTTTCTTCCTTGTGTTGGATACCATCCTGTGCCTTCACATTGACCTTTACACATAGTCTTTGGATTTGGTAATGGTATTCCTAATGCTTCGTATCTACTTGTAACTTTCATATCTTTCCTTTCTCCCCGCTGGTTAGCGGAGGGACTAAACTAAAAATCTATATTTCCCGCTAAAAACAATAACCATAATCCTAACCAAAATAATATCGTTACAATAATGAAAAGAAAAAAGACAATATACCAAAACGTAGTCATGTAATAAGCTCCTCTATTTTCAAATGTTCCAATCCTGGAACTCTATGCCCACACCCGCCACACTGATAACACTCATATGCGCCGTCTAAACTGTCTGTATTCCCTCTACCATAACAATTTTTACATTCAAGTTTGTAGAACATTTTATCTTTATGTGCAGCTGCACCTGCTTTGAATCCTAAATCAAATATCATTTGCTCTTTTGCAGTCATTTTTCTGGTCGTTGTTGTTATAGTCATATACCCCTCCTTGTATCAAAGTCAGACATAGCCCTACCTTCTCTAATAAGTTCTTCATCATGTTCGGATAGTGCCGTGTCTATAACAGGTTTTTCATATTCAATCTCTGGGTTTGCATAGATATTTCCTATAACTAAATGTTCTGATGGTTTATATCCCTCTTTAAAAATATCACTATAGCTATTAAATGGATTCCATCCTACTCCTTCCCACTTCACCAGCATATTCACGGGCTTCATTACATCATCAAATTGACAACGAAGAATGTCCCCTTCGTAAATATCTTGTCCTGCTTTATCCATAAAGCCTGTCCATTGCATGATCTCAACATTTTCCCAGTGATACGCATCAAACTCAAAATTACCGTCACCTGATTTAAACTCAAGTCTTTTGCAATAAACGATACCCCTATGAGAAACCCATACAGGATAGGATTCAGGCATCCATTCATGGTCATTATCATAGACCATATACTTTTTTACTTTATCCCAAGCACGAAACTTTATATTTTTCATACTTTCCTGCCTTTCTCCCCCGATAGTCGGAGGGCTACTCATCTACTTTTAGCACTAATCCTGCAAGTTGCCACATAACATAAGGCAAACCCCAAATAGGTAGCGTGACTGCGATAATAAATCTTAAAATGTTTTTCATATTTTACCTCCTTTCCGTATCCTCTGTGCGTGTACTATGCGCACCCCAGTTTGTATTACTTATCGTTTTCCGTAATTGCCTTGTTTAACCAAAATGCGCTCTCTTCCAGTTTCGTCATGGCTAAAGATAGCCCACGACTTGCCGAAACGTCTTTCTTCAATTCTTCGGCTAATGCTTCGTACCTATCTCGGTAGTGTTGCATCAACTCTTTCTGTGCTTCTGTCGGCTGAACGTATTGAAAACTCATAATCTTTCACCTCCTTCCTATCCTCTGTGCAGATACACTCAAAGCTGGGGTAGAGATTTGTTAGGAGTTCCTTACGGTTTATCTAGCTGACGTCAGTCGAATCCTACTTTGTCACCCTACATGGTCAAATGGTCTATTCCTTATACGGAAGACACCACCTCACCTTCAGTATATTTTTAAGCGTCTACCTATTCCGCCACCCAGCTTTCAATGTACCTGTATCCTCTGTGAGAGAAAGATACTAAGTTACGGGGGCAGGATTCGATACCTGCATGGAATACCTTATCCTGTTTGTTCAGGGCCATTCTGGTATCCTCGCCTGAATAACGGCTAGAGTGTACTTCCTCTACCCCGTAACCCAATACCCTTCTCAAACGATAGTCGCTGCTGCGGGGTAGGGATTTGACGAGATACAGTAATCCATTTCTGGCACTTTGATGCGGATAATCCGCTTGTACTCGTATAGTCACCCTACATGGGAATACGGCAATCTCTAGGCGGGAACCGTGTATGACCACTTCCCGCAGGCTTTCGCCCAGATGGCTGCCGTCCTCCCTAGACAATAGCGTCTACCTGTTTCCTCCACCCGCATGAGTCACTATCGTTTGTCTGTTAAAGAACCCACTTTACTATCCAAAACTCCCATTTCCAGATTCGTATGCGAAACTTTATATCAAGGCTACTTCCTGTTGGCATCGCTTTTTCAAACATACTTTCTCCTTCCCCATGAGGGGCTACTGCACCTCACTCATGGTGTTTCTCCTTTCAATAACTCACTATTTTCGTATATGTTGCCGATGACTTCGGAACTGTTTATATAGCCTATTGTGTTTGCTTCTGAACATTTAGACCTATCTTTAGGAACGCCAAAACTACTAAATAATGGACTTTTTAGTATCCATCCAACACTACCCCATTCAACTACAAGTAATTCTTCTGCAAATCTTTTAGTTGAACTAACCCACCACCTCAATATATCCCCCTCATAAATCTCTTTCCCGTTTTTGTCGTGGAGACCCGTGAATTGCATGAGTTCTGCATCTTTTCCTATAAATCCCTCACACGCTCCTGCATCCACAAAATACAAGCCACCAACTAGCCATGCGAGTTCACCAACAAAAGTCATTACTTTCTTATTTTTATCCCACGCTCTGAATTTAATTTCTCTCATTTCCCCTCCTCTAGCATGGACAGAACGTCAGAACGTTTTAGCAATCCACCGTCTTTGCTTTTCTCAAAAACGCCCTGATTGAGCATCAAGATATATCCTTCCATCCTCTCCACTTTCTTCCGCAGTTCCGCTTGCCATCGGCGGTGTTCGGAGAGGAGGAGGGACTTTAAGTGAACTTCTAACTCTTCTGTCGCAGATTCCTTTCCGAATTTTTCTATCCACGAATAACAGTTTTTTAAAATTATTTTCTTCTGATCTTCCAACTCCCTCCCTGTTTCTGGGGGAGTAGAAACAAATTGTTTGCATTGACAATCTGAGTGCATACAATCCCGTATACCAGTTTCGTTTGGCGCACAATGTATTCCAAGCTTATGACCGCACGTACAAAACGCCTCCATATTTGAGAAGTCGTATCTACCTTTAACTCCTCTAAATTGCTTCTTTTCCTCTGTCGTCATGGTGTCTCCTCCTCCATTTTTGATAGAGCGGTACGAAGCTCTGCACGAAATACATTTCTATCCTGTGCTGAATAATCAACTTGTGGCGCATTTTCCTCATCGCCTCCGCTTGTTACAAACTCATCTTTGCCAATTATTTCCCTAAACCTCTCACAGTCTGCTTTGTGCTGGGATGTGAGTTCTTGGCGGATGAAGGATAGTAAATCTTCATAGATTCCTTCATAGTCTGAACACTCAAACGATAATCCTCCACCTCTAGCAAACTTTGTTTTCTTAAACCTCTCAGCCCATGCTTCTTGGTGGGGAGAGGTCATATCGTTCCATGCTTCATTACATTGAGAACATGATTCCCCAAGGTTTTTTTTATGTGCACACTTCTCCTGCTGATTTGGTTTCATACAGCCTCCTTTTCTGGGAATCCATCAATAAGTATTTCAATCACCTTGGGAAACACATAAACCATGTTCACTCCTAAAACGAATAGTCTTATTCCAGGGTCTTTAATAATATATTGGGAAGCAATCATGGCGACCACACCTATAACCTGACCAATTATGATAACGACTGCCATTATTATTCCTAATACTTTCATACAATCTCTTTATTTAATGTTTTGTACTTCTCGTAAATCTCTTTGAATTGAAAGTCTTTTAAGGGCATAAGTGTTGTGCTGTTTTTTACCATCTCATCGTATTTTTCTAACCCTAGTTCGTCTATAAGTTTCCTGGTGAATATTCTGTACTGACCGCCGCCGAAAATATTACACCCCGCACATTGTGGCTTTACAAGGCGTTCATCAAAAAGAACAGCGTTTGATCTCCCTCCTATGCCATGCCCGGCGTGCATCTGCTTCCACGGTTTTAAGGTGCCGCAGGTGTAACACCGAACATAATCCTGATACTCTATTGCCCGTTGTCGAATGTACTTAGAGAACTCTGCCCATGCCTTGTTTTTAAGGGTGGACTTCTTTATCTTCTTTTGTTTTGCAAAGGTGGGTTTCATAGGTTATTTATCAATGATCTACAATAATTTCGTGTTTCTTCTTCTGATAATTCTTTATTGAATAAAATTATTCTTCCCTGTGGTTTAATTACACGGCGTTGAGTCAGATAAACACGACCATATTTGAATTTCCACTGTATATTTTTCTTCCTCCCTGCTGGTGTTGTGTGTGACATAGGGTTATCTCATCAACCTTTCGTAAATAACTATTGCTATAACAACTGCTCCGAGATAGACGAGATAAGTAATATCGGTTTGGTTCATAGTTTTATTTCTCCTCTCGCTACAGGACCCCATGCGCTCTCTCTCCCGTCATTTATCGCCCAGGCGGTTGTTTCAATCGCATCTTCCATATCTAATCGGGAACCCATATCGCTTACTAATCCCTTATCCATCATAATTTTTCTGTATCCCTGATATGTTCCAGCATGAAACTGGAGTGGTCCACAGGCTTTTCCAGAGTCTCCACAATTATTTGATCCCCCATAATTCTGCTCCCGTAAGAGTAAAAAATGAAGAAGAGCTTTAGTTCTATTCGCCTTATAGGGGGTTTTCCCGTATTTCTTGGAATAGGTATCTACAAGATCGTCAACTTTCGGAGTTGGTGTAGGAGTGGGCGTGTACGCCTCTGTAATCGTTTTCACGGGTGGTGAAACGAATAAGTGAGGAGTAAGTGGCTTGAGCCATATTCCGATAAGTATTGCGCTGGATATAAGTAATAGTGTTTTCATAAATCTTTTCTTCTCATGCCGTATTTATCAACTAATATGTTTTTAATTTGTTTTATTTCATATTCCTCATCTTCATCTCTTTCCCAAGGTTCACCACCACATTCAATATGTTCTGGGTGATCTAATAATTCAAGCAATTCTTCTTTAGATAATTCTTCGTACATATTCTTACCGTTAGCGGAGAGCAGTTGATTGACTCAGTTTGTAGTTAGAACCAATGCTCCACTCTCCGCTCGTGTAATCCCGCACCCAATGTTAGTGGCTTAGTTATTTTTTCCAACAGAACTTGGAACATCCAACTCTTCCTGTCTTATATCGTGTGTTCGGTTCTCCGCAGTCTTTACAATTTCCCAAATCAGTTGTGCTATTTATTGCATCATCAATAGGATCGGGTTGTTCTCCGGCTTTTACCATCTCATCTGCACTTGCTATGCCATCAACTGCTCCGAATCCAGCAAATCCTAACGCCCGACCTACTGCGGATGTTTCTGCAACCTCATAGGGAGATTGCTTCTCAATAGCCTTTGAGTCATTTGCGGCGCTTATTCCGGTGAATGTTTGTCTTATTCCATCTCTTTCTAAAATTACTGTTGCTTCCATAACCACAGGCTCATCTTTAATTACTCTTGATGCAATTTGAATTAACTTAACTGCCTTATCTTCATGAGCTTGTTTCACTCGTTCTGCTACTGTTATGTATTCTTTTCCATGAATATTAACGGGCATATTGTCCTCCTTCTACTAATCTCTGTTTATCAATACTTATTTCATCTTTCGGCATGTTCATCATATCTATTCTCGGAGCACCAAAGTATAAGACTACTTCTATCCATCGACACTTTGTACAAATTCCCTGTGGGTTATCCGTAAAATCTATGACGTTATTGGTGCAACCAGTTATTGAACATTTCATATAACTTGTGATTCGTGAATAGGCGCTACTTGTGCCGTTTCTGTAATAAAGTTTTCAGCAAGTTTTTCTATTCTTTTTTCAATGTCCTCTTTTGTTATTTTTTGATTACTCAATTCTATGCCAAGAATTGCGGCGCTATACAAATCTCTCATAATTCTATTTTTTACATTTTCCATATTAATTTCCTCCTATCGGGCTAATTACTTTTACTAATGGCTCAATGGTTATTTTAAAGTTGGTTATGTAAAGAACACCCATAACCATAAGTGCTACCCCTACTTGAAACATGACTACTTTACCGACAATCCCTGCCCACCATAGAAAGTTATGTATGTCATCCTTAATCTTTTGTACTTTGGTCATATTGCTGTCCTTTCTTACTCTAATTTACCATATATGTTACACCCTGTCAATACCCCAATTTAGCCTCAGATTTTCACTCCCAAGCGACGAGCTTCTTCCTCGGTAACATAGGGCATTTGAATTATTTTTCCGTTTTGATGAATTTCATGGATTTCCGTGTGTATCTTTCCCATGCGGCACCACCGCCATATAGTCATCCGTGAAAGATTGAGAGCTTTTGCTAAAGAAGAAAGTGTGTAATATCTCATGTTACGCATTATAACATATCGACGCAAATAATTAAATACTCTCTTTCATTTGTTGCATATACACCTCTTTTTTTAAGAGATTTTGAAAAAATAAGGATGTTTTTGGTTTTGCTCTTTTCCCCCAAATTTCTTGCCAATGTGTTTTTGCATAATACTTTTGACAATCAACAGAACAACAACGAACCTGCATCCTATTTAATAGTCTTTTACAAACTATGCAATAACGAAGTTTTTTCATATTATTTGCCTATTAATAGCGCCTTATTTAAAAGTTTAACCTGTTTAAGAATTATATCCCGCTTCCACGGTTTTTTTAACCACTCCTCACGAAGTTTTGCTTTTCTTTGCTCTAATTCTTGTATTTTCATAATTTCCTTATAACCCTTCCTTTATTCTTAGCCTATAGCTACCGTTCAGGCATAGTACTCCCTAATTGGAGTCTGTAGCTCTTGTGTGCGGTTTTCTCTCCGCAGAGTTGCAATAAACGCTGTAGAAAGCTAGGTCGTACCTGTTGCTCCCCCGACTTCCCCGCTTATGAGGAAATTGTCGATTGTTGGCTACCGCTTTAGGCATCACTCTTTCCATTGCCGAGTGACAAGCGACATCCTCTCATTTACCAGTCGTCTTTTTACGCCTTTTCGTTACGGCGGGTCTGGTAGCGTGAGAACGCTTTGGTACCCATAAACACATTACACATTTATCTGAAGTCCAGCTATAAATGTGTTTTCCAAAAAAATGAAGAATTCGCTGAAATAGTGACGGAGTAAATAAAGAAGTGTGATAAGCAAGATTGCTTTCACTAATTATATAAATTGTATCGTTGGGAGTATGTTCGTTTATTTCTATTTTATATTCCATAAAAAATCCCCTATAGGTGTGCGCTGAGCGTGAAGAGAGGCTCGACACGCACCTACAAGGGACTTCTCTTCACTTTTGGATTTCTCCACCCAACCTTTCGGTTATCTAATAATATACTCCCCTTCCAACAAAAAGTCAAGTACTATTATTTAGTTGCTTTTTCCTCAGTACTGAACATTGACGAGAACAATACAAAGTATTTCTACGTTTATAAGTAGGAATGTATTTACCACATGGACATTTTCTAGTAGGATTAGTAAGCTGATCCATTGCTTTTTGATCTGTTTTTGATAACGTATAGCTCATTCTATATAACAAATATTCCCCTCGTATTTTACTACTTTAAACGGTTCTTTATATACAAAAGACCCCTTTGTTCTTCGTTTTTTATCTTTAAACTGTTGAATACGAGTGCTTGATCGTAGCTCAGGAAAGTTCTCTTGTACTTTTTGCCTTGTTCGCCTAATTGTCTCGGTTGAGATAAGATGGTTATTCATAAATGACTCAAAAGACAATGATCCGTTCATAACGTGACCTTGTTGCGCCCATATCCGCCACTGAAGTAGTTTGTCGGAGTCCCGAAGCTCAGGATGCTGAATAAGTAGTAATTTTATTTTATCGTACAGCTTCATACCCTTGACTTTATATAATAACAGCCTTTTTACGCCAAAATAATAGCATTTCAGTATATGATTCCATCATTTATAAGCGGGGTCAGATAAAGACCGCATCCACCACATTTTTTCCCGTTTTGACAAATGTTTATACTCATCGGAGTATTTAAGGGCATTTTTAATCTTTATTTTATTTGTTTCCTTTGTTTCGTTCATTATTACCCATAAAAGAGGATAATCACCGATAAGAGACAAATGAGGCTGTGAGCGAAGCATTTTAAATATTCCCGAAATACTCGCTTTCATTCCACGCTTTTTATTTCCCTGAATTTTCTTCTGTATTTTAGGTATCGCCCATCCTAAATCTTGGAATTGTGTATTATGCTGACCGTTCATTGATATTAAGTGTATCATCGCTACCAACAAATGCAATAGGCATCATCTGATACTAAATATAACAAACTACTTCTTTTTTTGACCAACACCTTTATGAAAGTACGTTCCCTTCCGATACCCCGTGAAAAGAAGAAGGTTGTGGAGGGCGTTCAATCGTTTGTCCTTGTTCCACTGAAGAAATCGCCTATCCTTTTTATATTCTGGTAAAGGCTCTCCATTTTCTAATTGAGCATCACGTAATTGTTTTTCTTTTTTCATAAAAAAGCCCCTTACCCTCTTTTAGAAAGTAAGGGGCGTAAGACATTTTACCTTACTTTCCTGCTTTGTATAGTTCAATAGCCGCCCTTACCCGTTGTAAGACGTAAATAACCGCCGCACTATACGCCCACTCTTTGGGTAACTGGTCAATAAGAACGGGAATAATAACGATAAGATACGGAGCAAGCACCCGAAGTGCATCTTTTGCAAATTTGACCGTATCCTCTCTATTCCACGAAAACTTTTTGGATTTCATATACTCACCTCCCTATTAATTTTCTTAACCCTTTTATAATAAGTGTAATGCCGTCATTAGGCTCTGCTAAGTCTTTTTTTAGAGCGTCAATTTGCTCTAAATACCGTGCGCTGTTTTGTACCGCTTGTTGATATTTCTTTTCCAACTCTTCTGCTTTATCAACTATTTTATTCGACTCAAGTAAAAGTTTCTCGTTTCGTTCCTTTTCTGCGGTTAAATCTTCAAGAAGTTTTGCAATTTGATCTTTTGCGCCTGCAATAGTTTTTTCGCTTTGTAGCACCTTTTCTTCGTATTTAATTAATTTATCAACCTCTGCAATCACTACGGTTACAGAGTCTTCAACGTTTAATTTTTCTCTTACTTTATTCCATCCGTCTTTTACTCGTTGAAAATCATCCGCCTGCGATTTGCTCATACACACCTGATCAACGGGCTGTTCTTTTTCTGGTTCTTCATCAAGAAACGGTTGTGGGTCAATTCCCCCTAAATACCCGTTGTTTTTGTTAAGCCTTACTCCCTGTGCGTCAACATCAAATACATTTAAATGAACATGAGCGCTTGTTGAATTTCCCGTCGAACCCATAAGACCTATTTTTTGACCGTAGGTCACTTTATCACCAAGAGACACATAGTTTTCTTTTAAATGACAATATTGAGTTGCCTTGTTAATTGAGGGGTGCCATACGGTGACAAACTTTCCGTATGCATCTTGTAGCGGCTCTCCTGCTATATCATCATCTTTTACTACTACCCCATCGGCAAGACACAATACATCCCATACAGTGCCCGTGGGAACAAGATCAATACCCTCGTGTCCTGCAAGCCCGAACTTTTTATAATAGTCGGTATTAACCCCAAACGGTTGTGTTACCCGATGTTTTGAGCGAAAAAGTGATCTCATAGTTACCACCTATTTTTCAAATAATCGTATTTATGTTCTTTTTCGTACTTCTTTTCTATTTCCTTTAATCTATTATACTCTTTCAAAGAAATATTCTTTCGTTTTTCTTGTTTTTTCATAAGACGTTGAACCATTCAGAATAAAACTGCATATTTACTTGTCTGTAATTATTAATTTCGGAATGAATAACTTTCACTATTCTATACTTTCCAGGCTCTGTCCCCGTAGGAATGGGAACAATAGGATCAATGGTATGACACCCCATTGGTAAATTACTTTTTTTAATTTCTTCAAATATTATTTTTATATCCGCTATTCCCTGCCTTTTCTCTTCTTCAGTAGTCTCTTTTTCTAGGGCGTGAGTTACATCTGCGGGAGCGGCAGTATATTTACAATAATCACCGTGATAAGAAATTATCTCCCCTGGTTTTACTGATGACTTTGAAATAGGCAATGGAAGCGTATTATATTTAAAAACGACAGGAGGATAAAACATTTCAACAAGCAAAAATCCCCAGAAAAGAAACCAGGCAATTATTGTTACTTTGAATGTATAAAGTATGTTCCATCTCATGGTTATGGAATAGGATTTTTAGAGACAAGAATAAGACCAAGCATTGCAAGAATTATAGTACCAATAACCAATTTAAGAAGCCAATCAAAAATACCGTCATACTTATCAAGACGTTTTGTATTATCATCAGCTTGACCTTGTAGCTTGATAAGCCACTCTCTAACCTTTTGCATACTAATGTGTAATTTTTATTAAAAAGACCTAATACCCATCTGATTTCCCTTATCAATTCTTTCTAATTGCTTAATAAGCGCCTGTACAATAATCCTATCTTGAGGTTCCTGTGGTTTTTGTGCTCCAGAGGGAATTGTTGCCGCTTGATGGTTAAATGAGGGAGATGTCGGAGACACCTGAGCAGTAACGGGGCTTCCCATTCCCCGTGCTTGCATGGCGGCTTTAATAAGTTCCGCTCCTCCTATTGGTGCACCAAATGATCCTGTATTCATAAATAATAAAATGCCCGCACTCAAGCGGGCTAAAATGCCTTATATATCTATTATATCACCTGTTATTTCATTGCTATTTCCTGTGGAAATAATAACTTTCCATACCGTGACCTCATTACATCTGCTATTTTTCCTGATGGGGTGTAATACTCAATATCCAAATGCGCTCCCGATGCATTTCCCGATGTCCCAGATTGAGCGATTTTACCTCCATTAATAATTTCTCCAGGTTTTACATGAACTTTAGAAAGATGAGAAAAGCGTAGTTTTTCACCTGTTTCCATATCTTCTACCAAAATAGAGTTACCATATCCCCTATTTGTAGCATTTCCTATTCTTCCTTTATTTGGAGATTTTGCGTATGTTTCTATTACTTTATATCTTCCTGAAGGAAGTGATACGGGGGTTCCTGACGGAACAGAAAAATCAACACCATAATTTACCCCTTTTGAAAATACATCGTATCGTGATTTCTGTCCGAATTTTTGCGTTATGTTTGCCCTAGCGGGTAATATACTCATCTCCCGTGGAAGGGTACCAGATTGTTCCATGTTTTTTTTTTGACCCGTGAGGGCTTCGGGTTGTTGTGGTAATCCCGATTGTTCTTTCGATAAATCATTTTTTAAGTCCTGAAGCACTCTTCTAAAGTCTTCATCCGACAAACTCCTATTGAGAGCAGTACTCGCTTTTTCAAGCATACGAGCTTCAAAGTCTGATATTTGACCCTGCCCCTTTAGCTTTTGCCTATTTTCAAGAGAAAGCATATTTTTTAGCTGATCATACAGTGAGGCGGTATATTTAGCGGATGTCCCTGGAATATACGACTCTATTTGATTAAGACCAGTGATAGGTTTGGTATCTCGTGATAATAAGTTATCTACAACATCTAATACCTGACTGCTTGTTTCGCTTTTTGGCTTATCTTTCTCAATTGCCTGACGTTCTTTTCCTATACTTCTTTCTTCATCAAGCTGACTTTTCACTCTTTTATATTCATCATCCAGCGCTTTTCTTTGATCTTTTGTGGTATATTGTTGTGCTTTTTCACTATACCAATCATCAAGAATTCCTAATTTTCGTTCATATTCAGTTAAGTAATCTTCCTCCTGGGATACTGGCACCTGTGCTTCACGAGTCACAGATTGATATTCAGGAATAGTCTCTTGCGGTGTTGCAGGAATACCAGGCTCCATAATTGTTTGAGCCACTGACTGTGCGATAGGCTGTGTACTTCTTCTAGCAATTTCAGGAACTGTGGATTGAATAACCGAGGGTATTCTTCCTGGTGTTTCGGGAAGTCCTATTAATTTTTTCCCTGCCCGAATTCCCTCCATCCATGTCCAGGGTTTAGAAAGATCAACCTTGCTTGCTATATCCCCTACTGTTTCATTTGCAACAACAGATCGGGCTTTTTCAAGTATTGGTCTAAGAGTTAATATATCCGACTGTGTTTCCAATGCATCTGCAATAGCAGGAAAACGAGTTTTTAATATGTTACGAATAGCGTTTGTTTCCAGCTTCTGTGCGGCG
>PHFX01000015.1 GCA_007618135.1 Candidatus Brocadia sp. WS118 | reverse complement strand
TTATAACGCAGCGCTTCAGCCGTTAAGTGAAACGATCAGCGGTTTGTACAGCGCAACGATCACGCGCAACTATGCAATAAGCGGCGTCATTGGACGGCCGACGGGGCTGACCACGGGAGCGTTGTATACGCAAACCTACGGTTATGATACCAAGGGGCGTTACAATTTCACCGGATGGACGGTGAACGCACTCAGCGGGTCGGCAACTTACACTTATGTCTCAAATTCCGACTTGATCGGTACATTAACAACCGGTTCCGGACAATCAACAACGTATAGTTATGAAACCAACCGCAACTTGCGCACTCAGATCAACAACCAGTTTAGTTCAACGCTGATCTCCCAATACGATTATGCGTATGATGCGATCGGCAGACGGACTTCCGTTAAGAATAGCGGAAGTGCCTTTGCGGCCGCCGCATTCAACCGTTTTGTTTACAATGACAGGAGCGAGTTGAACGAATCCGCGCGTTATCTCGGGACGGATATTAATATCCTCACCAGTCCGGTCACGAGTGAGTTAAGGAATTATACCTATGACCCAATCGGAAACAGAACCGCTATCACCGTAGGAACCAATGGTGGAACATACACGCCCAACAACCTGAATCAGTATTCAGGGGAAACTGTGCCGGGCGGCGGTGCCAATGTCTTCACCTACGACGATGATGGGAATTTGACCGCCATCTCAGGCGTGAAGAATGTACTTTACACATTCAACGCCGAAAACCAACTGATCACGACACAGCCAACGACACCTGTCCTTAATAACAAGAAGGTGGATTTCGTTTATGATTATCAAGGGCGCAGAGTCCAGAAGATTGTCTCCAACTGGGCGGGTGTAGCTTGGGTGACTGAATCCACCAAACGTTTTGTTTACGATGGGTGGAACGTCATTGAGGAACAAACTGTAGCCGGGACCAGCAAGTATTATGTCTGGGGTCTGGATTTAAGCCAGAGTTTACAAGGCGCCGGAGGTGTCGGTGGACTGTTGACGATGTTTGATGGTGTCGGCAGTTACGCTTACCTTTATGACGGCAACGGCAACGTTGGCCAGATGATCAACAATGTCGGCGGTGCCATCTCTGCTCACTACGAGTACGATCCGTATGGCAATTCAATCCTCGCCACCGGCTCACAAGCCGCAGGCAATCCCTACCGCTTCAGTACCAAGTACCTTGATACCGAGTACAATTTGTATTATTATGGGTATCGGTACTATGATCCTCTGACTGGGAGATGGTTGAGTAGGGATCCCATAGGCGAAAAGGGGGGAATTAACCTTCAGTCTTTTGTTGTTAATAATTCCATCAATAAGATTGATCTACTAGGGAATACATCGTTTACCGACATAGACTCTGGAAGACTTTTTTATACTTGGCATATGGGATGGTTGGATGTTCTTCATATGGAACGTAATCGGTCTTTAGATGAGGCATGGAAGAAAATCAACCGTGTTAGTAATGGTACATCTGTATTGATTTTATTAACCCAAGATCAAACGCCTGTTTCGATACCGCTTACTAACATCAGAGTGGGAAAAGTAACTGATGGATATTTTTGTATCAATGTAGATAAAAGTAGGCGACAAGGACAGTTGTTATATGCTTGGATGCAGGTTTCAGAAGCTTTTGAATCGCTTCAAGGCTCTGGCATTCAAGATAGTCAATTGGTTAATACGATTTTTGGTGGTCTCACAGGTGAAGTTGATAAAAGAGCATCGGGATTTTCAACTGAAGATTTAGTTTCAAATCTCGTGAGTTTCTATTCAACAGTGGACAATACAAACTATCAGGCTTTAGTAAATAAATACGCTGGTAGGTTTAACGCTAGATTTACCGTTGATGATGAGAAAATTATTTCGCGAGCTATTTGGAGAAATGCCTTGAAGCCGTCAAAAGGAACGGCAACGTGGACGCCTCAATACTTTGACCACGAGGAATTCTTATTAGTACCGTTTCCCAATGGTGGCGATAGGTACTATAATTTTGATGAAAAGTGGGATCATGAAACAGCTCAACAAATAATTCCACGATATCGAAAAATCTTTGGAGAACCGACATTCCCGGCATATTTTCAGAAATATAAACCGACTAGTAAGGGTGTTTCTACCTATTTAGAAAATAATGGTAAACCCATAGGGAACTAATAATTGCGAAAGCGGATAATTATCAGTTTGATTTTAGCAACTGGGTTGCTTGTCTATGCTTGTAGCGCAGGTATTAAGGAGCTACGAAAAGGTGAAACTTTTTATAAAATTGACATTACCGATGATGTATCCTTGGAATTTGTGAGGGATTATAGTTGGGAATTGTCGGCAGGTGTAGATGCAATAATTCACAGATACCAAAAACCACCCATCCGTACAGCAACTATAGATTATTTTTCACCTAGCCAAGAGCCAGCGCCAAAATATGGTTTCATAAAAACCAATGGCGGTATTATTGGGGTTTACAATCAGGAAAATCCCAAAGAGATTGTTATGCTTCTTGATATGAACGATTTTACGCACTTACCGGACCGTTCCGCTTATCCTGAAATAACTACATCGGATAAAATGGTGGAATCTTTTGAAAAAGAGTTTCCGGATTATGTGCACTACTTAAAGAAGGGCAGGTAATGAATCTTAAAATTAATATTTTTTCTTACTGTGTGTAAATCGGTCCTCGCTTTAAACTTTTATAAAAAATAGAAAAAAAGTTTATAGCATCATCCTACAATAGACCCCGATAATTATCGTGGTCTATTGTTTTTTAAAGCGATCATGAAGATTTGGATTAGAGTTATAAAATTATTTGTTATTGGCTTGGTTTTTGTCAGCGGGTGGTATATTTGCTCAAGAGTGATTCACAAATTGTATCCAATTAGGATTTACTCTAGGGAAAGTTCAATAACTTCCTTATCGTACGAAAAAACTAAGTCAGTGAGAATTGGGTCTTATAACATTGCCCACGGGCGGGGTGGTGAGTTTGGGGCCACCAATTGGCAAAAAAGAAGTAGCCAAGATTTGTATCGCCATTTGGATTTGCTTGTTACTCAAATTAACAATGCCAGTTTGGATATTCTTGTTTTAAATGAGGCCGATTTTTCATCAACCTGGAGTCAGAATGTTAATCAAGCAGAATATTTGATGGAGAAATGCGGTTTTACCCACAGAAGTGAGCAGACCAATATGTTAATTTCTATTCCCTTCCTAAATTATATTTTTGGGAACGCTGTTTTGAGCAAATATCCTATGGAAAGTTGTTCATTTATTAATTTTCCAGCTTTATCCGAAAGGGAAGATTTATTGGCTGGAGATCATGATGGAATTTTTTGTAAAATTAAAACTCCCGCAGGTGATTTAGGTCTGTTTGTTGTTCATTTAGAGTACAGAAATGAAGATGCGCGGGTTGCTAGTGGTAGGATTCTAAACGATTTATCCAATAATATTGAGATTCCGGTTGTTGCCGTAGGAGATTTCAATTCTTCACCGACGAGTGCTCAAAAGTCAATGAAAAGCACGAAAGGTGAGAATACAATAGAATATCTTTTGGGAGAAGGAGGCTTTACTTCTTACGTAAACACACCAATAAGACCACAAAATTATACTTTTCCATCAGAAAAACCTGATCGCATTATAGATTGGATGATTGGAAAAAGAGTAAAGGAATTTAAGAATTCGGGAACAATTCAATCAGGGTTATCCGATCATTTGATGATTGTAAGTGAAATAGATTTCTAAGAAACAAGCATATTTAAAACCGCTGTGAATCAGATTACCATTGAATATCAGGGTTTCTCAAAGGCAATATTAACGCCAGATCAAATATTGGGAGTATTTGATGCCTTATGGGGTAAGTCGAACCGGGTTCTGCCTCGATATCCGAAAGTTATCGGAGGGGTAAGTGCATTTTGGAGGGGGGAAGACGGTGCTAGTCGGCACGTAAGTAATATAGACCAACTACTTAAGGCCTACACAGAGAAGTTGACATATGATATTCATATACAAGGTAGTGTTAATGGTAGTCCACGATGTAATTTCAGTTATATACCTGCAAAAAGGCTAGGATATATTAACGTAATGGCTCCGACCAGAGAAACGGCAGAGCAATTTTTGAAATTTGTTAAAGATATGTGTCCAGAGCAAGAAAAACCGATTGTATTCATAAGCTATGCAACGAGCGAAGTTCCCCTTGCTGAATTCGTACGAAGAATTCTAATTCGCTGGACAGAAAGCAGGATTGACGCCTTTGTTGCCAAGCGCGATATTCCATCTGGAGATAATCCTTTGAAAATTATGTTGGAAGAGAAGCTCAAAAATGCAAGGGCTGTAATTCCTATATGTTCCGCAAAATCAAAGTTGTCTACTTGGCTATGGTGGGAAGCCGCAGCAGTATGGGCAGGAGGATATAAAATTCATCCACTGTTTACTAACATCTCACCAAAAGACTTTGGTGCTCCTTTGACGTTGGTCAGTCAGGGGCGAGAATATTTCATTAAAGAAGAATTTGTTGATACTTTAAAAATGATAGGAGAAGATTTGGGTGTTCAATTGGTTACCACAGAATTTAGTGCTGAGGAGATGGCTGAATTCCAAGTGCTAACTGAAAAATATTCAAAATCAAAAAAAGACATAGATTTTAGAGAGCTTCGGATGGCCCGTGACTTTCTTTCAACACTCAGTGAGGATTTGAAGGAATATTATGATGTTCTTTTTACCGGGCCTTATCCTTACTTGCATATGGAGCACTATTATGTACTTGGAAACTACAAGGACTTTAATACCGAGAATAAACGCGCTATGTGGCAAGAGTTGGTCAAACTCGAAGTGTTTTCTACTAACCCAAAGATTTTCAACAGAATTAATAAAATTTATTCGAAAGTTGAAGAACTTAATCTAAAAATGAAAACTTTGAAGCCTGAGAGGCACAGTCTGAATGCCGGGTCAGTTGACGTCCGAAATTATCGGGAAATTATGGATGACATAAAGAATCTTTACATATTTCCCAAGGGCGAAGGTATTTCTTATGAGGAGACTCCGGTGGGAGAGTTCCTCACAAAAAATGTCACCGATGCTGAAGTGCTTATAGGTGATACTAAAATAGGATAAGGGGGAGAATTTCATGAATTTACAAGTTTGGGCTTATGGTGCCGCAACATTTGGCATGCTTATTTCCGTGTGGTTATTTTGGAAAAGGCATATTAATCAGGGCACCTGGGTTGTGATTTTCTCCTTAATGATATTTTTTGGTGGCGCATTAAACATTGAAAGTTTGTTTCAATACTCACCCATTTGGCAGCAAATACAGGGTGATGCAGATGCAATAAGCGACAGGCGGAAAGACATAGAGGAAGCAGCCGCGATTGTTAACGAGGATTTAAAAATGGCTAAACTTCAGTTGTCTCAAATCGTTGAGAAGAATGAATTGATTGATAAGAGGTTGGAACAATATGATTCCAGTTTGGCGCGTATGAAGAAATCCGAGGATTTTTACAGAACCATTTCCTTAGCTCAGAACGACGATTGGAGTGCATATACGGAGTTAATAAAGTACACGAAGAGTGAGGACCCAAATGTGAAGACCATATCAGATAATGCAATAGTGAAGATTAGGGGTCAATACATCAATCCATTTATAGAGCCAAAATTTATGTCTCTGGAGAAAAATGATACGATTGACTTTACTAAAGCAACTTATAATGATTTTGTGAAGGTTTATCCTAGCTCGCTACACATGACGCATCCCGGCCTAGTAACTGAAATGGATAAAAATAAAAGTGCTACAAGACACGAGAAAATGTCATTTTATGTAGAAATATTGAATAGTAGTAACAGTATGAATGCTAAATATTATGCTGGAAAGTATTTTGTAAAGGAATCCAAGGATGCTGATTTAAAATGGCAACCATTCAATATTGATGCTTTATTAAATTGGTGGGAACGAAACCGAGATAAAATTTCGGACTGAAGATACAATCCATGTCTACAAAAGTATAAACTTCTACCTTTGAATCAGTGAAAACAGATTACCAAGGAAACCTTTATGAGTAATGTGAAAATCGGGGAGATAGAATTAAATCTTAATTCTTTTTTTCGGTATATCTATGGTGGCTTCATATTATGTTTAAGTGTACTTTTGATTTTTCGAACGGAATCGTTGAATTTATATAAAGACTTGGGTGGGAAAGAGGGATTGCTCGGATCAGGGTTGTTGGTTATTCTTTCGGTCTTTGCAGTGGGTACAGGTTTTCACGCTTTATATAAAACGTTAATAAGTGAATGGATTATAGACAATCTTCATCTTCAGTTCCCTCATTTATTTTGGAAGCATTCCAAAGATAAATGTGCATTTCATTACCTAAATATGAAATTTAATGTCCAACCATCTGAGATGGTAACTGCTTATAGGTTAATTCGGGACAGTGAAGGTTGTGGTTTTTCTTCAGATGTTAAAGGAATATTTTACATTCGTCATTCAGGAATTCATGTTCTATATCAAACGGCTACAGTTTTTCTGATCGCTTCAGTGACAATTGCGACTCACAATTTCATAAAAAATGTACAAGACTTAACTTTTTCCTACAATTTCTTAAAGAGTGTGGTTAATTTAAATCTTCTGGGCTTAGCCGGCTTTGCGGTTTTATTTTTCTTTTTTGGTTTCTTGTCGGATAAAGATCTTTGTCAGGACGAGTGCGCTTATTTACGATGTTTAGATGAAGGCACGATTAGAGATAAATTAACGAAAGCAAGATTAATACCGGAGGAGAGGAGTAATGGAGAAGGAGATCAAAAAAAATAAAACAAGCTAAGGAAATTATACTCCAAACGTTAGACCCAATTCACAATGAAGATAGGCTTAAGGGAAAATTCAAAAAAGGTCTTTCTGCCAATTTCTCGACTATTAAAGTATGACAACAATGAACAAGAACCATAATAAATTACCAAAAGGCTCAGAATGGTGTAAATGGGATTTACATGTTCACACCCCAGCATCTTTTTCTAATCTCAGCCATTAACTTGTATATTTGAATTCTGCTATGGGTAAGTATCAAGACATTACGAAAAATCTGCCGTGGAAATCCTTCGGAAAGGAAACCATAACTTCGCAAGTTGGACGTAGCATTGTTCCTGTGGGAATTTTGCCATTCGATCCACAGCCGATAACTACGGATTATTTACCAGCTATCTCATTGAATGAACAAAATGCAGAGCAGTTCCTCATGAATATAGTCGGTACTGCAATTCAAGCAGGTAACGGAAAATTGGTGACTTGCGCCCATGTTGTTGAGGCATTGTTAGAGCAAAAAAAGAATGGATATATACTGGCACGAGTTTATAGGGATAATACGGTTGTTTATATTTCGTATCCGATTCAAAAAGCACTGCATTTTGTTGATCCGAGGACTAATCAGGTGAATAAAAAGATTGACCTGGCAGTTCTGATTTGTGCCGCGAAAAGCACTGAGAAAATTCCTTATGAAACGCCAAACGTTGCTTGGGGCGACTCAGGTCAAGTGGGAGTTGGCGATCAGGTCATAATCGGCGGATTCCCTTATGGGGAACAAATGTTCCTTTTTACTAAATCTAATCGCGGAATAATCCAGCCAACTTTTTACAGTGGCGTCATTAGTGCTATCCTGCCAGCCACAAATTCAGAAGAAACCAGAATTCTACAAGTTAGTATTCCAAGCGCAGGCGGCATGAGTGGGGGAGCCGTGTTTGATCCTCAAACGGGTAAAATTCTTGGGATGGTAACTTCATGTGTTCACAGTCAGGGAGGCATTCCACAGCCTATGTCTTATGCACTGCCGAGTGAAATTATTTCGCCTTTTGTGGAAGTAATTACATTCAATACCCATTGAACATTCTTCTTGACTCATTGCACCCATCGGCTAAAATAGAAATGGTTCACTTTTCATCAGAAAAGTGAACCTTCCCCAAGCACAAATAGTTCTTCAAAACTGATCTTTTCTCGTCGGAACATCCCCCTTTGTATACTGATTAATTTATAATTTTTTTGGATCAATATCAATTTCCTCTTTAGTTATTTATGCAAGCAAAAAAGGAGCTTCCTGGCTCCTGTTTCCCCTCTTAATTTATTCAAATCCACTCACGCTATGTCACCCCTCAAATGGTTCACCAAACTGATGAAAAGTGAACCAATTCATCACAAACGCATAAAATCACCGTGGACTATTGATGAAAGTAAATGCCTCAGCAATGAAGAAGTCACTATTCTGCGTAAATACTGCGGAGAAATTAAGAAGCAAGGTATTAGAAAGAGGAAGTTTTCCTTAATCCGTACCTGGTTCACGGTTGAGTTGGGCCTAAACACAGGTTTGCGAGTGGAGGAGATGGCTTCCTTGCAGCAAAGCCAGTTTTTTCTTGATAACGGAAAGTCATCCATTGTTGTGATAGGGAAGGGAGCAAAACGACGGTCTGTACTGATAAGCAAAGCTTTTAGGAGAGTCTGCCTTAAGTATTTCAATCATAAGACTGATTTTGGTTACTCCATTCTTCCCGATGATTATGCACTCAATAATCTGAAGGGGAGAAGGATATCCAAACGCTCATTACAAAAGTTTTTTAAGAACATTCTGGAACCAGCAGGTTTGCCAGAACACTATCACATACATTGTCTGCGGCACACATTTACCACGCTTTTATTGACGGCCAGCAACAACAATTACCGTTTCGCTCAAAAACAGCTAGGCCATTCATCTTTACGAACAACACAGGTTTACGCCGGTGTGGTGGAACAACAAGCGAGAAAGGCATTGGAGAACCTATTAACTTTTACATCGAAACGGAATAATTCTAATTATTTCATTAACCATTATCTGCAAGGAGGGCCAGACGATGGACAATCATGAACTTCAAAACTCAATCAACGAATTTGAGCGGATGATCGACTCTAGGCGGCAAGGATTCGTTATGATCCTGCACGATTTCAGACCAGTATGGGATATGGCAAGGGAGATACAGGGTGGATTTAACAGCCGGGTCAGATTCCCCACAATCGAAATGAGACAAGCGGCATGGGAGCGTTTCAGAACTCTGCGTGATCAAGCGTCTCAAGTATTCCAGGAACAACAAGACCAAATGCTTGATCGTTCCCTCGAACACCGCAATGATATTTTATCCAAAGCAAATTCAGCCGAGCATAGGGCAATAGAGGATGCTCTGTTTTTCTTTGATCGTACCACTGTGGAAGGCATGAAGGTCAAAGCTCAACAACTCAAAAACGCATTTGCAATGTTGAGCACTTACAAAGAAGAGATGCTTGGAGAACACAAGCAGCAATGTCATGAACGGTTAAGAGAAGTACGGGAGAGCCATGATCTGTGGTGGTCACGATACAAGGAAACTTCGGCAGAGCGGCAATCCGATCGTCAGCAGGCAAGGGAATCGAAGAAGGATAAAATTCGGGCCAATCTTGAATCCAACCGCGAAAAACTGCGAACCGCCGAGGAACGGCTTGAGAAGGTTCGTGACAGTGTCCGGGAAAACAGAAGCAAACTCGAGGAAACAACGAGCGATAAATGGATAGGACTCTATACGGAATGGATTGAGGAAGGTAAAACCAAGATCGAGAGTATTGAAAGCTGGATTAATACTCTTCATGAGTGGATTCGAGAAGGCGAAGAACAACTGGATGCGCTTTAAGAATAAACGAGCGCAATTATATTTTAAAAAAATTTTGGAGGGAAGTACAAATGAAGATGGAAGTTGTTCAAGAATACAAAAATCGTAAAGTATTCCTGTTACTCGTTTCCCTTATTTTTCTTAGCGGATGTGCGACAACAGGAGGGGCAAAGGGAATGAGCAAACAGGGGAAGGCAATGAGTCAGATCACTAAAGGCACAACAACAAAGGACGAAGTCCGGGGTATCCTTGGAAATCCTAGTGGAACGTACAAAAATTCAGATAGTACCGAAATGTGGACATATTCCAGCAGTGATTTTAATAAAAAGATGGCAAAAAGATCGGGGGCCATGACAGCTATTGCCGGCGCGAGCACGGTATCAGGATATTTAATACCGTTTGCCGGACCTATCATCGGAACTATAGCAATGGGCAAGATGGTAAATACACCCATGACGGTCAGCGCGGAGAGTGTGACTGTTAGTTTTGACTCAAAGGGGGTAGTATCCTCCATTTCTACTTCAACTCAAGAGATAGGGGGTGATTAGAAATGGAATCATATAGAAATGGTTTGGTTTTCAAGACGTTTCGGTTATAATATTGTCGAAAGTCAAAAGGAAAATGGTAATGGATACAAAGAATAACCATCAAATGAAATGCTTTACAATCGGACACTCTAATTTTGCTACTGAGGTTTTTCTAGGGCTTCTAAGAAAACACAGCATAAATTGTTTGGTAGATGTTAGAAGTTCCCCCTATAGCAAGTTTGTTCCACAATTCAATAAAGAAAACCTCTCGGGGGAATTGAAAAAAAATCAAATCCTCTATATTTACATGGGGGACAAACTTGGGGGGCGATATTTTGAACCGGACCTACTATACGCTGACGGGGTAGTTGATTATAGCAAAGTCATGAAGAAGGACGTATTTCAGGAGGGTATTCAAACCTTAATTCGCAATATTAAAAAGGGATTTAACATATCGTTAATGTGTTCTGAAAAAGACCCGTTGGATTGTCATAGGTTTTTGTTGGTCTCAAAAGCCCTATCTGAACAAGGCGTGCGGATAAAACATATTCTAGATGATGGCGAGTTTCTAGATCAAAGGGACTTGGAGAATTTGCTTTTGCAGAAGTACCAAAATGAGATGAGCCAATTTCGACTTTTTGAAGCGAATCTTTCACAAGAGCAGGCTTTGGAAAAAGCATACATAGAACGGAACAAAGTAGTTGCCTATAGTGCCGAAAGGGTAAAAGAAGAAGCATGAATTTATACACAATTGGCTTTACCGGTAAATCAGCTCAGCAATTTTTCGAATTGTTGATGCGTAACAAAGTGAAACGATTAATAGATACCAGGTTAAACAATAAGTCACAATTGGCGGGATTTGCAAAAAAAGATGATCTTAAATATTTTCTATCTGAAATTAGCGGCATTGAATATATCTATATGCCCGAATTTGCACCGACTGAGGACATTCTCAAAGGATTTAAGAATAAACTAATGAGTTGGGAGGAATACTCAAAGAAGTATTTGGCACTACTAGAGAATAGAAAAGTATTGAACACATCTGACTCGAAACTCCTAGAAGACGCCTGCTTTTTGTGTAGTGAACACTTACCCAAGCATTGCCATCGGTCGCTCTTGGCAAATTATCTTGCCAATCATTTAGGCAATATCAACATCATACATTTAACCTGATTACGGACATGAATTACACAATCATATGCTTAGCAAATTCTAGGAAACATCAGGGACGATGTGTCGCAGGGAAAACTGAGGATGGCAAAAAGTGGATTAGGCCTGTAAGTGAGGGCGACGACGAGGGGTTATCTCAAGACCACATTACATATTCGGACGGGAATCAGGTGCGAGTCCTCGATATTATTCAAATAAAACTAGAATCAACTAAACCGTCAGTGTGTCACCCAGAGAACTATTTGAACAGTGAAACAACCGCGTGGAAAAAGGTTGGCCTGTATGATGTCAAGAAATTAGACAATATTTGTGATCACCCAAGCAATTTATGGTTGGTCGATGAGAGGCAAGATAGGGTGCCGCAAGCGTATTGGAAAAACAGTACGATAAAATCTTCGCTCTATTTAATTAAACCCTCCTCATTTCATTTGGTGCGTGAAGATTATACCTATCCGAATGGGAACATAAAGAAGAAAGTTAGAGGAGTATTTGCCTATAATAATACTGATTATGACTTTCGTGTAACTGATATCGAAGTTGAAGACAAATATCTCAAAAAAAATGTAGGCAAGCACAGCCTAAAATGTGGTCACGTATACTTGTGTATCAGTTTATCAGAACCCTTTACAGGTCAGGACAACGCTTGTTTTAAACTTGTCGCATCGGTGATTCAGGTATAGCCCACACCTCAGGCTTAGAACGTGCTTGACAATGGTACCATATAGAGGTACACTAAAAATAGGATACACAATGGGTAGTACGTGGTGAAGTTCGAAGGAGTAAATCCGCCACGAGAAACAATAAAAACCTTCACAGGGAAATTATGCCTCGTGAGGGTTTTTTTCATTTTAGAACATGAACAATCAAATCATTCCAATTAGTGACCTCCAGACCACTGAACTGCAAATAAAGTTACGGGACGTTCTTGTTATTGGCCATGCTACACCTGAAGACAACAATTTTGCCATTTGGCTTGCTTCAAGATTACAGCTTTTAGGATATAAAGTTTGGATCGACAAGAATCATCTCATTGGTGGAGAGAAAACTTGGCAGGAAATCGATCACGTTCTAAGAAACGATGCCATCAAATATCTCCTAGTCTATTCAAAAAACATTTGTACACCTAATAACCCCGGTCAACTAAAGGATGGTATTGACAAAGAATTTTGTCTTGCCGAATCCATTGCCAAAAGTTACGACCTGAAGGATCACATTATTCTTTTAAATCTTGACGCCTCGGTATATGATCTATTTATTGGTGCCAACAGGCTAAATCATATCCATTTTGCGGATAGTTGGCCAATAGGCTTACGTCAACTGGTAAGAAAGTTGGAGAAAGACGGTGTTGAGAAAATGCCCGAAGGGCAATTTGACGCCTCATTTCACGACTGGTATGCCAAATCCTATATCACAGAGAGTGAAATTACTTCAAAGAAGGAACTATACTACACTAACTGGTGGCAAATTCCCAACCTCCCCGAAAAACTGCACTTATATCAGTTCAATACCGACTCAGAAGCTCAAGAACTTTACTACCGTGAAAATACATTTCCTGTCGGAAAAATTTCAAATGTACTGGCCACTTTCGATTCCGATTTTTCATTGGAATTAGAAAAAGATGGAGTAAAGTTTAACGTAAAACCTAAAGCAATCTTTGAACTCAAGGTGTCTGATATTTTAGACGGCTTTGAATCAAAAGATTTTCCGACCTCCAAAGATGCCGCCAATCATCTCAAAAGGCTATTGAGTAGTGTATTTCACAAACTAATGAAGTACCGAGGACTTTTCTGGGATACATTAGCCAATAAGAAACTAGCCTATTACTATACGCCAAAAACACTACCTTCCTCAAAAGTAAAGTTTGAATACCTATATAGAAAAGAGGGGAGAGAAAAAACTAAGAATCTAATAGGGCGCTATTTGAACTTAGGTAAATGGCATTTTGCCGTATCGAATCAAACCATCCTCTATCCGAAAGTTTGCTTCAGTTTGAAAAGCCATATCGTTTTCACTAATGATGGTTTTCAGCTCTGGAATGATAAGGGTAAAATTCATACCCATAGACGACAAAAAGGGAAAAATATTTATAATGCGGCATGGCGGGATTTATTGATTGCCTATTTGCACGGTTTAAAAAGCGAGGACGGAAAAATTTCAATCAAATTGAACCAGGAATTTACCTTAGAATTCGAACCATATACAAAAACGTACTGGTCGGATTTTGGTTACATGGAACCAACAAATAAGCTTAGACAAAATATCCTGAATGTGAAAAGTGCCGAGGAAATGGAAAATTTGGACCAAACAAATGAAACTTAAAGAAAAAACAGAATTGTTTTACACTAAAGAACCATCCTTGACCTTTGCGTACTCACAGAAAATGAGCGATCCTAGAGATGGGATTACTCTGTTTGGGCCGTTTACAAAAGACAAAATTCAAGGGCCAATTAGTGTCGGAGTCATCGGCCCAAAAACGCAGAGAGGTTATCTAAGAAAATATCTCGAGTTACTGCATAAACCGGTATGGAGTAGTGAAAAAGACATAGCTCGGCCGTATTTCCCGGGATTAGAGGCCGCATACGGCATTTATATTAATTTCGACAATTTTGTCGAAATCGATGTTCCGAAATCGGATATAGATAAATATCTGAAATACACAAACGGTCATCAGAGGGTGCACAACCTTACCAACTTGTTTGTGGATGGGATAATAAATTACAACAATAGCGAGGAGATCCCGGTTCTCGTCTGGTTCGTCGCAATTCCTGAAGAAATATATACTTTTGGACGGCCCAATTCCCACATACCCGCCTCTGAGGACAATGTCAGGTATTCACTAAGTAAGAAAGACCGATATTCTACTCAAGAATTTCTTTTCGATGACATGAAACAGCTAAAAGAAGCTTACCAATTTGAAATTGATTTTCACAATCAACTAAAAGCTAAGTTGTTGAATCATAGAGTTGTAACTCAAATCATCCGTGAAAGCAAAATCGCATACGATCACATTTGGAATTCCGATAAGAAAATCGATTACGAAAGGAAATTTGACGCGGACAAAGCGTGGAACATAGCAACCGCTTTATATTACAAATCAGGGGGCTTGCCTTGGCGCTTGGGTGACGTGAGGGATGGTGTTTGTTATTTGGGGCTGGTCTATAAGAAATCAGAAACAGACATGATGAATAAGAACGCTTGCTGTGCCGCGCAGATGTTTTTGGATTCTGGCGATGGTATGGTGTTTAGAGGAAATATCGGACCTTGGTATAATCCTATTACCAAAGAGTTTCATTTATCAAAGGAAGACGCATTTGATTTATTGAGCAAGTCGCTTGAAGCATTTAAACTCAAGTCCCCTAACAACAAATATCCGGAAGAAGTATTTATACATGCCCGAACTTATTTTGACGATGATGAATGGGAGGGCTTTCAGGAAGCCGCAACCGACAAAAGTCAAATCGTTGGTATTCGAATCCGAAACGATAGTGGATTTAAGTTATACCGCGATTTTACTTACTGTGTACCACGAGGTGCTACTTTGACGATTAGTGAAAGAAATGCTTTTCTTTGGACAAAAGGTTTTATTCCACGCCTTCAAACTCAGATGGGGGCCGAGACGCCGAATCCACTAAGTGTCGAAATAACCAGGGGCATATCCGATCTAAAAATTGTTTGTAGAGATATACTGGCCCTAACAAAGTTAAATTATAATTCTTGTAAATTTGCTGACGGATTACCTGTAACCTTGAGATTCGCAGACTCTATTGGCGAAGTATTGACAGCGGGTAAATCCATTAAATCAGAGGTCTTGTCATTTAAACATTATATCTAGATGGGCAATAGAAATGAATGCTGTGGAACATATAGTTGAATGCTATTTTCGGTATTGTAAAGAGTGTTTTACAATTACAGATTTAAAAATAAAATCTGGTAATAACCGACAAGTTGATCTGCTGGCATACAATTTGAAAACAAGCAAGCAATACCACATTGAAAGTTCAGTTACTCACAGTAAGAATTGGTGGCATTCAACAGAGGATTTACATGAGATTTTTAATAAGAAGTTTCGAGGTTTGCCACCAAAACGTGAGGGAAAGAAAACAGATTATGTAAAGGGGAAGGAATATTTTGACAGTATCCTCCAGGCATACCAAAGAATTGGATTTGCTCCTTCCAAGATCAATAGAATATTTGTCACCTGGGCTGTAAAAGATGATGTAGCTTTAAGGAAGTTTCTAGTAAGCTACAAAAAGCAATATGGTTTTAGAGTTGATGTATTAAGTTTTCGTGATCAAATCTTGCCGGAGCTTCGGAAAGCAATATTGACAAGCAATTATGATGATGAAGTTCTTAGGACGCTGTCACTCTTAAAACAGTGTGATTTACAAACATCAGACCTTACGACTCCCCCATAACGCTCTTCCTCAACTCCCATGGCTATAGGTTCGTTGACTTCCATACATATGTGTGGTATTATCCAAAACAAAGTGAGGAAGTCAAATGGCGCTCATCGGGCTTATCGGCAAAAGTCAAAGAGGTATAAATCAGGAATTAATTCAGTACGCAATTAAAGCCCTACCAGCAATTCTCATTGATTGCGCTAATTCTGCCGATCCGCACAGGTACTATCCTCAAGTTAATCTCGAAATAATGCAACGAATTTACGTTTTTGAGCTGGAACTTCTGCATAAGTTCCGGGACGTACTACGGCGTGTCCCCCTGTATGCCAAAAAACTGCAAGTGAAGATCATTGTTGTCACCACCTCTGATCATCTTTTGAATTACCACAATGAAAAGGAAAATAGAGATATTAACATTCATGCTTGGGAACTGATGAGAAAAATCGGAGATTCTCATGACATTGTTGTTGGCGTGTACCCGAATTCTGAACAATACACCTTTGCCCAAAAATACTGTAGAGAAATAAGGGGGAACTAATGGGACATACGGTTGCTTCTCAACGGCAAATCATCGATATAGTGCTTTCGGAATTACATGATTTCTCACACGCATTACGAAAAGATGAGCGGATGATTTTGGAAAAGTTGCTCAATGAACCGCTTAAGCATGTAGGAGCAATATCCAACGCCAGCAGTATTGATGTGTGGGCAGTAATCTTGTTAGCCATTCTCATCGAACAGGAAAAATACTTAAGCATGCTGGAGAAAAAAGTTGATCGGATGGGTCATTGATTCATATCGTCATGAAAATACTATTGTCCTGTGGGTTAAAACCACCGATGGACAAAATAGGAGACTGGTATACCCATTTACATCGACCGTATATGTTCACCTCGATGGAATTCCTTATCTAAATTCTCACCGCATCCCGTTTAAAATTGTTAAAAAGAAAACCTATTTTGAAGCAAAATCTGTTCTTCAGGTTTCAATTCCGTCTCTTAGTCAGTTTGAGTATTACGTTCATATGATTGAACGGATCACCCGGCACAAGATTGCTCTGTACAATGCAGATATAAAACCGGAGCAGATGTTTCTTTACGAGAAGGATATTTACCCGTTCCGTCTGGTTGAATTTACTGACAGGAATTTTTGTTCTGTTACCACTAATAAGAAACCTGTCTTACAAACGTTATCCTTAGAAGTTCTTACTTCTTTTGATATGGGAGTGGGGTTCGATTCCCCGGTTAGAAGAATTATGTTCAATGACGTTGAACTAAAGGGGCAGGAGCATCAGATTTTAAGTCAATTTTCTTTGCTTTTTAAAAGTGTTGATCCGGACATCATCAGTTTAAGACGGGGATACGCATTAATTCCGTATCTGTGGGGCCGTATGAGAAAATATAACATCCCGATTAATTTTCATCGATGGGATGATGCCCCAATCGAATATCGTGGTGGCCGTTCATATTGGAGTTATAGCCAGGTACGCTATCAGGACTATTCAATACACCTACGAGGCAGATTATTGATAGATACTTCAACGTTTGTTGGCTCGGAGTGTGACCTGGAAGGCATTATGGAATTAGTTGATCTATCAGGAACGTTATTTCAGCCGACGGCATCTCGAAGTTTTGGGGCGGTATTTCAAACTGCATTGGTGCGGTTGATGGTGAGAGAGGGAATGATAATCCCGTTTAAGGAGAAACCCATTGAACCGCCACTATCCATGTTCACGATGTTAAAAGCAGACAGGGGAGGACTAACCATCGACCCCAAGTTAGGCTTTCATCAAAACGTGGCTGAATTGGACTTTACCAGCATGTTTCCGTGGCTGATTTATAATCATAATATTTCTGTTGAGTGCATGTTATCCGATGAAGAGCCGTTGGAAGAAATTCCGTGTTTGCCCGTAAAGGTGTCTAGAAAACAAAAGGGTCTCATACCCAGGGCATTAAAACCTTTTATTGATCGACGGATGTATTATAAAGAACATCCTTCGGACATTAATAAGCGACGGGCAAAAGGTTTAAAATGGGTTTTGGTGAGCTGTTATGGATATTTAAGATACAGGGAATTTAAACTGGGTGTACCAACGAGTCACATGGCCATTTGTGCATATGCAAGAAAAGCAATTTTAGATTGTCTGCATCTGGCTGAGGAGCGAGGTTTTGAGGTGATCCACGCTATCGTGGACAGTATTTATATCACCAAGCCCAATATGAAAAGGGAAGATGTCGAAGATTTTTACAGAGAACTTGAACAAAAAATAGGAATTCCCGTATCGTTTGAAGGTGTGTTTAAATGGATTGTATTTCTTTCCAGCCGGATTGATCCAGACCGGACATTACCTGCAACCTATTTTGGTGTCTTTCTAAATGGAGAGACAAAAGTCCGCGGTCTCGAGTTACGGCAAAGAGCAGTTCCAAAGATAATTAAGGTCATTCAAGAAGAGGCATTAAAACTAATGAGGGATTGTCCTTCAAAGGAAAGTATTTCCGAGAAGATTCCATATGTGTGTGAGTATGTGCGACGAGTTCTAGCGGAAATATCGAATTTTAAACCTTCATTACTAACAAGCCTGATTTGTATCAGTAAAACGGAGTATAAGCATAATATCCCACAGAAAGTTATTGTTGATAAATTGGCAAAGAAGGGGGTTAATCTTAATCCGGGCCAGTTTATTGAATTCATTTATTCCACTGAAGGCCCGGTCTTACCCGAGGAATACAAAAATAATCCTGATAAGATCAAATATAAGAAACTTGCCGTGAGAGCTTTGACTGTGCTTTTTGAGCCGTTTGGTTTTACGCGGAAGCAAATATTCGAATATATATCCAATGAACAACAAGGGGAGTTTAATTTTGATGTGTGTGAGCGGATAACAGGAGCTAATGGACAAAATCTAGTGAATGAGGTAGAGTATTTTGAAACGATAGGAGGATAGTCGCTATGTGCGGCCGGTACGCGCTTGTCATCATACAAGAACTTGCCAAACGATTCGGGATAGAAGCAGTTAATCTGGTGCTTACCGGGAACTACAATATATCTCCCTCTCAAAGTATCCCCGTCATCCTCAATGAATCCCCGAAAGAATTAACCCTTGTGCGCTGGGGGTTAATTCCCTCATGGTCAAAGCCGGATACCATCAATAAGTATTCGATGATCAATACAAGAAGTGAATCGATTATGGAAAAACCGACGTTTAAAAGGCTTTTTAAACGAAAACGTTGTTTAGTGGTCGCAGATTCATTTTATGAATGGAAAAAAGAGGGAGCAAAGAAACACCCGTACCGAATTTTATTGAAAGATGAGGCTCTTTTCGCATTTGCCGGTATTTGGGACAGCTGGAAGGCGCCGGATGGGAAAGAGGTACAGTCATGTTCGATAATAACGACTGAACCGAATACTCTAATTAAGCCGATACACGACCGGATGCCGGTTATTCTACCGATGAATAAGGAAAAAGAGTGGTTGAGCGCGGATCTTGACGAAACAGTAGGATTGTCTCTCTTAAGGCCGTACGACGCAAAGAAAATGAAGGTATATGAAATCAGCACATTAGTGAATTCTCCTGCCAATAACATTCCTTCAATTATTGAACCCCTAAAGAAATAGAAATGCCCATCGTGGATGTAAAAAGAAAAAGCCGCCTTTTCTAAAGAATAAGGCGGCTTTATTTTCTCAATAATCCTCGGGAAGTAAAACTGTTGTTACTGAGCGGTCGGCCTCTGTGATGATCCAGAATTTGATATCATTGATTCCTCGGTAAACCGAAAGTATTCTGAATCCTTCCTTTAGCGAAAACTCGTTTTCCTGTCGATCCTCCTCACAGACGTCACCCCAATCTCCGGAAACATGACGGCCCAATGCACATAAGATGTCATCTTGCGTAAGCTTAGAGTGAGCATTCGAGGTCGCTACTATCTGTCCTAAGTCGGACTTCGGTTGTGTCATTTCGTTCCTCCATAAGGGTAGGTTTTCCTTGTGTGTTAAAAGGACAGGTTTCGCATTTTGTTTGATCTCTACACGCTTCGCAGATTGCTTCGGAAGGAATAACCTTCACCAGATCGGTTAGAATCCATTCCATCGTTTTGGTCATCGGTTTATTGAGCGACCATGCAATTCTGCGTAATGTTGAACTGGCTTCATAGGATAATTCAGGTGTATAGGCCATGTGCAATCCTCATGTGATGGTTAGGTATTTTTTAGAGTGAAGAGAAGTAAAACGGCAGGCCAGAGAGCAATGGTGGTCCATCGGTAGCACAGCCCAAACCCGCTCCGACGATCGGAATTGAGCGAAAGTCAAACGTCATCCCCCTCGATTCCCCTTAACTTTTTTGACTGCTCCTTTGGATCATTGCTCCCCAGCCCACGGAATGTGCTACTAACTGCGAATAGCTTGTATTAATATCTCAGGATCAGTGATACTGTCCTGAAACGTGATGAGTTTGGTAAAGCAGGAAGAACTAAGTCGTAGAAGTATACTTTGATTCGCGGTTGTCGTCACATCCTCACGGAGGAGCAAGACAACTCGTCCTTGAGAGGAAACTATCTCCTTAACAAGCGTAGCCTGTTCTTCTGAGAGGGAGTTTCCCATAAGAGCTACGGTGCGACGATACCCGGCTTGCCAGATGCGCATGCCGTCAAAGACGCTTTGTACCAGAACTAACGGTTCCGTTGATGATTCCTTGATCGCACGATGACCATTGAACAGTTCGAGTGATTTCTTAAAACCTTCTGGAAATTTGTATTTTTCCTTTCCCTCGGGTGGTGTTCCCGGAAAGCGGCCAATATATGCCACAAGTTCTCCACCCTTGTTTTGGATCGGGATAGCTATTCTCTCCGCTAGTATCCCTCGCTTGCAATAACCAAGACCAAATGCAAGGACGGTTTCTTTGGAAAGTCCTTGGTCAGTAAGATACGGATGGTCCGGATCGAGATACTTAAGTACAAATCCAAGCGGTTTATTTATCTTCGATTCTTCTGCCGTTGTGACCGGTTCCTTATCATCCTTTTGCCTTTGTGGGCTTGTTACTTCTTTTCCTTCTGATTGTATTGTTGATACGGGGACCGTTGAGAGACCAATCCGTTCCATAAGGTAGATTGCCGCTTCGCGGATTCCGATATTCTCTTTGAGACTCACGAAGTCCAGGACGTTTCCTCCGGATTTGCATTGACCGAAACAGTGCCAACAGTTTTTGGAAGTACTGACTTTGAATTGTCCTTTCGTCTGTCCTCCGTGAAGAGGGCAGGGGCCGCTTAACGAGTCCCCGTTTCCCTTAAGCGTTTGCGCGAGTCCATAATGCTCAAGAACCTGAAGCATTGAGATCGACTTTTTGATTGTTTTAAAATCTACGAATCCGCAATCCGATTCAGACATTGATTGCCTCCTTTGGATTTGAGTTTCTCACAAATGAACAGTTCCACTGGAAATTATACTTTCACTGATCCGTTAAAAGGAAGGGGAGGGGTGTGGATAACGAACGAATTGAATATATCCTTTTGGGTTATAATGTAGGTATATGCAATCTGAAGATAAAAAAATAACTCTGGAGGAACTTGCTGTCATGGTGAAAAACGGATTCGACCAAACAGCAACTAAGGATGACGTTACTACTATCAAGAAGGATATCACTGGAATTAACTCAAGGCTCAGTGGCATCCAAGCGCGCCTCGATGATATAGCGGATAAAATGGCTAAAAAGGATGATGTCAAAAATTTGGAAAAAAGGGTAGCGGTTCTCGAAGAGAATTGATCGTGCCTGTTATCTAATTGAAATACCATCGCTCCCATGACCATCCACAAAGGATGGTTTTAAAATGTCTTTGCAAGAATAAATCTCAGGTACGTTTGCAAAGAGGAAAATACCGGAACCTACGCCATCATTAAGTATTTTGTTTGCGGCGATCAGATGATTCTGCCTTTCTTTACTGTGTGTAACAATCAGGACCCGAAGTCTTTTCAAACTAAAAAGAGACGAGTGAAGTCCCTGTCTCCACGTTTCATAGTAGGCAAGGAGCTTCCTATAGAATGAAGTCTGCTTCAGGCTATTTCTCATCACGGGCATCGTTCCCCGATCTACTTCAAGAAAGTAATAGATCGTTTCGGTGTTTTCCTTTAACGACTGAAGACCGAAAACATAGTCGGGTATGATTCCGATTCGTATGTTCTCTCCGTGAGCAGAAGCTTTCACATCCCATTTGAATTGCCTCTGATTCAATGTATGACTTGAAAGATCTTTCAGTGATTCTTCTTTATCAATGAATCTCATGTTCCCACTTCTCTTACAATCAGCCTCAACTTTCACAAGAAATTCAGAAACCGCCAAGGTATGCTGAATAAAGAGCCGTTTAACAGAACGGTTTTTTGCCGTCCAGTCAATTTCTTTCCGAGGAATGCCGAATCTTTCCTGAATCAAATCAGCGCCACGATTGCCGAGGGCATACACGATAGGGTGTGAGCCACCGGAACGGTAGTATTCAAGCTGGCTTATTGGACGATCAAGATAGCGGTTGTTATATAACAGTTTGAGGCGCCTTAAGATGTTTTGATGACTGCCTTCTGTGAGGATCGTAATCTGTTTGGAATTTAATAGACGATACCGAAAGACGTGATGAATAATGTTTAAATCACGTTCTGTAATACGGATAGTGTTTATGTTACTCGGACGTTTAAACCGCGGGGTTCGCGTGGATGACATTCGTAATGTGCCGTCTGCCGCCCCGTTCAGAAGACGTTTGCATTGAAACTATGCGGACGCGCTTCGCATCCATTTTAAAATTTTCTTCTCAATAACTTCTCGTTTCAAAGAGTATCTCTGCCTCGACTGCTCTAGGATAATCTCTCGACGAAATGAAGGAGTCCCCATTTTCGGAAGAGTCTTTCCCCTAAATGGCTCAAGATGAGCTCCGTCTTCAAGCAGTTTAACAATTATCTCATATCGCTTTAAATCCGTGAACTGCTCTGCTGAATAGGCGAGACCAAATTCCTTTTCCAACGTTTCTGCATCGGTGTTTCCGATGCAGAAGGAAACAATGGTTCCGACGTTTGCGAGAATAGCCTGACGAATGGGAAGCTGAAGTTGATCGAGAAATTGATTACTGATGACAATTGAAATACGGAACTTACGCGCCTCGGAAAGAATGGAGGCAAAACTGTCAGTCGTCAGCGACTGGAATTCATCAATCACCAGAAAGAAATCTCTGCGTTCGCTTTCGGGAATGTCCGTGCGGGACATGGCTGCAAGTTGAAATTGTGTCACCAGAAGTGACCCCATAAGATTCGCTTTATCCTCACCGAGCGCACCCTTCGAGAGATTGGCTATGAAAATCCGCTGGTTGTCGATGAGAAAGCGAAAATCAATTTTGCTTTTCACCTGGCCCAGAATATTTCGTATTGCCGGAGCCGTGAGGAACTGGCCGATTTTGTTCTGAATGGGAGCGATAGCTTCCCGCATGAAACGCGGGTCGTACCGTTCATACTCATTGACCCAGAACGATTGGACAAACGGATCACGTACCTGCTGTACCACCCATTTCCGGTATGAACTATCTGTGAGCATTCTGGGAATTCCCAGAATGGTTGTATTCTCACAGTCAAGTAGGGCGGCTACGGCATTGTACAGAATATATTCAAGTCGAGGCCCCCATGAATCCCGCCACAGGCTTTTGAATGAACTGACTATTCCCGATGCGGCCTGATGACGCCGGTCAGGTGAAACACCCGAAAGAGGATTGATCCCTACAAAATAATTCAAATCGGCGGAGTTTAGGTAGACAACATCGCGGGTTCTCCAAGAGGGGATGTAATCGAGAAGATCGTTTGCCAAATCGCCGTGCGGGTCGATCAGGCCAATCCCGTTACCGGCCTCAATGTGCTGAATGAGAAGATTGTGCAAAAGCGTCGTCTTACCTGATCCTGTTTTGCCAACGATATAGATGTGTCTGCGGCTGTCTTCCGGTCCAATACCGAAATGCGATTCGTTATCACCCCACGATATGCGTTTTCCGAGAATTACTTCATTATTCATGGTTTCAAAGTCAGCTTCCAGTCCCTTTGAGCATGCCGTGTGAGAAAGAGCCGAAAGGATAGTGGAAGCTGGTTTTGAAGCCCGATGGCTTTGAGGAATGTACAAAATCAGTCCGGGGTAATTATACCCTATGAAAATTATACAATTGTCTTTAGAGGTAGTGAACGAGTAGCGGTTAACGTCGTTTGAACCTTTCCCCGCGTGTCGACGCTCAATCGAGCGGCCGACTTCTGATTCTTGGTGCAGGTTCAAACGATAGTGCAGAGACAAACCCGGGTAGCCGTCAGGAAGAATCAGAAGTCGGGCGCGAGCCCGACACGCGGGGAGGCAGTAAACCAGTAGTCAGTAGAGAGGTAGTTTGCCGAAAGTTTTAAAATATGGTCTCTACATACTATGTTTATAGGCGTCTTTGTATACTTAATCGGACATGTCCGAATCTTTGGCAAGAGTCGAAGAGACGGTAGTACGGCGATCAGCACCATCGCCGCCTTTTTGTTTGTTCTCAGATAAACCTGTGGATAACAGGGCAACTGCCGATGAGGAAACAGGCAGAAGGAGTGGTACAATCTTAAGTACCATCCACCTTTTGCTAAGGCCGGTAAACCGAAAGCAAGGGTGGATGGATGGTTTTGTTTCACTACCGAAGATCAAGAGGCCGGTAAACCGAAGTTCTAAGGTGGTAATGATTCCCGCTGTTTTAACGGCGGGTGCAGAATCAACTTTTCGAATGATTCAGCAGTGCCTGATATTCATACCGAGAGTTGGTGTGCTATTACCAAGCCTTATTTGAAAAATTTATGCAATCAACAACAGGACATTTTGTTCTTGATGGGGTTTCAACCAATCAAAATGTTTCTAGGAGGAGTCCAATGATCAATTCTAATCCAGTCGAGCAATACTTAAAATGGAAAGAATCGTATCGAAAGTCGGCACATAAATCTTATCGTATCTGGGTTGAACGATTTCAGAACTTTGTGAGTAAATTTCCAGAGGAATTAAAACTCGAGGATATAGTCGAATTTTCTAGGACAATAGACCAGCGATACGCACCAAGAAACGTCCAGTACGGAATGACTATCGTCCGCAATTACCTTCGCTTTTTTCACGAACAGGGCCGCTTATCGATACCACTATATTTCATAAGAGTTCCTAAAGCCTCTGCGAATTCGCATCATGCCATTACAGAAGAAGAGTATCAGAGAATACTTGTTGAATTAAACCAGAGAGTACCGATGCCTCTCCAAAATCTTTGCATCGTCAGATTGTTGCATGACACCGGGATGAGAGTTGGCGAACTGTGTTCCTTGGATATCACAGATATTCGCGGTCAGATGTCGGCAGTTATCAAGACAGAAAAGACCACAAAGAGACGTCGAGTTTTTTGGGGGGAAGAAACGGACGCATTCCTTAGATTATTTCTATCGCTTCGAAGCGAACTAGAAACGTGTTCGGACACAAAAGCGCTGTTTGTAGGATCGAGAGGCAATTGTATGGGAAGACTTACCTCACGTTCCATTCAAAGGATGGTCAAATCAGTAGTGCAACGGGCAGGCATTGAAGAAAAAATAAGTCCACATTCTTTTCGTCATGGCTTTATTCATAGGCTTGCCAAAAAGGGAGTGCCGGATGCTGTTATCGCACTCATGGTGGGTCATAGCACAACAAATACGATTTCTGATTATACAAAACTCAGCAGAACCGAAATGGAAGAAACGTACAGGCGGGTTTTCTGAGGGTAGTAAAAAATAATTCAAAGTTTGCAAAGAATTATTCACAGGGGACATGTTGCATCCTTCTGCTAGATTGCTATACTCAGATTGTTAGAGCACTTTGCAAATCAATTCCAATTCTGCGGGAAAATAAAGGGGAAGTAATTCCCCACATTTTATGGAGGATAATGTCGCAAAAGATGTATATAGCGACGAAATGAAATTTATCCAAATTTGCCTTAACTAAGCCATATTTGGTCAAAAATGAAACATAAAATAAAAATCCGCAGGAAAATATTCTGCGGCTTTTTTTTTGTCCGGAAGCCTACAGATGAGAGAAAGAACTCGCTTCTTATCACCTTAACCTTTCCCCGTCTCTTGTCTGTAGACTCCCTCACACAATAAGAGGGGAAAGGTCGAAATTATCAATCAAATTGCTTTTTCTATGCCGGATGAGGAGTTTGAACTCGTTGCGATTGTGGAATCATTCGGGATAGAGAATGAAGACGCCACATTAGATATTATCGAATTCTAACTCACTGCTATTGCTTGCGGCCGAAAGGCCGGTCGGGATATTATCCCGACGTTTACCGGCAGGCAATGGCATGGGGGCTGGAATTGCCTCACCAAATACAGCGCACTGTTATATTGATGAATCGAGGAAATTTTGAGAGTTAGGCTCAAAAGGCAAACCTTTCTTTGATAGCCGATTCAATGACGAACCATATTGAAAGTGGGTTAGAGGAAGCCGTATGAAATACTACGTCAGTTTCCCCCTTGGAGAACCCCCTGATTTTTTTCACCTTCATAAATGCTTTGCATTTATTCGGTGATACAATTTAAGAATCTTTTAAACAATTTGTCTAAACATAAATGGGGTCTTTTTTGCGTAGATTTGAACTGATAAAAAAATGAATATTTCTTCAAAGACACTGATCGTTTTTTGATACAATATTCTTGTTGTTCGAAAAATATGGGGGTGTAATTCAATTGTGGCAATTCCTAAAAAATTATGTTATGCTTGAAACCTTAGTAATAGTTAGAGTTTATATTTAGGGGCATCTAATAAGATGCCTTTTTTTATGGCATATTTGAGTTGTCTGTAGTCAATTTTCACCGTGAGACGACTTTGGTGGGATGTTGATAAACAGGTTGTTTTTGTTGAATTTTTATGTTTTTCTATATTTAGAAGACGTTCTTAAATCATTGGTTCATCTAAGATTAGAAAGGAGGTCATTGTGACGGATAAAAATAAAGAACAGGAAGACCATCCTGGAGTATGGTTGGCGAATTATTTTCTAAAGAAATATCCCGATGAGGCAAAAATAGTTCACATTAAGCCAAAAAAATCGAATGACCTCTGGGAATTCTTAAAAGAAATGGATAAAGAAAAAGAAGAAGCTGAACGAGTGAATTTAATTTTAGATTAACGGTATTTTGTCGAGATATTGAGAATTAAATATATGGACTTACGTCTTTCGCAACCCCTTGAAGTTCCACTTCCTGGGGTTGTTTTTCCTACCGGACAGCCATTCTCAAACTTTGATTATATAGAGGGAGAGGATTTTCGAAATTGCAGGTCCCTACCCAGGATTTTCTCACAAGTTCGTCAATTGGGCTTTCAAACAATGGTTGTTGAAAAAATTCATTGCGTAGGTTTTGCTAGTGAGGAGGATAGAGATTTTGGGCGACATGAGAAGGATTTTTCTGGAAGTAATCTCCGACGACTTAGTTTTTTTAAAAATCAATTCAAGGATCTTTCAGAAATTCAGGAATGCACTGATAGCGATTTCTTGGGTTACGCAATTCTTAAGGGGAATCAATTCACTAATGCCCCAGAAGAGTGGAATGTCTTCGAGTCAGTTATACGTTCTTCTGAGAAACCGAATAATTACAGCCATACAATACGATGTTACAACGTGTTGGTTTACTCAAAGCATTTCAATATATTAGGTAATCTTTACTGTGATCAGAATGGCAGAACCAATTGCTGTGCACACACAGCACTGCGAAGTGTAATAGCCGCAACGGAAGTAGGGGATATAAGCTATGCCGAAATTAATTTAATTTTGGAGAAGATAAAGATTCCGTTTCAACGCGATAGAAAGCCAAAAGCATTAACCATACCCCAAGTGTGCAAGGTACTGGATGCTAAGGGCATCAGATATACACGGGATTATGTCACCAAGACAAGTGATAACGATACCTGGTCTGAAAGGGATCATCAAAAACTAATGAGAGTTCAGAGTCGAATTTATAAAAGTATTGAGGTGGGATGTCCAGCATTCGTAGGCTTTACTTGGAAGGAGCAGAGAAAGCCAGAATTTGGAGAAGAACAGGAAGGACATGCAATCTCAATATTCGGTCATACGTTCAACGACGACACTTGGGTACCCAGAGCCGCTACGCAGTATTTTACTGTTGGCCGTAGTGCTCGGTATGTATCAAGTGAGGAATGGACCAGTACCTATATTGGCCATGATGAGAGTCTTGGATCGAACTACTGCATCCCTAGGTGGTATCTTATTAATAATCCCGACATTACATCCATTCATGTGTTAGCTGTATTGCCTAATAATGCAGAACTTGACCCTGTCGAGGCAGAGGCGATTACTATTTGTTGTCTTGACGAGATCATGGTCCAACAATTCGAAAATACGAAGCAATATTTATGGTTCAATCGACTTAAGGCAGCCGTTGAGGGACAAACTGTGGTCCTTAGGAGTCTGTTTCTATCTGGAGAAAGGTATCTTGACCATCTTGCTGAAATACGAGGCTGGAATGATAGACAGATTGAATGTATTGATAAGAATACTATTGAAGATTTGAGAAAGGTCTTGAAGGGTTTTTTTTGGATTGTTGAAATATCTGTTCAAGAGTTGTTCCCAGCTAATCGGAGAAAGTTAGGAGAAATAGTGTTAAAAGCGACTAAAGCGTCAAGAGAAGATGGTGATTATTCAAATTTTGTTTTTGCAAGACTTCCTGGTACATTTGTGTATCCACAAGTACTTGGGAAACTAATTCCACTTGTTACGTCCCCCTCCCAAATAGGCAGTCATACAGAGCTTATCAATGTTCATCAATAAGACAAGAATTTTCGGTCGGTTAAGCGAAAATAGGATTTAATTTGCTTTTTCGAACATGAAGAATAATTCTTATTAAGGGCTTGCCAGTCTTAGGGTTCTCCAAGATTTTGGGAATCCGCCGGATTCAATAATTTCCAATTCTTTTCTCACCATTGGTATTGAACGCCCTGATCTTCCAAACATTTCTAATGAAACCTTAAGATCTTGTATTACTTTCTCTCGAACGTTTTCTTTAATTTTTCCATCGTTAATAAAGGCTTCATTCCAAATAACTCTTGCTCGAGCCCTATGAAAACAGGCATGGTCATAATCACTAAATACAAATTTTTCTGCTTCTTGCAAATAGCTATTGGCGAGATCAATATCTCCATTTATCAGTGCCAGTGTAGCCCCGAGTATTTCGCATTGGGCAGAATCTTTTCCAATACCAAAAGTTTGGCGAATTTCCATGTTCAAATTAAGCAATTGGAATATTGCTTGATCTGGTTTTTGACCTATTTTTTTAAGCTTGACATATCGACAATGACCCAAAGTAAACAGTGCATTTTGAATCGCTAAAATATCCCGAGAAGCCAAGATGATCGGAATGGCCTGGTTTAAGTAGGTTTCTGCATCATCTATGTTTCCTAACCTTCGACATAGTATTGCCATAGTATGGGATAGAGTTCCTAATGTTCCCATATCGCTTGAAATTTGTAATTCCTTGGTCAACTGAGTTAAGGACTCCAACCTGTCGCTAATGTGCTCTTCTATTGATGCAAACGCGGATAAAGCACAGGCCTGCGCGCGTAGATGCTGGCCAATAGGACTGTCACCCCAGTAGTCTACTGTTTCTTCCACGTCGTCGATGGATTCATCATCTGGAAGGTATCTTATGGCTATCCGAAGTCGTGTTAATTGTGAAATTTTTAGAAGAACAGGATCCGAGGTATAGGTTTTTGATTCCTCAACGAGTTCAATTGCCTGTTCCATGTTTCCAGAGTAGAGAGCTATTAGAGTCTTCGTAACGGCTACTATCCATTCAACGGGGGGAGCGCTTACGCGCAAGGTGGTTGCTTTATTGGGATTCCAACCTCGTGAGAATAACCATTTGACGCATAACTCAAAGCTGGGATTCCAATGTATGTTTATTGGGTCTACTGTCAGTCGCCATTCCAGCGTGGGGCGCGGTGAATTTAGGAGTGAATCGAGTTTGTGCGATTCTAGCTCCTTGAGGTGTCGAGACAAAATCTTATGGGCTGTTTTTTCTTTCTTCTTACTCCATTCACCTCCGGACAGTAAAAGTTCACGACGGAGAAATTGATCTTTCTTCGAGGGATCAGAGCGAAGCCATGCGAGGAGAGTGTAAAATTCCATCCACTCGCCTTTGTGGCAAGTTTTCTGTTGATCACCACGCCGCAGGATCGCAGTCTCACTTATGGTATTAATTTCCAAGGAAGTCTGCATGTGAATTTTTGTGAATTTGTGAATGTGCAATAATACTAATGGAATTATATATCACGTGGATGGGGTATTCTATGGAAATACTCAAGATTACTGGAATAGCTTTAATGCCCCAATTTGTATTTCAAATTACAGTAAAGTGGCGAGGGATTGAAGGGATAGTCCTTCAGTTTCTTGAATTCGCTACAGCTGAGTGAACCTACTTCGGGTTCGCGAATATAACCTTCCTTGGGTTGAATTACGGGATAGCCCTGATTTGCCAAGTTAAGAGGAGGCCTGAATATGTACGCGGGATTGGTTAAGTAAATTTTAACGCCAGATTTTGTCAGTTTCTGATAGGTCTGGTGATTTTTTTTGAAAAAAACCGGGGCAATATATGCCCCGGGTCCTTGTGCGGATCATCACATCCCACAAGGTTGAGCAAGATGCCGTAACATCATGCTAGTTATGAAGTTAACATAATTGAGGCGTTACGGCAAGTTCGTGACGCCTCTTATTTTTGTAAGGTTAGGACGCAGAAAAAAACAAGTAGAAAGGAGGGAAACAAAAATGAATCGGGGGAAAGAAAAATTGTATAGTCAGGAATTCAGTAGAATAAAATGTTTATGCGGTAGTTTATTAGGACTGTATAAAGGAGGTCGATTTCATGCTTGTTGTCGAAGATGTAAACAATTCATGGACCTAGAAGAATTGTTGAAAAGAATTGAAGTTTTAAAAAAACAATTAAGGTATAGGTAAGGGTATAGAGTCGTAGGCATGACTAGAGGCCCACCGTCAACAATTCATTGTTGGCAGTGGGTCTTTTTTATTGAAGCTATGACTAAAAGAATCGGTAAACCTGGAAAGGAGATGCGAAAATGGAAAAACAAATTGTTATTAAAACAGTGGGGGCTGGGGAGCCAAGAGAAGCGGTCATTCATCCCGGGACGACAAGCCGCGATCTTCTCGACGCATTGGGATTGAGTCACAATTTAATGTTGACTCAAGATCCGGCTGGCACACCGTTTGGGATTGACGAAGTCCTGTGGAATCGTGTGGAGAATGGTCAAAAACTTTATGCGGCACCTCCAATGGAAGTCGGGAAAAAGTAACAACGTAGACTCCCCCTGTCGGAATGTCAGGGGGAGTCTTCCACTAGTAGGGGGAAAAGAGAATGGATAAGAATACCAGTATTAGTGAAATAATTGTTTACGCAATATTGTCATGCTTGGGGTTTACCCGAACTGGTTCTCCCAGCATCGACAAAGAAGCCAAAGTATTTCCAAAAGGCACTTATAAGAAAGCTAGCAGTGCGATTGATGTCAAAGCCAATAAGTTACCCTTCCACAGGGAGCGGGGTTGGAAGAACAATGCTGGTATTTACCGAGGATATTTTAGGTGCAGATTTGGTGCATTTAAAGGAGAGATTGAAGAAAGAGCAAACGAAGAATATAAGTTTTATATCTTGAATCCTCCCACTGAGGTTCTCATCGGCGCACACAAAGCTTGTTTTACATCTACCGGGAACGGACGTTTTCATATTCATTTTGGAATTAATTCAAACAATTTGGACAGCGGGATAATGGCTGTTGAAAGATTACTGTCCCAAAGTCTTCAAAGGAGGTAAATGCGATGGAACGGATAAGAAATTTATTTTCAAGGGTTGAAGCAACAGTAAGTCAGGAAATCGAAGGCTATAAGAAAGAAATAGAAATGCTCGTTAAGTTAAAAACACAACTAAATGATGCATCAAAGAGTATTATTTACATTCATGAGCCGACGTCTAAATTGCGCTATCGTATAGATTCGCTTTTTCTGATGGACACTTTTAAGTGTCTCGTTTCCGCTCCGGAAGAGGCACTTCGGATGGTCACCGGCATTGCGGTGGAAAACAACCTTTTCGTCCTTGATAGGCTCATACAGGTGGACTATCAAGCGAGTATTACATCTGCCAAGGCAGATTTTAAAGACCTTTTTGCGAAACTGATTGAATTGGAAGAGAAATACGGTCACTTTCTATTGGCGGTGTTCCATTCTCATCCGTTCAATGGAATCACGGGCACGAGCCCTTCAGGAATAGACCGTAATCTTCAAGAAAATTTGGAGTCGTCTAAATATAAAACTATTCAGGCAATCTTTTCACGCGATGGGTACGTGAGGTTTTTCAGTAATAAACTCAATTTTGAAATAGAAACCTATGGGAAAGGAGTGGAGAAAATATATGCAAAAGAATATGAAACAATTTTTAAGCTTGGTGAAATCAAACGTTAAAGTTTTTCGAACCAAACCACTTAAAGAGAATGTTTTTGATAGACAGGCACAAATACCTGGGTTTGATCAGGAAAAACTCTCCTCCGCAACGATTGTTTTAATCGGCGCTGGAGGTCTGGCAGGAGAGATCGGGGAGGGGTTGGTGAGAAAGGGAATTGGCCACTTGAAAATTTTTGACTCGGATCTGGTAGAACCCTCCAACCTGAATCGGCAGTTTTTCTTTAAAGAGAACCTTTATGAGAATAAAGCCATATCCCTCGCACAAAATCTCTCGCGGTTCGGCTTTGGAAAATCAGAAATTTTTGGTTTCCCGTACAGTTTCGAAGAAGCAGAGGCACTAAATTTAAATATGGCTTGTTCAGTCGTAGTAGTCGGCGTGGACAACAACCCCTGCCGGGTCCGCGCCTCTGCATATTTTTTCGCGGCAAAGATACCAGTCATCTTCACCGCGGTCAGTGCAGATGGAAACTCAGGTTACGTTTTTGTTCAGGAATCGAAAGAAAACAGCCCTTGCTTCAGTTGTCTGTATCCTTCGGTGGTTGAAGAGATACAAAAAGGAATTCTGCGATATCCCTGTCCAAATACCCCGGCCGTCAAAGACGTTCTCAAAACCGTGGCTGGCCCGGTTCTTTACTCCATCGACACGCTCATGATGCCAAGAAACAGGGCGTGGAATTATCGAGTCATTTTTCTGGATGGTAGCATTCCCGATGGCACTACGAACATCAAAAAAAGAGAAGGGTGTTTGATCTGTGGGGAAAATCAGGAGGCTTTAAAATGCTGATCACTTCTTTGGAAAGGTTGGCTATTGAAATACTCGAGGCTGGACAGAAATACATTTTTTCGTTGAACCGACAGGATAAAATTTCACCCAACGCATTTTATCTAGGCAATACCACGAAACTATATAACAGTCTGGATGAAGAACCGCTTTTTCTTTCGATGGAAGAAAGGATGGTCAACAGTTATTGCTGTGGAGGAACCGGATCAGGAAAAACCACACTTATCGAATCCATCATCCAGGATGAGATCATGCAAAACCGAGGTTTCTGTCTTGCGGATGCCCACGGAGACTTGTCGGAAAAACTAACAAGATTTCTCGCGTCCCTCTGGCAGACGAAGCAAGGTAAACAAAAAGAGGAGATTGCTAGGCGTTTAATTTTAGTTGAACCGTCTAATCCAGACCGAATAGTAGGATTCAATCCACTTGAGGCGTCAACGGGGAGTTCAGCGTATTCGTGCGCTTTGGAAATGATGAATGTTTTCAAGTCCAAGTGGCCGGATTTCGGCCCAAGAATGGAAGAGCTATTCAGAACCTGTCTGGTTACGCTAAGTGAGAACAAACTCACTCTATTAGAAATGCCTTTTCTTCTGACAAACAAAGAAGCAAGAAATTCAATGGTACACAATCTTACCAATCAGGAAATCAAATCATATTGGCTTGATCGGTACAACAAATTAAGTAAAGGATCGGAAGTTCAGTATCGAGAACCGGTTTTAAATAAGATTACAGAGTTTCTGACAGATGAAAACATCCGGTATATGCTCGGTCAAGCACGAAGCACTCTTGATTTTAGAAAGGCAATGGATGAAGGACGCTGGGTGATTCTTAATATCGCCAAAGGAAAATTAAAAAGTAACGCATCATTGCTGGGTGGACTATTTCTCTCAAAGCTTCAGCTTGCTGCACTTTCAAGGGCCGACATTCCTTTTCCGAGGCGTAGACCATTTCACGTTGTCTTGGACGAATTCCAGAATTTTCTCTCAACTCGGGAAGGCGCTGACATTGAGGTCTTACTCTCGGAATGCCGCAAATATCGTGTGAATCTAACCATGGCCCATCAAAATTTGGGCCAACTGAACAGCGATCTATTAAATGCAATCTTGGGCAATATCAACACACTGTATTGCTTCCGGTTAGGGTATCGAGACGCGCTGACATTAGCGCCGGAGTTAAACCCTGAAGATAAAAAAATACTTTCTGAAAACCTGATCAAGTTAAGGACGGGAGAAGCGTATGTGAAAGTAAGGGGCAAGCCAGTCAGGCTGGTTAAAATTCAACTTCCATCGTCGCCATACGTTTCCAAAGAAGTCGTTGACGAATTCAAAGAATCTTGCCTTTCTTTCTCTAGTAGGCCGTTGATGGAGGTAAGAAATGAAATTGAGAAAAGACACCTTATGTTGCAATCAAAGAATATGGGGGAAAGCTATCCATTAAAGTCGAAAAATCCATTGGAGGGTCAAGATGAGTGGTAGAAGAAATCATTTTGAGAGAGCAAAGAACCCTATGGTTTTGCAGGAAAGGGATAAAAAGATTGTCACCTTCTGCTATAAATACCACTTTTTAACCCAAGATCAAATCCGGCTCCTTTTGGATTTTGGTTGTCAGGTAAGGGCAGGTATACGGTTGCGAAAGCTTTTTGATAATGGCTATCTCTCTCGACGGTTTATTCCCGTATATCAAGGCAGGGCGAAGATTCTTTATTTCCCAGGGCCCAAAGGGGTAGAGCTGATTTCGGAGCAATCTGGCATAGATCTGTTGAAGATAAAACAAAGAAGAAAACAGCTATTGGAAATAAAGAATGCCTCCCTGCCACACTTTCTTTTAATTAATGAATTCAGGCTGGCTTTTTATCTTGCCTCAAAGAATAAACCTGAGATAGTCCCCAAGTCGTGGAAAACCGAGAAGGAAATTCCATTGCGTCTTGACGAAAGAGAATTCTTTCCTGATTTCTACCTTACCTATAGCTACCGTAACAAAGTTTACAGCCTTTTCTTAGAAGTAGACCGATCCACAGAAACCAATAAGCGTATTGAGGAAAAGGTGGACAACTATCTGGAATATGGCATTGACGGTTATTATCAAAAGCAATTTGGATTTCAGTTCTTTAAGGTTCTGTTTGTATGCCAGAGCCAAGCAAGGTTAAAGAACATAAGAAAATTGATTGAAAGAAAGACCAATAAGATGTTTTGGCTGGCCGTTCAGGACGACATTACCTCTGAGAAAATCTTGAGCAGAATTTGGCAGCGGCCACATCAAGAATCTTTAGTCTCACTTCTGGAGACTTAGAAATGAAATACTGCGCCTATTGCAAAAGAATCAATCCGGGGAAACCTATTTACTGCCAATATTGCGGCCGGACTTTTTGGGTCAGGATTTGCCGCCATTGTCGGCAGGCTAATCCTCTCGAGGCACTAACATGCAGGAATTGTGTTAGTACTGAATTATCGGAAACTTCAGGACCGTTTCCCTTGTGGATAAATTTTCTCAAATTCATTCTATGGTTTTTCATGCTCGCGTTGGTTTTTCTCTTGATAACAGGACTTATGAGCAATTTAGGGATTCTAGCTTCTTTTTTGATTATATACGGGTTATGGGCGGTGGGATTTCTCTTTATGCCTCCACATATGAGGAAAATACCTAGAAGCATTTTTAAGTATCTGTGGACTCAAATAAGAAGAATAAGTCGGGGGATAGGATTTGATTAAATAATCTCTATAGTAATGAAAATTAACAAGTTATAAAGGGGCGGGGTAGTGTTTTGATAATACTATCGTAACTACCAGTGTAGGGCGCGACTATTTTTTGGATTTGAGGAAAGCGTCGATAATTTGGAACAATGTTTCTTGATCTTTGTAGGTGAGTTTTTCGATAGATTTGAGGCGTTTGGAAAGAAAGGTATTGGAGGAATTAAGAGTATTCCGTTCATCGGGTGATAACAATATGCTGTCTGTGGGAACGTTTAAGAGTTTGGCCATTTTAATAATGGATTTGATGGATGGAGAAACAATGTCTTTTTCCCAGCGATGAATGTTCGGTTGGGATGTCTCAAGCAGTCTGGCAAATTCAATTTGTGATAGACCGGCTTTGAGGCGTATCAGACGTATATTTTTTCCAAGTTTCATACAGGTTCCATTTTTTGATTTTGAATATTTTAGCATATGGAAAAGAATATAAGTACACACAACTGAACTAAAATTAGATATTGACAATATAATAATATGATATAAAATATATATCAATAATGTATAATTTACAAGGGGAAATTGATGAAAACAAAAGAACAGGCGACAAAGCTTACAAAGGAGAGAGTCCGGCAATTACTGGATAAGGTTGTCTCGGTGTATACGAAGAATTTTGCAGATGGGATGGAAGGACGAGACTATCTGGAAAAGAGAGGGATTAATGACGCCGGAGTATGGGGGCAGTATAACCTGGGATTTTCAAACGGACGGCTAAATGAAATTCTTCCACGAAAGGGTGCACTTATTGATGAACTAAAGCATGTAGGTATTTTAAAAGAGAATGGAAGTGAATACTTTGCCAATTGCGTGATAGTTCCAGTTTACGACCTAGATGGCAATATAAGTACGCTTTATGGACTTGGTGCAGACGAAGGGGTGCGTGTCTTATTGTCGGCATCGTTTAATGGGCTATGGAATATTGGTATCATAAAAACGTACCCGAAGATTGTGCTGGTTACGTCCATAATTGATGGTTTGAGTATTGCAATGGCCGGTTTTTGTAATGTTGTGGCGGTCTTTGGAGGCCATGTGTTCAGCGAGGATAACTTTAGACTAATGAAGGACTACGGCGTTCAGCATATCATTTCTATTTCCAATGGTCGCACATCTGACGAGAAGGGAGCTCAAGTTAATAAGGAAGAATTTGCTGAAAAAATGAGTGAATACTCCATTAGTCGTGAATTCAGGGAATTGCCGCAACATCACAGTCTAAACAGCTACATGATGGAACATGGTGTTGACAAGCTCGCCATGTTTATTGAGGGAAGCAATGAGGCAACTAAGGAATCGGCCAGTCCTACACCGGTTGATCAAGAAGATTCGCCTGTTCGGGAATTCAAAGATAGTTTTTTAATCTGCTATGGATTACGAAAATATCAAGTTATGGGGCTTGATAAGGGAGCCAGAAAACTAAGAGCCACAGTTCGTATCGAGCATGCAGGAAAATTGCACGTAGACACACTTGACTTCTATTCCGCAAAGGCGCGAAAGGCTTTAGTCCAGGACATCTGCCGGGTGTTCGCCCAGACTCCGGAAGTAATTGAAAGCGACATTACACGGCTAATGATTGATTGCGAAAAACGTCAACAGACTGAACAAAAGATTGAATCATGCGTAACCAACGTCATGTCAAGCAAGGAGGTAGATGAGGCAGAGAGTTTTGGTAAGCGGACTGACTTGATTCAACAGATCATAAAGGATTTTGAAGTATGTGGACTTGTCGGAGAGGAGCCGAATAAACTTTTAGGGTATTTGGTGATGACGAGTCGCAAAAGAGATGCACCACTGTCTTTATTATTCATGTCGAGTTCAGGTGCGGGAAAGACAGCCGTCCAGGATGCGGTATGCGCATTTTGTCCAGAAGAAGATTTACAAAAGTTAACTACCCTTTCAGGCAAGGCGTTATTCTACAAAGATACACTCTCACTCAAGCATAAAGTTCTGGCACTGGAAGAGGGTGACGGCGTTGTGCAGGCGACCTATGCAATAAGAAATCTCATCAGTGCTGGCGAGTTGATCAGTGAATCCACGATCAAGGATTTGACTACGGGAAAACTCACTACTATGGAAAATAAGGTTGAGGGACCTACGGCGGTATTCCTGACTACAACCAATCCCCAAATTGACCCGGAAACGAAGTCTCGATTTTTTGTGACGTCCATTGATGAAAGTAAGGAACAAACCAAAAGAATTCTTTTATCCCAGCGGCAGAAGCATCTCTCCGATGCCCCGGCTCAGAGAATACAGAGTGATTCGACGATTAAACGACACCGTAATTTTCAACGGTTGTTAAGAAATGTCGCAGTTAAGAATCCGTTTGCCGACAAGTTAACATATGGTGACGATCGGTTGCAGAGCCGAAGGGATCAACCGAAATATCTCAATCTCATTAAGACGGTGGCGTTCTTACGACAAATGGTTAAACCATTGCGGTACGAGGAAAAAAACGGCACCGCGCTCCCCTATATTGATGTCGATATTGAAGATATTAAGATCACGAACACTTTGGCTCATGAAGTATTGGGCCGATCTCTTGACGAGCTTTCACGTCCCACTCGTGACCTTCTTATCCTGCTTGATGAAATGCTCGAAGTCATGATACTGGATCGTCGGGATGATACGCTTAATAGGACAACAATAACGTTTAGCCGCTGGGATATTCGTCATTTCACCGGTTGGAGCAATACGAGGCTACATATTCACTTAAAGGAACTTGTAGAATTTGAGTATTTAGTCGTCAAATCGGGCCGCAATGGTTTGCCGTACCGATATCGGCTTGCTTATGAAGGGCAGGGGAAGAATGGAGAAAAGTTTATGCTCGGGTTAAAAGACATCAAAGAACTGGAAGTATGACGGTTGCCAGCGAGAACCTTTTAGTACCTTTTAGGCAGCTTTCACCAACCTTTTACATCGATAAATCTAACTCAACACGATGAATGTTCGTGGGTTACCACAACCATCAACATTTTTCTCCCAAAAGTGTATATAAGGATAGAAAACAACTTATGGTAGCTGAATAGTAATAAGTGAGAAGATAATGTCAAAACGCACACTACGCAAACGCAAACCGGCGTACACCGGATTAGGAGCACGGGAACTGATTGATTTTTCGGATTTTCTTCGAAAGAAGAAATTCAGCCCAAAAACGGTAGAAATCCGTGAGAGAGTAATTGTGGATTTGTTCTGGTACCTAAGGGCTAGGGGACTGGATCGGCTGGCCGATGTTCAATTGAGCGATCTGGACGACTATCGCGCGCACATAATGGACCGCGGATTCAATATCAACAGTGTAAATAGCTATCTATGGAGCATAAGAAAATTTTTTGAATTTTTAGATGAGAGCCAACTGATTTTTCATAACCCGGCGCACTCGTTACTCATCCCCCGTCCAAACCGACGCATGCAGCCGGTGCCTACCGAACAAGAGATGAAACAACTCTTGAGCGTGCCTGATGTGTTAACTCCAGTGGGAGTTCGTGATCGAGCAATTCTGGAAGTCATGTATGCGAGTGGGGTCAGACGTGGCGAACTACTTGGGATGAAAATATTCGATCCGGATTTTGAGCGGGGCATGATCCGCGTGGTAGGCAAGGGTCGTAAGGAACGGGTAGTACCACTTGGTAAACATGCGCTGTACTGGCTTAAGGAATATATCAAGGATTCTTGGAACAAATTGGTCAAAACCCGGGTTGATACGCACGCTCTATGGGTTTCTAAGGATGGAACCGCAGTAAGCGGCGTTCGTGTCGATCAGATGATTCGTGGGTATGTCAAAAAGGCAGGGATCGTTAAAAGCATCTCAGCACATAGTCTTCGTCGGGCGTGTGCAACACATATGCTAATGAACGGGGCACATCCAGTCCAATTGCAAATGCTCTTGGGACACGCCTCGTTAGAATCATTATCACAGTATCTTCAAATTGGAATTAGAGAACTGATGCAGACCCACCACAAAACGAGGCTCGGGCGATGAAGACAATGGATGAACATGTTAATGACTACGTGCAATACCTTCGTACTCGGTACTATAGCGAACAGACTATCAAAAAGATCTATCTGGCTGTGCACGGATTCACAAAATGGTTACATCTTGAGTGTGACGTTGAGACTCCGGACAGATTGCATATTCGTCATATAGACAGCTGGCAACAACACCTATTAAACTGGCGCACGGTCAAAGGATTACCACTTAAGCCCAGCACGCTGAATGTTCGCATTAACAGCGTGAGCGGCTTGTTACAATACCTGTCCGCACGGGGTTATGTACTTAGTAATTTATTAAAGATACTTCAAAGAGCGAAGATGCCGATGTTTCTTCCACAGAGTGTGCTAACACATATTCAAGTCAAGAAATTCTTCAATAGCATAGATACGTCAAATACATTGGGCTATAGAAACCGTGCATTGCTGGAACTAATGTACTCATGCGGTTTGCGGGCCAAGGAAGTGTTGGGGTTGAATGTAGGTGACGTTCAGTTTGATCATGGCACGGCTCTTGTACACGGTAAGGGGAATAAAGACAGGATCGTGCCTATCGGAAAGACGGCTTTACGTTACCTCCAAAGCTATCTTGTTGGTGTACGTCCATTCTTGGTGCACGATCCGAGAGAGCAGGCCTTTTTCGTTACTGAGCGGGGTAATAGATGCCGATACCATGTAATCAAAAACTGGCTGAAGAAATATACAGATAGAATTGACCTTGACGTTCGAATATCAAGTCATACGTTCCGACGCAGTTGCACTACTGAGATGATCCGGGCTGGAGCGAATATATACCATGTCAAAGAACTTTTGGGGCATGAGTCATTGGAGACATTGAAACATTATGTAAAACTCAACATCACTGACCTAAAAAAGACCCACGAAAAAACCCACCCCCGTGAGCGGGACAGCTAATCAGCCGACCAATCAAAGAGTAATTGAACATTTTGGCAAGCACTCTATAATACTATTCGCTAAACTCAATTCCAACCTTTCAAGATTGTGGGCTGTGCAATAAATCACAGTAGAAAAATTATGAGTAAATTCCTCCGAACGATTCTGGCTGTTCTAATATTGGTAACTCAAGTCTCCATTCCTGCGGTACAGGCGCAGGTCGTGCCGTACGTTAATCTTGTGACAATTCCGGTTGTCACAATGAATCCCACGATTTTGTATATGCCTTCCACTTATATACGACTCGAAAATCCCATACCCGGGCAATTTGGCAACGTCCAGTCCGTCTGGGGATTGGATTTATCTCAATCCCTACAAGGAGCCGGAGGCATCGGCGGCCTGCTCACCATGTTTGATGGTGTCGGCAGCTACGCTTACCTTTATGATGGTAACGGCAA
>PHFX01000164.1 GCA_007618135.1 Candidatus Brocadia sp. WS118 | reverse complement strand
AATAAACAGCAATGCCAATAGCCTCACTGCTGGGACTCACAATGATACCGTAAGCTTTACCAACACTACCAATGGAAATGGGAACACCACAAGACCAGTGAGCTTAACGGCGAATGCAACAGTCGGTGTCCTCTCCGTAACTCCTTCAGATGGACTTACATCCTCAGGGAATCAGGGGGGGCCATTCACGCCATCGGGCAAGTCATATACCCTTCAGAACACAGGTGGCAGTTCAATTAACTGGACGGCCTCTAAGGGGCAGGGATGGGTAACTTTATCATCAACGAGTGGAACGCTTGGAGCAGGGGTAAGCACGACAGTAACTGTCTCAATAAATAGCAATGCCAATAGCCTCACTGCTGGGAATTACAATGATACCGTAAGCTTTACCAACACTACCAATGGAAATGGGAACACCACAAGACCAGTGAGCTTAACGGCGATTTATCAACCAGAGGGAGAGACAGTTTCAACCCCAAGTACACCGATCGGGCCGACGAGTGGCACGGTGGGGACGAGTTACACGTATTCAACAGGGGGAGCAACATCCAGCCTGGGTCATTCGGTGGAGTACCTGTTTAACTGGGGTGACGGCACGTATTCCGACTGGTCGTCTTCGGCAACGGCCTCGAAGTCATGGTCTTCTTCAGGCACATACGTAGTGAAGGTACAGGCGCGATGCGTTATGCATACCAACGTAATGTCGAGCGATTCTTCTGGGCTTTCGGTTGCTCAATCAGAAACACCAACAACAGCGATCCCAAAGATTTCGGGCGGAGCTTATCATTCTATGGCTTTGAAGTCAAACGGCTCGGTCTGGACATGGGGATCGAATGAATATACACAATTAGGTGACGGAACAAATACTAATAGAAGCAATCCTATACAGGTGAGTGGACTCAGTGGTGTTATTACCATTGATGGTGGAGGTGGACATAACCTTGCTTTGAAGTTAGATGGTACAGTCTGGGCATGGGGAGGTAATTGGAGTGGACAATTAGGAGACGGGACTAAAACAAACAGAAACACCCCTGTACAGGTAGCTGGTCTCAGTAGTATTAATATTATTGATGCAGGAGATAGCCACAGCCTTGCGCTGAAGTCAGACGGAGCGGTCTATGTCTGGGGGAGGAATATTTATGGACAATTGGGAGACGGGTCAACCACGGATAGAAGCACACCAGTTCAGATGACTGGCCTTAGTAGTGTTACCGCCATCGCAGGTGGATGGGGTCACAGCCTTGCACTAAAATCAGATGGTACGGTCTGGGCATGGGGATATAATAATCATGGGCAATTGGGAGACGGAACAACCATAGATAGAAACACCCCTGTACAGGTAAGTGGACTCAGTAGTGTCATCGCCATTGCTTGTGGCGATGATCATAGTATTGCCCTGAAATCTGACGGTTCGGTCTGGGCATGGGGAAATAACGGAAACGGCGCATTAGGAGATGGAACAACAACAGACAGAACTACCCCGGTGCAGATGAGTGGGCTTAGCGGTATTACTGCCATTGCTGGCGGAAGTAATCATACCATAGCCTTGAAATCCGATGGTACGGTTTGGGTTTGTGGAGATTATGGGTGGGTTCACTCTGGAAACGGAGTAAGTTTTTGGTATAGAACTGCACCAGTACAGTTCACTGATATAAGTGGTATTGTCGCTATTGCCGCAGGCCGGCATCACCTTGTTGCTTTGAAGCCAGATGGTACAGTCTGGACATGGGGATCTAATTGGCATGGTGAACTAGGAGATGGGACTGATATTGATAGAACTATTCCTGTTCAGGTTGATATTAATTTAGGTGAGATGACAATACCACCAATGGTGACGACGGGTACAACGTCAAATATAACATCAAACTCGGCAACATTGAATGGTACTGTCAATGCCAATGGATTGAACACAACGGCATGGTTCGAGTATGGAACGACAAGTGGGGCGTATAACAGTACTTCTTCCACTCAAACTGTGAGTGGATGGGATGAAACGACAATAAGTATCAGCATAAGCGGCTTATCGGCTGGAACAACCTATTATTACAGGATTGCAGCACAGAATAGTGCAGGAACCACGTATGGTAGTGAAATGTCTTTTCCTACACCTACACCGACTGACACTCATACCTTAACAGTTGCATCTTCCAATCCGAACAGTGGCGTGTCGATAACGGTTAGTCCAAATGACAACAACGGTCAGGGCAATGGCACGACTCCGTTCTCGCGAACCTACAACGCCAACACGACGGTAACACTTACTGCACCATTAACCGCAGGAGGCAATAGCTTCCAGAAGTGGCAACGCAATGGGGTTGATTTGACAACGAGTCAGACTGCGAATGTAACAATGAACGCCAACTACACCATGATGGCAGTGTATGCAACATTCCCAACACCCACGCCGACTGTCACACCGACACCGACTCCCACTCGCATTATTCGCTTGGAAGGCGACCTCAGTTTTGGTGAGGTGCAGGTGGGAAGCAGCGCTCAGCGGACGATGACGATCTACAATGACGGAAATGCAACATTGATGGTGAATTCCATCAGTTATCCAACAGGTTTTAGTGGAAGTTGGGGTAGCGGAACAATCGCAGCGGGAAGCTCACAGCCAGTACCGGTGTCTTTTACTCCTACCGAGGCCAAAGTTTACAACGGGAATGTAACGGTCATTTCAACTGCGACAAGCGGGACAAATACCAAGCCGATATCTGGAACAGGAACATTCAAACCGATAAGTACTCTGACAGTGGCATCTTCCAATCCAAACAGTGGCGTGCCGATAACGGTTAGTCCAAATGACAACAACGGCCTGGGTAATGATGCGACCCAGTTCACGCGCACCTATAACAACAACACATCGGTAACACTTACTGCACCATTAACCGCAGGAGGCAATAGCTTCCAGAAGTGGCAACGCAATGGGGTTGATTTGACAACGAGTCAGACTGCGAATGTAACAATGAACGCCAACTATACCATGATGGCAGTGTATGCAACATTCGCAGATCCTACACCAACACCTGGAATGACTGGTAACATTGCAGGTCAAGTAACAGACTCAATAACTGGTGCCGGTATTAACGGTGCGACAATAACGTTAGATACCGGTGAATCGGCTACGTCCAGTACAGTTCAAGGACAAGATGGTGTGTATTCTATACCAGGAATATCTGTTGGGCAACACACAATAACGGCGTTTGCATCAAACTATGCAACGTCTTCACAGATAGTAATAGTGGAAGAAGGTGCCCCGAATCCACAAACTGGCAAAAACATTTTCAATTTTACATTAACACCAACTTGCAACGCAACCAATCTGGATGCCAAACCAGAACCGCTGAAACTCCTGAGAGAAGGGAGTGCTGGCGAAACGGTAACGGTAACATGCGGGAATGGCGAACCAAAAGCCGGAATACTGGTAACTGCTACCGTTAGGAATGGTAAGAAGCGCGTATCGGTCTCGCCGTCAAGCGCTGTAACAGATACCAACGGTCATGCAATATTCACAATCACAGCCAGGAAGAATACTGGTAATGCAAAGGTCAGATTCGATACTGCAGATGGTTTGAGAGATAACGTGTCCGTAAAGGTGAGTGAGTAAGGTATAGTAAACGTCTTAAGTAAGTATACAGGTAAATGTCATTGCGAGCGACAGCGAAGCAATCCCACCATAGAGATTGCTTCGGGTTAGCGCCCTCGCAATGACAACTTTCTTTATGCGCTTACACTATAGTATCTTTGTTGAAGGAGCGGGTAGGGTGGGCATCGCCCACCAAACATCACGAACTCGCTCACATTACCTATTTTTTGGCGGGCGATGCCCACCCTACTACGATGGCGCGGCACGCCTTGCCGCTACAATTTTATAAGATGTACTCAGCCATACCATTCATTCGTTTTTTTGCAATTTGTGCTAAGAAAAACTTTATGCTTTCATGGGTTCTCAACGTTTTTTTACGCTATGCGGCGATTGTCTTGACTACGGTGACCATTGCCCCCTGCAATTTTTCAGATGCTATTTTTACTTTCTAAAAAAGGCAAAGAGTACACCAACAATTGCCCAAAACTACCCGAAGATGAATATGAACATCCCTATTAAGAGATTCTTCGGCCTATCGGCCTCAGAATGACATGCATATACTGTCATGCTGAATGAAACGGAGAGGCATGAAGAATCGTGACAATTTAGCTCTTTGAAAAAGGTAGCGCCGATCCCTTCCCCGATCATAGTCGAGGACAAGCGTGGTCGGCTTGTGCGGGGGATAAACCACCCGCGCTACGTTTTCCGTTTCATGTGAATTATCTATAAATGTACGGATTTTTCAAAAAGCTAAATTGTACAAAATTATAACAACACTTCGTAAAGGTTTCACGAAAAGGAGAGGGTAAGCATATGAGAAACAAAGTATTCGGCCTTGTACATGGGAGGTTTGGTATTTTGTGGTGTATGGCAGTTCTTTTCCCCGGCAAAAGCCCTTCTGTCTGATCCGGAGCAGGTGGATTGTCCCCCGCTGGCGGGGGCGCAGTGGGTGGAGAATCTGATGCCGGATTTCTGACTCTTGACCCCTACCTAATGTTCCTATGGTGTGTTTGATTACAGATTCGCTGTATTGCGACATTAGACAATTATCTGTTAACATGACGTAAGCGATATCTATACGGTTTGACCACGCAAAAGCAGTTTTTCAAATCATCTTCACACTACGGGGTGACCATTGCCCATGCAAGCACAATGGCCTTCAGAAAAGATTGTTTTATTAATTGACCAAACAATGAATGTTCATTTATAATACTATCATGTAAAATTTTGACTACTTTTTGCTGCAGAGGATAGAGATCAGAGAGACCATGAAAAACTTTCCCTGTTTTTCCAGAAACCTCTGTAGTTGCCTTAAATCAATGAAAATCGGAGGAGAACATGTCGCACCCGCATCATCCACACGGCAAACATCCAGACAGCCATCCTACGTCACATATGCATAGCGGCCATCCTGCATCACATGAACATGGCAGCCATCCTGAAACGATAAGAGAAACCTATACTCGCATAAAAGACGAGACTTCCGGCAAGTCTGCCATAGAATACATGAAAAACATGAAAAACCAGCTGCGCCTGGTTTTTTGGGAGACTACCGTGGGGTGCAATCTGGAATGCGTCCATTGCCGCCGTTTAGATGTAAGCACCACCCTTGCCAAGGATGATATGACTACAAAAGAGGCGCTTGCCCTCGTAGACGCCATTGTTGAGGCAGGAAGACCTATCCTGGTGCTCAGTGGAGGTGAACCGCTCTTCAGACCGGATATCTTCGAGATTGCAAAGTACGCCGTAAGCAAGGGGCTGAGCGTTGCGCTGGCAACGAACGGAACCCTCGTTGACGACCAAACGGCAAAGAATATCGTAGACGCGGGCATTGCCAGGGTTTCCATCAGTTTTGACGGCGCCGACTCCAAAACCCATGATGAATTCAGAAAAATCCCCGGCTCGTTTGAACGATCTATTGCCGGGTTTAAACGCTTAAAAAACCTGGGCATGAGCATGCAAATCAACTGCACGATTGCAAAGCACAACGTCCATCAGGTAGACGACCTTTACAACCTGGCCTTGAACCTTGGAGCTGATGCATTGCACATCTTCATGCTGGTACCGGTCGGGTGCGGAGTTCAGATCGCCGATGATCAGATGCTTCATCCCAAGAAGTATGAGGAGGTGCTGAATCATTTCTACGATCTTTCAAAAGAAGCAAAGATTCAAACCAAGGCCACCTGCGCCCCCCACTATTTCCGCATCATGCGTGAACGGGCGAAAGAGGAAGGCATCACGATCTCACCCAAGACACACGGCATGGCGGCCATGACGAAGGGCTGTCTGGCAGGCACGGGCGTATGCTTCGTTTCCCACAAAGGAGAAGTCTTCCCCTGCGGTTATCTGCCGGTCGAGGCAGGCCACGTAAAGAAACAAAAATTTGTGGATATCTGGAATGATTCCCCGGTCTTTCAGAAATTACGCGACCCTGATCTATTGGAAGGCAAGTGCGGCGCATGCGAATATAAGAAAGTTTGCGAGGGTTGCAGGGCTCGGGCCTTTTACGATACGGGCAACTATCTGGCCGAAGAGCCCTATTGCATCTATCAGCCGAAAATGGCAAGGGCAGGCAAAGAGTAATGTGCAAGGGAAAAAGTCCTTTAAAATCACCTCTCTCCATGAAAGCGAGAATTGCGACTATTGGAAAAATAAGACGTATCGTGAACGCATTGCAGCCCTGGAGAAATTGAAAAGAATCATGTTCGGTTATGATCCATCTACCGACAAACGTCAAAGAATTCTTACGATTACTCAACACAAAAAAATTCAGTATCTGATGTTGAAGGTACGCCGTTGCCCTTTAAGGGTGAACTCTGATGGAACACTCTGCCGCGCCATTTCAAGAGGCAAAAGAGGAGATTCCTGTTCATTACCGATAAAATCCTAATTCAGCACATCTACAACCAAAACAACCACCCGGTTTCCCCTCCTTCGCAAGGAAGGGACTTCATCAATGGGCTTCAGAAGCTAACGTTTTCATCGCCCCCCTGCCATCCATGTTACATGGCTCTGGCTTCTACCATGACGGGACTTCCACCCGTATAAGAAGACGCTACCCTGCGCTGGGCACGCCACTAATCAAGACGCGACACCAAATACCCTCCCGCTTCGATACGTAAGATAGGATCAATGATTCCCTTAGGACCTTCGGCGTGAAACCCCGGGTAGGCATCAGTCTCCCAACGGCTTAATTCCAGATGTAAATTGCGATCGGCGGCAACACAGCGGTTTACCTCGTCAATGACAGCCTCCATCACCTTTCGCTCTTCTGCGACATCTCCCGGTGATACGAGTACAATTCGGATAATGTGTGATGGTTTCATGAGCAGCCCTGCAAAAATACATTTTCTTTGGTGGATACGCTTCGCTTTATCCACCCTACATTACCACTTCATTACCACTGGTCATTGTGAGGAGTGTAGTGGTTAGAAGGCAGAAGCCGAAGTAAACCCGGAGATTCCCCGCTGATATGCTCGAAACAGGCGCCGCAATCCCACTCAAGAGATGGCTTCGGGCTAACGCCCTCGCAACAACAACTCTTTAAGCGTTTACCTACGCTGGTTTAATCTTATAGATTGAACCAGACATTTCAATCGCCTATAAGAATTTCTCGATTCAAGCAAGGCGTAAATAGTTCAAAACGTTTCGGTTCAATCGTGGGCGATTGAACCAGCCTAAAGAGAACAATAGGCGATATCAGTCTGATAAGAATTGCAGGCTGAGGTTCATCCCGTTTCACCGTCAACTTCATACGGTGGAGCACATGAATGCGCCTTCATAGCAGGATTAAATCTTACTCCTTAAGCCCTCACCAGACGTTTCCGAAAGCAATGCACCGCGGAGCTTATACATAACTCCTGAGCCAAGCCAACTCATTTCAACTTATATCAGGTGACTTACAATATAATGATTGCCAAATTTTTCGATATTATTTACCTTCGTTTGCAATTCACTCAAATGTTTTTCTTCTGATTTCAGTATTTCCTCTAAAAGCATTCTGCTTCCGTGATCTTTTTCATGAAAGCACGTGGTAATACCATTATTAAGACGTTCAATTGCCTCAATCTCTATGTTGATATTCAGTTTTAACATGGCAACAATGTCCAGTTGTTTCTCCTCCGGTAACAGGTGTTTCTGATACTTCACCGTTGATCCCAGCATTAACACCCGCTCAGCCAGTAGCTCTGCATGCTTCATTTCATCTATCGCATCGGCTTTCAAAGTGTCAGCAAGTTTCTGATATCCCATATCTGTACACTTCGTATGCTGATCCATGTAAATACCTACTGCGCCAATTTCCGCTGCGTATACTTCACATAATACGTTGTAGATTTTTTCATTTATTTTTCCCATGTTTCCTCCTAACCCGAACAGATCAAAAAAGACAAATCCGAAGCACAAAATACGTTTTTTTATTTATATAAAATATCCGGATGAAATTCAAACAAATAGTAACGAATAATTATTGTTAAATAGTATAATCAGTTTTTGAAAAAAGAGAGATAAAAATCCTGAAAAAGAATTGAATTGCGAAAAACTAATTTATATTTTACATTATGCGGATATTTTAATCATTTTTTGATGAACGAGGAGTGCAACACTTCTCTTTCTTCATAATCTTGAAACCTTTAGAAATTCTTCTCTTTCAGTTTGTTTTTAAAAACGATGAAAAAGATTGAACGGCAAAGTTCTGGAAAAAAGTTCAAAGAAAAACTTTTTGGTGTTATCTACGAATCTGATACCCTTGGGGGTAAATTTTTCAATATTGCCCTCATTACCTGTGTTGTAATCAGCGTTCTCATTGTATCATTCGACAGTATCGAGAGGATAAATATTCGGTATGGAAAGATACTGTTATTTGCCGAATGGACTATAACGATCCTTTTCACCATTGAATATGCGCTCAGGATCGTTTGCATAAAGAAACCGCTAAAATATATCTTCAGTTTTATGGGTTTGGTAGACCTTCTTTCCATTCTTCCCTTGTACCTCAGTTTCTTTTTCACAGGAACAAAATACTTAGTCGTCATCCGAACGTTCCGCATTTTGCGGGTTTTCAGGATTTTGAAAATGTGGAATTTTATCGAAGCTTCTCACCATTTAACAAGGGCTCTTTATATCAGTTCGATTAAAATTGGTGTTTTTCTCCTTTTTATTCTGGTGCTTGTTATTATCATTGGCTCTCTGATGTATCTCATTGAAGGCGGAAAATATGGCTTTGACAACATCCCCCAAAGCATTTACTGGGCTATTGTAACCCTTACTACGGTAGGTTATGGTGATATTGCACCCAAAACACCCGTAGGCAGATCATTTGCTTCCATCATTATGCTTTTAGGTTATGGAATTCTCGCTGTGCCCACAGGGATAGTTACGGCCGAATTGGTGAAACTTGCCAAGGCACCGCATGTCAAATCCATCCATAGTTGCCCTTCGTGCGGCAAAGAGGGACATGACACCGATGCCCACTTCTGTAAATTCTGCGGTGGGAAATTAGGAATTTCACCTGCACACGAATGAACAAAATTTGTCAGGACTCAACAGGCCGTCCGAGAATAGAAGGAACACCCTTTCGTCATTCTGGATTCCTTTCAGAATCCCTTGATTTCAAGGGTATTAAAGGGTATGAGATTCCGGAACAAGTTCGGAATGACAATTCTCGGACACCCTGTCAACAAAGGACAAACATATCCGTGTCCCTTCACGTTCTCAATTAAGGTAAGAAGTAAATAAATACCATCGATGCAATCGCCCATAAACTCACATTGATCATCATAGGCTTGTCGGTAACCATAATTTCTGTAGGATTACCCCCTTTTTCTCTTTGATGTACTAAATAGAGATATCTGAATATACCATACAATACAAACGGAATCGTATAGATAAGATTCGATGTGCCAAGTCTTTCTACCGTATCCTTCGACATGGTATATAAGGCGTAACAAATTACGGTGGAGGCTGTAACCACTGATATCATTTGATCCAGGAAATATGGACTATAATTTTCAAGTACACTTCTATGATTTGCAGCACGATCTTCCAACAGGATAAGTTCGTGTCTTCTTTTACTAAAACCAAGAAATAGCGATAAAAGGATGGTGCAGATGATCAGCCATGGTGAGGCGATTACCGAGATAATCACTGCCCCACCCAACACCCTCAATACAAACCCTGCAGCAATCGTAATAACATCAATAATCACAAATTCCTTTAAATAGAGACTGTATCCGATATTGAGGAAAAAATAGGTAAGAACAATGATTCCAAAAAAGAGATTCATGTAAAATGCAAGAGAGAGGAAAGCACCACACAGAAGAGGAATTATGATTAATACCGTGGTCTTCTTCAGCTTTTCTGACGCAATGGGTCTTTGAGATTTGACCGGGTGGAGTTTGTCTTTTTCCAGGTCGACCAGATCGTTCACCAGGTAGGCACAGCTCGTGATCATACAGAAAATGACACATCCCGTAAAGGCTTCTATATCCTTTGACAGGTTAAATAAATTTTTTGAAAATAATAAGGCAGTGAATACAAAAAGGTTCTTTATCCACTGTCCTGGCCGCATGGATAGGAAGAGATATTTCACTACCTTTGAAAAATCACTCAGCATTTCCAGCAATGTTCATTGCCTTAAAATAAAAGGGCGGCACTTTGGTTGAGCCGTGCCATTCAGCGCTGTCGCCAAGTGCAACAATATTATTAAACACCTCAAAGGCATTACCCGCTATCATGCAGTCTTTTACCCTCCCTACAATTTCTCCGCGCTCAATCAAATATCCAAGGTCTATGTTTACGGAAAATTCGCCGGCAAGGATATTGCTCTGGCCGCCCCCAAGCACTTGATCCACCAGCACTCCATATGGTACATCCTTTATCATGGACTCGAATGACATATTCCCAGGCTCAACAATAACGTTTGAATTGCCCGGAGAAGGCTGGGAAGAAAAACCTCTGCTGCCATTGCCGGTAGACCTGGCTTTCATGATTCCAGCCGTTTGTAAGTCAAAGATATAATTTTTTAAAACGCCCCTTTCAAACAAGGGCGTGCGCTGGGATGGTGTACCCTCCCCATCCCAGGGATAGCTCGAATCCGCCATATCAATCGTAGAATCGTCGTACATACTGACCCGTTCATCGATAATCTTTTCACCCAAACGGTTTGTAAGAGGTGAAGCGCCTTTTTGCACCAGCTTCCCATTGCAACCGGTTTCAAAGGTTGCAAGCAAGTTCCCCATGGCTTTTGCGGTGACCACAACAGGATAAAGGCCGGTTTTCAGTTTCAGTTCTTTTTGCGCCAGTTGTAAACCACGCAACGCTTTATCAATATGTTTATTGAGATCCGTAACAAGACCTTTTGAGCCTTCCCCTTCCCCAATCCAGAGCAGACTCTGTCCTTTCACTTCTAATATCTCTATGCCCAGCCCAAAAGACGTGGAAGTAATGGAAATATCCAGTCCCTTTGAATTAATGAGCCTTCGACTCCCATGTCCTTTTCCCATGCTCACACTGCATTCATAGCTTGAATTTACCGACAATGCCTTCCCAATGGCCTCTTTCCCGATGTCTACACATTTGTGAATGGGATAGTCTATGACCTGTTGATCAAAGACGGCAACCTTCGGAAAGTTATTTTTCGAAGGAAAATCAAAGGCGGCTATTTGGCCGAATTTTGCGCTCTCTACGGCATTGGCAACCAGTTTCTCAGGTTTTCTGAAATCGGTGGTACTGGAGAACCCGATCCTCCCATCTTTTATTACCCGGAGACCGATACCCCGTATCGATTTTGTACTGACATATTTTAACTTGTTATTTTCAAAACTCACCGACCGCGCCTCACCTTCGTCATAAAGAACCTCCGCGGAAGGAGTCTGTTTCAAAGCCAATTCCAGGATTTTTTCTTCAACTTTATTCATCGATTTAACCTCGTTATGATTTTTATTATTTCAATCTAAAACTCGCTGCCTTGTCTTCCTTTCCTTCTCCAAGACCCTCCGTCTTTAGCCGAATACGCAGATCATTTGCGCTGTCAGCATAGGCGAGGGTATTTTCGTAACTAATCCTACCCTCCTTATAAAACTGAAATAATGATTGGTCAAAAGTCAGCATGCCTTCTTGTGTTCCTCGCGACATCGTTTCTTTTAATAATTCAACCTCTTTCTTGAGAATAAGGTCTTTGATCCTGGGGGTATCCAGCAAGATTTCCAAGGATGCAACCCGCTTCCCGTCCTTTGAGGGCACCAGCCGTTGAGAAATGATAGAACGGAGATTGAGAGACAGAAGTAGGTATATTTGCTCATGACGCTCTGCAGGAAAAAAGTTTATGATGCGTTCTATTGCCTGGTTGGCGTTATTTGCATGCAAGGTGCCAAGGCAGAGATGTCCCGTCTCTGCAAACGTAATGGCCGATTCCATGGTTTCGGTATCACGAATCTCACCAACGAGGATAACATCGGGCGCCTGGCGCAGCGTGTTTTTTAAGGCATCAGCAAACGACAGCGTGTCCATGCCGACTTCCCTTTGTGTAATAACTGATTTCTTGTGCGGATGCACAAATTCTATGGGATCTTCTACGGTAATAATGTGTCCCGAACTATTGGTATTCCGGTAATCTATCATAGCCGCAAGCGTCGTTGATTTACCGGAACCTGTCGCCCCGACGACAAGCACTAACCCCCGCTTTGTCATGACAATGTCTTTCAGTATGGGGGGAAGCTGTAAATCATCAAGAGTTTTGATATTGATTTTTATCTGCCTGATAACCATGCCGATGTATCTTCTCTGGAAAAAGATATTTACCCGGAACCGCCCTAGTTCAGGATAATATAAGGCCAGATTCATCTCCATCTTATCGTAAAAATCTTTTCTTTGTTTGTCATTCATTACACTTTCAGCAAGGATACGGACGTCTTCGGTCGTTAAGTTTTTTGTTCCGTACGGCGTATTCGCACCCTCTCTGCGGAAAATAGCCGGGAGATCAACGGTAATATAAATATCCGATGCATCAAGACGTACCATTTCCTGCAAGAGTTCTTTTATTTCCATGTTTTCACCACTCTTTCGGTCTAAACCCCTTTGTATTTTTAACCTCCATTAACTTATCACCAACTGCAAGCACGAAAAATCCTGCCTTTTCTGCATACTTTACCACACTTTCATTTACCGAAAGACTTGCCATGATGCCTATGACCTTCTTGCCCTTATACTCAGGGAAAAAATCCCTGAATTCATGGATGTCTCTGATAAAATCTTTCACATCTTCACTATCTAAGGTGCTCTTGGTACTGTCAACAAACACATAATCGCCCGCCACTGCAACGGCATCGTATTCTTTTACTCTGCCATCGTGAAGTCTTTTTTTCATCCGTATTCCAAGAAACTCTACTTCAATATCGAACTCTTCTTTTATAATTCTTGGGATGCCGGGCGCTACGAGGTCTTCCGTTATTGTACCCAGTTTTTTAGCCATCTCCCCCCACTTGATGTTCATCTCCTTTGCCTGCTGTCTCATCTCATTCTTAAAATCTCTGAGTTCGGCCTCGGTACGCATCTGAGAGTTGTAAAGTTTGTTAAACTCTATGCCAACATTCGTAATGAACTCCTCCAGTGCTCGTTCTAGTCTGTCTACCTTCTCTTTTACCGGCATGAGATACCTCCTTCTGACTCCTGTCTTATTTAAGACCGCTCAAAACACTTGGGCTGCTTACCAGCGGCTCTATCGATTCTTTTGTAATCAAACCTTTCTGGCAGAGTTCTACCAATGACTGGTCCATCGTCTGCATACCATGCTGACGTCCCGTTTGAATTGATGAAGGAATTTGGGCTATCTTATTTTCACGTATCAGGTTTCTTACCGCCGATGTGCCTATCATAATTTCTAATGCGGCTACCCGCCCCGTTCCGTCCTTTTTCTTGACAAGCTGTTGAGTAATCACTGCCTGCAACGACTCAGAAAACATCGTCCGTACCTGTTCCTGCTGATTAGGCGGAAAAACGTCAATGATCCTGTCTACCGTTTTGGGTGCACTGGACGTGTGCAACGTGCCAAAGACCAGATGACCGGTTTCTGCGGCAGTAAGAGCAAGTGAAATCGTTTCCAAATCTCTCATTTCACCCACCAGAATAATATCAGGGTCTTCACGCAATGCTGACCTCAAGGCATTGGCAAAGCTATGCGTATGCGCACCCAATTCCCTCTGGTTGACCAGTGAGTTTTTTGACTGATGCACAAACTCTATAGGATCTTCTACCGTAAGAATATGACATTTTTCTTCACGGTTGATGAGATCAATCATTGCCGCAAGGGTAGTAGACTTCCCACTCCCGGTAGGTCCGGTAACAAGGACGAGCCCTTTTTCTTTTTTCGTGAGATCACCCACAATCTTTGGCATGTTAAGCTGTTCCAAAGTAAGGATATTCACGGGAATTGTCCTGAAGACTATGGATTCCCCTCTGCTCTGGACGAAGGCATTCACTCTGAACCGTCCGGTATTACTCAGGGCAATGGCAAAATCAAGCTCATGGCGTTCTTCATAAACCTTGCGCTGCTGATCATTCAGGATATCATACAGCATCTTATGCACTGCTTCTCTATCCAACGGCAGCGCATCAATTTTTCTCACATCTCCATGAATACGGATCATAGGTGGTTCACCTGAACTGATATGAATATCCGATGCGTTTTCTTTTTTAGCGAATGCAAGTAGTTCTAAAATTTCCATATTTATCTCCCCCCGATAACAACGTTTCGTATACGAACGTGCGGACCGCCATCGCTCACCCGGAGTGGCGATTGCCCACCTTTACCGCATCCCCCAAGACCTCCATAAATTTCAAGATCGTCTCCAATAGCATCAATATTCATCAGCGTCTCAAACACATTTCCTGTAAGAACAACATCCCGTACCTTTTCCTGCAACTTCCCGTTTCTTATCATATAAGCCTCTTCAGCGCTGAAGGTAAACATTTCCATGTTTGTCTGTCCTCCCAGGGATCCAATGGCATAAATGCCGTTATTCACTTCGGAAAGCATTTTCTGAAAGGTGTAATCGCGGGGCTCCATATAGGTATTTGTCATGCGTACGATGGGTGCATGGGCATATCCTATTGCCCGCGCATTACCGGTCGGTTTTTCATCCATCTTTGCAGCGGTTTCCCGAGAGTGGAGGCGGCTTGTCAGAATGCCGTCTTTAATAAGATACGTCTTTTGCGTCGGGGTACCCTCACTATCGTATTTATTGTACCCCGCTTCACCAACCAGAGACCCGTCGTCCACGATGGAAAGGGCATTCATCCCAAAGCGTTTTCCAAGAACCATAATCTCACGCATTTTCTTGTTTTCGTAAATAAAATCAGCCTCACTGAGATGCCCGAATGCTTCATGAACAAAGACACCGCACAGTTTTGGATCAACAATAACGGTATATTTGCCCCCCGCTACCGGCTTTGCGGTGAGCAGGTCGATCGCGCGTTTCGTTACTTCCTGGCATTTATCTTCCATATTCCGGACATTGCTGAACCCCCGCAAATCACCGACGGAATGATAGGCCTGTTGAACATTCATGCCGTCCCTTGCCATGGCAAGCAGTGAAATGCCGCAAAAGATCGTTTCCTGCACGATAAAACTACCGTCGGTATTGGCGAAATATACCGTTCCGTGAGCATCCAGATACCGCACATTAGAGGTTTGTATCTGCTTTGACGAGAGGATGATATTGTTGTATTTATTACACATCGCCTGTTTATCAGTTAACGAGATATCGGCAGGATCAATTTCTGCCTTTGTTTTCACAACATCATGCACTACCGGTAGCGGAGCAAGCAGGCTCTTCTCTGTACCAACAAATCGTGCCTGTTCACAAGCCATTTCCACGTATCTTGGAAGATCCGCAATATCATTAAAGGCAACAAATCCCCAACCACCTTTAATCGATGCCCTCACACATCCGCCAAAGGCGCTATTTTCACCAATACTTTCGAGTTCTTTTCCGACATAGGTAATTCCTGTGTTAACACCTTCCTGAGCTCTTATTTCAACATAATCTGCCTTTGCTGATTTCAGGGCATCTTTTATGATTTTTTCCATGGAAATTTTTCCTTTGAATTATCAATCATGTGCTAAATACAATCACTTTTTTGCAAGTACCCACTATTGTAACATCTTTTCAAGGGCCTCTTCATCCAGGATGTGGACATGAAACTCTCTGGCCTTATCGAGTTTGGTGCCTGGGTCTTCGCCCACAACAAGATAATCGGTCTTTTTACTCACCTGAGACAGAATCCGCCCTCCCAGATTTTTAATGAATATCTCAGCTTCCTTGCGGGAGTATTTTTGTAACGCACCGGTAATGACAAAAGATTTCCCGGAAATTTTCGGGTTTTTTCCTGAGGTTGAAATTTTTTGTTTTCTGACATTCACACCGGCAGTTTTCAATTTCTCGATGATGTGCTGAGTGTGTGTGTCCTGAAAAAATTCAATAATGCTCTTTGCAACAACGGGTCCAATTTCATATATCCCCTCCAATTCTTCCTGCGTTGCATGTGCCAATGCGTCCAGTGTATCGAAACGGTCAGACAAGACTTCTGCCGTATGAACGCCTACATTGCTTATTCCCAGGGCACAAATCAATCGGTCTAAATTCCGTTGTTTGCTCTCTTCAATGGCACAAATCAAATTCGAAGATGACTTTTCGCCCATCCGTTCCAATTTCATCAAATCATCGTGCTTAAGATAATAAATATCAGCGTAATCTTTAACAAAACCCTTGTCAACCAATTGTTCAACGAGTGCGGGACCAAACCCTTCTATATCCATGGCATGCCGGCTTGCAAAGTATTGAATGCGTCTTTTTGCCTGCGCCCGGCAAAAAGGATTATGGCAGCGCAGGTATACACCATCTTTCCGGACGGCGCCTTTACATTCGGGACAGTTCGTTGGCTCTTGAAAAGTCCGTTCCGTGCCATTGCGTTTTTCTTTTACAACAGAGACGACTTGTGGAATAATCTCACCGGCCTTTTGCACCACAACATGGTCTCCCACGTGTATATCTTTTCGGGAAATTTCTTCAAAATTGTGAAGCGTCGCACGACAGACCATGGTGCCTGCAAGGGAAACCGGGGAGAGATTAGCAACGGGTGTTATCGTCCCCGTCTTCCCTACCTGCATGACAATTTCTTCAACCTTTGTAATGGCCTGTTCAGGCTGATATTTGTAAGAAATCACCCAGCGTGGAGCCTTGCTCGTGGCACCTAATTGCTCATGCAGGGGAAGCGAGTTAACCTTGATAACCATGCCGTCTACCAAGTAATCAAGATCGTTGCGTTTCTTATCCCATTCATTACAATACTGAATGACTGCCCCGATATTCGCGCATACCCGGGTATGGGGATTTACCGGCAAACCAAAACCCCGAATAAGTTCCAGGCACTGCATATGGGTCTCGATTTCAAAATCCTCAAAATATCCGATGGCATACGCAAAAATACATAAACGCCTTTTTGCTGTGATACGAGGGTCGAGAAGTTTCAGAGTGCCGGCGGCAGCATTCCGGGGATTGGCAAATTGCGGTTCACCAGCCTCTTCTCGCTCCTCATTCAGTCTCTGGAATTCCTTGTTGGGCAAGTACATTTCTCCCCGGATTTCTAAAACAGGCGGAGCGTTTTGCTTTCTGCCAACAGATTCTAATTTTAAAGGAATTTGCCGGACTGTCCTTAAATTTGCCGTTACATCATCACCTTTGAAACCGTCACCCCTGGTAGCCCCCCATGCAAACAAACCTTTTTCGTACCAGAGCGTAATAGCAACTCCATCGATTTTTAACTCAACAACATATTCAATATCCCGATGCGCATCAATACCTGCCATACGCTTGATACGCTGGTCAAATTCTTTCAATTCCTTATCTGAGTAAGTATTGTCAATACTCAGCATGGGAATTTTGTGTTCTATCGCAGGAAACTGGGTAAGGGGTTCTCCCCCTACGCGCTGGGTCGGAGAATCAGCGGTAATGAGGTGTGGGTGTGCCTTTTCGAGTTGTTGTAATTCTTTTATGAGTTGATCATATTCATAGTCAGTAATCTCTGGATTATTTTCCACATAATACTTTTTGTCATGGTACCGTATTGTATCGCGAAGCTGTTCAATCTTTTCTTTAATCGATATCATAGAGAGTGAGAAGCATAGCCATAACCAGATACCTTTATAAACCACAATGGCTTATAAAGGAGTAGAAAATGTTCAGTTTTTAGACAATCAACCTCTTTTTGTATTAGTACTGCAAATTATGAGCGACCTTAGTATATCAAAATTAATACCCCTGTCAACGAATTATGTTTTAAAGATATAAATCACTTGACTTTATCGTGTGTTTGTTATAAAATTCCACACGTAATTGATTTTTTGGTATAACTCCCATAATAATAAATTCTTATGAATCCTATAAATCATCCTAAGCATGGAGTGGAAAATTTATGACAAAAGGAAGTGATTCGAGGGAGTTTTTTGAGATATTTAAACCGATGCAGAAGGTAGAGCATATACAAAATAGTGAAGTTAAATCTCAAGAAGAACCTACAGCGGCAGACCCTCAGTCTAAACCATTCAATCAAGATGAGAAATCCGTTGACAAATCTACTTCGACAACAGACCCGCTGGGATGGATCAAGAGAACAAGCGCAGAAGAGCCATTTCTTAAGGAAAACAGAAAAGACACACAACCCGTTTTTACTCCCGTAAAAGAAGAACGTCCCTTGCGCAAGGACGAGGTGGTAATAAGACAGGAAACCCTGATTATTGGTGCTATTGCAGCAACTTTTTTATCAATAGCATGTTTCTTCGTCGGGCACAAAGTTGGGTACAATAAAGGCGTCCTGAGTCAGGCGGAAGAGTGGCTGGAAACGATAGAACCTCAGGACGCTAAAAAGCCTGTATTTAAACAATCAGTACCCGAAAATATTCCACAAAAGTCAGCAACAAAGCCTGCGCCGCCACTAACAGAGAAACAGAGTGAACAACCGAAGCCAATTATCAAAGATAAGTGGACATTACGTATAGTTTCCTATAAAAATACCAAAGAGAATGTGGAAAAGGCGAAAGCCATGGCAAAAATAATACAGGATATAGTCGAGCATGATACCTTTATTGTAAATACTGGTAAGGAAATATTTATTTGTGCAGGTGAATTTGAGGAGGCTGATAGCGCTGATTTAATTGCCGCACAAAAAATACTAGCTGAGTATAAGTATCAAAACAAAAAACAATTTGAGGGATGCTATCCCGTCCGTATGAGATAGAATTTAGGAGGAAACATGAGTGTTGATAAAAGTTTGAAAACGAAGGGCAAGTTGGTAAGGCCCAGAAATGTATTCACCAGGATTGAGCGTATCAAATTGCTTAAGGGAGAGGGAAAATGGGATCCAACAATGTCTGTATTTGGTATTCCCAAAGTGAAAAGCGTCAAGATAAAACGAAAGTCTAAGTCAGAGAAAAAGGAGACTACGGCTGAAGCAACACCAACCGGTGCCGCACCAGCAGCAGGAACACCTTCAGCAACAGGTAGTGCACCAGCAGCAGCTGCCGCCAAGGAAAAGGCCAAGAAATAATGATCGCCCACAGGATGTCGAAAATCGACTCCTCGGGAATAAGAAAGGTCTTTGATCTGGCACAAAAAATGCGAAATCCGGTGAACCTCAGTATAGGTCAGCCGGATTTTGACGTTCCTGAGGAGATCAAAACTGAGGCTATTAAAGCCATTAAAGACGGCGCCAATAAATATACCGTTACCCAGGGCATTGCTGAACTCCGCGACGGATTACTCAAACGACTCCGGAATCAACGTGGAGTAAACGCAGAGGATATCCTGATCACATCGGGAGTCTCCGGGGCATTAACCCTGGCTTTTATGGTGCTGATTAATCCTGAGGATGAGGTACTCATACCCGACCCCGCGTTTGTAAGCTATAAACACTTAGTAAATTTCTGCGGCGGCAAACCGGTTTTCATTGATACCTATCCCGATTTTCAACTGACGGCTGCACGTATCCGGCCCTGCCTCACCAAAAAATCCAAAGTACTCGTCATGAATAGCCCTGCCAATCCAACAGGGATCATGTGTACCAGCCGGGATATAAAAGATATTGCAGACCTCGCTAAAGAACACAATCTCCTCGTTATTTCAGACGAGATATACCACGATTTCGATTATCATCATGAGTTTGAGAGTATTGGCAGATACTATGAAAATACCCTGCTCCTCGACGGGTTTTCCAAATCCTTCGCTGTAACAGGCTGGAGAATGGGATATGCAGCAGGACCCGCGCACATAATTCGCGAGATGATCAAATTACAACAATATACTTTTGTTTGTGCGCCTGCTCCCGCTCAATATGCCATAGCAAAATCTTTAGACGCCGACCTGAGCAAATACCTCGCAAGCTACAAAAAGAAAAGGGATCTGATGTATGAGGGGTTAAAGGACAATTTTCGCATAGTAAAACCTGGCGGGGCATTTTATTTTTTTCCTCAGGTGCCCTGGGGCACCGATGAAGAGTTTGTAGCATCTGCTATCAAAAAAAATCTCCTCATTATTCCCGGTAGCGTCTTTTCTGAACACCATACCCACTTCCGGATTTCTTACGCAGCCTCTGAAGAAACCATTCACCGCGGCGTGAATATCCTCAACAGCATATCCCGGCAACCCCCATAAAACTATGCGACTTTTCTATCAAACGAGTTGAACATTATATTCATTTTTGATATTGGCAACGAGATTCATTTTCAATTTCTGATGTCTCTGTCCGGGATAAATTAATTACCGTGGAAAAGTTTCGTATAGGGCATCTCAGATGATTTGATGTTTTGCAAAATGTCTTAATTTCATACAAACTGGGATATATAGGCAATGATATTTTCTCGTAAGCATTACACATCTCTCTGTTTATACCATCTGTAATGAATTCTTCACAGATAACACCCTTATTGCTCATAAAATTTCCCCCCATTGTATCTCTTCTTATACACACTCTTATGGAAAAATGCCACAACAGTCAAAATAGTAGTTCCTTTATAGGTTATTTATCAAAAAACGTGCCATAAAGAGAACAAAAGACAATTTAATTCTACTTATAATCAGTAATACAACATTAGGGGTTAGTTACAGCGATTTAGGAATACAGTAGATCATTGAAAAGAAGCAAGAAAAAGTGTGCCATGACACACATATGTATCGACACACAAGTGTATCATGTCACACTATTATCTGGGAGGGGTGGATGGAATGAAGCGGGAATAAGCAGGAAAGCTTACTCTGTGGTTGCCACAAAATAGTCTGTAGCAAGGATTTTCATTGCATAACAGAAATTTAAATCCAGCCAATATTTTTTTTATTTCTTTAACAGTATACCGATCTCATCATCAAATTCTTTTTCCGACACATAACCAATATGTTTGTTAGCCACCTTGCCATTTTTACCATACATGATCGTAGTTGGATACGCTTGCAGATCGTATGACTCGGCAATATCACCCCCTCCAAGATAAACGGGATAAGTAATCCCCATTTTTTTTATGAACGGCGGAACCGCTTCCAACCCATTTTCATCAAAGGCGATTCCAATGATCTCTACACCGTTCCCCTTATGTTTATTATAAAGATTGATGAATCCCGGTATCTCTTTCCTGCAGGGTGGGCACCATGTCGCCCACAGATCAACAACCACTACCTTGCCTTTATTACTCTCAAGTAACGTATTGAATTCCGCCAGGGTTATTTTCTTAACTGTTTCCCCGGCGAAGGAAATCATCGGCACAATACTGAGAACCACGGCAAACAAAAAAGTAACACATAAACCTGTAATTATTTTTCTCTTCACAACTCGCTCCATTCTGTTCTATCAAGAAATATTTACTAATCACCACAGAGATTCACGAAATCACTGAAAGAGTATATCCTCCCATCCTCCTTATACAACAGATTGTTCATTTTTTTCAATTTTCGTGATAAACAAATACCGAATCTTTATACGGTTATCAACTCACCGGCAGTGAAAACCACCTTTCCGTTTTTCATATCAGCATTAATCTCCGTACCCTCCGCAAACTTACCCTCCAGAATCTCCATGGAGAGCGGATTTTCAATCATCTGCTGTATCGTACGCTTAAGTGGTCTGGCGCCAAAGTGTGAATCGAAACCCTCCTGTACCAGATTCTCCTTTACCCTGTTCGTAACCGTTAAACGATAGTTACCCTTCGATAATCGCTTTTGCAGCTCTCTTAACTGTATCTCAGCAATCTGTCCGATCATCTCTTTTGACAAACCGTGGAAAATAATGGTTTCGTCTATGCGGTTAAGAAATTCTGGCCTGAACGCCTCTTTTAACGCCTGTTTCACCTGACTTCTCAGCTCCTCCTCATTTTCAGGGCCGGTAAGATCCTGTATCCACTGGCTTGCAATGTTTGAGGTCATGGCGATAATGGTATTTTTAAAATCCACCGTTCTACCTTGCCCATCAGTTAATCGTCCATCATCAAATACCTGCAACAAGATATTAAACACATCACGATGGGCTTTCTCCACCTCATCAAATAAGATAACGGAGTATGGCCTTCGCCGGATTGCCTCGGTCAGCCGTCCGCCTTCCTCATACCCGACATATCCAGGAGGCGCGCCGATGAGTCGTGCCACCGAGTGTTGTTCCATAAATTCTGACATGTCAATACGCACCATCGCATTTTCACTATCAAACAAAAAGGCGGCAAGTGCCTTGCATAGTTCAGTCTTCCCCACTCCCGTGGGACCGAGGAATAAAAAAGTACCTATGGGACGATTGGGATCCTGAAGCCCGGCGCGTGCACGCCGGATGGCATTTGAAACCGCATGAATAGCTTCATCCTGTCCAACGACCCGTTCCCTGAGCCGGTCTTCCATCTTCAAAAGCTTTTCCTTCTCCCCTTCCAACATACGTGTGACGGGAATCCCGGTCCATTTGGAGACAACCATGGCGATATCATCGGCATCCACTTCTTCATTCAGGAGCGATTTATTCTTTTGTAATTCCTGCAATTCAGCGTGTTTCTGTTTCAGTTTCTGTTCACATTCCCTGATCACTCCATACCGTATCTCCGCTACTCTCCCTAAATTACCCTCTCTTTGCGCTGTATGCTCATCGATTCTGGCGTGATCAATTCTTGCATTAATCTCCTGTATCTCCTTGATAACTTTTTTCTCATTTTCCCATTGGGCACGAAGCGCGCCCGATTCTTCTTTTAAATCTGACAGCTGTTTATCAATTTTTTCCATGCGCTGTTTTGATGCGGTATCTTTTTCTTTTTTCAGCGCCTCTTTTTCAATCTCCAGCTGCATACTCTTCCGTTCAATCTCATCGAGTTCAACAGGCATACTGTCAATTTCTATCCTCAGCTTCGATGCCGCCTCATCGATCAAATCAATGGCCTTGTCAGGTAAAAACCGGTCTGAAATATATCGCTGGGAAAGCGTGGCTGCGGCGACAATCGCTGAGTCTTTAATGCGTACCCCATGGTGCAGTTCATACCGTTCCTTCAATCCCCTCAGGATTGCAATGGTATCCTCTACGGATGGCTCTCCAACGTACACCGGCTGGAAACGTCGTTCTAATGCGGCGTCCTTTTCAATATGCTTCCGGTATTCATCCAGGGTGGTGGCCCCCACGCAGCGCAATTCACCGCGTGCAAGCGCCGGTTTCAATAAATTGGATGCATCTACTGCGCCTTCAGCTGCCCCCGCCCCCACCACCGTATGTAGTTCATCGATAAAGAGGATAATTTGGCCTTCTTTTTCACTTACCTCCTTCAGCACTGCCTTGAGACGATCTTCGAATTCGCCCCGGTATTTTGTCCCTGCTATCAGGGCGCCCATATCTAAAGACATGACCCGTTTGTTTTTCAGACTCTCCGGCACATCGCCATTAACAATACGCTGGGCCAGACCCTCTACAATGGCTGTCTTTCCCACCCCAGGTTCACCAATCAGTACGGGATTATTCTTCGTCCTCCGGGATAAAACCTGTATGACACGCCGTATCTCATCATCACGCCCAATAACCGGATCAAGCTTTCCCTTTCGTGCCAATTCAACAAGATCTTTGCTGTAGCGTTCAAGCGCCTGATACTTTTCTTCCGGATTCTGGTCGGTAACCCTTTGGCTGCCTCTGATCTCCTTCAATGCCGTATAAATTGATTCCTTGGTAAGACCCACCTCACTGAGAATTCTCCCTGCGGAAATATTCCTTTGACCCGCGAGCGCCAGCAACAGATGTTCTGTACTTACATATTCGTCCTTCAGTTTGCTTGCTTCTTCCCAGGCGAGATTAAAGGTATCCCGAAGTTCTGCGCTCACATACGCCTGGCCAGGCGCTCCCGATCCGCTTACTTGTGGTAATTTGTTGACCGCGTTCATTACCTTCTCGAGAACAGCATCCGTATCAATCCCTAATTTTTTCAGCAGCGGCATTACAATGCCCTGTTCCTGAGTTATCAGTACTTCCAGTAGATGCACCGCCAATATCTGTTGCTGCCTTTTGGATTCAGCAAGTTCCTGGGCTTCCTGTACCGCTTCCTGCGCCTTGATGGTAAATTTATCAAATCTCATAAGTCCTCACACTATCTTGTAAAATTATCTCTTCTTAGCAAATTTCTTTGCAGCCCCCTTTGCACTCTTTCATAAGGGGAATTTGGTTGTTGCTTTACTGCGGCAGGTAATATTTGTCAAAATCCCTGACATGCACCTTCAGGTAAGAAAGCTCACTCACGATCTTATTTGCAGAACGTCTGACATACGGTACATCCCCGGAGATTTTTTGGCAATAAACTTTGCTGCACGAATAGCACCTCTCACAAACGTATCCCTGGTATGTGCCTTATGAGTGATCTCTATACGCTCTCCCAAACTACCAAAGACAACGGTATGATCACCGACAACGTCTCCGCTACGAACCGCATGAATACCAATCTGATCCGCTGGCCGCTCACCGGCAATCCCACTTCTGCCATAGACAACATCTCTTCCCATTTCACGACCCGTTGCTTCGCATATCTTCTCAGCAAGTCGCAAAGCCGTACCACTGGGCGCATCTTTCTTAAACCGGTGGTGAGTTTCCACAATTTCTATATCAAACTCTTTTTCTGTCATCCGTGCAACCTGTGCAACAAGGTTAAACATAATATTGACTCCGACGCTCATATTGGGAGAAACAAGACAGGGAATCACTTGAGAGAAGGACTGAAGTTTTTCGTGCTGCCGGATGTTTAGTCCCGTGGTTCCGACAACAAGGGCGATCTTCTTGTTTGCACAAACTTCTGCTATAGCTATCGTGGATTCAGGTGACGAAAAATCAATTAAGACGTCCGCCTGCACCGTTAGTGACGGGGTAATTTTGATACCTGTATCTCCGCACCCGGAAACTGAACCCACATCCTTGCCAAGCGACTGGTGCCCTGGCCTTTCCACTGCGGCCACCAGTTTTACCTCGGGGTCTTCCCATGCAAGAGCTGCAATCCTGGCTCCCATTCTTCCGCATGCGCCATTTACTGCAATTTCAAACATCTTAACTTTTTACCTCTCTATTTTTTTTATACCTTTTACTTGCATTCTTGAGAAAACTCCGTTCCCTCCACGTCAAATTTCTCAAACCCTCACGATTCACCTTATCGAGGATTTCATCCACCTTTTCGCGCAGTTCTTGATCTTTCATCAGTTCCTTTTCCTGCTGGCGAACCTGCCACTTTCTGAGATACTCCCCTACCCGGTAGGAATACCGAACAAATAAAAATCCGTAAACAAGACCTCCCAAATGCGCAAAGTGCGCAACATTCCCAGACCTTGGGATAATGCAGCTAAAGATCGTAAGGCCGGCAAAGATCATAACCAAATACTTTGCCTTCACAGGAAAGAAATAGAAAATAACCGTACTGTTTGGGAAATACATGGCAAAGGCCACTTCAATGGCAAAGATGGCCCCCGAAGCCCCAAGGATAGAAGTCCCCGGAGTAAACACACAACAACATATCCCGGCAAAAATCCCCGCTGTAAAATAAAGTGTTAAAAATCGCCTGGATCCAAGCACCCGCTCAACCTCGCTTCCAAACATCCAAAGACCAAGCATATTAAAGATTAAATGCCAGGGATCCGTTGTACTGTGCAGAAACATGTAGGTAAAGAACTGCCATAACCATAGGTGTCCCAGCGTATCGGGCGGGTAAAGCCAGAACAACTTTGTAAATTTATCAGAGGCGGGGTAATACCACGGATAGGCCGATGAACGGCTGAGCTGCTCATCGGTTAAGATATTCATTAACTGAGGCGACCATTGCAAACTCACCGTCGAAAAGAGCAATTGAAGCATAAAGACGCTAACATTGGCAATAATCAATACCATAATGATACGCGTCCATTTACTCCCGATATTTATTCCGAATGTGAGCCTGTTATCCATGTGTCAATCCGTCTTATTAAGGAATGTAAAAAAGTTGACGTAATTTTGAAATTGAATAGTCGTAATACTAATGCTTTTCCATAAAAAGTCAAGAAGTTATGTGCGCTAAAAACTGTTGACATCATCGCCTCCTCCTTGACGAGAAAAGCGTTGCGGCGCATAGTGCGTTTATCTGGCAAACAATTTTCTGAATATAAACATGCCTCCAAGAAAAAGGATGATATCTGCGCCCCATATGGCAGGCACCACCGGAACAAAGGTATCCTTTGCCATTACAATGCCAGTTACTACCAGGGGGTAATAGAGAAACAGAATTACCAAAAAACTCGCGCCCAGCCCAACAATGAGATGCCCGCTCCGCAGCATAATGCCCATGGGGATGCCAATGATAACAAAAGGGATACATGAGAGTGCCTGCGCCAACCGCTTATGGATGGAAACATCATTTTTCCGCATTATTTCCTCTTTGTCAGCAATATTCGTTTCATTTTCCAGAACCCCAATATCTTTTAGCAAAACATCTCTGCGGCTATTTATCTCAGCAATAGTCTGAGAGAGCAAAACAATTTTTTTTGTTTCCTCAGTCTTTATTTCGCTGGCCGCAGCAACTTTTTGCTCAATACTATAAACCCTCTGTTTTTCTTTTTCGATGGTTTCCTTGATTTGCATGATTTTTTTGTCCTTCGCCTCACTCATAGAACCACCCAGCTTATTTTCTCTTTTCACCTGTATTAAATTTTCATTGGCAATAAGGATATAATTTTTGGCGATCTTACTCTCATTTTCTAATCCCTCAATCTTTGTTTTCTGCCGTGTTACATTTTCATTCGCCCGTTTCAATTCCAACAGGAGATTCTCACGCTTTCTGGACAAGCCGGCCAATTCCTCGCGATAAACAGCAAGTTCTTTCGCTAACACATCCTTGTTTTTTCCTGAATTCAACGGCGACTCTTTGCTCCTGGCCATTTCCATCGAGATTTCCTTGTTGTATCTGCACAGTTGAAACACCGTCATATACCGGGAAGAAGACTCACGTTTCTTTTCTTTCAGAGAAATTTCGAATGTCGTTTCATGAAATACTCCCACCCGGGGGATTTCATCCGTTTTTTTGTAATTTGGCTTCAGAAATTCACCCCGACGCAGCGTGAGCAGTACCTTATTTTCTTCCTCGTCCATGGCAATAGAACCTTCCTCAGCAAGGATCACATTCGTTACGTAGTCATTCACATACTCAATCACTGCAATATCTTTGTTAACATTATTTTCCACACTTCCCACATAAATCTGATATGGATACAAATTGAGTTTTTTCTGGAAGGTTGCCAGACGTCCCGCAAGGATATTATTCAGGGCACGTTCCTGAAGTACTATTATTCTAAAACTCGACCGAGGCAAGACTTCAGAAACCAAAGACAATGTTATCAGGGAAAAAACACACCCCATAACCAATACCGGCATGATGACTTTTAGAATATGTACGCCACCCGCCTGGATAGCGACAATTTCATGGTCAGCGCTCATACGCCCGTAAGTCATGGAAGTAGCCGTAAGCAATGCCGAGGGTATAGAATAAGGCAAAGCCTGAATAAAGAGATGAGGGATAAGTGCCCTCAGGGTAACAATATCGAGTCCTTTATGTAACAATTGAATAGCAAACCCCAAGAATATCAAGAGTTCAAAACATGCCAAAGACGGCAAAAACATCCTGAACCATTCCCTCAAAAGGTAGCGTTGTAGTATGGTATGCCTAAATATGTTTTGCATTTTTACCGTTTGATTTACCACAGGTGTGACACATCATTTCCTGGTCTCTCCATGAGTCAACAGAAATTATTGATAATAGCCCTGGCTTTGCCCCTGCATCCGAAATCAGCCCAAGAATCTTCTGATCTTTCCCGCTGCAATCACATTTTCCGACACGGCTTCTTTTTTCCCGGAAAGAATCGCTTGAATAATATGGGATGTATATTCGCTATGTAATAGATTCTCTGTATATTTTACCATACCCAGCACCTTCTCAATATCCTTCGCCATCTTTGGAGATATTAATTTTTTGACATCCCCGTTGTAATATGTTGCTGCCATTGAAAGGTCTTCCAGAAATGACGGATACGCCGTCTTGAGAAATACTAAATCTTTTTCGGTTAAGACGTGCAAACCCAGTAACTCCGGCGGAAGTCCAATCGAATACAGAGATGCACAAAAAGAAATCACCCGTGGCAACGTGATTCCTTCAATACTCCTTGAATAACCAAAAAGGCCAATATGAAGTTTACGCATCCTCCGCTGAGGCACAAACCTGGCTATTTCATTAATCAGAGGCGCAAGCTCCTTCATTTGCCCCCGGTAAGCCGATGCCAATCTTTCCGTAATATCCAAAGCCATCTCTTCATTGATAAATACCGGCCCCATCCTTGCGTGGGTGTTAATCTTCTGAATTGCTTCTGTTACCAGTCCTTCATCGTAATCATATTTAAACGCCGATTGGATCGTAAAAGTCTGAACACTGGGATATTCCTTCAGGCATTCGTCCACTGTTAAAGGAGACAAATTGCCCCGAAACAGGTTTGAGCCCAATCCCAGAATGGGATAGATAGGAACCCGAATTCTTTCCTGCAACGCCTGCAACCGCTGTAAAGCAATTTTAACCACCAGTATAGCAGACAGCATCCCATAGTTTAATGCAGGGTCAGAACGACCGAGAAATACCCTTTGATATGAAACTTGTTTATCCTTGAGATAACTCTCGACCATCGTGTCCGCTGAAAGCATGTAAGGAATATCCTCGAACAACGGAATAACTTCTATGGTTTCAGGTTTAAATTCACCGATCCATTCCTTTATCGTAATATCGTTCCCAAAGCACCTCTTGTGCTGTTTTCCTACAACAAAGTCACGGTAATAATAATACACACGATTAATTGCTTCGGTATTCGTAGTCATAGGTAGGATCACTTCAAAAATAGGCGGTATGTTATCTGTTCCGTAAAACTGGTTTGCGGTATCATACGACCGCGGTGCGCTCTCCAATGTCTCCAGCAGAATCTTTGCTTCGCTTTTTTCTACCATGGGATTGGGTACCCGTAGCGTAATAAAACAATCTTTGCCAATACGATGTCTTTTGAAATAATTGTCATACCGGGTAAGCAGTTTCTTAACGACAAACTCATCGACTTCCTTTCCTTCACAATCCCACATCTGTTCGTCACACCGGAGATGCGAAAACACATAATATGCCTCTTTTATCTCGTCTTCACCAAAAAAGCACGTCCCTTCAGTAAAGAATGGCATGGTTATATTATCTGGATGCTGGGTACTCATCGTCCGTGGTATTTTTCTCATATCTGCAACCTCTTAACGCAATGAATTAGGCCTTCGGCTACTTTCCCCCCTGTTTCCCCCCGTAAACGGGGGAGTTATGGGGGGTAATTGAAATTCCTATGCAAAAATATACGCATCTGCTGCTTATGCTCAATTCTCGAATAACGTTTAACAATGATGTTATTCACAAATAATTGTCTTGAAAGTGAAATTATAGTAAAAAAACCCATATTTTCATTAAATAATTTAAAAACTGATAATGACTATGATCTTCCCGGAAAACAGAATCCTATTTCAACATAACCCCATTTCTTACTTTTCTTATCAACCAAATAGTTTTATAATAAAGTTTTGTATTATTATAACATACTTTTATTTTTCCTGCATAACGAATTAGGAGAGTAAGCATGTCCAATGAGTGTTTTATAAATGGGAATAAGCTCAGCATAAACGAACTGATATCCCTTGTTCATACAGAACAATACAACAAACTGGAAGAAGCATGGCTCGAAGTTATCGAATCCAACAACAAAAATCTATCCGCACTTTTCGAGGTAGTAGATCTTCTTATCAGGCGTGAGGAAAAAAAACGCGCCCATGATTTTCTCACGACACTTACGCCTCATTACAAACAAAAAGGCCTCTATCAGGATGTCCTGGAGATATTAAAAAAGGTGCTGGAATATAACCCTAAAGAAAGAGGACTGGCAAAAGAGATTGCTGAGTGTTATTCAAACATCTATAAAGACAGGCCCTATGTGAAAGACTTTATTGAAAAAACCTGCCCGGAGACAACGACAGATATCAGAAGCGCTATGAAAATGTTAGATAGGTACTTTTATCTCGATCGTGGTAATTATGTCTTTCACAAGAGTTGGGGCGTTGGAGAGGTAGTCTCCGTTGATATATCCAGTGAAAAAGTACACATCAATTTTGAAAAAAAGAGCAATCATAGCATTGCCATGGATATTGCCCCGGATATATTACAGAAGCTGGACAACGATGACTTACTGGTAATGATCTTTGCCCGGAAAGATGAATTACAGAAAATGATTGAAGAAAAGCCGGTAGATTTGATCAAACTCACGCTAAAATATTTTAAGGGAAAAGCCTCAGTTTCTCAGACAAAAAACCGTCTTATAGCAGGAGTCATACCACCTGAGGGATGGAGCAGATGGTGGACAAAGACAAAAAAACTGCTCAAAAAAGACCCTTATATCAAACTTACCGAGGGCACCCCCACCACCTCCTTTCTGGAGTTCCGCACCTCCCCCATGACCCATCACCAGGAGATACTCGAAAGACTTACCCATACAAAAGACCTGAATTCCAAGATAGAAATTACTAAAAAATATATTGCAGAAATGAAACAAACGGAAGTGTGCAAAGAAACTCTCAACGAACTTAGCAACGTATTTAAAAAAGAATCAGATCAGTGGTATGAAACAAACCCTTCCCTGTCTATAGAGTGCCTCATCCTCTTAGAAGAAATACAAGACATTCTCAAAGAAGAACCGGATAAATACAAAAATGAAATTGAAACACTTGTCAGGACAAACCCTAACCTGCCGGAATTCATTGATATGATAAGTATATTAGAATATAAGAAATATGTTCTTGATTTAATGAAAACGGTCACGCAAGAAAGATGGCAAGAGGAATTTGTCCGTCTATTTTTTACAAGCAGTGGCAATCTCTGGGAATTCATCGTTAAGGAACTGGTTACTGAAAAAAAGCATCATGCCATCGAGGAGGTGGCGTTAAAAGTGTTTAATCACTTCAATGCATATCCTGAGCATTATATCTGGTTTTGCAAAAATGGCATGCATGGCCGATATCCTGAGCTTTATAAAAATATCGATCCGGCTATCATGTTCAATCGGCTCATTGAGTTATTAGACAACCTCTACTTTAAGATTCAGAAAGGGCGTGACGGAGATTTCAAAACCAGCGTTAACAAAATCAAGAATCTCTTAGAGGATAAAGGAACTGATTACGCTATCAATATTCTGAATGATGCCAATGCAGAAAGCATCTTTACGGTTGTTTCCAGTAGCAAGGGTCTGGAGGATTGGTTCAAGGTTTCTGTGGAAAGCGTCATCCAGGACCGCTATCCGGAACTCTTCGAAGAACCGGGATTCCCCAAACTTGACGAAAGTAAAATCTATGTCACCAGAGAAGGCTATGAAAAGAAAAAGAAGGAATTCGACCATCTCATGAACGTAGAATTCCCGGAAAACGCACGCGACCTTGGAGAGGCTATTAGCCGGGGTGATCTCCGGGAAAATGCAGAATATAAAGCGGCGAGGGAAAAACAGGCCATGCTGGTGGAAAAGGCAGAGCGCATGAAGGCAGAATTGCAGCGGGTGGTTTTCCTGGATCCGCATTCCATACGTCCCGAAACTGCCTCACCGGGCACAAGAGTTACCTTAAAGCACCAGGGAAAGACAGAATTGGAGACCTATACCATATTAGGCCCCTGGGACGTCGATATCGAAAAAGGAGTCATCTCCTACCTTTCACCGATCGGAAAAGGGCTGCTTCACAAAACGGCTGGGGAAATGGTAACCATCAAACTCCCGGAAGGAGAGTCTGTTTACGAAATCATGAAGATTGAAAAGGCTTTATAAATTGCACGCATCTTTTCACTTCATAAAACGGCTGAGAAATGCCTTCATCCGGTCATTTTGAGGATTAGAAAATATTGCCTTCGGGCTGCCCTGCTCCACAATTTCCCCTTTATCGAGAAAGACCACGTGGGTTGAGACGTCCCGCGCAAAGGCCATTTCATGCGTTGCGATGACCGTCGTCATCCCTTCCAAAACCAATCCTTTAATAACCTGCAATACCTCTTCAATCATCTCCGGATCAAGGGAAGACGTCGGTTCATCAAAGAGTATCGCTTCCGGCTTCATCGCCAGGGCGCGGGCAATGGCCACCCGCTGCTGTTCTCCACCGGAGAGTTGACCGGGATATTTTTGGGCCTTTTCCTCCAGATGCACCTTCCTGAGTAAAGAAATGGCGTCCGTCTCGGCTTCAGCCCGTTGAATACCCAGCACATGAATGGGAGCCGTGGTGATATTATGGAGCACGGACATGTGGGGAAAGAGATGAAACTGCTGAAAGACCATGCCCACCTTTCTGCGGATATTTTTGATTATGATACTTTCTTGTCCCTTGTTGTAATCTCGTTCAAGCACACCATAGAGCTTATGACCTTCAACAGATACACATCCTCTTTGAAATGCCTCCAATCCATTCATGCATCGCAAGAGTGTGCTTTTGCCACTGCCGGATGGGCCAATAATGGCAACAACACTCCCCTTGGATATATTCAGATTCAACCCTTTGAATAAAGGCTGACGGCCGTATTCCTTCAATAGATTACAAATTTCTATCATGCGATGTTAACTTTTTCTCCCATTTTCTGGCATACCGTGAAAGGGGATAGCTCATCCCAAAATAGAGGAGCGCCGTAATGATTCCCAATTTGAAAAAATCCATGGAGGCAGCCGCCAGTATCCCATAACTCTTCGTCAGCTCCGTTATGGCGATGACAGAGACGAGAGACGAATCTTTAAAGAGGGCAATAAAATCATTGGTCATGGGTGGTATGGCAATGCGCAATGCCTGCGGCAGAATAACCCGCTTTAAGGTCAAACGTCTTGACATACCGAGCGATAACGCAGCCTCTGTCTGTCCCTTATGAATAGCCTGGATACCAGCGCGATAGATCTCCGCCTCATAAGCGGCATAGTTCATACCTAACCCAAGAATGGCAGCAGCAAAGGCGCTCAAGGAAACGCCGATATTCGGCATGCCATAATACAAAATATATAACTGAATAAGGAGTGGGGTGCCACGGTAAATCTCAATATAGGCGGTAGAAATCATTTGGAACCATTTATTCCCATATAACCTCATAATTGCCAGCAGAAGCCCCAGTGTAACAGCCAGCATCATGGATAAAAGGGAAATTCCTATGGTAACCAGCGCACCCTTGAACAAGGTAGGCAAAAACCTTGTTACCCCAACGGGCATTGTTTCAGAAACGGACGGAGGGCTTTCTGTATACTGTTGCAAAAGCCCCTCATGAAAAAAGAGCTTCTCCTGAGCAACATTCCATAACCCCCAACGGCTATAAATCCTTTTTAGTTCTCCGGTTCTCAAGAGTTTTTCGGTGATCTTGTTTAACTCTTCTGCCAGGGCAGTATCTTCCTTCCGCAAGGCAATGCCGTAGTATCCTTCACCCACAGGGGATCCAACCATGCGTAACTGCGGGTTGGGCATGGCATAGTAAGCCGCAATGGGCAAATCCACGAGGACGGCATCAATGCGGTTTAAAGAAAGATCCTTGAAAGGTTCCACTTGTCCGCTGTAGATACTGACGGCAACATCCCCCATCTCTTCCAGGAGACGCTTTGCCTCTGTATTATACAAGGTACCAACCTTTTTGCCGTGAAGGTCTTCCAGGCGATTGATGCGATTATCTGATGCACGGGCAACGATCTGCTCAGTATATGCATAGTATGGACGGGTAAACAACGCGGTCTGTACCCTCTCAGGTGTAATCTCGATGCCATTCAGCGCAATATCAAAATCTCCACGCCGGAGGGAAAGCAGAATACTATCCCATGCGTTCTGGAAGAACTGTACCTTTACTCCCAATTCCCTGGCAATAGCCTCAACAATCTCCACCTCAAAACCAATGAGTTTTGCCGGGTGTGCTGGGTCATGAAACACATAAGGGGCACCCCCCTCTGCATCAAATCCCCAGGTTATCACCCCGCGGCTCTTTATCTTATCAAGGGTGTCCTGATATGCAAATGCATCTGATTTGGGCAAATACTCTGATGAAATAAAAATCTGCAATATCATACCCAGAATGATGAATATCCTATATTTCATAACCATGAATATAAGCCATTTACAAATTCTTCTCAAGATAAATCCTTGCAATAAAAAGGAATCTGAGATATAATGTTTTACAAATCCATAATCCTTGAAAGGACGGATATTATTGAGATAGCAATTCTTTACGCAAAATAATCCCTGCGGAATGTTGTTATCTAGTTTTTTAAGAAAGCCCTCAACAACATACGAAGGTTAAAAACAATTTCAGACGACCTATTATTATATCCCCAAGAGAAATGCGGGAATCTTCCCAAGTCCAATGGAATGCTTAAAGGATTACGAGGGACTTTACTGGAAAAGCGCTCCATTTGGATTCAATCATGCAAACTGACACACCCATTCCACCTACCATGACGATACGTCAATACGAAGCAAAACCAAATCAATCCCGACATCCAAATTCAAGGCATAGGTGCGGTCATCCTGCGCATGACTCTGCTGGATTAAGGATAAACATGCAGGAAGAACGCAGGATCGTGCATCAAAAATGGTTTATCAGGACAGGTTCGGATATGAACGAGTCAGGCAAAATGCTGTTATATATTTTTTCATAGTTCACCCCTAACCTAACTCTCCCTGCGCAGTGGAGAAGGGCTGAACTGCTAATAAACATTTCGAGACCAAAAAGGAGGTCAAGATGAATATTTTTGTAGGTAATTTGTCCAGAGACGTCACCGAAGACGATTTGCAACAGGCTTTTGAAGCCTTCGGAAAGGTCAAATCAGTTAAAGTCATAAAAGACTTATTCAGCGGCGAATCAAAAGGATTCGGATTCGTAGAGATGCAGGCCCGTGCTGAAGCTCAATCCGCTATCACTGGCCTAAACGGCAAGGAGTTAAAGGGACGGGCGCTCAACGTTAATGAGGCTCGCCCTCGTCCGGAGGGCGGCAGGGGTGGAGGAAGATCTGGAGGTGGAAGACAGGGTGGAGGCGGACGGCGTTTCTAGGAAAATACCGATCATGAATTAGGCCTTCGGCGACCTTCCCCCCCTGTTTCCCCCCGTAAACGGGAGGATTATGGAGGGATAATTGAAATTCCTTAACATTAATTTAGGTTAGGTTTTAAAAGACAAAAACCCAACAACTTTCAAAACTCCCCTTATTGGTAGGACAAGCGTCCCCGCTTGTCATTATGATGTCAACCGGGACGGTTGACCTACCATAGGGACCGGGGGTGTTATGACCTATTTACACATCCCTTTATCATTCAACTGGGCGTTCTGCTGAGCCTGTTGAGTGCAATTGGCCGGTGCTGCACTTTTTTGAGAAGATGAACATTCATGGATACTTGAGAGAACTACGATAAGGACAATATGAAGAAATTAGAACAATTCAGGATGCTGGGATTATCTGAAAATACCTTGCTTGCATTGGAGAAAAAGGGTTTTGAGGAACCTACCCCAATCCAGCAAAAAACGATCCCGATCCTCTTAAAAGGAGAGGTTGATATTATCGGACAGGCCCAAACAGGAACAGGGAAAACCGCTGCATTTGGACTCCCCATCCTTGAGGGGATCCAAGAAAAATCAAAGACTGTTCAGGCACTGATCCTTGTTCCCACAAGAGAACTGGCTATCCAGGTTTCGGAAGAATTAAACTCTTTAAAAGGAGAAAAAATTCTGCAGATCGTGCCTATTTACGGCGGACAGTCGATGGAAGAACAGCTGAGAAGGCTGAAAAAAGGGATCGACGTCGTGGTCGGCACCCCCGGAAGAATACTGGATCACCTCAGGAGGAAAAGTTTGCGGCTGGGGAATATATCCTATTTAGTCCTTGATGAAGCAGACGAGATGTTAAATATGGGATTTATCGATGATGTGGAAGAAATTATAAAAAATACCAGTACCCAGAAGAGAATGCTGCTCTTTTCCGCCACGATGCCGGAAAAAATCGTACTCATCGCGAAAAAATATATGAAAAACTATGAAATGGTTGGGGTAAAAAAAGAGCAGCTTACCACAAACCTGACGGATCAGATCTATTTTGAAGTGGCATCTTCGGATAAATTTGATGCGTTATGCAGGATCATAGATATTGAACATGAATTCTACGGCCTTATATTTTGCAGAACGAAGATTGATGTGGACAGTCTTGCAAACAAACTTATCGAAAGAGGGTATGATGCAGAGGCGTTGCACGGCGATATATCTCAAAACCAGCGGGAGATCATTTTAAATAAGTTTAGAAAACAACGGATTAATATCCTGGTAGCTACCGACGTTGCCGCCAGAGGCATTGATATTCAAAACTTAACGCATGTCATTAATTATTCCTTACCTCAGGACCCTGAATCGTACATACACCGGATAGGAAGAACAGGGAGGGCTGGGAAGGAAGGGACTGCCATAACTTTTGTTACGCATGATGAATACAGAAGGCTTATCTTTATTAAAAAAATTGCGAAGACGGATATCCGGAAAGAAAAGCTACCGAAAATAGCAGATGTAATACATCAAAAAAAATCCAGGATAAAAGCAGAAATTGCCAATATTATTACCGCAGAAGATATGAACGGATATATAAAACTTGCACAAGAAATGCTGAAAGAAAACGAGGCAGAAAAGGTTCTGGCAGCACTCTTAAAACATTCCTTTCAAGACGAACTGGATGAAAGTAGTTATAATGAAATCAGAGACGTGTCCATTGACAGGAAAGGGACGACACGGCTCTTTGTGGCGCTGGGGAAAATCGATGGTATGACTCCCAGGAAATTAGTGACGTTTATCAAACAGCAAGCCAAAGTTCACAGCGAAAAAATAAAAGACATCCAGATATTCGACAAATTTTCTTTTGTAACGGTTCCTTTTGAAGAAGCGGAAATTATGTTGAATATTTTTAAAAAGAACATGGGGGGGAAAAGGCCCATGGTTGAAAGGGCAAAAAGATAAAAGGCCCCTCGCCACCGGAAAAATTACTCACTCCCTTGCATGGATCTTAATTTACTGTAGATAGCAAATTCCGACTCCGCCTCAACATGCATCCCCTTTTCCCGGTACAGCAAACCTAAATTTTTATGGGCTTCCTTATCATCTGCATTGATATCCAATACTTTTTTATACGCCTCAATGGCCTCGTCCCGCCTGCCAATCTCCTGGTAAACGAGAGCCAAATTGTAATAGGCATGTACAAGGCCAGGATCGATTTCAACCGCCTTCTCCCAGTAAGGAATGGCAGTGGTATGCATATTTTTCCGGGCATAGGCATTGCCGAGTTTATACTGTATCTCCGCACGATCAGGGTAGACTTCGACTATCTTTTCCCAGGTATGTATGGCCTTATCTGTTAAACCCTGCACATCATAGGCGTCCGCAAGACTGGTCATGGCATCATAGTCTGATGGATTGATCTCCAGCACCTTGTTCCACATGGAAATGGCCTTATCCAGTTTTTCCTGGTTATAATATGCTACCCCCAGGTTAAAGTAGGCATCGGTATTTTGTGGGTTAAGCTCAATGGTTTTCTTCCAGGCGGCAATAGACCTGTCAAGCTTCCCTTTGACCGCATAGAGTTCCCCGTAATGATAATATGCCTCTTCATAATCCGGCTTTACAGCAATGGCTTTGTCATATTCAGACAATGCCTCTTCTAGCAGGTCCTTTTCCGTATATACCTCACCTAGTTTAAAGTGGGCTTCGGCGATTTTTGGATTAAGCCCCAGTGCCTTTTCCAAAAAAGATACGGCATCTTCAGACTTACCTTCCTCGCTGTAGATAAGACCGAGGTTATAATGCGCTTCTGCAAATTTTGGCTCTAATTCTATTGCCTTTTTAAAGGCATCCGCGGCCTCATTCATGTTGCCTTTCGCATAGAGAGCGATTCCCAGATTATTAAATGCCTCTGCATAATTTCTCTCCAATTGAGTCGCCAATTTGTGTGCGCTGATTGCCTTTTCGAAGTCACCTTTCTTGAAATACAAGGTACCAAGATAATTATGCGCCTCAGCATCCTTTGGATTAAGGACGATTGTTTCCTGAAACTCATTTATTGCCTTGTCAATAAGTTTCTTTTTGCAATATGCTAAGCCGAGCATAAAATGAAAATCAGCTTCTTTCGGATCGAGTTTGATTGCATTCTTCAGATAGAAAATAGATTCGTCCGGCTTTTTTTCATCATAATAAAGGAGCGCTAAATTGTAGTTGGTATCTGCAACCGATGGGTTCAATTCGAGGCTCTCTTTCAGTGCTGAAAGTGATTCCGGATACGCATTTTTCTTCCGGTAAGCCCGTCCAAGATCGTTGTACGCATCCGCCCTTTCTACCATCTGATCAGGCTTATAATACGATAGGGCTGCAAGCAATTCAGCAACAGCTTCATCCATTTTATCACTTTCATAATAGGCCTTTCCCAGATAATGACGTAATTCTCCATCTTCCGGTATTCCATCTGCAGCCAGCTTCATTTCCTCCAGGGCTTCTTCAATCATCCCGTTTTTAAAACAGGAAATCCCCATGGCCTTATGCTGTGCCGGTGTGGTCGCGCCAGTAATCTTACCGGCAATCGTATTGATATACCCCGTTGACGGTTTCCGTTCCACCTCGGCATAATAAGGATTTCGGCATGCTATCGGTACTGTGATCACTAAGAGAGAAAACAGGAATGGTTTTTTGATCTTCACAATGCCTTTGAAATTAGAATAACAATATAGAGACAAACGTTGATTATCAAAGTAGTTATAATCCCTTACAGAAAATGTTCCGCTTATATTAAAACGTAAATTTAGCAAAGTGGCTTATTAATGTCAAATAGTTATTTTCATGCTATTTTCGGGCTTTTTTAGGGGTTTTTATGTGTCCTGATTTCCTTTGATTTTATCAGTATTTTCAAGGCATGCAAGGAAATTTACTTCTTGTCTCTTTTGACCTGTTTTGGTAGGTATCTTATGATACGGCTATCATAAAATTATAATAAAAACAAAGGATATTTTTTTGAAAAAAACCTGAGGAAAGTGGCAAAAATCAAATAATGTGGTATAATAAAACCGGAGAGGGACTAAGAGAGTAAATGGGGTTAAACGTTCCTCAAGATATAATAAATGAAATTTAATGTTGTAAGATGTGTCTGTTCTACCGCTCTTAGTTCCTCTCCTAAAGCTCTTTGAATTATCAGTAACATTAATATAAGACCCGTCACGCATCTTTTAAAAAGTACACAAAGTGCGTCGTAGTCTTTGAAATGTTACTGTTTATATAATGCTTCCTTAACCCGATGGAAAAAGAGAAAGGGGTATACGTGATGAGGAAGTTGAAAAGGTAGCCTGGTTGCCGGAAATGACATACCAGGCTATTGTTATTTATGCTCACCAACCTTTCTTTAGTAAGCTTTTTTTGCTTGGCCATCTGAAACAGCCTTTTCTGCATCTGCTTTTGTCATGATTTTACACATGCCACATCCACAGACATTGCATTTGCCTTTAGCCATATACCCACCGCGAGCGGTCATTGTCATCTGTACATCAGACATTTCTTTTTGTCCTTTACACTTCATACACCTTGCTTCCATTTCTTACCTCCTTGTTTTAATTGTTCCCTATTTCGGTTTAACTCTCGTAAATTTCCCTTCTATTTTACAGGCTAAATATTTGCACTACCTTTAGAGGAGACAGGCATCACCAAATGAGGATATATAATATATGCGTGTATCAAAGAAAGCTATTAAAAAATACCCATGCGTGCATAAGAAAGATTTTGGAAGCTTCGCCGGGGTACTTCGCAGTGCCGTATCTTACCCGGAAACCCTCTGTGTCAATAATAGTTGGACACTTTCCCCCATATAGTTTAGTGTAGGGTGGGAAGGAGAAAAGCAATGAACAATAGTAGTACAATAAACCTGAAAACAGATAATATGCCAGTGGAAACGGAAGGAGCCCATAGGGCGACTGGAGTTTCCACTGGCAGCGCAATTCAAAGCAGTCGTTTTCCTGATCCTGAGGTAACCGAGAAGGCTGTTCGCAGGAAATTCAATGCGAAATACAAACTCCGCATTCTTCAAGAGGCGGAAGCATGTACCTCTCAGGGTCAAATTGGGGCGCTTTTACGCCGTGAAGGACTCTACTCGTCCAATCTCACCACATGGCGTCGCCAACACAAGAAAGGTGCCCTGGAAGCGCTTTCCCCAAAACATCGTGGCCCAAAGGCGAAAAATATCGCCCCCTCCGATCGTCGTATTGCTGAACTGGAAAAAGAAAATCGTCAGCTTAAAGAGAAACTCAAACAGGCAGAAACCATTATTGGTGTCCAAAAAAAACTCTCGGAAATACTTCAGATACCACTCGACCAAACAGGAGAGAAGATATGATGCATGCTGCTGAATCTCTTGCTCACCATGTACGGATTAAAAAGGCCTGCAAGGCGCTGGGTATCCCACGGGCGAGTTATTATTACTACCAAAGGTGCAAAAAAGGCCTTTCTGGTAAAAGGGTGTCTTCAGCGCCTCCACTGGCATTGTCAGAGCAGGAACAGCAAGCGGTTCTTGATATCTTCCATAGCGAACGCTTTCTGGATAAGGCCCCGCATGAGATTTATGCAACTTTGCTTGATGAAGGAACCTACTTGTGTTCTACGAGAACCATGTATCGCATTCTGAAAAAGCATGGCGAAGTGTGTGAAAGAAGAAACCAGGTACTCAGACCCAATTACCAGAAACCGGAACTTCTGGCAACGGCCTCTAATCAGATATGGTCATGGGATATAACAAAACTCAAAGGACCTGCAAAGTGGACCTATTTCTATTTGTATGTCATTCTCGACATCTTCAGCCGTTATGTGGTTGGCTGGATGATTGCACATAGGGAACAGGCCGTATTGGCACAACGTCTTATCGCTGATAGCTGTAAAAAACAGGATATCAAGCCGGAACAACTGGTGGTTCACGCCGATCGCGGCTCAAGCATGACGTCTAAGCCTGTGGCACTCCTTCT
>PHFX01000003.1 GCA_007618135.1 Candidatus Brocadia sp. WS118 | reverse complement strand
TGATCCCGGTACGTTATACTGACAAACAGGGAAAAACGTATCTTTTTCATGAGGTAAAACCAAACATCAAAAACCTTGACCCAAAAACCGTCACAAAACGCATGTTCGGCACTCATTTTTTCCGGGATTGAAATTCCTTAACATAAATTAGGCCTTCGGCGACTTTCCCCCCTGTTTCCCTCCGTAAACGGGGGGATTATGGGGGGTAATTGAAATTCCTAAACATTTAATTAGACTACCTATGGCAACGACTTTTTAGATGTTGTCAAATTCTGGTTAAAAACAACCCCCTTGCCCCCTTTATTAAGGGGGATTTCCTCGAGTCCCCCTTAGAAAATGGGGATTTATGGGGTTGTCCGGTTGCCATGATGCAAAGTTTGAAATTCCTTACCTTAAATTATTCGGACAAATCGAAGTAGTATCGTAATGACGAAGAGATATTTTAACAACGATAATCACAACATCTCTTTTGTTTTTACCGTTGTACTACTCGAATAAAGTCTTTATTCTATCAGTAATAACAAGGTATTCAAGGAAATTTGTTTCAAATGGTCTTCATTCCTTTTTATTAGGGGGTACAACTGAAATACGGCTCAAACTTAGCATATACCAGCCAGCCGCAAAGACGAAAGACATCAATAGTATGAACTCATGAGAACGGAAACGGTAAAGTAAAATAGTCCCTTAGTGTTTTGTGCAAAAAGAAATTGATGGGTAAGCCTTTATCGTGTTATCTATAGTGGACAACAAAAATACATTGTCATTACGAGGAACGGAGTGACGAAGCAATTTCAAGGCATAGGAGAGAGATTGCTTCGGGCAAAGCCCTCGCAATGACGATTCATGTATACTTATTTAAGACGCTGATTATAGTTTGTTTTTCATTGAAAAAGGTTTGTAATTTTTTTCAGGTTTGATAATCAGGAGAGGACGATTCTAAATGCAGGGATGTTTATCATTGGTAACAGGGTTAATTTATCAATAACGCACGTATGAATGAGAAGGTTTTGAGATTCGTGTGTGTTTCCAGTATAACGTTGGAGTTCATCCGCTGGCGGAGGCTGGCGAAGCCAGCCGTAGCGCGTCGGGTGCAACGAAGAATTAAACATCTGTGGCTGCGAGCTTCGTGCGGAGTTCTTCGATGCTGAGTACTTCTGTGCCTCGATGAAGCATCGCGTCGCAGTTCGGGCATACGGGGCAAAGGTCAGCTACCGCGTCAAGCTTGTACTCGCCATCAGTTAAAGCCAACGGGTTTAGGTGATGGACATGGATGAACTCTCTGCCCAAGTCCCCGTACCGTGACTCAAAACTGAAGCCGCAGACGACACAGTTGTAGCCATGGTACTTCAAGCAGGCTGCTCTGGCCTTGGGGTTGCGCTCGTATGCATTGACCCGAATCTGCTTCTTAGCACCCTCCGCGTACTTTTGCCCTGGATCCAATTCGTCCGGATACAAGCGTTGCCGCTCGGAGACGAGGGTCGCTATGGTCTTGCCATACTCGCCTAGACGTTCTTTGGCGGCGGCAAGCTCGGCAGCTGTGAAGAGGCCCTGAAATCGTGGTTGCAAGACGATTGCTTCGACCGTGAGTTCGGGACGGTTGGCTTCAAGTAGCGCGTCCAAGCCTTTGCGCTGGCCTTCATTTCGAGGGAGCAGCATTCGCTTCGCAGTTGCCAGTCCACCGTTCCGCTTTACGGCTTGCAGGAACCTTCGTCCCCAATAGCCAACTTCCTTCCCGGCCACGTGGTAGCCGTCAATGAACGCTTGAGTGAGTTCGCTTTCGAGCGACATGGCAGGAAGTGGTCCTTCAGATAAGGTTCACGAATACTTTGCCGGCAATATATCTAAATTACCAAAATATTTCAATATCTTTTCCCACGAAAAGCGGCATCCGTTACCCATGGGAGAACATGAAGTCAGCAAACACCTTTCACATCTTGCCGTTGAGGGAAAGGTGTCTGCTTCTACTCAGAATCAGGCATTAAGCGTTCTTTTGTTTCTTCGCCGGTTCAATCGTTCTCGATTGAACCGAAACATTTAGTATACTTCCGTTTTACAGCACGCATTCAATCTCTTTAAAGTACCTTAGAGTATCGTTTAATGTTTGGTTCAATCTGCAAGAGTGAACCAGCTTTGAGACCTTGAAGGGTTCAAGTTGCAAACCCGAACCCACCTGCTGAAGGAGTTGGCGGCAAAAGGTAAGTAAGAGACGCACAATTATCTTACCACAGGCTTTTGTGAAGGAGGTAAGGTTGTGTCATGTTCGTCCTGGATTTCCATCAGCGTCCTGGTGCCTTTGTCGAGTTGGGTAAGCTCCTCAATCTCCTTCTTGCTTCCGGCGCCAAGCGTCTGAAACTTTCGTACCGCGGGAAGCACACGACCCTCAAAGGATGCGACAGCGGCATTAAACGCCTCTACCGCCTTTCCAAGTGATCCACCAAGTTTAGCCAGGTGTTCGACCATCGTTGCGATGCGTTCGTGGAGTTCCCGGCCGAGATCACTGATTTTTCTGGTATTCTCTGATACCTGTTCCTGGCGCCAGCCATGGTAAACGGCGCGCAGGAGTGCGATCAGGGTTGTCGGTGTTGCCAGGATGACCTGCTGTCTGGCGCCTTCTTCAATCAGCGCCGGATCTAACTCCAGGGCTGCACTGAAAAAGATTTCTCCGGGCAGAAAAAGAACCACAAATTCCGGTGTAGGTTGAAATTGTTCCCAATACGATTTTGTGCTCAGTTTTGCCATGTGGGTCCGAATCTGCTGTGCATGTGCATAAAGCTTCGAAAGGCGCAGTTCTTCATTTGTAGCTTCAGACGCATCAAGATACGACTGAAGCGGTGTCTTTGCGTCAATAACAATATTCTTTCCTCCCGGCAGCCGTATGAGCATGTCGGGCCGCAATCGTCCGTCCTCCGTTGTTGCCGTTTGTTGCTGGTAAAAGTCGCAGTATTCCAGCATACCGGCAATTTCAACTACCCGCTTGAGCTGTATTTCTCCCCAAGTGCCTCGTACCGCTGGCGTTCGAAGCGCACTGACCAGATTCCCCGTTTCAGATTGCAATTTTTCCTGGGTATAGATGAGGGACTTGATCTGCTCCGTGAGGCTTCCGTAGGCTTGTTGGCGTGCCTTTTCTAATTCCTGAATCTGGGTGTCTACCTTGTCAAGAGATTGTCTGATCGGGGTGACGAGATGTTCTACGGCCTTTTGCCTCTGTTCAAGGTCTCCCTTCGCCTCGGCTTGATATTTTTCCAGGGTAATTTTCGCCAATTCCAGGAAGGACTGGTTGTTACTCCTCAGCGCTTCTGATGAAAGCGCTTTAAAGGCGTCACCGAGCTTCGTCGTTGCATCGTTCAGGATGCCCAGTTTTTCATGGGACGTCTTACGCTCATGTTCAAGGGTGGTTTCAAGCCGAACCATTACCCGGTTCAGTTGAAAAATGGTTTCGTTTTTTTGGTCAAGATCTGCCCGTGCGCTTGACAGTTCCTGTTGGGTTGCAATACATTGCTCGTTGAGTGTTGCAATGCGTATTCTGCAGAGCAGCCAGGTAATAACGGTCCCTACGAGAATACTGGCAACCACTGCAATACTTAACCACTGAATTTCCATAGAAGCTTACGGAAGAAAACCAAATAATGAAAACACGGGCAAGGAGGTTTTATGCTGCAGTGACAACAACCCGTCCTTTATAAGGTGAGGAGCGAAATATCTCATCCACAACAACAAGGATTGCTTCTTTTGTTACTCTACGAATAAATTCTGAATTGAGAAGAACACCAGCCAGGTCGCAAAACACCCTGATGATCTGATGCAATGGTTTTATATGTGTCACAAAACGTCCACGAAGCTAAAATTGGTCCAACAAATCCTTTTTCTTTTCGGTATAGTCGCTTTCCGTGATAAGCCCTTCTGCCTTAAGGTCTTTTATCTCCTGCAACTGTTCCTTGATACTCATATCGATCATGGCTTCCCTCAGCAGTTTTGCCTTTTTGTAATCATAATCCTCTGCAGAAATGATTTCCTCGTCGACCATTTCACGGAGGATTGCCAACTTGCTCTTTATTTTACTTTCTCCCCGGATTTCATCAGACGGAACCGATGATTTCTGTGTTTTTGTTTCACCGGAATCGGTCATCTTATCTTCCAGCTTTTTCAGGCGGGCATCCAGATCAGACGTACCTACTTTGATCTTTTCGTCAACCGTCCCTACCCTTTGTACAACAGGCCGTTGATAGATTTCATCCGACAGGTCAATAACAAGCCAGTTTTCATGACTTGGTTCTAACCGTTGCCCCGCAGCAGGAACCAGTTTCCAAAAGCGGCTATGATTTATCCGGGCAGGATTCTCTTTTGTTGTTGTATATCGTTTCTTCTCCGACATGGCATCGTTATACGTTTGCAGCATATGAACGCGGCTAAAGGCAATGTTGAGGCTGCGGTCGAAAATAAATAAGATACAATAATTCTGCTGGTCGGTTAAAAGCATGCGCTCCGAATAGGACGAAATTGTAATCACTTGTGAGGGTGTTGCAACGGAAAATGCCTGGATAAGTATGGGAACTAATTTGCGTATCTCGTCATCCTGAAAAACCCGCAATGTGCCTTTCTTTTTTAACAACCCTTTTTCTTCAAAATAGATATAAGATAATGCATTGGCGATAACATCCCCCGGCAGTTCGTATGGATGACCAAATTGGATGTACCGGCCATTTTTCTTTACCTTTAATTCCTCGTGCTTTACCACAATCCGGCCGTCGGTATACGTATCAGCATGGATCGCGGGGAACTCCCACACCAATATCGTGCAGAGAATTACCGCAAAAAAAATTGCCTGTTTCAGATGGTAATTTTTCAATAGATGCATATGTGTCCGTGAATAAAATTTTTATGGTAACTTTTGTCATTACAAGGGCGATAGCCCGAAGTAATCGTTCGCCTGAGCTCACGACGAAGTTTCTAAGGTTTGGATTGCTTCACCTCGTTCGCAATGACAACGTTCTTTTTGGCGTTCACAATAAACTGGCTGTGCGGCAACAATAACGGTATCCTCTTATCCGATGATTTCTACCGATTCGGAAAGATAGCATACTTCGATCAGCTCTATCCCTAAATCCTTACTGATCCCTTTTGCATTATCCTTTGGAATAACTGCCCTCTTAAACCCCAGTCGGTGAGCCTCTTTCAGCCGGATTTCCATTTGACTTACGCTGCGAACTTCTCCGCCCAGTCCGATTTCTCCCACAAACACCGTATCCGGCGGAATTGCTTTCTCTTTAAAACTCGATGCAATGGTCATCGCAATGCCGAGGTCTGCTGCGGGTTCATCAACCTGCACGCCCCCCACAATGTTTACAAAGACATCCTGCCCTCCCAGTTTTAGTCCTATCCGTTTTTCCAGAATGGCAAGGATCATGGAGACACGATTGTAGTCGACCCCGCTTACTTTGCGTTCAGGCATGCCAAAATTTGCCCGTGCCACCAGCGCCTGTATCTCGACGAGCAAAGCACGGGTGCCTTCCATACAGGAGATAATGGTAGACCCGGCGCTAATCCTTCTTCCCTGAGAAATAAATATCTCCGACGGATTATCCACGGGCTGCAGGCCATTCTTTCTCATCTCAAAAATTCCAATTTCGTCGGTCGAGCCAAACCGGTTTTTGACTACCCGCAAGATCCGGTAGCACTGGAATTTCTCTCCTTCAAAATATAAAACGGTATCTGCCATATGTTCCAGCACCTTCGGCCCGGCGATAATGCCCTGTTTGGTTACATGCCCTACCAGGAAAATTGCAGAACCTGTAGACTTGGCAATTAAAATGAGATCATTCGCACATTGACGCACTTGCGCAACCGTGCCAGGAGCTGATTCTAATTGAGGTTTATACATCATTTGAATAGAATCAATAACCACAAGGGTAGGACGCGTGTTATGGATATTTTCCAGGATAAAATCCAGATTCGTTTCAGCAACCACCAACAGATTGTCTGATAAAATAGATAACCGCTCGGCACGAAGTTTCGTTTGAGCCACAGACTCTTCACCGGTCACATAAAGGGTTGTATACCCTTTCTGGCTAATGTACTGGCATACCTGCAACAGGAGGGTGGATTTACCGATGCCAGGCGTCCCGCCAATTAATACCGCAGAACCATGAATCAGCCCACCGCCGAGAATCCGGTCAAATTCCTTCATCCCCGTTTCAATACAGGGGCATGCTGTTAATTTTACATCCGTTATCGGTTGGGGTAATTCACGGGTGATTGCGACTGATCTATAGCCTGGGCTAGCAGGTGTAGCAAGTTCTTCAATAGTCGAGTCCCATTCCCCGCAACCTCCGCAACGTCCGACCCACTTCAAGCTTTTCCAGCCGCAATGCTGACAAACATAAACCACGCCTGTTTTTGTCATATAGGTGAAGGAAAAAACTGCCAGAGAAACAAAAAAGGGAAGAGTTTTACTCTCCCCTTTTTTATTTCGCATGTCGTTTTATCTCATTTATAGACTGCTTTCCGCATTTGCCAATGCCGGTTCCGGGGTTTCCAGCATTTCATCAAAGATGAGTTTGCCATCATGAACTCTCGCCTTTACATGCTTTTTCCCCTCAAATTTGCCCTGCAGAATCTCCTCAGAAAGCGGGTCCTCTAAATAATTTTCAATTGCCCTCCGCAGCGGACGTGCCCCGAAGTTTTGGTTGTACCCTTTTTCTATAAGGAAATCCAACACTTCGTCCGTCAAAGTCACACGGATATTATAATTTTCCAGCCTCTTTTTAACGCCTTTCAATTCAATTTCTATGATCTGTTTCAAATCATCCTTTGTCAATGGCTTGAACACAATAATATTATCCACCCGGTTGATGAATTCCGGACGGAAATGTTTGTCAACTTCTTTCTTCAATTGTTCTTTCATCATTTCGTAGGTATGCCCATCTGTCACCTTTTTGAAACCCAAAGATGCCTGATTTTTGATCACATCCGCACCAATATTTGAGGTCATAATAATGACCACATTGCGAAAATCCACGTGACGTCCGAAACTATCAGTCAGTTTCCCGTCTTCCATAATTTGTAAGAGCATGTTAAATACATCCGGATGGGCCTTTTCAATTTCATCCAGCAAAACAACGGCATAAGGACGGCGACGGATCTTTTCCGTGAGCTGCCCCCCTTCTTCATAGCCGATATAGCCGGGAGGCGCACCGATCAGGCGTGAAATGTTATGTTTTTCCATGTATTCTGACATATCGATCTGAATAAGGGCCTCTTCTTCTCCAAATAAAAATTTTGCCAGAGATCGCGCAAGGTGAGTCTTGCCTACACCCGACGGCCCTACAAATATGAAGGAAGCCACCGGCCGGTTTGGATTCTTCAATCCGGCGCGAGAGCGGCGAATCGCTTTTGCTACAGCCTTCGTTGCCTCTTCCTGGCTTACTACCATCTTATGGAGTTCCTCTTCCATCCGGAGCAACCGTTTGGCTTCAGCAGATTCGATGCGTGTCATAGGAATGCCGGTCATTTTAGAAACAACTTCGGCAACAATTTCGCTATTTACCACCCCTTCAACTTCGGCTCGCGTTTCCCGCCATTCTTTTTCAATGGTTTCCTTTTTCTTTTTCAGCTTATCGGCTTTATCCCGCAACCGGGCAGCCCTTTCAAAATCCTGAATTGCAACGGATTCATCCTTGTCTTTTTCCAGCTTATTAATTTCTTCCTCTATATGGCGCAGATCGGGAGGTTGTGTCGTTGCCTTCAGCCTTACCCGCGCACATGCTTCATCGAGCACATCAATCGCTTTATCCGGAAGGTATCTTCCCGTGATATATCGAATGGACAACTCGGTTGCAGACTCTAGTGCGTCATCCGTAATTTGAACCTTGTGATGCGCTTCGTAACGGTCACGAAGCCCTTTTAATATCTCAATTGTCTCATCCTTGGTCGGAGGTTCAACAATAATGGTTTGAAACCGTCTTTCCAGGGCGCCGTCTTTTTCAATATATTTTCTATATTCATCCAAGGTGGTGGCGCCAACGCACTGTATTTCCCCTCGCGACAGCGCTGGTTTTAAGACATTGGAAGCATCAATAGCGCCTTCTGCGCCGCCTGCCCCCACCAGGGTATGGAGTTCGTCAATAAAAAGAATGATGTTTTTTGCCCTCTTTACTTCCGACATTACCGCCTTAATCCGTTCCTCAAACTGGCCTCTGTACTTGGTGCCTGCCACCATCATGGCAAGGTCCAGGGCTACGATCCGGCGATCGCGCAGGAGTTCGGGAATATTCCCCTGGACAACAGCCTGTGCAAGACCCTCAACAATCGCAGTCTTTCCCACCCCTGCTTCACCTAGCAATACAGGATTATTTTTTGTCCTGCGGCACAAGACCTGGATTACCCGTTCAATCACATCCTGCCGGCCAATAACAGGGTCGAGTTCATGTTCGCGGGCTTGTTGGGTAAGGTCTCGGCCAAAAGAATCCAGCGCAGGCGTTTTTGATTTCCCCTTTTTTTCTTCTTTTTCCTGAGCCATCCCGCCCTGAACCGCTTCGGAACCCAAGAGGCCAATAACCTCCTCCCGGACGTCCTCGAGTTTGACTCCCAGATTGAGCAGCACCTGTGCGGCGACACCTTCCTGCTCTCTCAGCAACCCCAGCAAAAGATGTTCTGTCCCAATATAATTATGACCCAATGCCCGCGCCTCTTCCATGGCATATTCCAGGACCTTCTTTACGCGCGGAGTAAAGGGTAATTGTCCCACTGAGACCAGATCCGACCCGCTTTGAACAATTTTTTCCACTTCCAAACGGATCTTTTTCAGCTCAATATCCAGATTCTGCAAAACATTAGCAGCAACCCCGCTTCCTTCTTTTACCAGGCCTAACAAAATGTGTTCTGTCCCAATGTATTCGTGGTTAAACCGCCTGGCCTCTTCTCGTGCAAGCGCCATAACCTTTCTGGCACGGTCAGTAAATCGATCAAACATAATGCACCTATCCTTTCAAACTTTATATCATTTCCAGGCGTTTTCTTACATACGCTGCGCGAATAATATTTCTTTGCTGGGAAGTAAGTTCGCGCCCTTCTAACTTTTGTAAGTGCCCCGGTAATGTGAGAATGAAAAGCTCATTTAAAGTTTTCATTTCAATATCGTTAATTATTCCTAAATTAACTCCCATGCGGACCTGCGACAGCAGATGCATAATCTCCTCTGAAGAAATTATCCGCGCTACCTTAAGCATCCCGTATGACCGCCAAATGCGGTCTTCTAATTGTTCCCGGCTTTCCGAAATCAAGGCCTTCCGCGCCATCCGCTCATAGCTTGTTATCCTGGGAATTACTCCTTCTATAATCTCAACTATTTCTACCTCGGACTTGCCAAGGGTAAACTGGTTCGATATCTGGTATAAATCTCCGGAGACCTGAGTTCCCTCACCATACAAACCCCTTACCACCAAACCAAGTTTCATAACGGCATTAAAGACCTTTTCAATATGGTGCGTCATTCCTAATGCAGGCAAATGCATCATAACCGACGCCCTCATCCCTGTGCCAACATTGGTAGGACAGGCAGTCAAGTACCCAAAACGCGATGAATAGGCATAATTTAACTTCTTCTCTAATTTATTGTCGACCTCGTCAATTGTATTCCATGCCTCTTTGAGCTCAAACCCGGAACGGATTACCTGTATCCGCAGGTGATCTTCTTCGTTTACCATCAGGCTAATGGTCTCAGATTTCCCAAAAGCCACTCCTCTCTCCCCTTCTCCCCCCGCATGTTCCCGGCTGATAAGATGCCGTTCCACGAGAAAAAGTCTGTCAAGAGGATCAATGTCCGCAAGATTTATATACCGCAGATCCGAGGTAATTTCAGCTTCTTTGATTTTGTTGCTTACAATCTCTTCGAGCTCTCTTTTCTGTTTTACGTTGGCCCTTGAAAGAAAAGGAAATCGCGCCACATTTCTTGCAAGACGAATCCTGCTGCTGATAACAATATCCGACTCAGCCCCTGTGCCTCTCAACCATTCTCCGGTATTATCCGCCAGATCGCTAATCTTCATCGGTGTCGCCTGAAAGTTCATAAATCCTGTCCCGTAGCTCCGCGGCCTTTTCGTAGTCCTCCTTTTCCACAGCTTTATTCAGTTCATTCCGTAACTGCATAAGCTCATTCTTTTTAATCAATTCTTTTCCCGCCCTTGATGGTACTTTTCCCACATGCTGGGTGCTCCCGTGCATCTTTTCAAGTAACGGAATCAACCCTTTTCTGAAAATTGTGTAATCCATAGGGCAACCCAGCCGGCCATGAGAGCGAAATTCCAGGTAGGACAATCCGCACACCGGGCAAACGATCTTGGACATTTCATTAATTTCCGGGGCAACCTGATTAATGAGGCTTGTCAGTATTTCGGTAGGAGAAGGTATTTTGGCAAGCTGCTTATTGATACCCTGTGCACAGTCTTCGCAGAGATGCCGTTCCTTTTTTACCGTACCAACAATCTCTGTTAAATGCACCGTTGCATGCTTTTTATTACAAGACTCACATTTCATTCTTTATATACCTGACTGAATCTTTGATTCTCTTTCCTAATTATTTCTTTTCCCATTTTAACACATCTATAACTTTTCCTAAAGAACTTTTTTGAGATACGATCTCTTCCCGTATCCTATTTTCTCTTTCCAGACAGTCCATACCATGGTTAACCCAGACATCCGTCTCTGACAGAGGAATTACCATTAACCCATCATCGTCCCCCACAATCCAGTCTCCGGGATTGACCCGTACCCCTGAGAGAGAAATTGGAATATTAATTTCTCCAAATCCTTTTGGTTCACCGGCACTTGGCATTACCATCTTTGTAAAGACAGGAAATTTTAATTTTCTAATCTCTGCCACATCCCGCGTTGCCCCCCAGATCACGGCACCGCCAATCTTTTTCTGCAATGCGCTATGGGTTGCCAGTTCTCCCCACACCGCCGGACCTGCCCCCCCTGCATCAATGACAATCACCTCTCCTTCCTTTGCAATATCGATAGCCTCGACCGGTTTTGCCCAATCGCCCGGATATGTCCGAACCGTAACAGCATTCCCAACGATTTTGATATTTGGGTACAGGGGGTATACTTCGGTAATGCCTTTTGCGCGATGACTGCCATCCGAAATATTTGCTGTAGAAAGCTTCTCAAGGGCTTCACGAACTCCTTCGCGTGCTACCCGCTTGAAGAGGGTTGTGGGAATCTTTCGGTTTTCCTGAATAGCGCTTTTGATACTTTCCGCTGCTGCCTTTGCATTCTTTGCCTTGGTAATATATCCACCGACAATGATAATGCTTGCCCCAACATTCACAGCATCCACTACATTTTCAGAATTTATACCGCCAGCAACAGCAATGGGTATTTTTACTTTACCGGAAATGCGGCGCAAGATATCGAACGGTGTTTTTCCAAGCATTTGATCATCGATAGCGGTATGAACTGCAATATAGGCTGCACCCCATTTCTCTATATCAGCAACGCGGTCTTCGATCTTGACATCATTTAGACAATCTACGCAGATTTTTATGCCGTAGTTTTTTCCTGTTTCGATACACTCCCTGATGGTTGAATCCTGTGCATCTGCCATAACGACAGCAATATCAGCGCCTGCCTTGGCAGCCATCTCCATTTCTGCACGGCCAGCATCCATAGTCTTCATATCTGCGATCAAAGTCTTATGGGGAAACAACGTTCTAAAATGGCGTATTGCGCTCATCCCTTCGCTTTTAATGAGCGGCGTACCTATCTCCAGCCAATCCACTCCCCCCTCAATCGATTCCTGAGCGACCTTGACTGCCCGGTGAAGGTCAACAAAATCAAGGGCCACCTGTAATATTACCGCCATAGTTATAAACTCAAATTGTTAAAGAACCGCTATTCGAAATAAGAGGCGCCACAACGGTCGGATTCCCAGGTCGTAACTTTTTCCACCTTCACTCCCGCTGGAAGATCATGCCTTAATTCTTCATACAGTATTTTAGACAGGTTCTCGGTAGTGGGGTTTACCTCTGCAAAATCTGCGAGTTCATTCAAATAAACATGGTCAAATCTATTGATAATTTCTCCCACCACCCGTTTCGCATCTCTAAAATCCATAACCATACCCAATTTATCTACCTTTTCTGATTTTAAGACGACTTGTACCTTCCAATTGTGACCGTGAAGCCTTTCGCATTGACCTTTATATTCCCGCAAATTATGCGCCGCAGAAAAATCCGTTTCAATAATGAGCTCGAACATAGTTTTATCAACGACAAAGCGCTGTATTTCCACTGTGGTTTCTGATATAAAGAGAGTGAATTATAGGAAAAATCTTATCACTCATGAAAATAAAAGTCAAGGTTTTTTTGATTGTTTATATGTACTTAAACGCTCATTATTACAAAACATAGGATAGTTTAAATGTATCAGCCTCATTATTTCCTCTTAAATTGTTTTTGCAAATCGCACAGAGAAAAAAATAGGGTTGTGGGTCTCCCATGCGGGCAGTTATTGGTGTATGCATTCATACTCTTTTTCATTTTCAAAAGCTCCTCAATCTCCTGCGGTTCTAACCGCTGTCCTGCCTTGATAGCGCCTTTACATGCCATAACGCTTATTAATTTGTTTAAAATCCTGTCTTTGCCCTTGAGAGAATTCTCATCACTCAACTCAGTCAACAGGCTTTCTATAAATTCCTTGCCAGGTAAATGTCTCAAAACCTGAGGAAAGGCACGAATTACGATGGTACGTTGTCCGAATTCCTCAATTTCAACTCCCAGCTCCTCAAGATATTTTTTTATACTGGTAATAGAAAAAAAATCCTTCGGGCTTAACTCTATCATTTCCGGTATTAACAAGCGCTGGCTCAATGATTGGGAACTATGCAGATTCCTTTCTATTTCATGATATAAAATGATTTCATGCAATGCATGTTGATCAATAATGTTTACTCCGTCGTCTGTTTCTTCAACGATGAAAGCATTGTGAATTTGAAAAGATACCTTTTTTTCATTGATTCCCTCAGCAAAAAATGTATTTTCTCCCCTGTCTGGAGCTTTTGGTGCTTGTGCATTGCTATCCGTTTCGGATTTTCTTGCATTTAAAAATTCTTCATTTCTTTCCTCTTTGCGCTTTTCTGAAAGGGGAGGAAGAATTTCCCTGTTATGGAAAGGGGTAAACGCATTACGGTTACTCATACCAGAGATGGCTGGTGGGATATCCGCACATCCCTTTGTGTCTTTTATTTCTTCCGTTTTTCTAAAAGAAAACTGTTCCCATAACGATCTCTTAACAAAGCCAGCACCTTCTGCCCTTGCTGATTCCATTTCCGGTCTTTGGGAGAAAGATGCCACTTCCGACGATTTCGGGGCAGATTTATTTAAACCCTCTTTTAATGCAGAGAGGACATAGTTATAGATCGTGGAGGTATTTCGGAAACGCACCTCAGTCTTTGTCGGATGAACATTCACGTCCACTTCAGAGGGATCTAACTGCAAAAACAAAAACACGACCGGATACCTCTTGTGCATTAATTTCCCGTGATAGGATTCATTAATGGCGCGGAAGATTGCGCTGTCCTTGATGTAACGGCCGTTTAAAAAAATAAACTGCATCCGCGCATTGGCTTTATCAAAGAAGGGTGGCGCAATATATCCAGAAAGAGCAAACATCTCTTCCCGGAGAAATACCGGAATGAGATGATTTCTCATCTCGTCGCCAAAAAACGTTGCAATTCGCTCGGCCGCCTCCCGAACAGGGGGGAGGTTAAACACCGTCCTGGTATTATGCATAAGGGTAAAATGGATAGCTGGGTAGGAGAGCGCAAACCTCGTAAGCACCTCTGAGATGTAAGCCATTTCAGTAGGTATTGTCCGTAAAAATTTCTTACGTACGGGGACGTTAAAAAACAGATCTCTCACCTCAACCTGCGTTCCTTCCGGCGCACCGCATTCCTTCATTTGACTCAATACTCCGCCGTTTATTGTTATTTCCGTTCCCTGTACGGCCCCTTTTGTTCTGGAGATGATGGTGGCGTGCGAAACGGCTCCGATGCTGGGCAGAGCCTCGCCTCTAAAACCGAGCGTATGGATTGCAAAGAGATCGTCTGCGTTGAGAAGTTTGCTGGTGGCATGGCTTTGAAACGCAAGGGAAAGGTCTTCAGCATCCATCCCAATACCGTCGTCCGATATCCGAATCATTTTTCTCCCCCCGTCCTCCAAATAGGTGTCGATTCTGGATGCCATAGCATCGATTGAATTTTCAATCAGCTCTTTTACGACAGCGGCCGGCCGGTCAATTACCTCGCCGGCAGCAATCTTATTAATAACCGATGCGGGGAGAATCTTAATATGCGACATCGTACATTTCCTGAAAGGCAATTGTCGGTCTTTGAATCTTATCTCACGAAAGTTTCATAGTTGATGATAAAAGGTGCAGTATCCATAAAACAGGCCGTTCACCCTTTTGCATTATACATCCAATCTTATGTGTGTTTAAATAATATCACGTAATGTATGTAAATCATAATAAATTTAGGTATGGTGCTGGATTGTTTCACTTGCAAAAAACAAAATCTGTGTTATATATCACACGGACAACCAAAGATTGATACGCTAGCGCTGTCACGCAAGGGGCAATAAGACAAACAGAAATGAGCCTATAAAATGGTACCGTGGATAACTATGCTATGAAAAAAGATTAAATTTTTCCAGAAATACGCCGACAATGATTTGTTGAGTTATTATTTTAGTCGAATAAACATTTTTGCAAAGGAGAAGAGGATGATGAGAAAATACCTTACTTGTATACGGTGGTTTTCTTTCGTAATAATGCCGTTGTTGATAATAGTTACAAAGGGATACAGTAAAGATTTATTTGAAACAAACCTTACCGTCGTGTCTTCGAGCGATTATTCAGCCGAAGTAGCAGGGGAGATTAGCATAAGTGATACCGGTAAAGTGGAATTGTCAATAAAGGGTTTACGATCTGCCGGTGGTCAATTGATCAATCAAAGTAGTATCCTTGTCATTGATGCAGAAATCAATGACAGTCCGGAAACCTATTCAAGATCATTCGATATTACCGGCGGGGAAGCCGAGCTGGAATTTACCCTCGAAGGGCTTAATAAAGGTGATAAATTAGAGATTATTAATGTCGTAATTAACAAAGTGACATCTCCCACTCCTTCCCCAACCCCGACAGCAACGGCATCACCAACACCAACCAGTTCTCCAACAGCTACTCCTGTGGTAACACCGACACCCTCACTTGCCCACACAGTCTCAGATCTTGCAATCCTGGCACCAGGCGGCATAATTGCAGAATCTACGACACCAACACCAACGCCACCGGGAGTTATCAATGCAGACGTGGAGATAAAACCCGAGACGATTAACCTCAAGAGCAATGGTAAATTTAAGGCATTTATCAAGTTTGAATCTGATTCTCCTTATGATGTCAACGACATAGTGACAGAAACCGTCGAATGCGAGGGGGCAAAAGCCATTGATGGAAAAGTAGACAAGAATCGGTTTATCGCAACTTTTAACGTACAGGACTTGAATTTCAATGCTAAGGTAGAGTTATTGAAAGGTCCAAAAAAAGACGAAAAACAGAAACAGGAACTCACCGTTACGGGCAAACTGGAAGATGGCACAGGATTCGAGGGAAGTGATACCGTGAAGATAAGGGATAAGGGAAAGGATCATGACGATGATGATGATGATGATGATGATGATGATGATGACGATGACGACCATGGGAAAAAGAAACATCATTAAACAAAACAGTTTTTAAAACAAAAGGGAGGCCAAAAAGGTCTCCCTTTTTTGTTTTCTCTTTGCTACAATTATCCTTAGTAACAGACGAAAATTGTTTAAAACAAAACTACCGTAACGAGGAATAGATGCTTACTAAGGAGTGGCAAGCCGAAATTCATAAATGCGCCAAATGCGGCAAATGCCGCTCAATCTGTCCCGTCTTTATCGAGACGGGTAACGAATCCATGGTAGCACGAGGCCGCATCAGCCTGGCCGAAGCCTTGCGAAACGGCGAGATTTTTCACACGGAACTCCTGAGGGATTACCTCCTCTCCTGCAAGAAATGCCTTCGATGCTCCAGTATCTGTCCCTCGGGTGTTGATTATGATCTCATCATCCAAGCCATGCTTGACGATGTGGCAAATCACCTCGGCATATGGCTGATACCACGAATTATATTCAGACTGTTCCTGACCAGAAGGTGGCTCTTTAACCTTCTTTTGAAAACTGCCAGCACCTTTCAACGCCTCGTTCCACTCAAACGTCACGGCACCATGCGACATCTGCCCTTTATGCTTATGGGCGGCAGATGGATTCCTCCTTTGGCGAAGAAGCCGGTATTAAAAAAATATCGAAATACGAAGAAGATAAAAAATCCTAAAATGAAAGTGGGATTTTACGTCGGTTGTCTCATCAACTACGTCTATACCGATATTGCCGATGCAGTAATCGAGGTATTAAACCATCTTGGAGTTGAGGTGATTGTGCCTCCAAAGCAGTTGTGCTGTGGCATCCCCGCAAGATCGTTGGGGGATGTCAAAACGGCACGAAGATTGGCGGAAGTAAATGTGGAGGTATTTGAGAATGCCAACGTCGATTTTATTATCAATGCATGTGCCACCTGCGGAAGGACACTGAAAAGAGATTATCTCCATCTTCTGGGCGATCGTGCCTTAAAATTCACGGATAAAATATACGATGTATCCGAGTTCATTGAAAAATATTTTTCATACGAAACAAAGATACTTAACACGAAAATTACCTATCATGATCCGTGTCATCTCTACTGGGGTCAAAACATCTCAAAACAACCCAGGGATATTTTGAAACGTTCTGCTGAATTTCAGGAGATGGAAAACCCGGAACGATGCTGCGGTGGCGGCGGGGTATTTAATTTGTTACACTACGACCTCTCCACGAAGATCGGGGAATACAAGGCAAAAGCCGTAGAAAAAAGCGGCGCTGAAGTTGTAGCAACGGGTTGTCCCGGTTGTCAGCTTCAAATCGAAGACCTGCTTGCCGCAAAGGGGTCTCCGGTTAAATGCACTCATACGATACAGGTGTTACGAGACGCAATGTTTTCATAAATATGACAGTCGCTGCTTAAAAGCTATGGCAAACCAGCATGAATACGAATTCACCGCTTTGTTTGTTGCAAGCGAACATGTATCAATATCGACCAAGGGATCGGGCGTCGTGGTTCGATAGGTTGTTTTATATACCCTACAGAACAGAGAAACAGGAGTCAAATATGGGAAAGACCATCAGGACAAGATTTTCCAAGGGTGTAATCAAACCGTTGGAGGAAACTGCTGACCATCCGATCAAAGCAAGCCACTGTTTCTGATACACGGCTATGTATCGGATGCTTTCACCTATGAGTGAATGAAGTCTAAGGTAATGGTAATGACGGATGAGTTCATCCCATTGATGTCTTTCACCCCGGTTGATGGGTCTTACTTTAATATCGTGGAGATGTTCTCTGTTTGCTGTGCTTTTTCTTGTCCCTTCATGGTTCATGAAAATCGTATATAAGAACCGTTTTAAAAAGCCATTTTATTTTCTTTTTTTACCTATATTTACTTGCATTCATATTTGACGTAGCCCTGTAAAAATATTTTTTAACTTAACTTTAAAATTAATCTGTGGTAGTAATCCTAAAATAGTACGACAAAGGCAAACCCTGAGCAATTAGGGGGCGCAAAGTAAAGGGTCTTTACTGTATAAGGAAGTACAGAACAATTAAAGGGTCTTCTAAGTTTTGTGTGGGTAAATTTTCATAATTCTGGTAAAAATGCTGTTACTATTTTCAGCTTTAAATACTCTCGATCTTTAATGCCATAAGCCCGTCGTTGAATGACACGGACTTTGTTATTGATACCTTCAACGAGTCCAAGAGAGACCTTATTGTTGGGGTTACAGTAACTCACAATACCGTTCCAGTGCCGTTCAATCATTTTTACAAATTGATGAAATGGTTTAAGCCTTGACCATTTCAACTGGGATTTCCAGTTGGTAAAGAATCGTTCGGCGTTGCTGGCGCTTTTGTAATTCCAGAGCTTACCAAATGATTCTTTCAAGAGGTAAGCCTTGTAGATACGTTTGTTGGCTTTGAAAAGCAGCTGTAACGCCCGTTTGCCCTTTACATCTAAATTGGCTTTCTGTGACAGAAGCGTATACTTCTGTCCTTTGATAAATATTCGTTCTTTCTCACTTACACGGCTATATTCCTGTTTACGGACTGTGTCCATCGCATCACCGAGATGACGAAGTATATGAAATTTGTCGTAGATGATTTGAGCATGAGGTATATGCTTGAGAGTGGATTTCCTAAAAGGCTTCCACATGTCCATGACGACAAGGGAAATGTTTTTCTTCTGGCTATCAGAAAGCATATTATAAAACAAATCCAGGTCTTCTTCTCTACGGCCTTCACCACCGATCCATAGGGGACGACCTTTGTCTAAATCGCTGACACAGGTCATATAGGTGTGTCCCCTGCGAATAGAAATTTCATCTATTCCGATGGCTCTTAGCTTGGTGATTTTACCAAAATGACTAACAAGCTCATTCATATAGTTTGTTTCTATTTGCCTGACTTGATACCAGCTAAGCCGTTCTAGCTCTGCTACTCGCTTTACCGTAAGTTCACGACAAAGTCTGCCAATATGACGTTCGTATCGCTTGGTATACCGGGTATTCGAGGCAAGCCATGACAACGTCTCTACTTTCACGGCGTTACACTTTTTGCAAAATACACGGCGGTATTCAAACTCAACGTATATCCTGAATGAACCGCTGGAAAGATCTCTTGTCCGTTTGATTTCACTATCGTAGTACGCCTTCGATGATGTATGACAAACTGAACAAACGGTTTTTTTTGACGGCGTTCGAGTTTTATTACTCTTGCATACGGGTCACCATAAACGCCAATTAATTTACTTCGTGCTCGAAATCCAGAATGTGAATATAATTCTGCTAAGGTTTTACAGGTTTTCATGAATGCTCCTTTCTCTTGTCAGAGTAGTATACCTACTCGTGACAACTTTTGGGAGTTCTATTTTACCTGATAACCCTTATCTTTTATGATGTTGAGAAAGAACTATTATGAAAATTTACCCACACAAAACTTAGAAGACCCCAATTAAATAATCACTTTCTAGCGTATACGGAAATACGTATCACTTAAGATAGCCTTACTGCCGAAGATGTTTGTAAAATATCTTTGCAGTAAGGCTTTTTTGTTGAGGCTTGGGTGAAATAATCTTCGGGAGACAAAGGTAATTGCCAGCAAATGCCAGGTGGGTACTGACTTTGTATTGACTCTATAATCTTAGACGAAAGGGGGGGGTTATGAGTATTAAAAAATTTCAAACAACATCATCTGTGTTGAGCACCGCGGTGTTTATCCTTGCGGTTTTTATCCTGACCTTATCAGGGTCAGGGGTTACCTATGGCCTGGACCACAGTGGTAATATTACCAGCAATGAAACATGGTCTGCTACCGATAACCCCCATGTCGTTACGGGAAACATTCACGTATATAGCAGTGCAACATTGACGATAGAACCAGGGTGTCTGGTAAAATTTAATGCGGAGACCGCCCTTTACATCGGGTATTACAGCGCGGCTGCCTTGAATGCGGTAGGGACAAGCGGCAGCCCCATCACCTTCACCTCAAACGAATCAACTCCAGCGCCTAGTGACTGGAAGGGAATCGTTTTTTTCAATGGCACCGTGGATGGTTCAACGATTATGGACTATTGTACAGTAGAATATGGCGGAAGTGACAGCTATAATTCGAACATTAATTGCAACAATGCCTCACCTACCATTCAAAATTGCAAAATAAGGAATTCTGATGGCTATGGAATTTATACAACCGGAAGCGGCGCCCTGCCATTGATTTCTTGTTCATCTTTAACGAACAATGATTATGGTATCTTTTCAACGAGCGATTCGAATCCAACCATAATAGATTGCAGCATTACCGGCAATACGAATTTCGGAGTTTACAGTGATATCAGTCCCATGAGTATTGATGCAGAAAACAACTGGTGGGGCAGCGCTGATGGACCGAGTGGAGTAGCATCAGGTTCAGGCGATGCGGTCAGTCATTATGTAGACTATGACCCATGGCGGACTGCATTTGACTCTTGTCTTGAAACGATTGTTTTAAGTCCGGCCTCCGGGACAAATATCGTAGGCTCACAGCATGCCGTTACCGCAGAGGTTCTGGATGAATCTGACAATCCGGTTGAAGGTATTGTCGTATCCTTTGTAATTACCGCAGGACCACATGCAGGACAAAATGGCACCGATGCAACAGACGCCAACGGACAGGCAACGTTTAACTACACCGGAACTCTGGAGGGCACAGACACCATTGATGCGGGTTTTGTGGATTTTCATGGCAGGACAAGGACATCGAATTCGGTTACAATGACGTGGGGTCCGTCAAACAATCCGCCTGTGGCGATGTGCAGGAACGTAACGGTGTCTGCTGACGCAAACTGCAGCGCAAATGCCTCTGTTGATGACGGCTCCAATGATCCGGATAGCGGAGACACTATCTCGGTCAGCCAATCGCCTGCCGGGCCGTATCCTCTCGGCGAGACTACCGTTACCCTGACAGCGACTGACAACCATGATGCTTCAAGTTCCTGCCAGGCAACAGTGATCGTAGTTGTTGATACACCGCCAACCGTCACGCTCAACGGCGCCGAAACAATGGCGGTTGAATGCCGTGGGAATTTCACTGATCCTGGCGCCACGGCGAATGACAACTGCACCGGTACGGTGAATGTGACCACATCAGGTAGTGTCAACCCGAATGTTCCCGGCACGTACACGATTACCTACTCGGCTACGGATGGTACGAACACAACGACAAAAACGCGTACGGTCGAAGTTAAGGATACCACCGCATCGACTATAACGCTCAAACCTTCGATCACGTATTGGCCGCCTAATCATAAATACAAAACCGTGACGGTGTGTCAGATGGTGCAGGGTGTGAGCGATGGCTGTGACTCAGTGGACATAAGTGACGTGGTTATCGAACAGGTAACGAACGATGAACCTGACAATATACAAGGTTGCAGCGATGGCAACACGAGAAATGACATCGTAATTGCCGCAACGTGCAAATCCCTGAAACTGCGTGTGGAACGTGACGGCTTGAAGAATGGCCGCGTCTATGCCATCACATTACGGGTGACGGACAATTCTGGGAATGAAGCGCATACAGAATTCAAGGTGCGGTGCCGCTGAGCCAGAATCAAGCCCCGGCGATTCAGGATGCGGTGGCTAACACGGTGACGAGCAACTGTCAATAATGCAGAAAATCAAAAAACAGGGTGGCGATTCAGGGGAGTCGTCTCCCTGATCAAATAAATTTATCGTAGGGGCGAGGCATTTGTCAGGATAAATACGGAGGCATCCATAGGTAATTCTGTCAAATGCTTCGCCCCTACTTTTTCAAAAAACTAAATTGTTACTAATTTTACAATTTTGGCCTGGGATACAAGCGGGCTTGCTGGACAATGTCGGGGACGGCCTCCTCCCATTCCACTGCCATGATGTGAACGCCAGCCACACCTTTCATCTCCCTAACCTGTTCTATGACTTCCAAACATATCCTGATGCCCTCTTCCTTGCCCTTTTTGGCAGCCGAAGCTGCTGTCATGCGATTCATGACCTCATCGGGCACATCCATACCGGGCACATTATGCTTCATATGCTTGGCCATACCAGCCGACTTAAGTGGGGCCACACCGGCAAGAATAAACGCCTTCTCGTGGAGCCCCATGTCGGCAACCATTCTCATCCACTCCTGAAACTTTTTGACGTTATAAATAATCTGTGTCTGGATGAAATCGGCACCGGCAGCAATCTTTTTGGCAAGCCGTATAGCCCGAAATTTAAAAGGGTCGGCAAAGGGATTCTCGGCGGCACCAATGAAAAAACGGGGTTCAGCAGCCTTCAGTTCCTGCCCGCTCTGAAATTTTCTTTCATCTCTGAGCATCTTTACCATGTGAATCAGTTGAATGGAATCGATGTCAAAAACGCCTTTCGCCATGGGGTGGTCTCCGAATTTCTGATGGTCACCCGTCAGGCACAACAGGTTTTTTGCACCCAGCGCCGCAGCGCCCAGCAGGTCGCTCTGAATGGCAATGCGGTTCCGGTCGCGGCAGGTCATCTGAATGATCGGCTCTAATCCTGCATCAAGGACGATACGGCCAGCGGCAATACTGGACATACGCACGACGGCAGTCTGACAATCGGTAATATTGAATGCATCCCCATAGCCTTTTAATAAACCAGCCTTTTTTTCTATCACTGAACGGTCGGCGCCCCGAGGCGGCCCAAGTTCTGCCGTCACGGCAAACTGGCCACTCCTGAGGATTTTTTCCAGGATACTTTCGGATTTTATGTCAGACCTGCTTTCGATCATAATTTGATAATATAAAATTTTTCCTTTTGAACCCTGATGAACACAGATTATCAGGATATTCAAAAACTAAAAGATAAGATGATTAACCGTGCGTATCTGCGGAGGTCGGCGTCCTAATCAATTTATTTTTTCATGACCAGGTGTTCCAGGATCATCTTGCGGGGATGGTTTTCCATGCCGGTAGTCCAGTCCTTGGGCGGTACAATCGTTTCCATGGTGGCCAAAAGCTGCTGGGTATCAAGCTGATCGTAGATCTGATGCCACACGCACGGGGTTTCCTGTGAGACCTCACACTTCCCATTTTGTGAACCGCCACACGGGCCATTCAATAAACTCTTTGCACACCGGCTTACCGGACACAACCCACCCGTACTCCCCAGAATACAATTGCCACAGCCCCCACACCGTTCCCAAAAAACGCCCTGTTCAATAGGTCCGCCCATAAAGGTGGTATTTAAGCCGGGGAATATCCTGATCCTGGGGAATCTTTCAGCCATGTACTGCACACCTACGCCACAGGCAATGGAAAGGACGGCATCGCAATCTTTGATAACCTCATGAATATCCCTAATAAATTCCCACTCACACTGCCGGAGCGTGGAATCCTCAACAACTTCAAGGTGTCTGCCTTCCAGTTTTGCGGCGAGCCGGAGTTGTGCAGCAAGCTCTTTGACCTGTTTTTCGCCACCCGTATGGCATATGGTTACACACGAACCACACCCCAGCACACAGACCTTTTTAAATCCGGAGAGCATCTGTTTGATTTCCGGAAACGGTTTTGATGCAGCTACAATCATTTTCCTAATTTACAAAAGAATTTTACAGAATTCCTGCAACAACACAATGATGGGGTCACTCCACCTGTCCCATCCAACGCATCTGAATTATAGTAAATGCAAAGAGAAAATTGTCAGTGCGGGAGAAACAAAGCAATCCAAACCTCAGAGATTGCTTCGGGCTATCGCCCTCGCAATGACACGTGTATCTATATTTTTAATTGCGTTTCCTATGTGATAAATATACAAAGTCACCACGATTGTTTTCTTTGTTCCATAGCGACCTGGTAGCTACGATTTAATTATACACTTCTCAGTTCTTCAGCCATGTTAAAAGCAATCTCAAGGATTTCTTTGCCATTCTGTGAAGAAATAAAATGGGTCTGAAACCTTCTGGTATCCATTCCCAATCCACTCACGAGCTGGCTGGTAAAATTTGACCTTCTTTCAATCCATTCCTGTTCTTCACAAAAATGACAGGTATCCCCTTTGCAGGCCGTTACCAATACCCCATGAGCGCCCAACTCAAATGCCCTGAGATATAATGACGGATCTACTTTACCCAACCCCAGAACGCCTACACGCCTGAAATGAGAAAACAGTAAATCATCAGCTACTATTTCCTTGTCCTCTTTATACGCACCATATTGACAATAAAAATTAACGATAAAGGGTTTTATACCAAGGACAAATTTTTCCTGGAAAACCGCCTCAAGGGCATCTTTTCCACAATCTTCCATAGGAGTTTTAAAACTGATTGCCTTTGCAGGACATTCCACAATGCACAAACCACAGGATTGGCAATCTCCGTCAATATACGCTGTCGTATTGCCTTTTGCAATCTTCGGTACCTCAAAAGGACATACCCGCACACAGGTGAGGCAACCAACACAAAGATTATCCTCCACCCGGGCGCCTGCACCACAGTTCATACACCGCTGTGCCTCTCTTACAGCCACATTCAGGGAGAACCCCAATTCCACCTCATCAAAATTGTTCAGTCTTTTATCCAAAGACATAGTTGGCATCTCGTGTTTTTGCTCTTTTTTGATAAGGGCAATTTTGGACATGGCCACATCGGGCACGGCAGGTTTATCCGCCCATTTCTCATCTTTGAGCGCCGTATTTCTCAGGGTATTATGAATAGCAATCGCCGCTTTTTTCCCCTGGGCCATGCTTTCGGTCATGGTCCCCCGGCCAAGCACAACATCGCCGCCTGCATAGATACCGTGAACAGAGGTGCTAAAAGTAGTTGGATTTGCAATGATTGTGCCGCCGCGCGTGACCTGTATACCATCCTGTCCTCTCAGGAAAGAGAGATTTGATGCTTGTCCTATGGCGAGAATAATCGTATCTGCCTCAATAATGGACTCCGATCCTTCGTAGAAGGCTGGGTTAAAGCGTTTTTGTTCATCGAAGACATATTTCACCTTAAGAGTTTCCAAACCCGTTACTTTCCCATCCTTCCCGACAATGCGTTTTGGGCCAACTGAGTTATAGAGGATTGCTCCTTCATGAATGGCCTCCTCGATTTCAAAATCGGTGGTCGGCATTTCCTTCCGGGATTCGAGGCAGGCAACGGACACCTTGTTGGGCTTCAATCGTAAGGCAGTCCGTGCGCAGTCCATAGCAACAGCGCCTCCGCCTATTACGAGCACATGCTTTCCAATCCTGGCATTTCCGGTAGTATTTACCTCATTCAAAAAGGATATCCCTTTGAGAACACCATCGAGTTGCACCCCTTCAATGTTCAAGGTGCGGCTCTCTAAGAGACCCACACCAAGAAACACCACAGAAAACCCGTCTTTCTTCAAACTGTCGAAGGTAATATCTGCCCCAAACGTTGCATTATATTGAATTTCTACCCCCAACTTTTTAATAACATTGACGTCGTTATCAATGGATGCCCTTGGGAGACGATACGTTGGAACACCCATTCGGAGCATGCCACCAGGGGTTGCATTTGATTCAAATATGGTGCATGAATACCCTAAAAGGGCCAAATCATTCGCTGCGGCAAGCCCGGCAGGCCCTGCACCAATTATGGCGATTTTTTCCGGGTATCGTCCGGAAGCTGTTCTCCGTGGTTCCTCGGAAAAATTATCCCCGAGGAAACGTTTGAGCCATGCGATTGCGATTGGGGCATCCGTGCTATTCCTTCGGCATTTTGTTTCACACGGATGGGTACAGATACGGCCACATGCTGCCGGCAAGGGATTTCTCTCTCTCACCAGCCGAAATGCCTCATTGAAACGTCCTCTGGCTATGAGTTGGACATAATCACGGGCATCTTGCCGTATGGGACAGGCTAAGATACACGGTGCCTCTTCGTCTGTTTTTTTGTCAGGCACGGTACAGGTACTCGTTACTGTCATAGTAAATGCTTTAATTGATCTTAGGATTCAAAACTTATTTTTTTATTCACTCTCAACGGGGAAATGGACAATTGCCCTGAAAGGCAAGAGATAGGTTTATCTTTTCCTTCTATACCTCTTGACTCTTTGCGAAAAAATTCTTATTCTCCCATGACTTTTATAATTACCCGCTTGCTGCGCTGACCATCGAATTCTGCATAAAACACCCTCTGCCACTGGCCCAGGTCTAATTTCCCTTCTGTTACCGGTATTACCACCTGATGTCCCAGCAGGAGGTTTCTGAGGTGCGCATCGCCATTCACCTCGCCGGTTCTATGATGGTAATAATCATGGCCTTCCGGAATCAATTTGAGCATCCACTCTTCTATATCCCGATGGAGTCCTGGTTCTGCATCATTAACGAAGATTCCCGATGTTATATGCATGGCGGATACCAAAATCATGCCTTCTTTAATACCGCTCTTCAGCAAGACCCGTTCTATCTCACGCGTAATGTTAATAAACTCACGGCGCTTTTTGGTATTAAATGTCAAGTATTCAGTCAGAAATTTCATAGGAAAAACCTTATTATTATGAAACCCTTTGGGATTCGCATGCCAATACCGCACCCTTTGTTCCATTCATTAAAAATTAAATTTTACCAGCAATCTTAAGCTATTCAAGAAAATTTCATTATTTTTCGTTTTAAAAAAAATAAAATATATTCCTTGGAATATGCTGCTAATTCATGGTGGGTTATTGGCAAAATTTGCAGGCTTAATATGAAATTGAGATTTGATAATCTTTGGTAGAATGGATATTATGTGACGATGATAAATAATGTTGCTGCAATAATTAGCGGTTGTCAATAAAACCATAGATGTCAACAAGTTCAGGGTTGCCCTTCTTCCTCCATTCCCGGCCACCGTTCTTAAAGTTTCTCACCTTCACAGTTACCGTTGTCTTTAAGCCACTGGCAGTCTCAAATTTTACCCGTGCATTACCGGTCTTCTTTATGGCCGTAATCGTAAAAACGGCCTCTCCTTTGGCGCCTGCATCCATACTTTGTGGTGAAATCGATATACGCTTCTTACCGGACTGAATCTTCGCCGTTACCATTTCACCGGCAGCCGTGCAACCTTTGCTGCCTGTCACCGTTACCGTTACGTCATCACTCCCCCCTCTTTCGAGCTTTAGCGTTTTCGGTGATGCTTCTACAGAGTCAGCTTCGCACACGGGTGTGGGTGTTACCGCTAGCGTGGTAAATGATTCTTCATTTCCATACGTGTATCCGGTACTAACTGTAGGTACAGGCTTCGTCACGGCAACGATCCTATCGTAATACGTCGTTGCTTGTGATAAACCGCTTATATTTGCACTTACCTTATCTGAAGTACCTTCTCTTGTAGCATTCACAGACTTGGTGTATGAACCGCTTGCAGTGCCATATTCAAAAAATATATATCCTACCACCAAAGGAACTATTGCATTTAGGGTCGCAGAGCTTGATGTTATATTTGTTGCATCCTCTGTTATCAGCCATGGCGTTACGGTTGGAGCAGGTGTTGTAATGGGTTGTAATTCAATATCCAGTGTTCTCTCAATACATGGTTCTACGTAAATCGATTGTGTTAACGACAAGTAACCTGCCGCTGAGGCGGTAAGGTCATAAGTCCCTCCGAAGTTACAGGGTATAATCCCATTATCCCATGTATAATAGCCAGATGTATTTGTATAGCACAGATGTCCCTCAAAGCTACCGATGGTTGCATTCCCGATGCCTTTCTTAGATACGGCATCTGTTACTCTGCCAGATACCGCACAAAGGCAATCAAGAATTGGGGTAGGCTCTGCATAAGCGAGTGTTAACTTTGCATGCAAGCTGAAAATACTGCAAATAATTATCAGATAAGAGACAGGGAGAAAAGAGGTGTTTTTCATAATTTTCCCGACTCATTTGTATTTTCAAGAGTAAACGGACCAAATACGTTGATACGAATCCGTTATTGCAAACGACAGCGAAGCAATCCCTGTCTTAAGAAAGATTTTTTTATTGAGGTGAAATTAACGACCTCACGAGAGGGAATTGTCAGGCCCGCTATCTTTTACAACCCAGACCAGCTTTCGGCCTTTTCATGGTAATATGTCTCTTCCAGCGGGTATTGTCTGTTTCGGGATAATCAGCACGATGATGAACGCCGCGGGATTCCTTGCGTTTACGGGCTGAGACCACAATGAGACGGGAAACCAGCAGCATATTCTGCAATTCCCATCCCGTCGGGTTGGCAAACTCTTTGTCCATGACATACCGGCACCACATTTCAATCATCTCTTCCGCCTCAAGCAGGTGTTTTTCGTCCCGTTCTATGCCGGCATCCCTCCACATAAGACTCTTGAGTGAATTTCCAATATCATTCAGATCCAGCCAGCTAATCTTTGATCCGCCCGCAAACTCCTGAATGGGGTAAGGAAACAATTCGCGCTTAGACCTTTGGATTGACTTACCGGCATCTTTCCCGGCAACAGAACCGGTCACCAGCCCTTCAAGCAGAGAATTACTGCCAAGCCGGTTGGCTCCATGCATCCCGGTGCAGGCCACCTCACCACAGGCGTAAAGTTGCCTAATGGTCGTTCCGGAAAGACGATTGACCTTAACTCCCCCAATCATATAGTGAGCGCTCGGACGCACCGGAATGAGGTCTTTGGCAATGTCAATTCCAAAAGATGCGCAGATCTCCCTGATCCTGGGGAAACGGGCATACAATCGTTCCTTCGGAATATGACGGATATCGATATACACGTGGGTATGATCGGTCTTCTGCATTTCTTTCAGGATGCTCTGGCTGACAGCGTCCCGCGGCGCCAGCTCGGCACGGGAATGATACTTCGGCATGAATCGCTCTCCCCTTTTATTCCTTAAGATACCCCCTTCACCGCGCACCGTCTCCGTGATGAGAAACCGCACCGCACCGGCAATATAAAGCGTCGTAGGATGAAACTGCACAAATTCCATGTCCTGAAGGGTAGCGCCTGCGCGGTAGGCCATTGCCAAGCCATCCCCCGTGGCTACAGCGGGATTCGTTGTCTCGCGGTAGACTTGTCCGCACCCCCCAGTAGCGAGAATTGTACGCTTCGCCCAGATCAGCATGTTTCCCTTCTTTGCGTGCCAGGCAATTGCACCGTGACAAACTTCGTCTCCGGTGATCAAATCAACCACAAAGGTATGTTCAAAGACTTTGATGTTCTTATTTTCTTTTGTAGCCCTGATGAGGGTTTGCTCTACTTCTTTTCCGGTGGAGTCGCCCTGAGCATGAATAATGCGGGGAAAGTGGTGGCCGCCTTCCTGAGTAAAAATCAAATGGTCGTCTTCTTTATCAAATGACGCGCCCCATTCAATCAATTCATTCACCCGCTTCGGGCCTTCGCCAACAATGGCTTTTACCGTCGCAGCGTCACACAAACCCTGACCTGCATCCAGAGTGTCTTTGATGTGTTTCGATACCGTGTCCCCGGCAGAAAGAACTACCGCCACACCCCCCTGAGCGTAAGCAGTGTTATTTTCATCAACCCTTTCCTTGGTGACAATTAAAACGGTATTATGCCTTGCTGCCTGTATGGCGGCGCTGAGCCCCGCCACTCCGCTTCCAATCACCAGGACGTCGGTAAAAACGTGAGCCGTAGTGCGACTGTCAAAGGAACTAAGGTATCTTTTGGGTTCTGTTTGTTTTTTCACGGAACGAATTTTATCTTTAATAAATTTGTTTGTCAAAGAAAACTACTCCCGCGCCGAGATTTCCCACTTGAATATTTATGAAAATGTTGTAAAATTCATCCTAATCCTCTAAAATATTGGATTTTACCGTATTCGAAAGTGATATTCCTCATGAGAACAATAGTTACAGGTGGTGCGGGTTTTATTGGTTCACACCTGTGCGATTATTTGATAGAAAAGGGACATGAAGTTATATGTATCGATAACCTGTTAACCGGTAAAATGGATAATGTTGTCCACTTAATGGGGAATTGTCAATTCCGCTTTATAAAGCACAATGTCAGTGATTATATTTATGTAGACGGACACGTGGATAATGTATTGCATTTTGCGTCACCAGCCAGCCCTTTTGATTATCTGGAATTTCCTATACAAACATTAAAAGTCGGTTCACTCGGCACACTGCATAGCCTGGGACTTGCCAAGGCAAAGAAAGCCAGGTTTCTTTTGGCCTCTACCTCTGAAGTATATGGCGATCCGCAGATCCATCCTCAACCGGAGGATTATTGGGGACATGTCAATCCTGTGGGACCCAGGGGGGTTTATGATGAAGCAAAACGATTTGCAGAAGCAATGACCATGGCATATCACCGATACCATGACATAAATACCAGAATTGTGAGGATATTCAATACTTACGGCCCGAGGATGCGAGTGAATGACGGTCGTGCACTCCCTAGCTTTATGTGCCAGGCATTGAGGGGTGAGGATATTACCGTATTTGGGAACGGTTTGCAGACAAGAAGTTTCTGCTATATCTCTGATCTCGTAGAAGGTATCTATCAACTGCTTCTTTCAAATGAGCATGATCCGGTAAATATCGGAAACCCTGAAGAAATAACCATCCACCAGTTAGCACAAGAGATACTTATCCTTACCAACAGCAAAAGCAAGATGATCTTTAAGCCCCTCCCTGTTGATGACCCCAAGATCCGGCAACCTGACATTTCCAAAGCAAGAACGGTCTTACGCTGGGAACCAAAGGTTCTGCGGACGGAAGGGCTGCGAAAGACACTGGCGTATTTCAGGGACGAGTTAATCCCCTGCGGAAAAGACTCATGAAAAAAGTAGTTGCCATCTTTGGCAGTCCACGCGCTGATGGAAACTCTGATATATTGCTCAATCATGCCATACAGGGAGCAGCGGCAAGCGGCGCCGAGGTGCAAAAGATTGTAATCCGCAATTTACAAATTGCTCCGTGCAATTCTTGCGGCGGTTGTTTTGAAAAAGGTGAGTGTGTTATCCATGACGATATGCAACAAGTGTATTCCCACTTTGTTGATACCGATGGCATTATCGTAGCTTCCCCTATCTATTTCATGGGTGTAAGTGCACAGCTGAAAGCTCTTATTGACCGATGTCAGGCCTTCTGGGCAAGAAAATATATTTTACATCTCCCGGTCAGGAAAGGCGCACGGATCGCGAATGGATTTTTGATTGCAACCGCAGCGCGGAGCGCCGGAGAGGAATTATTTACCGGTGCGGTAAAAACAATAAAGGCCTTTTTTCATGTAGTAGACACAAAATATGTGGGGGATATATTGTGTTGCGGGTTAGAAGAAAAAGGCATGGTATACACGAAACATGACCTCTTGCAAAAGGCATTTGATGCCGGCAAACAGTTGCTTACATGGTAACGACTTCTTGAGGAAGTGATCTGGTATGAAAAAAGGATCCATAAGAGAAAAAGGCGAAGAGAGACAGCACCGTTGTCCCGGAGAGTCTTACACCATTAACGATTCGGTGTGCAAGGGAAGACAGCGGGTAAATTATCCTAAATGTAACGTGTGCCTGGAGAGGGTTGAGCCAGGGAGTTTTAGCCATACGCCTGCTGAAACCAAACTATCTCGAGATGTATTTAAGAGTTATGATATTCGCGGGAAGTATCCCTCAGAATTAAACGATACTATAGCCCACAAAATCGGAACATCTATAGCCCAATTTTTTAAGGAAGAAGACCCGGATGTAAAAAACATTGCTGTGGGAAGGGATATGAGAACTTCTTCTAAATCGCTCGCTAATGCCTTAATAGACGGTTTATGCACGGCTGGCCTCAACGTCATTAATCTGGGTGTCATTTCAACGGAAATGACGTATTTTGCCGTGGGCCATTACCAATACGACGGCGGGGTAATGGTTACCGCCTCTCATAATCCCGCCGAATACAACGGATTCAAAATATGCAGAAAACAGGCCATCCCCGTCAGCCTTGAGACAGGGATCAACCGTATTTCAAAGCTGACAAGCCAGTATCACCCGCCACGCGGGGAACAACTCGGCAAAGTTATCGTGAATGACATTTTTAGAGATTATAAGAAGCATGTCCTGAAATTTGTCAGTAACCTCAGACATCTTCGCATCGTTGTCGACGCAGGAAATGGAATGGCAGGAAAGACAATCCCGATCGTTTGCGAAGGACTTCCCTTCGAAATTATTCCCCTCTACTTTGAACTGGATGGAACCTTTCCCAATCATGAGGCCAATCCCCTGAAACCTGAAAACATGGTTGATTTACAAAAAAAAGTGCGCGAGACGAGAGCACACCTTGGAGTAGCCTTTGATGGAGATGCTGACCGATGTTTTTTTGTGGACGAAACAGGGCGAATCATTGGATGCGATATTATTACGGCACTGATCGCAAGACAGCTTCTCGAACGAGAAAAAGGAGCTGCGATCCTTTACGATCTCCGCTCAAGCTGGGTTGTTCCCGAAGAAATAAAGGCGGGTGGCGGCATACCGTACCGCGAACGTGTCGGCCACGCTTATATGAAGGCAACCCTACGAGAAAAAAAGGCCATCTTTGGCGGCGAACTCTCCGGACATTACTACTTTAAAAATAATTACTATTCTGATTCTGGAATGATTGCCTTCCTTATGGTTCTGGAGATCCTGAGCACAAAACGCGTCCCCTTCTCAAACATTGTATCACCGCTCAAGCGGTATTATTCTACCGGTGAAATAAATTTTGAGGTAGAGGATAAGGACGAAAAAATTGCAGAAATTGCCAAGAAATTTTCAAATGGAAAAGTAGACCATCTTGATGGAGTAACCGTGGAGTATAACGACTGGTGGTTTAACGTCAGAAAATCAAATACGGAACCCCTGCTCCGATTAAATTTAGAAGGAAAAACACAGGAAATCATGGAGAAAGGGAGAAAATTATTAATCAATATCATTCACGGCAAAACTGCATGATATGAACATTCAATTCAACAGGTCATCTACCGGGGAGTCAGCCCTTATGGTTAGCGTGTCTTTTGGGAAGATCTGCACAACTCGCGGACAAATGCCGGATGACTTCTCAACCCTGAATTTTACCAGTAGAATTACTCAAGGTGATAAAGGATGATTTCTTTTTACCGTGTCATTACCCTGTATACAAAAATGAGCCTGTTTACCGTTATCGTAGGGCTACCCGTTTTTACCATCAACAAACATCAATTGCTTTGGGCAAATCCACCAGCAGGCGAGGAATCCATTGATATTAAGTTCAGCAACGGACAATTATCGGCAAAACTGAAAAACTCTCCGATGGAAAAGGTATTAAAAGAAATCATGTCACAGAGCGGAGCCAAGATATGGTTAAATGACTCAATTGATGGGACCGTTACCATAGAATTCCAAAGTTTACCTATTGGAGAGGGGGTTCGGAGGATTCTGAAGGATAAAAATTATGCCTTTGTTTATTCCCTCCACGATGCAAAAGAAGGAAAACTTTCCATCGTGAGCGCTAGTAAATCCCAGGAAATCTTTACGAAAGTGAAGGAAGAACCGTCCAAAAAACTCTCTCCAAAACCAGGACTGCCCGTCGCCAAAAAAGACAAACCGAAAAAGGACCGGCCTTCCTTTGAAACCCTTGCAAAAGACGCTTTAGAAAGTGAAGATCCCGGGAAAAGGGAAGATGCAATTATAGCATTAGGAGAAAGCAAAGACACAAAAGCAATAGAAATCATCTCAAAGGCGCTTGCAAATGACCCCATTGAGGATGTGCGATTAAGCGCTATTGATGCCTTACTGGATATCGGCGACAAAAGCATTGTTGATCCGCTTTCCACGGCACTCAATGATCGGGATCCTTGGGTGCGTGAAAGCGCCGTTGAAGCGTTAGGTGAAGTAGGCGGTGAGGCAGCCATCGAGTTTATAAAAAATGCGCTCAACGACGAAGATGGCTCAGTCAGAGAACTCGCACAGGAAATACTGGAAGAACTCAATACCAAGAAGTAGCTTTTCCCAAATTTTTCATTTTTCCTATTGACATTTTCCGGAAAAGTGTTTTAAATAATAAACGTTTAAGAAAACAAACGTTTGCCATTACAAACAACAATCTCTCAGATCACCCAATGGAGAGACCCCGTTCCTCCCGCAGACAAAAAGACTGCGGGAGGAATTTATACAACAGAATGAAATGCGCATTTATGGGTTTACCGCGCGCGCAGCCGGTCATAAAAAGCAAGGCAACCCATTTTTAAGAAAAGGCGTACTATTTCATTCCTTTAACACATCCATAGAAAAACCGTTGAAGAATCAGGAGAATAATTTTCAGCCTACCTTTGTTTGCCACGACATCTTGAAATAACGATAATCTTTTCCAGCGCTTATTATATCAATTTATGTCTAATCAGGAAGAAATCACCCAATACAACATACTTCAATCGATCGAGAACGGAGAAAGGATATCACAACGACAACTTTCTTTGCAATTGGGTATTAATGTAGCCTCTATCAATTTCGCATTGAAAAAACTCACCAAGAAAGGCTTGGTAAAAATGCTGGGGGTTAACCCAAGAAGAATACGATATATTCTGACTCCCAAAGGGATTGCAGAAAAAACACAACTTGCCTATAAATTTTTTGACAGGAATTTTCACTTCTATAAGGCCGTCAGAAACGAAGTTGAAAACAAGATCGACAGCATTCCTTTCCAAGGCAAAAATTCTGTTGCCATTTACGGCGTAACCGACCTTATGGAGATGGCCTATCTCGTCATCCAGGACAAGGAACTAGACCTTGTTGCAATCGTTGACAACGAAACAAAGATTCGGATATTTGGCTATCAGGTAATCGGTATCGAAGAAATAAACAAATATGCCCCCGATTTTCTTCTCGTAACAAAGGAATTGGAAGCTCATGATATCAGACAAATATCAGATTCTACAACAATTTTCGACATCAGAATTTAGCTGCTTACGCCGAAATGCCTGGCTATGGCACAAAGTATCTTTGAGCCTATGTGTTTCCAGTCAATCTGTTTTCACATTTTTTTGAGTAACTATGAAGACCGTGTTGTTCTATAGAGATTTTAGGCAATTTCAAGGCGGCCATTTAAAAGTTTGGGATTATTTTAATCATGTCATACACTCACATAGTTATCACCCTAAAATTTTTTTTTCCGGCAGGACAGTCTGGGATGACACAAATCCATGGTTGAAATTACAGGATCAGGCCATTCAATCTTGGGATCCCTCTTCTGCTGATATTTTATTTCTGGCAGGCAAAGACTGGTTAATGCTTAATAAAAGCCAGAGGAAAAAACCGCCCGTTCCAATTATTAACTACATTCAGCATGTCAGACACTCGGATCCAAATGAAACTCTCTACTCTTTTCTAGAGTTTAAAGCAATAAGGATATGCGTAAGCGATGAGGTTAAATCAGCAATAGTAAAAACAGGAAAGGTAACTGGCCCCGTATTTACTATTCCGAACGGAATAGACTTTCAAGGCCTTCCTAACCCTATTGACCCATCAGAAAAGAAAATTGATATAGTAATTGCTGCGCTGAAACAACCAAAATTAGGTCTTCAATTAATGCAAAAACTTCATTTTCCAGGCAGACAGATAAAAATCTTGGCAACAAGTATGTTAAGATCCGACTATCTGAATGAATTAAATCAGGCAAGAGTGACCATATTTTTGCCAAACCATAGTGAGGGTTTTTATTTGCCGGCTCTCGAAGGAATGGCTCTTGGCACTTTGGTTGTATGTCCTGACTGCATAGGCAATCGTTCTTTTTGTTTCGATAATTATAATTGTTTAAGGGTTGACTATACCTTGGAAAATATCCTTTGTGCTGTTGACACTGCTTTAAAATTAAGCGATCATAAAAAAAACCAAATGATTACCAATGCATATGAAACAACCAACAGACATTCAATAGGTAAAGAGAGGGATGCTTTTCTCAAAATATTGGAGGATATAAAACAGGTTTGGGAGAGAATTTGAATGTATAACAATATAATAGTCACAGGGTTGCCGCGTTCAGGCACAACACTAACGTGCCATTTATTAAATAAGGTGCCAAATACCGTAGCCTTGCATGAACCAATGGAAGTGAGGGAACTTGCAAAACATAAAAATCATTCCTTAGCGTGCGATCACATTGAGGCATTTTTTGAACAAATGCGAATGTCTATCCTTAAAGGCAAAAAGGCAATATCTAAACAAGTGAATGGCAAAGTGCCAGACAATCCGGTAGGGAGTAAATATTCTGTTTCCGGTCTCAGGGCAAGCGTAGCTTCTCATACTGAAATTATTATTGAGAAGCCGTTAGAAACCAACTTTACTTTGATTGTTAAACATCCATCTGCTTTCACTGCCCTGCTGGAGGTTTTAGTCGTCCGATTTCCTGTTTACGCTGTAATTAGAAATCCATTATCTGTACTAACTTCATGGAACAGCGTTGCGTTCCCAGTTCAAAATGGACACGCTCCAGCTGCAGAAAATTTGGATTTTCAATTAAAAAAGGCTCTTGCAAAAATTGATGACAGAATTGAACGACAATTATATCTTCTGTCATGGTTTTTTAAGAGATACGAACAACTAATTTCCCATGATTCGATCATTCACTATGAGAAAATAGTTTCTTCGGGAGGGCAGGCATTGAACGTTATTGTTCCTGGCTCAAATATTCTGAATGAAAAATTAGAGAACAAGAATAAGAACGATTTATATGATATAAAATTGATGCATTGTCTTGGAGAACGACTATTGAAAACTGATGGGGCATATTGGAATTTTTATAGCAAAGAAAGCGTTGAGATACTTTTAAAATAGTAAAGCACACTATACGAGTCGTGTCGTAATTGCAGCCAAAAATATTAGGCAGGCAATGAAAAAATGTATTGTCATTAAGCGATATGTAATGGAGCTTCAAGCCAATCGTTGCAATTCCAACCCAATATGCTCTCTAAACTCCTTATTTCACACGCAAACTGCAGCCTCAGATATTCCCACTCTTTACGGCTCAAAGAGGAAACATATGGCCTGCTATGCACTTTTTTTATTGCAACCGTATGCAAGCAACTGAGGTCAAGAAAAAGGCATATCTTTTCAAGCATCTCTTTTGGGTTTATTCTGAGGTCTTCAGACTTTAAAATGAGTGTTTGATTTTTCGGAAAGTAGGTCCAGATTCTTCGCAGTTGTTCCGAATAGAAACCCCTGTCAACATAAGAGTATTGCCTGTGTTGATAAGGCATAGCTTCCCGGCATCTTGCCGACTCATTTTGAATGGCATCCCAAAATGACAAATGATCCACATCTCTGTCTCGTTCCATATTCCAATGCGAGTATGCCCTATCAATCGGATTGCGCAGAATCATAATAATTTTCATAGAGGGGTTGTATTGCCAAATACGTCTTGGCGAGTCATACCAATACATATAAATTGGTGTGGTTTCACCAAGCAATTTATGAGACGATTTTGGACTAAAGAATGAATGGTATACTGAATAGTCGACTTTTACTTTTTGAAAGTATCTTTCAGTGTCAAAAAAATGAACTTCCTTTTTATCAGCCATACAGATTTCTGGATGTTCTCTCAGGTAGGCGTCCAGAGCCGAAGTCCCTCCCTTCTGGGTTCCGGCAATCAAGAAGCCCACTTTTTTTATGTCACTATTTCGCGGTATAATCATAAATCAGAAAACGCCCCTTTTTAAAATATACCTTTTTGACGGAAAACAGACGTTGCCCCACCCCAATTCAACTGAAAAACCTATGGAAGTAATGCTGAGCCGGTATTGTCGCGTATCGTTAAACAAGATCACAACCGGAAAATTTCGTCATCTTTTTCTCCAGGGAACAAATTCCCCCATTACCGTAGAATGGACTCCAAGCTTTTTATATACCCATATTGCCAACAAAATATTCCAGGCAATCATGCTGCTTGCTGTAGCAATTGCAGCCCCTGCTGTACCCCATTGAGGGATCAGGAGAGCGTTCAGAATGACGTTCAAAGCTGCGCTGATACCTACGCCAATGGCTACGCTCCGCTCATGACCGGTCATAACTAGCAAGAGACCGACGGAGCCCATGGTAGCGTTAACGAGCTGCCCTGCGGATAAGATTGAGAGGGTTGTGCGGCCCTGTGTAAACGATTCTCCAAAGAGGAGTAAAAACCAATGACCGAATACTATAAGAATTAGCCCAATGGGTAGAGAGAATATCAGAATTATCCGTGTGCTCTTGGTAATGATCTTTTGCAATTTTTTTATTTCTCCCGCTGCAAAAAGATTTACTACCGTGGGTGCCAGAGCGGTGTTGATGGCAATCAGGATAAAGCTTATTAATTCTGCCCCACGATTAGCTACCGAATAGATCCCCGCCTCTTGTGGTCCCTTTATTGCCCCAAGCATAATGATGTCTGTCTTGGCATTTATTATTTTCATTCCTGCGATAAACATCAGAGGCAAGGCGCTCCGTATCCATTCCCGAATTTTATAGGAAGGAAACGTTTCCTGGACAGGTAAAGGAAGCGTTTTGAGCAATACCCTTGTTCCTACTCCGAAGGCAACCGCTGTTGCCGCAAGGTTCATTCCCAATGTCCAGGGAGCAGTCAACCTTTTTCCCAAAAGCATGTACGCAGCACCAATAAAAAAGATAAAAATAACAGGTTGAATAAGCATTTCCGGCACTTGTCCAGCGATTACCCTGTTAAGCCCTCTCAATACAGATTGTCTTAGTCTGATAAGTGTGACCAGCGGAAGTGATGTCAGCGCTATCAGAAAGGGGATCTGCACTAAAGAATCCTTATGACTTACCAGGATCCAACCGATGAAAGCCGCTAATAATGCCAACCCCGAAGAGACTATCAACACCGCCTGATTTGCCCACCGGAGGAGACCTCTCAACAAACGCCATTCTGCGTTTGTTTCGTATGCAGCAACTTCCCGCACAAGCAATCTGTCAAGCCCCAATGTACCAGGAACCGCAAGCAATCCCACCCAGTTCATGGCATAGGCATAGGTTCCATAACCAGTAGAACCAAGCAATCGAGCCAGTAAGAGCCCTACGATAAATGATAATCCTGCGGAGGCTATTTTGAGACCAAATGATCCGGAAGCATTTCTGGCAAGACGACCTTTCAGTAGTATCGATTTTTTAGTGAAAAAAGTTTGGTATAAATATCTTATAGGCTGACATACTCTGGCGTAAGCATTCATAAGGTAAACCTGAAAACAAAAAAAGAATCACGGGCAGAGAATCTGTAATAACGGTTGTACCAATACAAACCATTTATGCCAATGATTTAAGTGATTTAAGGCATGTATAATATCCATACGCTGAAAAAATACAGATAAAGGGTATTATGGGATATCGATAGATGAGGGCATCATCAACTCCGACTGCAGCGTGTAATAAGGTGTAATACAGAATAATGATAATCAGGAGTGTAGGAGCAGGTTTAAAACCAGCCCCTGTATTTGTCCACCATTTCGATTTATAAAACCCGTAAAAGGCCATGGGAAAGACAAAGATGTAAATAAAAGTATCCATGATTTTTTTGAAAAACGAGGGTTTCTTTGTTACTGGTCCCCAGAAGGCAACAAATCTTTTGATGCATAATTTTATATATTTTATGGGATACTTTTTTACAAATTCGATGCTTTCCTCTTTTAATCCTTTCGATGTTGCCAAAACAGCTTTTTCTTCGTCATATTTTATTTCGTACAAATCAAAAAATGGCAAATCTGCCGACGTTACATTACAGCCATAAAAGGTAGCCCATGCATCGCTTGAGGTAATAGCAAACTGGTTGTATATCGTGTAATTTCTATATGCCCAGGGTGAAAGCGACAGGTAAAATGATAGCAAGAAAGCAGTGACACCGCACAGGAGTCTTCTTTTATCTTTCCTGAAAAAGATTATGATAAAGTAAAACACAATAAATATGGGCAGATAAAGTACAACCGTCCTGCATAAGCAGGTAACGGCTAAAATAACTCCAGCTATGACAGTGTTTTTTATATCAAGATTGTTTTTGACGGCCTTGAGGAGAAAAAGAATGACTAATAGCAGTAAAAATATGAATAAGGTTTCGGCTCGTATGTAAGAGGTCCACCATACCAGTGGATGGTAAACAGATAAAAGGAAACCAGCCATTAATGCCGCTTTTGAGGAAAAGATCTCCTTAGCGATAACAAACGTGAGATAGCAGCTCACCGTTCCCAGAATTATTTGCGGTATAGCGTATGCCAGGATACTTGCACCAAAAAAATAATACCATATCCCTAAAAATGACGAATAGACGGGGGGATAAAAGTTCTGGTAATAGGTGTCAGAAAGAGGAGTCGGCTGAAAATATTCCGGTAATTCCAGGGGTACCTCTGTGGTTGAATAGCTATATCCCTTCCCCTCCGCAAGATTTTTGGCGGTACCGTAGTATAATTGAGAATCATCAATGTGAGGATATGCAGTTATTCCACTTTCATGAATAGTAATATTATTTTTGAACATAAATCCAACAAGCGCAATACCCCGTACACAAAATGCAACCCCCAGGATAAAAATTAATATTTTTTTTTCTGATAAGATTTTACTTCCCAAGTGCGTTAGCCTTTCACTGACTGGTTAAGAAATTCTTCAAATTGTCTGTATCGCAAAGCCGTTACAGAATTTGGAACGATGAGTCTATTTTTTCTGTCGAATACGTAAATGGTAGCCACCGTAGCAAGATAATCAAGGATGACGCTGGATAATGTTTTGGGCGTAAGCGCCTTTGATTTTCCGCTTAACCGCTGATGGAGGGCGCAGGATACTTCTGCATATAAATATCCCCGTTTCAAACATTTGATTAATAATTCTGTCTGATAGAAGAAGCCGGTACTCCTCAACTCAATGTCGTCTAATACACATTTGCGATACATCACGGGTCCATTCATGTAATTCAACAGTATACCAAAGGTCAGATTAATAATCCCTTTATACGTCTTTGATATCATCCTGCGACCCCACGACCGCACATTCCTGTTGTAAAAGAATGGAATTACGATATCGACGTGGTCCAAGAGTGGCAGATACCGCATAATCTCGTAGGCATCATTTTCGCCGTCACCGGGGACATACATTACGACTTCCCCCTGTGCATTCTGAACGCCGTCCCAATACGAAGCGCCAAGCCCTTTAGGTTTATCATGGCAAAGCATCCGGATAAACGGATATTTCTCAATGAGGCCATTTACAAGCTCACCGGTTCTATCCGTGCTGCCATCGTTGACCACAATAACTTCTGCGGTACATCCGACCTTTTGGAAGGATTCTATTATATTTTTCACAGCCCAGACGATGTTACCTTCCTCGTTCAGTGCAGGCACAATCACACTCAGTTTATAATTCATAAATCATCCTTCATGCTTTTATCCTTAAAACATCATCTGCCGGGCTTTTATTTCAAGACAAATTCATCAGCGCTTTTAGTCTTGATTCTATCGTAATCCCTGACATTTGAATAGGAAGAGGTGTGATTTCTTTCTTTGAGATAGCAGCAGCCTGCACATCCAGGAAAAAGCCCAACAGCACGGAGTTGCTTTCTAAATTCCCGGAATCGTATAGAATTCCACAGGACCATCAGCTTGGATTCCCTTATATTCCCTGTTTTGTAGGCAATGCATGGATAAGCGTCTCCCGTGGGAGAAATTTGCAAACTGGACCAGGGGACAAGACATGGTTTATACCGATCAATAAGTCTTCGCGTATTATCAAAATGCGTTTCCATACCTTCGGCCGTTTGCGCTATGGGATAAAAACGGATCTTGATTTTCTTGTTTCGGCTGTTTTCTATTATTTTTGCTATTTTCTGAACTAAGATTTTTGGATCAATATAGGGTGTTACTGTTATAGGTGACCACAGCTTACCATCTTTCAAATCATCTATGAAATTTGCCTGAAATTGTATATTAGTAACCTTAAGAGGTGATAAAGTAAAGAAATCTGCTTTCATATCAACGGCATACTGATAGATATCTTCCAGCATGCCTATATTTTCTTGTGTTATTACCGTCTTAATGTCGAGCAACGGGTATCTTGTTCTTTTCCTGTTTTTATACTCCTGAAGCAATTTCAAGTTGTGCGTTGTTTTATCGAAGGCACCCTTCATACCTCTCAATTGGTCATGATAGTGTCCAATCCCATCGACAGAAACTCCTGCCAAGAGTAATCGTTTATCAACAAATGCCTGCACATGTTCCTCAGTCAGCATAACTCCATTGGTTATAATATTACACCCGTGTTTTCCAAGAGCATACTTTACAACCTCAAGGGCATCCTTCTTTACGAAAGGTTCTCCACCAGTGAAGGTAATCAGGGCAAATCTGGGGATTTGTGAAATAACGTGAATAAATTCATCCGCCGATAATTCATTTCGTTCTTTTGTCCCTTTTTGTTCCATCTGAAAACAAAAGACACATCTCAAATTACATTGATACGTTAAGTCCAACGATACTTTTAACATGGGAAGGGCAAAACCACCGCCCACCCGGTATGGCAGAACCGCATGCGATGTTAATAAGATGTCGTAAAGTCTGTCGAGGCGCAATATAGCTTCCTGGTATTAATTTCCTGTTAGATGAATTAAATTACTTAAATGAAAAATCAAATATTTCAGTAAATATTTTAATAATTTCACAATTACGTCCTCTTTATTTCTTCATAAAACCCAAGAAGCTTGCCAATATGAGTTCCCATGGAAAGTTTTTCCCTGGCAGCAAAAACATTGGTCCTTAGCCTGTCGCGGTCATATACAGAAATTATTTTTGAAAGATTGTGCATGTCCTCTTGGCTTACAACAATACCAATCTCATGTTTTCTCACCAACTCTGATGCATACTCAAACTCTTCACTGATTAAAAGAGGAAGGCCTGCCTCGAGATAAAAAAAGAATTTTCCAGGTATCCTGATTCTGTTAGATTTATTCAAAGAAGATCCCTGGTCAAATAAATGCAACACTCCAAAATCGTACTGAGAAAATTTATTAACTGCTTCACGGGGGGAAAATCCCTTCATAAATCGGAAAAGATTATTTTCTTTAGAAACAGCTATGTAATCAGCAAATAAGTGTTCAAACTTTAAAGCACTCATGTGCGGAGAAGTGTATACATCAAGACATATCCCTTGTTTTGTAATCTGTTTTATCGATTCTATAAATTGATGACTATCAAGTACATTTTTAGGAATATTTGCTGTATACACATAGCCGCCATACACCAAATGAATTTTACCATCTTTTTGTGAATATTTAGCGTTGCTCCCCTTGGCAAGAAATTCGTTACATACATACGGATAAAACTCTACCATCGGGACTTTTATATGATATTGTTTTCGTAACATCTTGCCTGCCTCATTGGAATAACCAAGAATAATTCCGTCTGCATTTTCACAAGCAAACCGTTCGGCGAAAAAACCAAGTTCAGTTTCCCTCTTTCCCCAGACACATATGCTGTCTTCATTATCAATGGTAAGACTTGGAACATCATAAAATTCAAAAATAATTTTCGAACGGTTAAATAATTTGGCAATTATACACAGAAAATCAGATCCCATCATGGACCCCTGGACATGAATTAAACAGGGATTTATTTCCCTAAGGATGTTAGCCAGTTCATAATAATGGTTATAAATATATACCGCATCAAAATATTGCTTCATGAGTTTGACCAGCCACGGACTTTCCATAAGGAGAATCGTTTCATAGTTTCCGGTCTTTCGTATATACATGCTCTGCCGTAACAGATTGAAGGAAGGGGTAATCGTGACATAAAGTATCTTTTTTTTGCCGGAGGTGGTATTTGTTCTGTTAATTATCTGCTTAAGGTTTGGGTTATTAAAAACAGTCTTCAAACCCCCGACCTTGTATCTCCTCAACGATTGTTTTATGCCCTTTTTAAAGCGTGTGAGGCGACCGAATTCGAGTTTATCCTGAATAAGAATATTATAAACTTCCTCGTTAAGCTCTTTAATCGGTAAAAATTTTTCTTTGATAGTATCTGACATTATCTAGCCACGAATAAACACAAATTTACACGAATTAAGACAATAAATAACAATTTATAGAACTATTCTTTCGTACTCCAACTTCTCATTCCCAAAATTTAGGATAATTGCCAACTGCAGTTTTGTTGCTTTTAAATAATTGAGAGTTTGTGCTCTGTGGGCATCAATGATCCCTTCCGAAGATTTAAGTTCTAATATAATTTCTTCTTCGACTAAAATATCTGCGTAATAATCGCCTACTACCTCACCTTCAAAGTAGACAGTTATTGGCGCTTGCTGCTTTGACTGAACACCTTCGCGCCTAAACAGCACCATCAAGGCATTCTCGTAAACTTTCTCCAAAAAGCCATACCCGAGTTTATTATGCACCTGCATGGCTAATCCAACAATTTTATAAGATAAATCCTTATACAAAATTTTATCTTCATTCGTGCTCATTCGTGTATATTCGTGGCTAACAAATTACTAAAATTTAATTTCTACCGACGTATGACCGAATTGCTGAAACCGGTTTGTCTTCAGCTTTACATCACAGGGATTACAATGACCAAAGACATCACACTCGCGGTATCTATCTTCTATCTCAAAATTTTCATCAAGGAGATTTCCTATGGGCTTTCTGCCTTCATAAAGGTCACTGTGACACCGGTAAATATCGCCACCACTTCCGATAATCAGCTCTGTCGTCTTGCATAATACCTCTTTCGTAAATTTTTTATCACACGCACCTTCGTAGCGATACGTGCCGTACATCTTCCCGTTATATTCGCCAAGAAACTCTTTTGTACGAAAGTCTATTCCCAACGATGTGCAATATTCCTTTGCCCTCATTATTTCTGCCTCCTGAGCGGGATGCGTTACTCCCCAAATCCCGATACTAAATCCGTTGTTTTGTAATTTAAGGACTTTTTTAACTAAGGGTTCAAGCTTCATCGTTGCCGGGTGATAACTAACCCTTATAGATGCATAAGGGGATTTCCTTTTAATTCTGTTGGGGTCTACATTACGGATAAACTCGTCCTCATCAAACTGTAAATTTGTCAGGACGTCAATATTTAACTCCGGTTTTATATGGTTCAGTATATAGATAAAATCCTTGTGAAGGCTTGGTTCTCCCCCCTGAAGCGAGATGGGGAGGTCATCCCTGGAAACAATCCTGTTTAATCCCTGAACCCATTCTTTTCCGGAGATATGTTTTTTACGAAAATTGCCTTCCTCGAAATAATTGATGCAGTAACTGCAACGGAGATTGCAGGCGAGGGACAAAAAAGTGGCAATATAATTATATGTTTGCGGAATAAAAATCGGCTTCATGATTTTTCCGCCAATATCTGTCTCTTTAGGAAATACTGCCAGTCGTAATAATACCTCAATGTCCTGTTTTCAAAATCCATTCTCATGTCCGCGTTTTTGTCTAAAAGTAAAATTCCCTCACTCACTATTTTGAAACCAAAGACAGGGGGCAAATGATTATTGAGGACTGCAATCTGTACTGTCGAACCAACTGCCCTTGATAATTTTGCCTCAAGCTCAAATGCAGGCCAAAGCCCAAGATTTTCCAGTGGTTCAGAAAAATATACTGCTATATCCCAATCACTCTGCTGATTTGCATATTCTTTAGCCCTTGAACCAAAAAGATACGCAAAGGATATTGATGATTGTTTACTCAAAATTTCTTTCAAGCGCTGAATATTATCTATCATAAATAATTCTTTATAACGGCAATAAAATATTCGATATCTTTAATGCCTGAGTTCAAAAATTTTTCCAACTCCGGTATTGTATCCTTTTGATAATCATGGGCAAGAAAGTTCCGTAATCCCGCAATATACACAAATTTACTTGCAAACTCTTCTGAAATAATATGGTAGTCCCCAAGTTTATATATCGAATCGCTATAAGAGGACGCCTTTGGATAACCCTTTTTTATAATAAGGAGGTCTGCAATATCCAGGATAATTTCAGCACAGAGATATACAGAGCGTTCAACAATCTTTTTTGTTGCCAGGGAAGTTTTTAACGTACTCAGAAAATCAACTTTATTATCGATTAAATATTTACCCTCTTCCTTTAGCCTCTGAATTTTATTAAACAGGACACCATCCATTTATATTTTTTTCCTCTGCGTCCTTTGCGGTGAACCAATTACGTATATCAAATTAATTTAAGATACTTCCAAAGCTTTCGTATGGTATCACCAAGATACGGTGTTTCAATAACAGGAAACGACTTTCCCATCTTGTGTGAATACAATTCCTTTGCCATGACCTCTTTGAGAGAAAAAAGATCAAGGTCAAGCCCTTCCGTTAATTTTATTTCTTCAATTGGGATTGTCAAAGGACAACAGAAAGCATGAGCATGAAGATTTTCCAGATCGGGAATTATGCTAAAACCCAGATTATACATTTCTGCTGGCCTGTAACCAATTTCTTCAAACAACTCTCTTTTGAATGCTTCTTCCGGAGTTTCCCCTTCATCAAGGGAACCGCCAAAAAATCCCCAACAACCAGGAAAATTTATCCCTTCTTTCATGTCCCGTAATTGCATGAGCACTTTTCCGTTGACGTAAGGGAGAATAACAACCACTTCTTTAGGATTTCTGCGTGTATCTGCGTTCATCGGTATTCGATTGCAGAATTTAGCTCAAATGAAATTTATGTGTTTCACAGACGGATTTTTTATTTCCCACAAAAAACCATTAATAGCATTCGGACGGCAGTTTGGCGGACATGATTCCGCAGCATTTAATTCATTTTCTAAATAAGCCTTTATTTTCTTCCTCCTCTCACCCAACCATATTTCTTTGAATGAATTTTTGTAAAAGTTACCGAAAACAAATTCTTTTTTATCCCAGTATGGGAGACAGGTTGCAATATCTCCTGCCGAATTTAAAACGGAAATAAAAGCCGTTCCATAGCAATGCTTGTATTTCCTCTTGCCATAGTTTTCAAAAGACGCCCTCCTTGCTATTACGGAAAAATTTTCACCGGAGAGGCTTTCTGCCTGGTTCAGGGTATCTTCTATCTTATTCAGGTTAAATGGTGCTTTCATTTGATAAGCCTGTAAATGACTTTGCTGCACAAAAGGTTTTATAACAAAATAACTGATCCCGGTTTCTCCCATCCTTTTCACTGCATCAATTAAATAATTTATATTTTCTGGTAATAATACATACTGAAGACCTATATCGGTTTCTAACTTGCCTTTCTTTTTTATTTTTGCAGCCATCTCCATATTCTTGACAACGGTATCAAAGACCTCTGGTTTAACATCGTGAATGGCGGCATAATTTTCCCTTGAACCGCCATTAAAACTAATGCGTATAAACGTAAGGGAAGGGAGAATCCTTTCTAACAGTTCTTCTTTTAAAAATTGTGCATTCGTAAATAACCCAACGTCAATCCCTTTCTTTTTAGAATGGACAATAAACTTATCGATATCCGGATGAAGTAATGGTTCCCCTTCTCCCGCATACAGCAGACTCTTCATTCCACAGGTTGCAATTTCATCGATAAATTTTATTAATCTGTTTGTTTCTAATCTTTTATTAGGATGACCAATGTAATCATAGGCACAAAATATACATCTGTGATTGCAATTCCCAATGGGACTTATCTCCATATACAAAGGAAAACAATCCCCTTCGTAAATATAGCTGCTCACTCTATCAATATGGTAAATAAGTTTATGGTCGTCAAAAAAATAGTTTTTCATAATAAAATATGTTGCAATGTATCTATTTCTTGTTTCCTTGAGATGCAGATTTAGGAATATTATTGAGAATGGTAAAACCAGCCCTTTCATAATCACGTACATCGGTAAATTGTCGCAGGCGGTCTCCGGCAATGCTTTTCATTTTTTTTCTTTTTTCATTAAAAACTTCTTGCCAGACATCCCGACGTATTTGTTCCAATTCGTCAGGGGTCGTGTCTGGCAGCTTAATCTTTGCAGAAGAATACCGGTGTTTGTTAACATCAAAACCATCCACAAATAAACCTTTCTGTATACACTCATCATAAACAGGTGTCCCGGGTAAAGGGGTAACAATTGATATATAAAAATCGTCCACATCAAGGCTCTTTGCCAGATCAATTGTTTTTTGAATCTGTGCCCTGGTTTCTCCGGGGAAACCAATCATAAATAATGCCCGTGTCTCAATACCCCGGCTTTTTAGGTAATCAATGGTTTCTGGAACCTGATCTACTTTCACTTTCTTGTCAATGAGGGAATTTTGCACTCCCTGATCTGCCGCTTCAACAGCAATCTGAACCTTATAAAAATTAGCTTCTGCCATGAGGTCTATCATTTCATGATCAAGCGCATTTACTTCCGTTCCCCCTGGAACGTGGAAGTAGATATGAGGAAATTCCGCTGCTATCATTTTTAGAAGTCTTTTCACCCGTGGTTTACTCACAAAAAAATTGTCATCCAGAAATGCAATTTCTCCAATATCGTACCGGGAAACTAACCACCCGATCTCCCTGATGACCTCCTCATTCTTCCGCATACGGTAACCGCGGTAACCACTCATCAAAGGCGAAGTGCAAAAATAACATGCATGAGGACATCCGCGGGTACTGATCATCACGGCATGTCTTTTCCGCACCACGTCTCCGCCGCCAATCCGTACCTCTGAATCCCAATAATCTTTCAGAGGGAAAATATCCCAAGCTGGAAATGGTAATTTATCTATGTCAGCAGGGATGCCTGCGTTTTTAAGATTATAATAATTCCACCCCATACCTTTCGTAACCGGCGTGTGCCTTAAAAGGGTATTTTTTACCTCCCCACTTTCCCGATAGTATAAATTAGGAACTTCACTGCGGGGAAGACGACCGTTCAGGCTCTCTAAAAAAAAGACCATAGATTGATCTGACTCTGCAACGATCACATAATCTACGTAGTCACATTTCATTACGTCCTCTGGCGCTCCACTCGGATGTTGTCCGCCCAGCACAATTGGGATATAAGGGAAATGTCTTTTTATTGTTTCACAGAGTTCGAAGACCTCAAAAATTAAGAAGGAAAATAACACGCTGATTCCTATGATATCCGGCTTTGCCTTTTCAATCCGGGCAAGCATATCTTCTGTACTCAAACCATACATAATAGATTGGTTTTTGAAAATCTCATTTTTATAACCTTCAGCCAGGATGTCCATAACCTGCACCTCGTATCCATTTTGCAAAAGATTCGCAGCAATATACGCCAATCCTAACGGTGGAGTACAGTGTTTTCGGTGTGCCGGCGTACCATCCGGAAGCACATAAACTTTGCCTGGTGGGTTGATTAATAATATCCTGTGATATGAGCCTTTTATTGCCATTCATTACCTCTCTTGAAGATGTAATTTGAGGTATCTTCAAATTTTTTTGGCGCCTTTGCCTTTGTGGTTTTGTAAATAAAGAATCCTTTTTGCTCTAAAATATGTATCACTTTTTTGTGTTCATCGAAATGAGCATATAACTCTATATATATCTCCTTAACCTGATCAAGGGTCTTGTCCATTCCCTCTATTACATTCAACTCATTGGTATCAACGTCGATTTTCACTTTTGTAGGCAAGGGTATACGAAAAAACTTTACGGCATCGTCCACTTTCATACATAAGGTATCCTGGATAAACAAATCCTTGTCATTTTCTAAAAAAATCGATTTCCGTCCGATAGAGTTTATTGCGCCACCTTTCGTAAACTCACGGATATAAAATGGCTTTATCTTTGTTTCTCTGTCACAGGCCAGAGGCAATGGAACGCACTGCTGGCTTAACCCATTTTTATACAGATTTGCATAAAGTAATTGGATGTTGTTTATCTCCGGCTCAAAGGCATATACTTTTATACCCTTCGTTTTTGCCGCATAGAGGGAGTAATTACCCACGTTGGCGCCAATATCATAAAAAATATCGTCTTTGTTAAAGCTATCTATCCATTTGATAATTTCTGCTTCTTCGGTCAATAAGGTCTTTGCCCTCCACACCAACCTGCCATGACCCGTGCAAAAAATCAAATTCCCACCGGTTGGAAGCTTTATACTTATTGATGGGTCCAGCATCTGCTGAATTTCAACCATAAGACGGCTGTTACTGTTTAGCCCAAATACTGAGATGGCACTTTTTGCTATATATCGTAACGTTTTTATAAAAAAATTCGGCTGATAACCAAACTGCCCACTCTTATGCGCATCAGGCGATGGATAGAGAAATTTGTCGAATTTTTCTTTTATGCTCATAGACCAGATTAAATATTTAGCAAGAGTATCCTATAGCTGTTCAAAGAGTCTCATACAATCTTTTATCACGACATCCATATTGTCGTAGTGATATTTTCCCATTCTTCCGATGGAAAATACCGTGGCAGGTAGTTCACTGATATACTTCTTTGCCTTATTGATTTCCGACATGATAGGGTACGGATACAGCTTGTTATTAAATGAAGGTGTTTCGATGATAATCAGGGTATGCGGTGATTTATAGCCGGTAAGCAGCTTATATTCAAAGACCCTGGTATACGGTTCATCATTGGCATAGTGGATGAAATAGTAAGGTTCCGGGGTGATGCGTTCGATAGGGAGTATCACTTTAAGAAAGTCACGGCCGATATAAGGCAATTCACCGTATTGATAATTAAAAAGCATATCCGGAGAAATCGTTGACACAACGACATCTCCCGTCATCCACTCATTATTTACCCACACCTTCTTTTTTTGTATATCAAACTTTTCAACGGAAGTATTAAAAATAACTGTACACCCCTCCACGCATTTTTCAAAATAGCTATTATATCCGTCAACCTCCGTTGGATAAGCAACGTTTTTTTTCCCTTCGAAGCATGCCTTTGAGCCTGTTTTAAGGGCTACCCCTTTGGGCGAAAAGGTGAATTCATCGAGCATCTTATTGTTTTTTATCTTCCACATCTTCTTTGAGTACGTATTGATAAATTTATCATACAGGGTTTCGCCTACCGAATATGTCCAATACTCCTCAAAATCTCTAGCAGTCGAGACGTCGGGTCTATCCTTCAATTCTTCATGTACTTTTTCTTTGTCAGGCATTAATTCGATTTCATCTTTATGAATCGGATACGTATAAAAGGCATTATCCCTGCCTACAAAAGTCATATTATAGTGTTTGAGTTCCCTTAATTTTAGATATTTGTTCATATAGTTCCAGACATGGATATCGCCAACGTCCACCAGCAAATGGTGAGGACCGTAAGTATACGGGTGTCCGTAATAAAAAAACGTCCGGCATCCGCCACCCAAGACATCACTCTTCTCTATGATGGTAACGCTAAATCCTTTTTGTTTTAACAGGTTTGCGGCAGTGCAGCCCGCAAATCCACCACCGATGATTAAAGCTTTTTTCATAAGTCAAAAACCCTTATTTGAATGAGCCGGGAAAAAATGTAAAAAGGAGAAGGGGAGAAAAGGGGAGGCGGGAAAAAACACAATCTAAAAATACTTTTCTCCATTTCTCCACCTTCTCCCTTTCCCCTTCCTTACACAATCTTATCTATAACAATACTTGCACACACCTGGTACTTTACCACTCAAATGTGCCTGTCTGAACTGAACATACCGTTGTGAATTCCAAATATCTTCAAAGGTATTATCTAAGATTCCAAAATTGAATGTGTCAGGGTTTGCTATCATGCAGCAGGGAACAACCTTCTTATCTGAAGATATATACGCCCTCTCAAATGGCCAGGGACACAGATTTGTTTGTGAATATTTATCGCTTATATCCCAAAAAGTTACGTTAATGCCTAAATCGCGGGCATTCTCAAGGAGTTTTTCAACGTCTTCTTCTCCTAAATAGGCAACCTTCTTTTGGGTGTTTTTATCCGTCAACTGGTCGTTACCCCAGCCATGCACATCCAGGATAATAGCAACCCTTTTAAACCCAAGCTCTCTTGCGAATGCCGGAAAGTGATGCAACTCTTTTCTGTTGTCTTTTTGAAGTAAAACCCACATCCTTGTTTTATCAATCTCCAGGCTATCACAATGCCTGTTGATACGTTTACAGTTTTTCATCATAACTTCAAAATCTGCATTACCTCGTATCCTTTCATAGGTATCCTTTGTTGTCCCGTCGACCGAGATCTGAACTTCATCTATCCCCGCGTCAATAATTCGTTTATAATTTTCTTTTCTATCAAGCACTGTTGCGTTGGTTGATGTGCGCACCCATATGTTTTTCCTGCTGGCATATTCTACCATCCTGATAAAATCTTTTCCCAAAAATGGCTCGCCCATCCCCTGGATTTTCAGCTCAATAAGGCCAAATTGTTCATCGAGTATGCGTTTAAAATCTTCAAACGTCATATCCGCACCTCTTTTCAGGGATTCCCACGAGCTTACCTGGCACATATCACATTTGAGATTACAACGGCTCACGTTTTCGATGTCCAGCTTTATCGGCATGTAGTCTATTTTTGCGCATCTTGAACTTTTTTTATATTTCAGGAAATTTTCATGCCTTTCAGGATATTTTTGAAATCCTGCGCTTAATTTCCTATCGTAAGCTTTTAAATCAGGCGCCGGTTTTGGAAGTTCAAGCGTTTTCATCTTTTTCCTCTTCACTTGACAACATCTCTTTTACGTACAATTTCAGCGAGTCTTTTATATCCATCGGTTTATAAATGGTGAGAAGTTTTTTGTTTGAAATGAGGTGACTAACCGCATTTTTGTGTTCTTTTACCTCTATCAGAGATTGAGAAAGAATTTCATCTTTCATCAATTTTACCACGTCATGGGATGTGGTAACCCCGTTTGAGCATACATTAAAAACGTCATTTTTATAATACCCCATAGTACACATTTGCCTGATTATCCCATATATATCGCAGGCATGCACAACATGATTATACGGCGCATTGTAAATTACCAGAGATTCGTTTTTTTTTAATTTGTGATAGATACTATCGACCCATCCATGCGAACCAACGGCGATAACACCTGGCATTCTGAGCGAAATGGCAACGGTGGTTTCCTGTAACAATTTCTCGCCAAAATATTTGGTTTGTCCATAGAGTTCCGGGTTTATTCTATCAATATCCTCCGTCGCTATTTTCTCTCGTATTTCACCATAAACTTTCATGGAAGAGGTATAAATAACGGCCCTGGGTTTTAGTTCTGTTGCCATTTTGCCTACATGATAGGTTAGCAAAATATTTGAATGTAAATATTCTACAGCAGATTTGTTTAATAAGGACTGTGCCGCCATATGAATGATTATATCTACCGATGCGGTATTAAGCTTGCACGGACTTTTGCTTAAGTCATGGGCTAACCAGGTAAAATTATGATGCACGATGCCGGGATTGGTTCTTGAAATGCCTAAAACCTTATCGCCATCCACCAAGAGTTTTTTTATGACATAGTTTGCTATGTAACTGCTGCATCCCGTAACTAAAAAGATCATATACCCGGTTGCATTCCCAAAAGATTATCCATAAACATTTTTACCGACTCCTTATTATCACCCGATGGCGCCCAGGGAGCGAATATACTATCTCCTTCACGAATGAAGGGGCCGATTTTACTCTCGTGAAAGATAACAAGGTCGCTGGTTGGAATAGACATGTGGTAATGGTTCTTCTCGAATCTACACAAAAAATTTCTTTCGAGAGACATATCGCATCGCCTTATTACCTGTCCAGTTTCATCAAAAATAAATACCGCCTGTGTCCCTTCTATTAGTTGATAAGCTTCGGCTTTTATCAGATGTTTGTGAGGTCTTACATAGGCGCCTTTCTGCTGCAAAATAATCATATTATGCAGGTCGGATGCCGGTGATTGGTGCATTGAGATACGTACATCTCTTTTTTCACTCCGGGCGATCTTCTTTAACTCATTCATAATATCCTTGGTTAAAGACACAACTTCATCCTTACAAAAGAAAGACAAAGATTTTGCATGCTTGTCCTGTGCAATAAAAGGATATTGAGAAAAGTATTCCATGTTTAATTAAAACTCCGTTTCGATGCTTCCGTATCCCACAACCTGCATCCTCTGCAAAAATCAAACTCATCCCGCAATCCCTGCAAATGCAATTCTCTAAATTTTTTGAAATGGGCTCCATGATGCCAGACGTCCTTGATGTCTTGTTCATTGATGTTGCCATTAACGAATTTGAAATCATAGTCCAGGGGACATATCGTGACATCGCCGTTATATCGTATAATCATGGTTGAAAACGTCGATGTACAGGGTGTACTGAGCTTGCCCGTTTCTTTTACCGGTATATAATTTTCTAATTTATTTGCCCAACTATGCACGTTTTTAGCGTGAACGCTATCTTGCCTTTGCAAGACGCTTCGCCAGTACTTTCCCCATTCTTCCACTTCTGAAACATTTTCTCGTTGTATGACCATGCGCACCCTGATCTTTAGCTTCGATACCATGCTGTCTCTGAGTTTGATAAACTGAAGTACATTACCAACAATCTTTTCAAATTTTAGTCCTTCTCGTATCTTCTCAAAGGTTTCCTTTTTCAACCCATCTATGGAAAACATAATCTCATCCAGTCCGCAATCGAGAAGAGACAATGCCCTTTTTTTCGTTAAAAGTGCTGCATTCGTTGAAAAGGTAATATGTCTGATGCCGCCTTTTTTTAAATAGGCTATTTTTCCCTCTAAGTTCTTATCCATTAAAGGCTCACCGTCCCTGCACAGATTAATCGTTCTCACAATATCCTTGTACTGAATGAGCTCATCGGCCATTTTTTTAAACAACTCAGGACTCATAAGCGGATTGCCTGATTCCCGCCATTTATTGACCGTGCACATCTTGCAGGACGCATTGCATGCATTTACCGTCTCAATTTCATAGTAGAGGGGAAATTGCAGGTAATCGGCAAACGTATCCAGATTGAGTTTTTGTTTTAAAAATGTGACATTATCCATTTTGTAACAATTTAGTTTTATGAAAAATCTCAAAACAATAAAGGTTGGCAGCCCTTAGAAGGGGTAATGTGTTTGCCCGCATCAAACACCCCTCCCTAAATCCCTAAGGTAGGTCAACCGTCCCCGGCTGACATCATAATGACAAGCGCGGACGCTTGTCCTACCGATGGAGGATAATTTTGTGATTTATACCCGCAAAAACTGTTTGCATAAAGCGAAAGCCTATACGATTATATTTACACAAATCCTAAATGTTCGCTATCCGCATTTAGGTACTCACCGATAAGCCTGTTTTTTTCATTTGCCACGCAGTGATGGTTACAAACTTTTGAAGGATTCACCTTAAAAAATTTACTTTTGTCGGTAAACCAGAAATCTTTAAACCTCTGTTCTTTTATAGAGCCAATGAGCGCCTCTTCAAGATTATAGGCCTTGTCCTGGCATGGATAGATATTAAGATCTGCACCAATAATAGGAAGAATCTGGAGGTAGGGGCACCAGGTGTAGTCTTTCTTAAATTTTACATCCAGTTCATGATATGCGTCAAATATCTCAAAGGTAGCATCTGCAAAATCTTCTTTTGCTCTTTGTGCTTGTTCTTTTACCATATCAAAAAAAGGCTTATGGTATGTATTGTTCTCAGCACCGTCGTTACTCACGATGCAGGGTGATACTTTTACACTATTGACCCCGGTATCTCTGAGTTTCTTGATGAAGGTATACACATGGCCGGCATTGTGTTTATCGATGATAAAACTCACCCCCAAATAGCATTCCCCTCCAAGCCTCTTAAAATTCTCCATATTCTTCATTACTTTTGAAAATTCGCCCTTTGAGACTCCCCGATAAAAGGCATAACTTTCATCATCCCATCCATCGATAGAAATGCGCAACCAGGTACCGCGGTGGGCAAAAATCTCAGCAACTTCTCCCTGCAACCGTGCCCCATTGGTTAAGGATGCAAATTTTATCGGTGTCTGGGAGAGTTTCTTTACCGCATCTAACAGGTAAGGATAATAGAATGGGTCTCCACCTCCGCTAAAGGTGACGGCCTTTATCCCCATCTCCACGAGGTCATCAATAATTTCCAACATCTTTTCTTTGGGGATAAAATCCCTTTTATTCATATCCTTCCCAAGTTGTAAATTATCCGCTTTATAGGCACAATACCAGCAGTTGTGACCACAAGCATTGGTCGGCTTAATTCGTATGTGTATGGGTGGAAGTATCTCCTCTCTGTGCAAGGGTAAGGAGTCGATCTTCTTTTGATAATGAAATATTTTTAATTTCGTATATAAAAGTCCCATAATGAAAAAATCAAATTGGACGCTGATTCTCGCAGATAAACACAGATATTTAGAAAATTTCTCGCAAAATGTTTCGTATCTCTTCACGAGATATATCTTCTTTTTCACCCTTTGAATACATTGTTAAAAGATAAACTTCTTTACTATTTGTCATAACATAATAAATTACTCTGAAACTGTCAGACTTTCCTTTTTTCATATCAGAACTTTTAAGTCTGATTTTATAAATACCATCAAAAAGTTTGATACCTCTAAGCGGATTATTTTCCAATTCATCCAACAATACCTTATAATCATCCTTTAATCCGCGATATTTTCTGCTCAGCCTTTTAATATCTTTCTCAAATTTCCTGGTAGTATATAGCCTATAACTCATCCAACAAGTTTCTTGCACTTTTTTTGGGTAGTTTTCCTGCCTGCATGTCTTTCACATTCAGAAGTGCCTCTTTTAAATCATTTTGCATCTTTTTTCTTTCAATCTTTTTTTCATGGGTAAAAATAACTACTATTTCAGATTCTTCTATATCTTTTGGTACTTTTTTGAGGGTTACCACCCCTTTTTTAAACTTTCCTTCTATCACTCTCAATGGCATACTTGTATTTTCCTCCTTCTTTACTCAAAATAGATAAACTCATAATCGCCCGTATAGCCAAATTCGTGAAACAACCAGATCCATTCCTGTGGTTTAAAAAAACTCTCGCAGGTGAGCGCCCAGCATTCTAAGTTGAACAGCTCGTCTTCGTTTCGGTATCCCTCTACAACGATATATTTGTTTTTCCCCACCCTTTCCATTTCTTTTACTGCCATTTTCAGTTCGAAGATATGGAGATTGTGGAGTGTTGTTATCGAAATCACCAGGTCAAAGGCATGATTCCCAAAGGGATAAACATCCTGTGCCTTGTATGGAAAAACCTGTTCTTTTATTTCCTCTTTGGCGTTTTTCAGGCCGTATTCCGAGACATCAAAACCCGTAACACTGCAGTTTGGTAAAATTTTTTTGAACTCATAGAGCAGAAAACCTTTCCCACAACCAACATCGAGGATCTTTGCATCATCCGGAAGACGATATGTCTCGATTAATTTTCTGGCAACGGCCTCCCACCTGCCATCATATTTATAACCACCGTATCCGTATCGTCTATCCCCGTCCCAATATTCCTGCCCGTATTTCTTGGCAATTTTCATACACTCGATTTTGTTATCAGTCATCCTTCCAAGATAGTCCCTCTTTGTCTTTTTATGCAGGGGTGTGACTACATTTAACAATCTTCCCATTTCTCCCTTTCACCTTTCTTACACAGTTGCTTTCTTTCGTATATACTCCGCAATTCTGGTTGCTGAAATCCCAAAATATTCACGCATACCATCCAAATCTTTGATCGCATGAATAAATCCATCTGGTATTCCGAGTGTAGACAGCTTCCAATCCGGGTTTGCCTTTACATATTCCCTCGACAGCATAGAGCCGATCCCGCTATTTATGAAATGCTCTTCAACGGTAATAACCCATTTTAGATTCCGGAGCATGAGAAACAATTTTTCTCCATTTATCGGCATCACCATGGGCATCGAGATAAGCTTGGGAAGGATTCCGTCCTTTTTCAGTATCTCTCTGGCCTTCAAGACCTCAAGACCGATAGATCCGTGGAAAATGATGGCTATATCTTCACCGTCTTCTATCAGTTGGGGTTCGGTTATATCAAAAGTTTCATTTTTGTGTATATTGGGCTCACCTCTCTTGGCTAGCCTTACATATACGGGCGATCCGCTGCTTAAAGAAAATTTTGCTGCAAGTTTTGCTTCTATCGGATCTGTTGGCGAAAAGACCTTCATATTCGGAAGGGATTGAGCTATCCCAATATCCTCAACCGAGTAGTGAGTCATCCCCTGCGGAGAGTAAGTAATGCCGCTTCCAATACCAACCAGGGTAACCGGCAGCTCCTGGTAACAGATATCATTTCTCACCTGCTCGTAACATCGATAAAGCACAAAAGGTATTATGTTATAAACATATACTTTAAACCCTGTCATGGAGAGACCTGCGGTGAAGCTTATCATGTTTTGTTCCGCAACTCCGAGGTTGAGGAATTTATCAGAAAATGTATTTTTGAATTCATCGAACACTCCGAGTCCGGCGTCTCCACTGATGATGAAAACGTCCTCTCTGATCTTGCATGCGTCAATTATGGTATTAATAAAAGTATTTCTCATAAGCTAAGGCAAAAAATTTTTCTCAAAGTCCGTATTGATTTTATCCTCACAGGGCAATTTCCAGCTTTTCGATTCGAGAGCGGATAGGTCTCATTTTTTTTATCTTGATATATATGATTGATTGACCTTTCTCTGCTTGACTTTTTGCCATCTCACGGCTCCAGTTATTAAATTCCTCATCTTTCTCTAACTGCATTACTACAACTGCATTACTGGGAATATTATCAACAAATTCAGGATGCTCTCTAATATATCTATTGAATTCTTTAATTAATTCAGTATTTTTTCTTTCCATAATGTTCATGGTATTGCTCCATCTAAAAATTCCGGGGAAATCAGTGTCCAGTGTAATTTTTAGATATCACTCAATTCCAGGAGGGCTTTCTTCTTATGCTCATCCGTCACAATATAATAATGCCATATGAGTTGGTCCTGCATAAATGAAACCCCCTTACCCTTGGTAGTATGTGCAATGATTATTTTGGGTTTTCCCTGCGTGTATTCACAGAAAGCATCCTTTAGAGCGTTAAAATCATGACCACCTATTTCTACAGCATGCCAGCCAAATGCCTGCCATTTTGATTTTACCGGTTCAAAACTGCAGAGTTCTCGCGCCCTTCCGTATCCCTGGAGGTTGTTATAGTCCATAATTGCAGTAAAGTTATCTAATCCAAGCTTTGAACCAAACAGGGCGCCTTCCCAGATAGACCCTTCCTGTGATTCCCCATCACCTATCAAGGTGTATACCTTCCGGTCCTGTTTTTTCTTTTTAAATCCAAAGGCCATGCCAAGTCCCATATTAAATCCATGTCCAAGCGAACCCGCCGATACTTCCACCCCCTTTGCCGTGAATCTATCGAGGTGTGCCGGCAGTGTTCCCTCATTTTGATAATAGCCGTTTAAAAGCTTCTCATCTATGATGCCTCTCCTGGCTAACGTGCTATAGAGTGACATGGCAGCATGTGCCTTGCTTAAAATAAAGATATCCCGATTTTCCCACGGCTGTAGGTTCAGCACATCAAAATACAGCACCGTTAATATATCTACACAGGACAAAGAGGACCCTACATGGGGACTTTTCGATTTATTCGCCAGCTCGATAATCGTTTTTCTTATCTCTTTCGATATCTGTGATTTTTTCAATTCCATGATACTCTTTATCTCCTCAGCATTTCCCGTGATGTCTCAACAACTTTGTCGATATCTATTTCATTCATGCAATTGAGCCCCGTTATGCATTTTGAATAATAACAGGGCATATGGGTGCATTCCTGATGAGAATGAATCACTTTGCCCTTGTCATACAGATAAATCTCTTGTGAATCCGTCGAACCAAAAATTCCTATTACGTTTTTTTTAAAGGTAAATGCAAGATGTATCCCAAGACTATCAGTCGATATGATGAGTTTACAGGAATGTATCCAGTCCATATATTCATATAAATCCTTCAGCCCATGCTGCCACGACACGGTGTACCCGGAATGCAGGAGTTTTTTCTCAAGTTCTTTCCATCTTTCGATAGGCATAGCTTTTGTGGGCCACTTAGACCCAACTTCATAATTTAATCCAACATCGTGAACCACCCCTGTTTTTGGTTTATATCCAATGATATATTCCTGCCCTTTCCATTCCACCCCCAACATTTCAATGAGAACTTTCTGCCAAAAATCTTTTGTGTTATTGGTCTTCCTTTTTTTCTCTATGTAATCGATAAAACTTAAACCACTTTCATATGCATGGTACCGTCCTGTGACGCTGTCAAACCGGAAACCATACCGTGTCCACCCGTCAATCATGTCAGAGAGCGCCGCCACACCGGGTATCTTTTCAAGGTTTATGAGGATGTCAAATTTTTCTCTCATGAGCTGGAATGGCACAAAGGCATCCCACACAAGAATCCTGTCAATAAATTTGTTTCCATGCAGGAGTTGTTCCGCATTTTCAGAGACAAGCCATGTTATATGGGAATCCGGGTATTTTTCCTTCAATGCCCAAAGGATGGGTGTTGTCCTGAGTACATCTCCCAGGCTGGGGACTCGTCCTATTTCCGTGTCTAACGTTTCTGAATATCCTAACTTTATAATGAGAATTTTGACTGTCATGTTCTTCGGTTCTTCACGAAAAATTCCCGTCTCTTTGCCCATAGAACTCAATCAAACGACCAATATGTTTTTTCATGGAAAACTCATCCCTGGCACGTTTGACATTCGCCTTTAGTTTTTCATAATCATAGCTTTTAATAATCTCAGCCAAAGAATCAATTTCATCCTGGTCTACGACAATGCCAATTTCATATTTTCTGACTACGGATACAATATATGCAAACTCTTTATTGATAATGACCGGCAGCCCCGCAGACAGATACGTGAAAAACTTCGTTGGAATACAGGTATTAAAATGAAATGCATTCATTTTTGTGCCTTTTGTTATATGTATCATAACAGCAAAATCATATTTTGAGAATTCTTTTGTTGCTCTATCAAGAGGAATTCCATATTGAAAATTGAAATCCGGCGACTCTGCAGCGAGTTGAATATAGTCTGAATATAAGGTATCAATTTGAATCGGAGAAAAATGCGGAGAAAGATACATATGGAAACACAATCCCTGCCGAATAAAATTTTTGGCAAGATCAATAAATTGAGCAGCGCCATAGATTTCCTTCGGTTGATGAGAAGGAGCAACAATACCGCCATAGACAAGGTATGTCCTGCCGTCTCTTTGTGAATATTTCTCTTCTTCCTCGAAAAACTCATCACATACATACGTGGGAAATTCGAGTACAGGCACCTTTGAGTGATAACGAAGCCGTAATTTTTCTCCTGCAACAAGCGTGTTCATGGTGAGAACAATTCCATCCGCTTCTTTAAAGATAAATTCTTCTGAAAAACAATCCATCTGGGTATCCTTCGGTTTTTTGCGTAATTCTTCAGGGTTGTCTGCCGAAGGTTCAAAAGAAGGCGGGTCGATAAATCCGGCAATTGTGCCAGCGCTATTAAAACAGCATGCAAGGACACCCAAAAAGTAGTAATTATGCGATCCGTGAATATGTACTTTGTAAGGCTTTGACAACATGAGAATACGAATAACATCAAAATAAGAATTATATACATAGACCGCATCGAAATATTGCCTGAAAAATCCAACAAGCCAGGGATTTTCCGTAAGGAGGATCGTCTCAAATTCACCCGTTTTTCTCAAGTAGATACTTATTCCCACACTATTAAACGTTAATCCTGTTACGAACAAAATTTTTTTCTTATGCGAAGGAATGTTTATCTTATTGATAATCCCTCTCCATGAGAGACTATTTAAATAACTCCTTGTCCCCATCGCAATGATTTTTCTTACCAATTGCGTTACGATTTTTTTATATCGGAGATATTTACCAAATTCTATCTTCTCGATTAAGAAATTATATAACTGAGGATCTATTTCACCTGCTTTGGATAGCCGACCTTTTATCTCTTTTTCTCTGCACAAACTATAAAGCATGGATTTTCACGCCTTCGTTGGATAAAAAAAACAATGGAAACAACGCCATCGCAAGGTATTGTCATGAGTGGCTAAAAGAAGAAGGACGTATCAAGCATTTATCACACACTATTCCAAAAATTCTTACCAACGAACCGCAGATATAGACTGCCATACAACCCGATAATTTCTATCTTTATAAATTATTGCACCATAAACTATCAACAGTGCAACACTAGCCAGCATCAACCCGATATATCTATTTGAGAAGAAGTGCTCTATGAGTACCTTAGTCCCAGGAAAAATAATGATACTGATAACCACAGGAAAGCAAAGGGAACGATACGCAAGACGAGACAGGGAAGAAGAGACAAAAAGCCTTTGAAGCCAAAGAAAGAGAAAGGTATCTGCAAGGAGAAATGCTAATAAAATACCCACGGCACACCCTATGATACCAAACTTTAACGAAAGGATGATACAGAAAAGAACGGCAGCCACAGAAGCGACAACACCTCCGTAAAACGTAATCTTATACGATCCCATCCCCGACAAAACCGATGTAACCGGCCCGCACAGGATATTCATCATATACGCAACCGATAAAATCCTCAAAACAGAAACGGCATTTTCATAACCAGTGCCTAACCAGGCCACAATCAAGGTGTGTGCAAATACGGAAACAAACAAAAACAGCGGACACACAATCAGCGCGGTATATTGAAAGACCGTTTGAAAAACCTCCTTTGATTTCTCAATCCCATCAGTAATGTGTATTTTTGAAATTGCAGGCATAATGGGCACAACAAACGAACCACATAAGCCCCATAGAAAAGATACCAGCCGGTGAGCAATGTCGTACATAGCAAGGCTGTTGATCCCGAGAACATAGTTTATAATAAGCTTGTCTAATTGAAGATGTATCATTGCCACAACATTACTCATTGCACCATACATACTAAATCCCCAAATCTCTTGTAACGTTTTAAGATTGAACAGAAAAGGGTTGAAGGTTAAATAAGGTGCGATTCTTTTACTGGCGTAGATATACAAAGCAATAACGATGATACAGGATATGCCACCCGCAAGGGCAAGACCTTTGATTTCCCAGCCGAAATATAAAAACAGCACTGAAAGGGCAAACTTGATTACCGACGAAATGCTATCTATTTTGTTAGTTACATCCATCCTTTGTAAACCATTCAGAAACGAAGGATAGACACTGAAAACCATTGTAAGACAAAACACAAGCACTGAGATTATTAAGACAAAGGACACCGTTTCCTTCGGGATATGGACAGGCCTTACCAGAGAAGTTACAATGATCCCTTTACCCACAAAAACCACGAGAAACAATATAAGACATAAAAATAGATACACAACAAAAAGGGTGTTAAAAATTTGTATCATTTTACGATGGTCTCCCTGCCCATCGTATTCTGCCGTATATTTTGTTATAGCCGGGCTCAATCCCATGTCCATCACAGAAGAATACGCGAGGAGGGTTTGTATCATAATCCATACCCCATATCCCTCAACCCCAATAAACTTAATGATGATCGGGACTATCGCTAAGCCTATGGGAAGGATGATTACCCTTCGGATAAGGGTATAAATTGAGTTTCCGCCGATTTTTTTGTAGATTTCTGAAGACATTTTTTTCCCCGGTTGTCAGTTAACGAGCTTGTCAGTCCCGAGTCTTTTCTTCTTTTCTCGTCCCAAATCCATACCTTTCTGCCCTTATCCCTTCCTCTGCAAGTACGGTCCTACAGACTTCAATTAATACAGTGAGGATGTTTCTACCGTTCTAGCTGTCACCTTTTTTGTTAAAAAATGTCAAAATATCTTCTTAAGAAAACAACTAATATTTGCTCACGATAAAATCGCCTATGAACAGCAAATCCAGCCCCGTATCAAAAAAACACTTGATGGCATCCCTCGGACTGCAAACAATGGGTTCCCCTTTAATGTTAAAGGAAGTATTAAGAATTACCGGCACACCCGTGTATTGGCGAAAGTTGTCGAGTAATTCCCAGAATCGTTTGTTTATTTGCCGTGAAATAAATTGCGGTCGGCAGGTACCATCGACATGCGTTACGGCCGGGATGACGTTCCTTTTTTCATCCTTTACCTTGCAGGCAGTTATCATGTACCGGTCTTTGTAATTTGTAACAAGATATTCGTGGGCATATTCCTCCATGATCGAAGGGCAAAAAGGCCTGAAAGGCTCCCTGAACTTTACCCGCATGTTTATGATATCTTTATTTTCCGGCTTTCCCGGGTCGAATAAAATAGATCTTCCGCCGAGTGCCCTTGGGCCTGACTCCATCTTTCCCTGGAACCACCCGATGATTTTCTGGTCTGCTAATGCCCTTGCCGCCTCTTGCGCTATATTATCAGCCTTCCGGTAACGGAGATTTCTTTCTTTGAGAATAGATTCGATTTCCTCGTTGCCATACTCTGGCCCCCAATAGATATGATCGATCTTTTGTGTAATATTTTCTTTGGAAAAACCTTGGGATACCGATAATGCAGCCCCCAGTGCAAGGCCTGCATCCCCCGCATTCGGGAAAATAGAATAGTTTTCTACGATATTATCCTCGATGATTTTTTGATTTAATTTCACGTTTAAAAATACCCCTCCTGCGGTCGCCAGGTTCCTTGCCCCTTCTTTTTTCACCCAGTACCTGACAAAGCCCAACAACGATTCTTCTAATAAATCCTGGGCTTCGGCTGCAATATTTTCTGCACCATACCGATCAACCACCTTTTTAATTTTACCGGCATCAGGAAAATGCCAATGAAAGGCATCAAATTCTTTAAAATACTTAACGGCGCCAAAATCAGTCCCTTTAGCAATTTCTCCGTTCTGATAGCGTGGCAGATAATGAACAAATATTTCTTTATCGAGAACGGTCTTTCTGTCACCATACGGCGCCAGTCCCATGGTTTTCCCTTCTCCGTCACCCACCCACCACCCAAGAGCCTCTGTTACCAGGCTATAGAACCACCCAAACGAGCCTGATGTGCCATAGCGTTTTATTTCCATTATCGTCCCGCGTGAACCATTCCAAACGGCCAGGGAGGTTCCATCGCCGACTCCGTCGCAGGTAATTATCATACAATCCTGATACCCTGAGGTATAGTATGCCGATGCTGCGTGAGACAGATGATGGTCTACCTTAATTACCTTCGTCTTCGGCGCAAGGTGAAAAAACTTCAGGTAAAGCGGAGGAGTTTCACGATACACTATTTTATCCTTAATCATGCCCTTTAGTTTTTTTCTGATGGATTGGCAAGGCAGGTTCTGCCTGATGATGCGGTCAAAATCTTCATCGGAGAGATTGAGGAGTGTTTTCAGCTTAAGGTCAGCGATTTCACCCGATACTGCAATGAAGTCAAGTTCTTCAAAGGAGATTTTTCCCGCAGCAAGACAGAAATTTATGGAATTTACCGGGAGCCCTGCATAATGTTTTATCCGGACAAACCTCTCCTCTGATACATCTGCTACGATTTGACCGTCGATTATTAAGGAACTGCCGCTATCATGACCGATATGAATTCCCAGCGTTTTCATGCATCAGATTTTTGAACGATAAATTCCTTTTCCATGAGGGAAGATGTTGTGTTTTTTTCTATTATACCTTTGATGACTTTTCCTTGTCATCATGCTTGCGCTGGTGATATTTTGGTTGCGGCTATGGAGCATAACAAATTCCTCCCGCAGCATATTAATCTGCGGGAGGAACCAGGGGTCTCTCTATTGGGAGATACGAGAGATCTATTGCTTACAACAAACGTTTAATTTTCTAAACGTTTACTATTTAAAACATTTCTCTGGAAAATGTCAATAGAAAAATCAAAAAAATTTATCCACTTGAAATCAAGCGCCCTTTTCCTGCTTCTTCATAAACTCATCGATTTTTTTCACAATCCTTTCCGCTTCGTCCTTGCCTAAAATGAGCTCTGCAAAATCAGTGGCAATATCTGCAGCCTGATCTGAGGAAACACCCTTGACCTCCGAAATCTTCCACATATCATCTTCCAATACCAGCGCGCATTCCCCGAATCTTTCCTTCATAGGTAATCCACCACGCGCTGACAGAGACTTTATATCTTCTATATTCTGAGTAATCCTCAGGGTTTGTTTCATATCAGGAATCCCGGAGTGGATTTTTACGAGGGCGGTGTTACCGCCCACGGATGTGCTTATGATCTCCTGCCGGACGGCGCTATGAGCAAGGTCAATAATTTCAGTGAGCCTTAATGGGGCGATCTTTTTCACATACTGTATGAGTTTCAGCCAATTGATAATCGTGGTATCAGTCTTAGAAATGAGGGAATATGCCCTATCGTAATCGTTGCTCCGGACGGCATCGAGGTATTTCTCCACGATCACCCTTGGTGGGTCCTGGGCCTGACAGAGCCCGGCAAAGACAATCATGACAATAAAGAATGTTAGGCATGTCTTTTTCATGATACACTCCTCCTAAAATTGTTACCGAAATTTACCGTTACCAAATTTTATCACGATGAGCCAAATTTGTCATGAAAAATAATGGATTGTATCAGTTTTTCACCTGGAAATAACAACTCACTGTCATTCTAAGCCCTTCGCTTTTTGTCATTCTGAGCGAAGCGAAGAATCTGGTCTTAACGAGACCATTCACCTTCAGCTCAGCGTGACATTTTTATTATCTCTTGAGAGCCAGAGGCTCATGGATGTTTCATTTTGTTTAAGATGATTTCAAGGTAGCATAAATAATATTTTATCATACGGTTGAAGGTATGTTATAATAATAAGTTGAATATATGCCCCGGATGAAAGAAAAACGTGTACCGAAAAGAATGATGTAACATCGGCAGCCTATACCATAATTTCTTAAACATTCAACTGAAAAGGAGGTAAACAAAATGCTTCGTTGTTCATGCAAAACGATCGCGAAGATCCTGACGTTTGTTGTAGTTATTGCGTTTCTTAGTTTGATGCTTATTCCGTTAAGAAACGCTGTGGCAGAAAAAGGTGAACATGGTGTTGAAAATGTTAATAAATTAAAGTATGCCAATCCCGTCAAGGATATACATCTCTACCTCTGCGCATTCCATATAGCCAAGAACAATCCAAAATTTGAGATAGAGGCCCATCATTATTGCTCGATGCGGAATCTCAATATTAAGGGTAGAGATATCCACCAGTGTGTCATATATGACTCCAAGGAAGCGCCTGCAAGACTCCTTGGTATTGAATACATCATCAGCAACGAGACCTACCAAACGCTTCCGTCCGGGGAGAAGAAGTATTGGCACCCCCATGCGTACGAGATTATATCCGGGCAACTTGTTGTGCCTGATTTAGCTGATATGGGTGATAAGGCCCTTGAGGGCTTTTTGACGAGCTGGGGTAAGACATTCCATACCTGGCCTGATCCAACCACTGAGATCCCAATGGGTGAACCGCTTCTCATGTGGTCTGCCGGTGCTGACGGACAGATCAGCAAAGGAATAATAGAAAAACGAGACAAGCAGTTCGGTATCTCTTCTGACGAACTCCGGAAACGAAGAAAGAGCTATGGTTACCAGGTACCGAACGTGGATGTGCCGAAGTCAACTGATGAGATTGGCCGGCAATGGACGAGCAAAGGACCAGATAAGCCAGAGGAATTAAAATAACTTTCAACAAGGTTCTTATGGCAAGGAAAATCGCATAAAAATACGAAACACCTTGAAGCCTATATCATGCCCGCGATACTCGTAAATAATTTTAATCTCGAATCCACCCTCTTGTGCGGTCAACTGTTCCGGGTATCCAGAAGAAACGACTGGTATGATATAGCTGCAAGGGGCCGTATCTTTCATGTCAGACAGTCTGCAAATCACTTAGAATTCCAGGGCATTGACCGCGAATCCCTGATACACTATTTTGCCCTTGATGAGCCATATTCCGCTATTTTAAAAGAAATAAACAGGGACCGGCACATCGGTAAGGCAATCAGGAGATACTACGGCTTGCGTATTGTCCGGCAGGACCCGTGGGAATGTCTCATATCATTTCTCTGCTCTTCTGCTGCAAATATCCCTAAAATAAAGCTAAACCTTGAAAATTTATCACAATTCTTTGGGAAAAAAATTACGGTGAAAGGAAGAGAGATGCATGCGTTTCCCAATCCCGGCGATTTAAACAACTACGACCAGATTGTTCGGGCAAAGACAGGTTTTCGGGCAAAGTATATCAGAACGGCCAACGACCTCGTAAGCGAGGCCTTTTTGCTGTCTCTCAAAAACCTTCCTTATCCGGAGGCAAAGAGAGCGTTGAAGGATATTCCTGGCATTGGAGATAAGATCGCAGATTGTATCCTTTTGTTTTCTTTAGGCTTTACGGAGGCATTTCCTATTGATACCTGGATGAAAAAGATACTTCAGAAACTCTATTTCAAAAATCAGCAGGTATCAAATCAAAAATTGCGGGACTTCGGGGTGGAATATTTTGGCAGATATGCGGGATATGCCCAGCAATTTCTCTATATGATGGCACGGGAATCCGCATAGGAAAATTGATATTTCAGCAAGAACAAAATATTTTCCGGCACGGCTCCCCAATCTAGAGGAAAGACCTCTTTGATAAACCAGAGAATTTGGGGGTATTTACTGATATCAATGAAAAACGAAAGAAGCTCCTTTCATTTTGCCGGACTGGCTGTCAGGGACGAGGCGAAGTCATACCCAAAGATGGAACACCTTTTCAGGTCTTCTTCTGTCGGGATGAAAAGTACCTTGATGGGTGGCTGGACAATGGTGAGTTTAAGACCTTTCAGCCGTTCTTCCAGGAGTTTTGTTGCCTCTCCACTCCATCCATAGGCGCCAAAGGTGGCACATTTCTTAAGCTTTATGTTGACGCTAAACATAACGTTGATCACGTCCCACACGGGTTTTAATGCATCACCATTTATCGTCGGCGAGCCAATCAGGATGCCGTCGGCAGCTTCCATCTCACACCGCATAAATTCGGATGATACGCAGGTAGCATCATAGAGTTTGACCTCGGTATTAACCGTAGATGCGCCTTTCGCCACGGCCTCCGCCATCTTTTTGGTATTTCCGTACATGGATGAATAAAAGACCAAAACGCGTTTTTTATACGGGTCTCTTCTTGCCGTGCTCCAGTCTTTATAGGCATGAATATATTTCCATGGATCGGTCCTCAGGACAGGCCCGTGACTTGGAGCAATGAGGCGGATATCCAGACCTTTGATCTTTTCAATTGCCTCCAGGATCTTCTTCCGGTAAGGGCCCATGACATGCTCAAAATAGTACCGAAAATCTTCGGTAAAGTCATCAACCCGGTCATCAAAGAGCCGTTCATCACAAAAATGGGTTGCAAAACCATCACACGGAAAGAGTACGTGGTCTTCTTCCAGGTAAGTAAACATCGTATCCGGCCAATGCCAGTATGGCGCATGAATAAATTTTAATTGCTTATTGCCCAGGCTTATACTCTCACCATCTTCAACCGCCCTTCCTTTTGCTTCCCGGTGTAAAATATTTTTCAGGAAAAGGGCTGCCGTCTTTGTGGACAGGATTTGGGCATTTGGTGTTTCTTTTAACAACCTATCCAATGCCCCGGTATGATCCATCTCGGTGTGGTTTATCACAATGTAGCAAATGTCTTTCAGGTTAATTAATGACCGGAGTTTTTCCAGATATTCCTGGGTAAACTTCTCATGTACACAGTCAATGAGGGTGGGTTTGTCTGCCTGAATGAGATAGGAATTGTACGTGCTTCCGAATCGGGTTTGAAACACCACGTCGAATACTCTGAGGGTTGCATTTAACGCCCCTACCCAGTGAATATTTTTGGTAATTTCCAAGGTTTGCATGGTGTCGTTAACGGCTTTCGAGAATAAAGTTTAAAGTCACAGAAATATCAAACAACCTTTCCTGATTTTTAAACCGTGTTGACAATGATTTCTCTTGTCAGAACTTATTGGGAATCTGACGGTTTTGATTTTGGTTCTATGCAACAGCCATCTTCTTTTTTACAAAATTCATCAATCCCCCGGCTTGAATAATCTCCTGCATCTCCTGGGGAAATGGTTCAAATTTGAATCTTTTCTTTGAGGTGTGATTGAGAATTTCTCCGGTCGTAAGGTTAACCTCTATCTCGTCACCTTCCCGGATATGCTCTGCAGCCTCAGGACACTCAAAAATAGGCAAGCCGATATTAATGGCATTCCGAAAGAAGATACGGGCAAAGGACTTTGCAATAACACACGAAATCTGCGCAGCCTTGATGGCAATGGGGGCATGTTCGCGGGAAGAACCACATCCAAAATTATCTCCTGCAACAATGATATCACCCGCTTTAATCTTCTTCATAAAATCCGGATCGGCATCTTCCATGCAGTGAGATGCCAGTTCTTTTGTATCGGTGGTATTTAAATATCGCGCCGGGATGATCTCATCCGTATTAATATTATTTCCAAACTTCCAGCATTTACCTTTCATCGTATCCTCACGCTATTGTATTAATACACATCGTCTTTCTGCAATTTATCTTTCTCTTCCGGCCACCAACTCCCTGTCGCGCTCTGCACCCTTTCGCTTACGACTTACCGTGCCGTGTTTTTTGGAATGCAACCTGCCTTCCATCCTTTGATATGCCTGATGCATAAATGCCTCCAACCGCGTCTCTTCATTTGATTGTTCCTGGCCGTCAAAGGACAACTTCAGGCACGGCATACCGTAAAAATCTTTCTGAAACTTTTCAAGCACACCATTCACCACTGTCCCCGGCATACAGTGGAACGGGATAACGTTAATCAAGCCGTCAAATCCTTCCTCTACGTATTCGATTGCCTTGCCCATACTGAGCACCGGATCCCCTTTGTAAGAATCATCGATGTACGGTTTTCCCTTTTTGATGAGTTCTTTAATCGATGCATCTTTCAGGAAATGCCTGATGCTTCCCTTAAACACCTTCGTGAGCTTATAGGCGTCGTACCTCTGAACTATGTCTGAGATGATTTCGCCAAAAAGACCCTTATAATCTTTTTCAAAACGACATGATTCTCTGCGGCAGTGTGCAATATAATTAATCCATTCAGAAAAAGGTGGAATAAAGGCTTCTCCGCCCAATCTTTCAATACTTCGAGCGAGAAAATTGTTTGCAAACTCATTGCATCTGACATAGGTCTCCCCAATGACGCCAATCAAAGGTCTTGGCTTGCTCCGGTCTACCTTTATTTTTGCAAATGCTTCGCTGGCTTCACGTGCAAATTCAACTAAATTCAGATGTTTTTCGAGCGCAACCTCGGCCTTTTTCACATACCCTTCATAGAGAGCGTCAGTTTCTCCCTTCTGTAATTCATAGGGTCTCGTCTCTCTCTGCAATTTTTGCAAGAGATCAGTGTACATAATGCCGTTCCATGCCAGTTTACGGAAGTGGGTACCGAGATTTTTTGTATCTTCGTCATAGTTATCCCCCTGGTCCATCGTATAGAGAGGTACATGAGGAAGCCCGAGGTCATCGAGCACCATCCGTTGAAATTTATTGTACTGGCCAAACCGGCAGGGACCTGATGCCGTCGCCATAAAGAAAGCGCTTGCCTCAGGGTCAAAATCAGGACTCATCGCCTTTTTTACGATATCCCCGGTGGTAAGAATTGCAGGATAACATTCCTTCCCCGAAGTGAATTTTCTTCCAATATCCACTGACTGTTTATTTGCCATGGGCAACGCCTCTGCCAGCACCCCGTTAGCCCGCATGGATGAGGCAATCATCCTGCCGTGGTCACACATATAAGGGATGTATATCGTACGTCGCTTTTTCTCTGCCAAATTACGGATCGGCACATCATCTCGTAATTTTTTTCTCTCAGCGGAAGGTTTGACATTTTTCAAACTATCAATGAATGCCTCGCACCGGGTAATTGCCCCAACATCAGAGCTATGCTCATCAATCTCTATGGTTAAACAGGGCTTCCCAGCTAATTCTTTGGTAAAGAACTTGGTTATAAAAGAGTCTGGACCGCAGCCAAAGTTCGTGATATAGAGCGGATACAACCTCTTGTCTCTTGAAATGATCCGCGCCGCAGCAAGGAATTTTTGCCCGGTCTTCCAATACATATTCGGATACTCATGGGCAACTTCCTCGATATCCAGCTTCAGAAAGTCCAGCGGGATGGTCAGAATACCTAAATCCCGCAGTTTTTCCGGAAGCCCCAGATTCATACCCGTATCACAGCCGTTATAGGAACGGCTGATCAGCACAAAGGCTTTATCGTTTTCCCCCAAATTTTTCAGGATCTCACTCCCTCTTGTCTCAAGCGTTTTGTTAAAATTCTGTAACGCCTCACGTGCGGTCTTTATAGCTGTTTCCGTAACTGCTCCCGTTCTTCCCAAGCTTTTCGCAATCTCGCGCAGGGTCTTATTGACGTACTCCTCTCCATATTCAAAATGAATGACAGGAGACAAAACCTCAAACTTCTTCCCCTCAAAATCGATGGCCGAACGGACAAGATACGGTATGCACTGCACATAAGGACATGCATATGAATGAGTAAGTTTTGGACTACTGTGCGTTAAATTAATCACACTGGGCAGGAACAGGTAATCAATATCCCTTTCGAGCATATCGATTACGTGTCCGTGTGCAACCTTGATGGGAAAACAGGTTTCTGCCGTAATCACTTCCACGCCATTATAGATAATATCTTTATTGGTATCGCTGGAAGTTATTACCTCAAAACCTAATTCCATGAAGAATGCCTTCCACATCGGATAGAAGTCGTAAAAGGTAGAAACCTGCGGTATTCCAACCCTTTTCCCAATGGGTTGATCAGGTTTATTTTTTTTGTACGTATTGAAAAGGGCGTCTTTCCTCTCACGGAAAAGTCTGGGGAGATGCTTCCCCTTTTTCAGCGTCCGTTCATCATCAAATTTACCGCAGCGGCTTCCATAGTGAAGTGGGTTTTCTCCATCAATGGTGACCTTTCTGATCTCGCAGATATTTGAACAGTCCTTGCAAACAAACGAAGATAATTCATATCTCTTATGCCGGAGGTCAAACCCCTTGAACCGGGATTTTTCCCACGTCCTTTCCTCCATGGCAATAATCGCGGATCCGATGGCGCCCATGATATCGTGATGAGGTGGAACACGGATCTTTTTCCCGGTCACCTTTTCAAATGCAGCCTTTACCCCGCGATTGGCTGCCACTCCCCCCTGAAAGAAAATTGAATTTCCAATTTTTCTGTCTTCTACGACCCTGTTAATAAAGTTTAACACAACAGAGTAACTCAGCCCTGCAAGCAAATCATCTTTAGACGTCCCGCGCTGCTGATGGTGGTTCAGGTCTGACTCCATAAACACCGTACATCGCTCGCCAAGATGGGACGGACAGCATGACGAAAGCGCCCGTTTGCTGAATTCTCCTTTAATACTTATGCTTAGCTTTTCCGCCTGTTCTTCCAGAAATGAGCCGGTTCCTGCGGCACACACTTTGTTCATGGCAAAGTCCACGATTGCGCCGTTTTCTAGCCGGATAAATTTGGAATCCTGTCCGCCGATTTCAAAGATGGTGTCTACACTCTTGTCTACATTTGCAGCGGCGGTTGCATGGGCGGTAATTTCATTCTTAGCTATGTCTGCACCGATAAAATCCCCCGTTAAATAACGCCCGGAACCTGTCGTTCCTGCGCCACAGACAATCACCTTATCTCCCACCTCAAGACCAACCTCATACAACCCTTGTTTTACGGCCTCAAGCGGTCTTCCCGCCGTCATAAGATAGCGCCTTGCCAGGACATTTTTATGTTTGTCAATCACAACAATGTTGGTGCTGATCGACCCCACGTCAACCCCCACATACGCATCAATCTTTTCATCGCCAGCGATTGCATGCGTTTTTTCAACGATTTTATAATTATCCGCCTGAAGGGGTTCCAGATTCGAAGCCTTTGCGCCACGATTTCTTAAATATTCTTCGACCTCTTTTAAACCACGGAAGGGCGAATGGATACCTTTGTCCATAAGAGTGAATACCGTGCCAATTGCCCCCATGACACTAAAATATTTTGGTATCAGGAGTTCTCCGGGTTTGAGTTCTAAAATATCCTCAAACGCCTTAATCATTCCGACGTTTGCTGCCACACCACCCTGAAAAACAATGGGCTTGGAAAATTCCTTTCCCTTGCCAATGTTGCTCTTGAAATTCCTGGCCATGGCATAACAAAGACCAGCCACGATGTCATATACGGGTGTGCCTTCCTGTTGTAGGTGAATCATATCGGTTTTGGCAAAGACACTGCAGCGGCCGGCAATTCGCGGAGGATTTTTGGATTTTAGTGCAAGCTCTCCAAATTCTTTTTCAATAGCAATGTCAAGTCGGGTAGCCTGCTGATCCAAAAACGAACCCGTCCCTGCAGCACACATGGTATTCATGGAAAAATCAGAAACCTTTGTTTGCCCGGAGGCTGCATCCCTTTCAATCAGCATAAGCTTGGAATCTTCACCGCCAATTTCAATAATGGTGTGCACTTCAGGGTATAGGGTTGTTGTCGCCTGGCTATGGGCAACAACCTCGTTGACAAAGGCAATGTTCATCAATTCAGAGACAAGCTTACCACCAGAACCGGTAATTGCTATTCCGTCGATGTCATCAATATGTGTCCGATTGAATATGTCCCGTAAGACAAGGATGAATGTCTCTACCGGTTGACCGTGTGAACGGACGTAGTGATTTTCCAGGATTTCCTTGTGGCCGTTAACTAATACCGCCTTTACGCTTACAGAACCAATATCAAGTCCTATATATTTTTTCTGAGACATGGTTTAACTCGCTTCCTCCATCAATTCTTTATGATTTCATCCGGTGGCGTAATCTTTCCCGTGATTGCAGACGCCGCTGCAACGGCGGGACTGCAAAGATATATCTCACTTTTCGGGTGCCCCATGCGGCCAACAAAATTACGGTTGGTTGTGGAAAGCGCCCGCTCTCCATCCGCAAGAATTCCCATGTGTCCGCCAAGACATGGCCCGCATGTTGAGGTGGAAACGACCGCCTCAGCGTCAATAAATATCTCAATCAGGCCCTCGTGTAATGCCTGTTTGTAAATTTCCTGAGTTGCCGGGAAAATGATGAGCCGAATGGAAGGATGTATCTTTTTCCCTTTGAGGAATCTGGCCGCTATCCTAAGATCTGAAATCCGTCCATTGGTACAAGAACCGATAACTACCTGATCAATCTTAATCCCCGAAACCTCTTCCACGGGTTTTGTATTTTCCGGCAAGCTGGGAAGGGCTACCTGCGGTGATATTTCATCGGCATGAAATTCATATGTCTTTGCGTAGTTACAGCCGGGATCACTGTAGTACATTACAGGCTTTCTCTTGAATCTGCCTTTGATATATTCTTCCGTGTTTTTGTCGGGGGTGATGATGCCGCTCTTTGCCCCGGCCTCGATTGCCATATTACACATGGCAAAGCGATCGTCCATCGGCAATTGTGATATGGCGCTGCCGGTAAACTCCATCGCCTTATAGAGGGCGCCGTCTACACCGATCTTTCCAATCGTGTAAAGGATGAGATCCTTACCGGAGGTCCAATTTTTTACCTTGCCGTGAAAAACAAATTTCATCGATTCGGGCACCTTGAGCCATACCTTTCCGGTAGCAAAACATGCGGCAAGATCAGTACTCCCTACACCCGTAGAAAATGCGCCAAGGGCGCCATAAGTGCAGGTATGAGAATCAGCGCCAATGACAAGATCTCCGGGACCTACGATCCCTTGTTCAGGCAGGAGGGCATGTTCAATTCCCACCCGACCGATCTCAAAGTAATGTTTTAAATGATGTTTTTCTGCAAAGATTCTTAGTATCTTTGACTGCTGTGCAGATTTGATGTCCTTGTTGGGGGTAAAGTGGTCAGGGACCAGCACAACCTTCTCGGGGTCAAAAACTTTTGATATACCGGCCTTTTCAAACTCTTCGATGGCAATAGGCGCAGTAATGTCGTTGCCAAGGCAGATGTCCACGTTCGCATACACGAATTGTCCCGGATGCACCTCTTTGAGTCCCGAATGATCAGCAATGATCTTCTCGGTTATTGTCATTCCCATATATTTCTCAACAGCAAAAAGTTTGCGCTTTTTTCTCACTCAAGGCACAAACCATTGCAAATATTATGACTTTAAAAAGAAATTTAATTTTCTGAAAACCTGGTTCCGTTCCATAATTTCAGGAATAACGGATCCTGTAAATATTTTTTGTGACATTTGGTGCATAAGTCAAAGCGGAATGTCTTGTATTCGCAGTTTCCAAAGGATTCTGCCGTATTTGATGTCTCATCCTGGCCATTGTCTTCTTCCATCGCCCAAATTTCTTCATCAATATCGTCATCGTCGTCATCATCATCCAGTTCCATAGCATCACACGCAGTGTATACCTCAATTTTTACTACATACCGAATATCTTCCTCTGCCACCAATGGTCTTCCGCACATATCACACGTATAGTGCACCATTCATGTTCCTCCAAATAAATTGCCATCTTTGTAAAACACCTGTGCTTTGGCAACAGACCAAAATAATGAAAAATACAAAGAGTCCCAGCACTTCATTTATTACCTTTGCGTACAAGATCTTTTTTTTGGTAAGGTTTTGCAATCTCCTTCTTCTCCTTTTATCAAGGAGATTTGATTGCCTCTTGCTGCGCTGTGAAACTGACTCGTTTCCTGCAGGATGGTATTTGCAAGTTCGTGGCAGAGACGGGTTGTTACCATGACCGTTCAGATTTCAATCGCCTTTCCTTATGCCATTGCCCTGAGCCTTTTGATCCGCTCTTCAATCGGCGGATGGGTACTGAAGATGCTGAGTAACGAACGACCGCTTAAGGGGTTCACAATAAACATATGCGCCGTGGCAGTATTTGCATTCATCTGTCTGACCATTGATGACTGCTGCAATTTTTCAAGGGCACCGGCTAGTCCCAGGGGATTACCGGTTAATAACGCTCCGCCTTTGTCCGCGGCGTATTCCCGCGAACGGGAAATTGCCATCTGGATGATGATCGCAGCAATGGGGGCTAAAATAGCCAAAAACAACATGGCAAAGCCACTTCCCCGGTTTTCCCCGTCATCCCTTCCGCCATAACCTCCGAAAAGAGCTGCCCACCGTGCCATATTAGCAAGCAACATAACGGCTCCAGCAATCGTTGCAACTATCGTAGAGATCAGGATGTCACGGTTCCGGATATGAGATAGCTCATGTCCCAATACCCCCTTCAGTTCTTCACGTTTCAGCGAATTGAGCATCCCCTCGGTAACTGCTACCGCAGCATGATTGGGATTTCTCCCCGTTGCGAAGGCATTCATGGCGTTCGTCGGGATGATATACATCTTGGGCATGGGCATTCCTGCACGATCCGTCAAATCTTTGACCATAGCATAATAGTCCGGCGATTCCTGTTCTGAAACGATCCTGGCTCCGTACATTTTGAGGACGATCTTGTCGCTAAACCAATAACTGAAAAAGTTCATGCCCATGGCAATAGCAAAGGCAAAGGTGGCGCCCTGACGTCCTCCAATCATACTTCCCACCCAAATGAGTAACAGTGTTAAGGCAATAAGCAATATCGTGGTTTTAACATAATTCATAAGTAACCTTCTCCGGAAACTAATCAAAAAAACTTTTCAGGGTAAACTCTATCATAAAAAAATTTATTATTTATGAACATTTCCGCCCCTGAAAAATTATTATAAGTATAGCCTGTTTTTTGTCAAGGAATTTAATCCCCGCAATCATCAGCGACAACCTCAGAGAATTACCACCAGCAAGTGTGGCAGGGACGTGGAAATTTCGTTGTTGTTCGGGACATACGGTTCATTGTTTTTGAAGGGTGTTGGTTATTTGCCTGCGGCATTGCTGGGTCCAGAAGACATTTGTTCAAGCTTACGGTAAATAGTTGTCCGAACCGCATCGTATTGGGGTGATACCTCAACCGGAAGGTTAGCAAATCTGGAGTTTACCTCTTCCAGCTTATTTTCATGATAGCTTATCTTAAATTCAGGAAATTTTAAACCGTGTGCTGTGGAGATGACAACAACCCTTTCGTCCGGCCGTATCATGTTCTTCTTTAATAATTTTGCCAACGCTGCGAGAGCCACTCCTGTATGCGGGCAACAAAAGAGCCCCGTTTTATCTGCCTGTGCAGAAGCATTCGCCAACTCATCTTCCGTAGCCTGCTCTACTATGCCATTGAAGGTTTTCAACACGTTGATTGCCTTTTTGTAACTCACCGGATCGCCGATTTGAATGGCATTGGCAAGGGTCTTTTGCGCTTTTACCGGGGTAAATTCCCTAAAGTCCTTCAGATAACTCAGGTAGAGGGGATTGGCCTTTGCCGCCTGTGCACACACAATACGCGGCTGTTTGTTGATCATGCCCAATTCCTTCATCATGAGAAACCCTTTGCCCAGCGCCGCAGTATTTCCCAAATTCCCGCCAGGAACAATCACAACATCAGGCACCTCCCAGTCAAACTGCTGGACTATTTCGATGCTTACGGTCTTTTGTCCCTCAATGCGGAGGGAATTCATGGAATTTGCCAGGTAGATATTATTTTTACTGCATATCTCCTTTACCAGTTTCATGCAACCGTCAAAATCCGTATCGAGAGACAACGTAAGGGCGCCGTTCGCAATGGGCTGGATAAGTTGTGCAAGAGACACCTTGTTCTTTGGTAGAAATACAATCGCAAGAATACCGGCAGCCGCACAATACGATGCCAGGGCAGCAGAAGTATCTCCGGTGGATGCACAGGCCACGGCAGGGATATTTTTCCCATCGGCAATCATCTGTTTCACCATAGAGACCAGAACGGTCATGCCAAGGTCTTTAAAAGAACCGGTATGGGCATTCCCGCACTGCTTGATCCAGAGATCTTCAATACCCATCTCCCGTCCAAGCCGTTCTGCCCAAAAAAGATTGCTGCCACCTTCATAAAGGGAAACGACATTGTCGTTGCTGACGGTGGGACAAACCCACTCCTTCTTCCCCCACACGGAACTCCCGTATGGCCATTTGGTGCGTCTGTAACGCTCATCAAATAATTTTTTCCACTGTTCCGGAGAATGCCTGTGGAGTTTTTCCATATCATGTTTGACCTCCAACAGATCGCCGCATCTTTTGCACTGGTATACGACTTCGTTCAACTCGTACGTTTCACTACACCCCGATATACACTGAAACCATGCCCTATATGGCATGACCTGTTTCTCCTTTCAAAACTTCCATACCTATTGATATAAACATCAGCTATCAGACAACCGCATCGGGCTTACCGCAAAATCAACACCAAATTTTCAATGGCTTTTGCCTCACTTTTTGCTCGCTGAAAATCGCCGTTAAATACGAGTTTTATTATAGGCAGACGGATAGAAAATTACAAGGAAAATATACGCAAACAGGGATGGTGTGAGTATTTTGATTTTGACAAAAACGACCCTGTTTTGATAAGATTTCCATGCCCATGTATATGCAAAAAGTTTTATCAAAAATATGCTCATACTTTCCTAAGCTGGACGAATCATCTATCCGTCGCGAGTTCAAGCATGCCTTTAGTCTGGGCACATCACAGAAAAACAGAGAGCTGAACGAACCGGAGTTAGCTCTCATTCAAAAGCTTACTATGATCATGAAAAAAAGGCGGCTTACCATTCCCGCCACATTGTTTCTTGAAAGTGCACAACCACTCAACTATATTGGAAGTCAAATGATGGTATTTCTCAGACCATTTTTGACCTTTTTTTTTGCTCCCGCAGAATATGACCTGCTTCAGGGCATTCTTGAAAAGAGAGAAGGCATCAAAAGGATTGTTGAAGAATTGGAAAAGGCATCCTAAAGATGCAGAGATGGCGAATAAATAGCCATCTGTTTTTTAAGGTTTTGCACACCTTCCGCCCCTGGCGGTTGGCTTTTACAAAAACTAGGGGATAATACTTTGGACGTCATCATTGCAACAGACTGCGGCAGTACCACCACAAAAGCCATCTTGATTGAAAAAAAGGACGGAGTATACCGGCAGACATATCGGGGCGGAGCACCCACAACCGTGGAAGCACCATTTGAAGATGTCACCCGTGGCGTCTTAAACGCATTCGCTGAGGTTGAAGAACTCTCAGGTCGTAAAATTTTAGATGGGGAAAGAATCATCACACCGGCCCGTGGAAATGTCGGGGTAGATATGTATGTTTCCACAAGCAGCGCCGGTGGAGGATTACAGATGATGGTGGCGGGCGCGGTAAAAACGATGACTGCCCAGAGCGCTCAGCGTGCTGCTCTTGGAGCAGGCGCCATTGTGATGGACGTTATTGCTTCCAACGACAAACGATTGCCCCATGAGAAGATCGATCTCATACGGCAATTAAGACCTGACATCATATTACTCTCCGGCGGGACTGACGGGGGCACCGTTTCTCATGTAGTAGAATTGGCTGAATTTATTGCAGCGGCAAATCCAAAGCCCAGGCTCGGCATGACGTTTGAACTTCCCGTCGTCTATGCCGGCAACAAAGAGGTACAAGAAAAAATCAAAGAAATCCTCGGGGAAAAGACGTCTCTTCATATTACAGAAAACATCAGACCCACGCTTGAAAGGGAAAACCTCATTCCCGCACGGCAGGAAATCCAGAAACTCTTTCTTGAACATGTCATGGCCCAGGCCCCCGGTTACAAAAAGCTCATGTCATGGACCGGGGCGCCCATTATGCCTACGCCAGCGGCGGAGGGGCTTATTATGCAGGCAATCGCAAGGAAACAGCAGATCAACGTAATTGGTATTGACATAGGCGGCGCTACGACGAATATTTTTTCCGTGTACGGTGCGGTATTCAATCGCACCGTGAGCGCAAACCTTGGAATGAGTTATAGTATCTCGAATGTGTTAGTCGAAGCAGGGCTCGAAAATATCCTGCGATGGGTCCCTTTTGACATCGATGAATCCGATCTCAGAAATCGGATCAAGAATAAGATGATCCGGCCCACAACGATACCCCAAACCCTTGAAGAACTGAAGATAGAACAGGCAATATCCCGCGAAGCCCTCAGGGTGTCTTTCGAACAACACAAATCCCTGGCAGTAGGACTCAAAGGAGTACAGCGGGAACGCGACATCTCCGAGGCTTTTAAACAGGACGGAGCGGGTGAGACCCTGATAAATATGCTAACCCTGGACCTCCTGGTAGGCAGCGGCGGTGTGCTCTCCAATGCACCGCGCAGATCGCAGGCAATGCTTATGATGACCGACGCCTTACAACCCGAGGGATTTACCAGGATTGCCGTTGACAGCATTTTTATGCTGCCACATTTAGGAGTTCTTGCAACGGTGAATGAGCAGGCGTCCACAGAGGTTTTCGAGAAAGATTGCCTGATTCATCTTGGCACCTGCATTTCCCTGGCGAAAGGGAGCATAGGAAAGCCCGAGGAAAATTGTATCTCGTATAAAATAACGATGTCCGATGGCAGAAAAATGGAGGACTCCCTCCCGTATGGCCATTTGCGGGTAGTGCCACTGGGAAGCGATCAGGAGGTAGAAATCGAGGTGGTGCCTGCAAAAAAATTCGATGTGGGTGCAGGAAAGGGAAAGCCTGTCCTCAAGAAAATTTCCGGTGGAATCGTAGGCATCGTCATTGATACGCGTGGAAGACCGGTAACCCTGGCAAAAGATAAGGCTTCACGGGTAGCACAGCTTCAGCGATGGGCTAAGGCTATTGGCGCCTATCCGGAATGAAAAACAAAAGAAAATTCTATTATAAAGAAATTTTAGCAAAGTGTAAAAAACCATGACCCACGCTTATACCCCAGGACTGCGTATATCGGAAAAGACACAGATGGTGAGCCATCGTATCCTGCCTTTATCGGGTGACGTTATCGTCAAAAAAGGCGATGTCCTGAAGGCGGAGGATATTGTGGCCATGACCCATTTACCTGGCAAGGTGCATGCCATGAATGCCGTGAATCGCCTGGGTATTCAACCGAAGGATATCAGGGAATATATGATTAAGAAAGAAGGTGATCCGGTTCAGAAAGACGAAATTATTGCCGAGACCAAGCCATGGATTAAGATGTTAAAAACCGTCCTGCTCTCCCCCATTACCGGTACCATTGAAACCATATCGAATGTGACCGGACAAGTCCTTTTGCGGGAACCCCCAAAACCGATCCAAGTGTTTGCTTACATAGACGGCACCGTCATTGAAGTCACAGAAAAAGAAGGTGTGGTAATGGAGACGATGGCAACCTTGATTCAGGGTATCTTTGGCGTAGGCGGAGAAACGGTAGGCGAACTTGTTGTTGCGGTAGACAGCCCTAATGACACACTCACCGCCAATCACATCCAACCCGCGCACAAAGATACGATCCTTGCCGGGGGGGCTTATATTCAGTCCGATGCGATTGACAAGGCAAAGAAGACCGGTGTCAGGGGTATCATCGTTGGCGGGTTTGACGATGAAGATCTTACCAAACTCCTCGGATACAACCTGGGAGTTGCCATTACCGGGTCAGAAGATATTGGTATCACCCTTATTATCACGGAAGGTTTTGGCCGGATACCCATGGCGCAAAAAACCTTTGATCTTTTAAAATCCCGATCGGGCGCTAAAACCTCTATTAACGGCGCTACCCAGATTCGGGCAGGTGTGGTAAGACCCGAAATTATCATACCCTATTCAGGTAAAATATCGGGAGAAGCAGTAGACAAACCTATCAATAGAGGCATGGAAACAGGAGATTCTGTAAGGGTTATCCGTGTGCCTCATTTTGGAAGGATCGGCAAAATCAAGGCACTTCCCTTTTCACCCCAAAGTATAGAAACCGAGGCAAAGGTACGCATTCTTGAGGTTGAATTTCCTGATGGTTCCACAGCCATTGTCCCGCGGGCAAATGTCGAGATGATTGAGACATAAACGATAGATTTACGACCCGGGCAATATCTTCGGGTAAATGTGATCGGCCATCTATTTTTGGTAATCGTAAATATTGTAGTAATCAAATTTTACACCGGTGAATCATATACTTATTCGTATCCTGCACATTCTGTCATCTGTCTCGTTGTAATCTCAATTTTTTATCATTTCCAAGTGATTAACCCAAACATCAGTATCCTGTTCCAATACGGTCAATTATTAGTAGTTCTTCGATAAGTTCGTCTCATTTACCCTCTTCGCTATCCCGACATATTACATCCACGCTTCAATTCCACATAATGCAAAGAAACAAAAATTTTTACAGCAGAGCTACATGATCATTGTAATTATTGAAAATTTGAACCTAGCGTAAAGATAAACTGCGCATCAACGTCTCAAATTTAAACAAATTCGATTTTTTCTTGCGATGAATTCCTACAATCAATAGGAAGCAAATAAGTTATAATCCAATGAAATTAAACAAATTAAAACTTATTTGTATTGACAAACATTCTCTTGCACCTAATTTGCTCCATTCTTTAAAAAATTGTCTTAACTAATAACATTATTGAGAAACCAACTTAAATTTCCTCAGAAAGGAACCGATAATACCAAATGCTTTTAACCGTCAAATTCCTGATGAAGCGCGTCGTGCTTTTACAATAGAAATAAAGCCTAATTGTAACTCACACGATATTGTGCCTTTGGAAGAAGCGTACGGGCAGAAAGGAGGGTCACTTTTAGACGGGAATGAGAGAAGTATTAGATTTGGTTTTTAAAATATTTCATTATTTAAAAAGGAGGTAAACAAAATTATGAAGAAGTTGTTAGGCGGTTTTTTTGCAATGTTTGCTATGATAGTTTTACTGGGTTCCGTATATGCTGGTCCTGCTGATGATGTAGCACCGCAGGTAGGAAACAACACCAGATTTTTTGGTGTGTCAGTGGATCAAGACCTTCCTGTTATATGTGATAACTATGGATACAAATGGTCACTTAATGTCACTGGTCCAGGCCAACTGGCAGGAACGGTAAATACCGGTGGCTGCGGAATATGGAATGTCACAGGCACATTCGATGCGGTAAACGTACAAGTCATAGCAACGAATGGTACGAGTAACTCGTGTTGCAAACAATTTACCTATACAGGAAAGCACACAGGCAGACAAGGCAAGACTGCTTCCGGCAGTTGGAGCAATACCTGTGGTAGTAGTGGGAGCTGGACAATGGCCATCTGCAACTAAAAGCCTTCATATGCTGAAGTATGCAAAAGGATAAAAAAGACCGTGGCATAACGTTGTCAAGCATTGATAAGTAACCTGCGGTTTTGTCTCATCTGAATAAGGCGCATTACCTCAATATTCACGGAATGCGCCTTATTTTACAATTTCATATCAACAGAAAAATATCGGTATATTATTTGTCACACCCGGAAGCAATTGTAGTGAGAAATTCTTCTCCCCGGATTACAACCAAATATCTATCGGTAGTGACGTCCCAACTCAGAGGCATATTTAATCCCAATGCTCTCTATATTGCCATCCAGCCAATCACTGAGTCGTGTCCTACCCGTTGTAGGGTTCCCGGAAATCAAGAGATTCGACATCAACCCATAGACTTCATCCCGTGTTAATATCACATCATTGACGAAGTAACCGATCACTCTTGAAAAGAAAAGCGTTAATAACGGGTTGAGACACATTATTTTCGCTTTGCTATGGACTTTTTCAGCAATGAATTGCACCATTTCATGAAATGTATACGTTTCCGGACCGACTGCGTCCATAATCACATTCTCTCCGTATTGGCCAGCTTTTACGGCTAGCTCAGCCACATCTTCGACAAAGACGGGTTGCAGTTTGTAAGTACCGGACCCAAGAATGGCAAAAAGGGGAAACCGCCGCAGAAGCCAGGCAATGTTGTTAATAAGGATATCCTCATGCCCAAAGAGGACGGTCGGACGGATAATAGCATATGACATGCTCGACTGACAAATGGCCTTTTCCAGCATTCCCTTTCCTCTGAAATAGGGAAAAGGTGATGACTCAGAGGCATTCGTGATACTGATGTGCACAATCCTTTGCACACCGGCCTCTTCTGCCGCTTTAATAAGGACCTTCGTATTTTCAACGGCCTTGTCAAAAGTCACTTGTTTGTATGAAAAGCGTACCCAGTAGGTGTTGTAAAGAGTTACAGCGCCCTGCAAGCTTTTGACCAATTCGGTCTGATTATCAAAATTGAATAGGGAAATACCTACCTTGCCTCCAAAAGGGTTGGGACGGTTAGGATGCCCCGTAATGGTATGGACCTTTTTCCCCAGAGACAGGAGTTTTTTTGTTATATATTTACCCGTATAACCAAATGCCCCCGTTACGATATGTAATTCATCATTACTCCCCACCATCTCCTCCTTCTTTCGTAGTTCGCAAACTAAAATTATTATCACGCAATGAACTACGAAAGTCAATGTCCGTTCGCATTCAGGCATGCTATGCCAGCCGTTTCCTTGTCGTATGACACTTGCATTCCCCTATTCCGTGTGCTAAACTCTTTCGCTAAAAGCCTTTTTATTGAACTCTTTCAATATCGTTCATGAACAAAAAGATATTTGCGTTTTTTCCTCTCCTCTTCATCATCAGCTTACCCATTGCATCCTCGCAGAATGTGGGTTCTCAGTCCAGAGAGGATATCCCAAATGCAATTTTAAATGCCCAAAGAAGCCATGACGAGTCTATTCACGCAACGCATAAAGACGTGTTCGATCAATTCGGGAATAACGCGGAGCGCCTTTGTCAGCAGTACGGCACCTTTGTCCTTGAGTTTTTGAAAGAGTATAAAATTGCAGGGCTCGTGTTGCTCGAAAAATACGGCAAAGAAATAGCCAGCTTATACCCACTCCTCGATTGCCGTGACATCTTTCTTCTTTATAACAACCCGGAGAATACGATACCTGTTGACACCATCTTCTCCCCCAAGTCTCTTGCGGAATTCTACAGGACTTTCGGAAATGAGGGAATGAAATATATTGCCAATGACCCTGAAAACTTTTTTCTGATAAGCGAAAATAAAGACAGGGGAATGGACTTAATCAATTTAGCTAATGAAAAGGGAGATATTGTCTTCCCCCTGGCGCGAAAGCATGGAATTGGTTTCGCAAAGCTTTACGACAAAGAGGTATTAAATATCGTCATAAAATTTCAGGACGACGGCCTTCTGGCCATAAAAGAATATGGAGAAAAGGCAAAGACCTTGTTTAGCCTTTTTATCGACGATGACACCTTTTACCAGATAATAAAGACCTATGGACACAAGCAAACAATTCCTATCATCTATCTTTTCTATGATAACAAAGATTTTAGCAGCCATTTCTATAGCTACCTTAAGACAACAAGCGCTTACGAATGGTTATCATCCTGGTGGTATGGCACAGAAACATCTGCAATAAACGCCAGAAGTGATGCATCAGGACAGCGTGAAAACGCCAGGAAGGCTATCAACCTTATTTATGAGTTGGGAAATGATTTCATGGACAGATTTGAAATTCTTGATATCAACAATGTCAGGGAAGAGGCAATTACCACCATTTCGAATAAACTACGGAACTTCTTTGTTTCCGATGTAGAAAGGGTCAGTCGAAAATGGATCCGTCAGGAAGAGATTGCCTTACAGGACAAATTGTTTGCAGGACTCGATATTCTGGGATTCATACCCATCGGAAGTGGTATATCCAAAGGGGCAAAGTTTGCAGTACAAGGGGCACGGTTTGCCAAGACTACAAAAGGTTTTAAAGGATTGGCCCATTTGACGGAAGCGCTCGTTACCACGTACGGGGATGACGTTGTTCAATTTGTGGCAAAACACGGAGACGACGGCATTAAGGCGATAAAGGCAACAGACGGAAAAATCATTCACCTCGCACAACAATATGGAGATGATGTAGTTCGATACGTCTCCAAATATGGTGGTGATGCCGGGAAAACGATCGAAAAATACGGTGACACGGTATTATCCCTGGCGCGTCAATATGGAGATGAGGTTGTTCGATACCTTATGCTCTACGGGGATGACGGCCTCAGCGTCATTCAAAAGTATGGCAGGGACGTGGTGCTTTTGAGTTCCGTCTATGGAGATAATGTTATTAAAATGGCCGCACTCCATGGTGCTGATGTTATATCGTATGTATCAAAGTATGGCTCAAGCGGTGTTAAAGTCATTGAAAAATATGGAGATGACATTATCAGTCTTACAAAGAGACACGGAGATGACGTCATTATGTACGTTGGCATGTATGGCGACGATGGGCTCAAGCTGGCCAGAAAAGGAAAGTCTGGTCTTTTCGTTATGCGTTTTATGCCGCCAAAAATATTTGCACGATGTGCGAAGCTTATCAAATACGGCCTTGTAGCCTCACTTCTGCTTGCATTCGTCACGCATCCTATCGCGTTTCTGTCCGGTCTGGTAAAGATGTTAGCCTGGCTATTGGGTGTCAACCCGGTGGTTATTGCCATAATTATGGGTCTTATAGCGGTATTTTTCCTCATAAGGCTTTCAAGAAAAGCCACGGGAATTTTCCATCCGTTTGTCATTTGTTTCAAAGCATTGAAGAAATGGTATTGAGCCTGTCGCAAAAACTGATGAAGATTTACTTTTTGTTTCGTACGCTACAGACCATGAATTCCAAGTCTTTTGAGCTTATCATGCGACTTGTCAATAATGGCATCCAGATACTGGATATCTACCGTTCTCAATCCCTGAACCTCGGCTCGTTTCCTGATGAGTTTGAAAATGTCCTTGTAAATAAGCCAATGGGCGATGAAAGGCGACAAAAAAAACCCGTCTTTAAAGTCTGTCCAAACCGTCTTGATTTCACTGAGACCGTATTTAAAATAATATTTAAACAGATAGTAAGCCGGATAATTTTTAAATATTACCCATTGTTTGTTGCGGTAACCGGTATAATGAAGTTTTAAACTCTTTTTATTGTGACTGGCCGTCCCAATGTGATATACCATGGCAGTTGGAACATAAAGACACTGAAATCCTGCAAGTTGCGCGCGGAAACTCAGGTCAACATCCTCAAAAAATGCCCAGAAGTCCTCATCAAATAGTCCAATCCTCTCGAAAAGCACCTTGCGATACATAGCTGCGCCTGCCGATGCGCCAAAGATGAATGATGGCTGTCCATAGTGATTAACAAGCCCTCCTTCACCCCGTTTATAAGCCCTGCCCCAGGAGGAAAAACCGATCCCGGCGCAATCAACACGGTTTCTGTCGTTGTAATTTATCATAAGGGAAGCGCAAAAACCCGCCTCCCTATGGCTTTCCAGCGCATGATGCAATTCCATGAGCCAGTTTTCATCGACCTCTGTGTCATTGTTAAGGAGTGCAATGTATTGACCTTTGGCCTGTTGTATGCCTTCATTTACGGCTGATGCAAAACCAACGTTCTTTTTCAGCGAAATAATCCGTGTGCCGGGGTAATGCGCCAGAACAAAGGACAAGGATTCATCGGTAGACGCATCGTCTACGAGGAGTGTTTCGAAATGGGCATAGGTCTGCCTGCTGAGTGAATGCAGACAGGCTTCCAGGAATGGTCTGCCGTTAAAGTTTGGTATAATAACAGATATGAAAGGCATTTTTTAAAAAATCCTAACCGTCTGTGAAAATCTTAATTTCATTTTTTTCCCCATATTATAAAAAACTTCGAGAATTCAGAAAAGCAAAATAATAACAACATTGACTTGAATCGTTTGAAAATTACCAGTAAAATAAAGAGCATGAAAGGATGTAAAAGATTGAGGAAAATCACTTGAAAAAACGAGGAATACGCTTATGAAATTCACAAAAATGCACGGTATTGGCAACGATTATATCTATGTCAATTGTTTTGAAGAAGAGGTTGCTGCACCTGCAAAGCTCGCCCCGATTATCAGTGACCGGCATTTTGGTGTGGGGTCTGATGGCCTTATCCTTATCCTGCCTTCTGCAGTAGCCGATTGCCGGATGCGTATCTTTAATGCCGATGGCAGTGAAGCACAAATGTGCGGGAATGGCATTCGTTGTGTCGCAAAATATGTATATGATCATAAAATCACTCAAAAAAATCCGCTTGCCGTGGAAACCCTGGCGGGGGTCAAGATGGTCCAGCTTTTTACCGAAAACGGACGGGTATCTAAGGCAAGCGTCAATATGGGCAAACCCGGGCTCATGAGATCTGAAATTCCTATGCTTGGCAATGCAACACAGGTGATTAATGAAATCCTGGCTATTGATAAGAATGGATCATTCCGGATTACGTGTGTCTCAATGGGAAATCCCCATTGCGTTGTCTTTGTTAATGATCTCGGCAGGTTTGATATTTCACAATGCGGCCCGGAAATTGAGCGCCACCAGGCATTCCCGGAACGGATAAATGTCCACTTTGTCCAAATTCATAGCCGAAAAGAGGTCACCATGAAGACCTGGGAGCGTGGTTCCGGGATAACCATGGCCTGCGGGACAGGCGCATCGGCTGTTTGTGTCGCAGGAGTCCTCAACAAAAAGACGGAACGTAAAATCCTTGCGCATTTACCGGGAGGCGACCTGGAATTGGAATGGGCAGAAGATGACAATGTTTATATGACAGGTACCGCAACGGAGGTATTTACCGGAGAAGGAACCTTTACACAGAAAGGTTCTGTGGCATTATCCAATACCGTCGGGAAATAATCACAAGGATTTAGCAGACTGCTTCTTTATAATTCTTTATAATACTTCATCGCTTCGGGAATTTCGTTTCGAATATCTTCGATTCTCCTTTCCGGCGCCGGATGAGTGGATAAAAATTCAGGCGGCCTCTCTCCTCCCACATTACCCATCCTTTGCCAGAACGGAATAGCAGTTCGCGGATCGTAACCACCCCTTGCCATGAGGATAAGGCCAATATGATCGGCTTCCAGTTCGTGGCGGCGACTATACGGCAGCAAGACTCCCACGTTTGCGCCTACCCCATATGCCTGCATGATTAATTCCTTGGCCAGCCCAGGTTGACTGCCGAGCGCTACCGACAGAGAGGTTGCCCCCAGTTGGGCAAGCATCATCTGACTCATCCTTTCGCCGCCGTGATTTGCCAGTGCATGCGCCACCTCATGACCCATCACAACTGCCAGACCATTTTCATCTTGAGTAACCGGAAGTATACCGGTATAGACGGCAATTTTTCCCCCCGGCATGCAAAAGGCGTTTACCATTTTATCGTCCTCAATGAGGTTAAATTCCCAATGATACGTTTCAATTTCTTTTTCCATTCCATTTTCACGCATAAACTCTTCTGCTGATGATGCTATTTTTTCCCCGACGTCAACCACCATCTGCTTCTTTGTTGGGTCGGTAGAAAGCTTTGATTGAGATAATAGCTGGTTATACGCATCAATACTGGAGCCAATAAGCTGGTTCTGTGGTATAAAAGAAATTTGTTTTCTTCCTGTTATTGGCACCGTTGAGCAACTAACAAAAAGCATCATCGTGATAAGCAAAGCCAAAAATCTACCTTTGAACATAGAAAAACCTCCCCATGAATAAACGGTTATGACAGAAGGATAATGGATGCATTTCATGAAAACTATATTAACAAAACTTCATTGACTATACAAAGAAACTCCCGACACAGTCAACAATTTTGCATAGATTTATTGCATAAAGATTTACCATGAAAATAAGCCAAAGGAAACAAGGTATCACGAATGTCCCGTTTTTCTTGATAAATGGCCCTGCTTCTGCTATAGTACAGCGAATTATCTTACTATATGGGGAAAACCAAATGGGCGTAATAAAAATCTAAAAGGGTACACAGCATGAAAAAAATTGTTATTATTGTCTTGAGTGTAGTTTTGGGTCTTTTCGTATGTGCCGCAGTGGCTCCATTCGTCATCGATTTAAACAAGCATAAGGGGAAAATCATCGAGATTGCGAAGCCGTATCTGGCAAGGAATTTGGATTTTACCGGTATAAAACTCACCATAGTAAAAGGATTGGGCGCGGAAATTGAGGGACTTAAAATTGCAGAAAACCCGGAATTTGGAACGGGCGATTTTTTGAGCATAGGGCGTTTACGGGTAAAGGTAAAATTTCTTCCGCTTCTCAGGAAAGAAATCCAGGTCAAGGAACTGATCCTGGACAAACCCGTCATACAACTGATAAAAAACGCACAGGGAGAATTTAATTTCAACGACTTGATGGGTTCGCAGGTCAATGACCATGAAGAGCCCGTAGATACCGGAAATGAGCGAAACAAAGACAAAGAAGACAGAAAGGGAGATGATAAAACTGAGGAAAAAGGCGAAGATGCCCTTTTTGCCGGATTAGCGGTTTCCACCTTTACCCTGCATCAGGGCCGAATCGATTTTATCGATGAGTTTACTCAGCAGGACACTCCTACCACGACTACCATAGACCTCTTAGACATAAAACTTACCGATGTGTCTTTGGACAATCCAATCCACCTGTCTATGGCAGCCCGCCTGCCTGAAGGGACGAAACAAAATTTCACGATACAAGGCACGATGGGGCCCCTGGGCAAGACCATTGACATGAAACGGCTTTTTATCGACATTACTCTTCGGACAAAGGATCTCAGTGTAGACCGTATCGTTGCCTTATACCCTTCCCTCAAAGAAACCCTGCCAAAAGATGCGAATTTTTCAGGTTTATTAGACGTGGAGATGCTTTCAAAGGGAAATATCGACAACCTCGATGCCCGTTGTACCATGGATTTGAAGGACATCGATATTATCTATGGGGAAACATTCCGCAAACCAAAACTTGTTCCCTGCCAAATTTCCGTCACGGCCAGGAAAACCGGTGAGGATATTCAATTAGACCAGGGTATTATCACCATGCACACCTTGTCCCTTACCGCATCGGGGAAGGTGAGTGGTTTTGGCGATCCTCATTTTGATCTTTCGATTGGAACAGACGACACCTCCCTCAAAGGTTGGGAATCGTTGGTTCCCGTCCTGAGGGAATACGAACCTGAGGGAAATTTTATTCTTCGGACTTCCGTAAAAGGAACGTTGAAAGATGCCACTGCAGATGTACAGTTCTCATCTCCAAGACTTGCATTCAGACTTCCTCAGTCAGCGGAAAAGAGCCAGAGAACAGCAACCGGAAAAGGTTTTTTTGAATCCATGGATATGAAAGTTCAAGCAGTGAAAAAAAACGATGATATTAAGGGTACCGGTAATCTTGAAGTTACCAAGGGAGAGATTCAGGCCGCGGCTTTTGAAAAGATGCAGGCACAGTTTAACTACCAGAACAACATTCTCGGCATCCAGGGGTTTCAGGTTCATACCTTGCAGGGAGATATTTCCATGAACGGTACCGTAGAGACCAAAGAGCTGCAATGGAGCGTGAAACCGGTAGTCAAAAATATCAATCTGGCGGAGGCCACTGATAAATTTACCCAATATGCGGGTCTGTTTAAAGGGACATTTTCCGGGTCTTTTGCAGCAAACAATGCCGGAGACGACAAACAGAAAGGTGCTCTGAATGCCAGTGGATCGTTCCAGATCGATCAAGGCGAAATCATGAATGTAAACCTTGTGGATACGGTCATGGAATCTCTTTTTGGGATCAAGGGGATATCCACGTTCCTGAAAAAAGAAGGCAGCGAATTGGAGAAACAAAAGATTACACGATTCGATTCCATGGGTGGTGATTTTTCCATGGCGAGTAATAAAATCAATGTAAAGAAAGTTGCCATACATAATATCCATACCGTTGAGATAACGAATACCGACGCACGTATAGACGGGCTAATTGACTGCCCCGCTGACAGATTAGACCTGAAGGGCAAGCTTGTTCTCTCACAGGAATATTCTGCGAGGTTAGCAAAAAAGGCAGAACCGCTCAATGCCCTCCTTAATTCCGACAACCGCATGGTTCTGCCAATTTCGATCACCGGAAGTCTCGGAAAACCAACGCCTATCCTTGATATTCCCTATGTAACCAGCGCTACGGCGAAATATTACGGCAAAAAGGAATTGGAGAAATTGGGTGAAAAGATAGGGTTGCCCAAAAAAGGGGATAAAGAACAACAGGGCGAAGACAAAGATAAAAAACGAAAAGAATTACCCATAGGCAATATTTTAAAAGATATTTTGAAATAGAATCCAAATTTTGCAATACGGTTCGTATAGTATTTTTCTTGACATCTAAAAATTCTGTGTCATTAATAAAGGGTAGAATCTTCTAACGATGACTTCTGTGAAAAATACGTGTGGAATAAGTAAAAACATATACGATAAAGGCAAACCCTGAGCGATCAGGGGACGTAAAGTAAAGGGTCTTTCAACTCATAAGGATGTAGTTGAAGATGCACCTCATCCTTTCGTGAAAAAGATAGCCTTACTGCCGAAGATGTTTCCTAAAAATCTTTGCAGTAAGGCTTTTTTGTTTTTGTGAGTTGAAAAACAACGGTGACCTAAAATCACGTATGAAGAGGAGCACCTCATGACTGAGCTAAAACGAGAATACTGTCCTGGATGAGCCAAAGGCGCCGTGGAAACAGTCGCCTTTTCCTGACAGCCAGAACCCCTGGACTGAAGCACTCGACTATGCCTGCTCATGGGCAGACGGAGAAGGGACATTCGATGGAATTGCTGGTAAGATTACAGAACATATCAACAATGGGCCGTACGCCTACGATCAAAATGGAGGAGCAACGCACTATGGATATTATAATCTAACCGCATTTTTGGATCGCCTCAATGACGGCTGGGGTAACGGATCGGTCGTTAATTGCTCGGATTGTGCGATGTCCGTCACTACCTTTTCTAATCTGCTTGGCTGTCAACTCTGGTCGTCAAAGATGGGATGGGGGTTTTCGCTTAACGAGATTATTGCTGTTGGATATGCCGCCTTTGCCTGTCCGAATTGGGGTTGTGGGTTCAATTATCATGAAGTTGCCTGGTCGGGGAATGCCCTTGCCAGCGAACCGGTTTTTGATGCATGTCTCAAGGTAGATGGAGATGCTGATCCGGCGAATCTTCCTCATACAGCTTTATTGCCGAAAAATATCATCTTTGATGATCCATCGGGTATCGATTATCACGAACGGCTTGTGCCCCCAGCTTCACTCCCAAACTGTCAGGCACAACCATCGACAAAAGGAAGGCCTCCTGTATTTTAGGAGAGTGCGTACCAAAGACGTTGTTATAATACCTGTCACTATCGCGTTACGTGGAGATTCATTAATGCTGGAGTGACGAGAGGCTGCCATTGTTCAACTTATTTTATCTACCAAAGAGGAGACTATAATGCGATTGACCAGATTTAAACTGATTTTTGCCATGGTAATTTTACACCCTTTGCTTTCGTTTGTCTTGCATGCTAAAGAGCAAGGAGAAACCCAGCGGGATTACATTGAAAAACAAGTCCAATACGACCGCTGGAAAGAGGTTTTGGGAACAAAACGGGAAGTCAGTTACGACGAGTTTAAACTGGACAATGCCATAGTAAGTCCCTGGCGTATTCAGCGCATGCAAGAAATTGAAAAGGCCGGCCGCGGGAAAACGATTCAATATGTCCTTTCAAAATCCGATATTGTCCGGGAAGCGCACGAGATCCTTCTGGTTTCCGTCACCCGCTTCACGACACGCGCGGACGCAGCGGAGGGACTTATTGAGCATCTGCTCGGAATACAACGTCCCGGTCTTAAACTCATCGAAGAAGAGCCTCTGATGATAGGAGATCTTGCGGTCAACATCATGGACAACCCTGAACCAGCCATCTTTTTTATCAAAGGCAATATTTTGATCTCTGTTGAAAATGCGGGGGAAAAAGCCGCAAAGGATCTCAGGTCACTGGCGCAGGCTCTTGACGAATATCTGAAGAAAAAACAATGAAAACTCCTATACAATTGAACTAAAAACAAAAAGGCTTAATCCAAAAAACGAATTAAGCCTTTTTTCTTAACTTTTTACAAACTTGTTTTTTCTAACTTATTCAGCCAAGCAATTTTCTCCCTCATGCATACACTTGGACTTATCTACGTCTCCTGGCTTTCTCTTCCAGCCTAAGAGCAGATCCGTATACTCCCCGTGTTTCCAGAAGTCGTATGCCTTATGTTGTATTCCTACCTGATTCTCCAGCGCCTTGATCCTCCTCAAGCGGCTGGCCTCACCCTTAACCTGGATAAGCCAACGATCCTGCAGGAAGGCGCCTTTCCCGTAAGTGGCGCCATACATAGCCCCGTGTGCCATGGCCTTGTATACGGAATTGGTTATATAGACCAGCATCTCAAAGGATGTACGTTCTATGTCTGAGACATTGTACATCCTGCCCTCGCCGCCAAGGAGGCTAAAGGTGTAGTGTCCTGCGTAGTCAGGGGCCAAATCGTTCGGCATGGGGTCCAGCATACCATCGTTGTAAAGATCGACTACGATCTTCATGGCCTCACGCCACTTGGTAAAGCTGACTTTTACAGCCTCGTCCATAGCTTCAAACTGGTCTGCAGCAAATCGGGGAGAATGGCAACCCTTGCACGTGTTAATCCAGTTTTGCCTTGCCTCTTTAAATTTCGGCGCCCCACGGTCTACAAGAGACGTGCCCATATGGCTGTTTATGGTAGAAGCTTTTTGAGCATTATGTTCACCGTCCTTCATATGACAATATGCACAGGTCGGGGTTTTATAATTAACCGGTTTCAGGGGCTTTGTCCAATCCCAGGTATGCTGCTCTGATTCATAAATCATTCCATGATATGATTCCTTGTACATTTCGTATTCATAGTGGTCGAGCCCGGTATGGCAGATTCCGCAGTTATTTGGTTTTCTTGCTTCCGCCACGGAAAAATCATGCCTTGTATGACACCCATCACAACGGTTTTCAGCGATGCCATGACAGGTAGCACACGCTGTTACCTCTGCTGCCGGTTTTGCGATCTGCCAGGGAGCTTCTATTACGCTTACATGGAATGCATGCGTATGTGAACCAATTTTGCCGGCACGATGGCCTGCCTGTTGTTCAGGATGACACTCGCCACAGTGCTTCCATGAAGGCATGTAGAGCTGCTGGTGATTATTCCCATGACACTTGTCGCACCCTACAACACCCTTTTCTGTAGATGAGTGTTTGCTCTTTTTCCATTGTGCAACAATACCGGGTGTCTGTACCGTATGACACATAACACACTCTTCATGCTTAAATTCTCCTGAAACATTCATGTTCGGTGTATAATAGTGATCAGGATCATACCATCGCATAAGAGGTAAAAATCCAAACAGTTTCCCAAACTTACCCTCACCAGGGAGCACCTCTTCTGGACCGGTATAACTGGCTGTTAAACCGGCGTGATACAAGTCTCCTGAACTATCAGCGCCCATCTTTTCTCCGGTGATCTCAGAGATAATTTGCTGAATAGTCCTCTTGTCTTTTGGATGCGATGTCATTTCCTCCTTTTTTACGGAACACGAAGCTTTCGCCTCCTTTTGCATTTCAGGAGCAGAAACCACGGGCTTTGTCTCTTCTTTTGACTTAGTGGAAATTTCCTCCCCTTGTTTCATGGTAACGACTTCTGCCTTTTTCACAGACGCCTGTTCGCAGCCAAGCTGGATACAGCCCAACAGGGCAAATATCCCCAGAGAGATTGTAAATTTTATCCCCTTGCTCATATCCCTTTCTCCTTTTCTTCAACCATGTTTGTTAAAATAACCAGTACATTCAAAACCTTCGGAATCCGTACTGACTCTTTATTTTTTCGTTATTTCTACCTTCCAAACTTCAGGTCCTTGTTCAATGTATTTCCAGTCCAATTGCCCGCTTCGTTCTGCATCCAACTGGTACTTTAAGGGTTTTGGGTCGTGGTCATTGATCAAGACCATCATCTCGCCTTTTTTCAGACCGTCGAAGGTATTAAATATTTTTGGATGTCTTTCCCTGGGCACAATACTTCTTACATCGAGAACAACAGGCTGTGTCTTATTCATATCTCTCCCTTTTTTTCATTGATTTACCCTACGCTGATAGCCAAAACAACCATTCTTTCTGTACACCGCATACCCCTTGACGCCCCCTCTGGAGCGACAATAATCATATCCTTTTTCATATCAATTTTTTTATTATCGAGGGTAAATACTCCTTTCCCTTCTTTTACATAGAAAATACCTACACTTTGTCCGCCATGGGGCGGGATTTCCTGGCCAGGTTCCATACAAATAAGCGGCATCTTTACCTTTGGTGAGGCGTAAAGAATATTTAGAATAAAGTGATCTTTGTTAAATGTTATTTTTTCTTCTAAATATATTGGTTCCAAGGTATAAGCCAACCTCCTTCCAGGACATGTGTTCAATTTTCCAGACAATTTCTATTGTGACAGGCATATCACACCTGTCAACCGAAGATAATTTAGACTCGTATCTCCTTTGGAATGGGAAATCGAGGCCTTTTACGGAGTCTTGGTTGCCTCTTTTTGAGCCGCTTCGTTTAATTCTTTCACGAATTTATCTACATCGGTGCTATGCATCATGCAGGCAAGGTTGATATCTTCCGTACCAAAAGAAGGGCAATCGAAACATCCTTTCCCGAAATATTTTGTGAAAACTGCTTTTGTTGCAGGATATTTCTTTGTGACTTCTCCTGTGCTCATTTTTTTTGTGATGAGAATTTCGCCGCCCATATTTTTCCTCCCATAACGATAAAGTGCATTTAGAACGATCCTACCCCGGCAAGGGTAATTTCCTGATCAGCAAGCTCGATAGGTGCAATATCCTCTATTTTTACCGGCAACCGCACATTTTTGGGAAGCGGATCGATATATTTTTTCCGGTACGCCTTGCTCTGCATACGGCAGGTGGGGTATCGCTTGCTAAAGTCAGGATGTGTTACCATCTTTTTCCATATTTCCTGAATAGACATTTCGCGTACGTTCCCAAAGTTAATGGGATTAAAATCACAGGGATTAATATCACCATATGCCGTCATATAAAATTGAGACTGTGCTCCATAACAACCCACACCCCGCGGCGAATTGATAATCGACATACAATTTATTCCCATCGGATGGTTCATCTCGTGATATTTTTTCGTCAGGGCAATCAATTGTTTCCGGTCTTCAGCCGTCAATATCTTTGATGTATCCTTCAAGAACCGGCCTGACGGAATACAGTCAAAGATCGTTACCTCGGAAAACCCTTGTTCCTGAGCAATCTTTAAGAGTTTTTCAACCTTTCCCGTCTTGATACTTTCACTCGTTGCGTAGGTGGAAATACCCGTCAGGATCCCAGCCTTGCGGCAACGTTCAGCGCCCTCAAAGGCTTTTTGATAACACCCCGGTACTGCCCTAAACTCGTTGTGCAATTCAGGCTCGCTGCTATCGATGGAGATATTTAAGGAAAACAGCCCTGCCTGAGCGAGTTTTCGGACGTTTTCTTCGGTAAGGAGTAATCCATTGGTAAATATCATGGGAATTGCCTTGGTTTTATCTACATAGTGAATGAGATCGTAAAGCTCTTCACGGAGCAGGGGTTCCCCGCCTACATAGATGATAAGGCTTGTGCCAAGATCCAGCGCACCATCAACCACCGTCTTTATTTCCTCTACCGTCAAATCTCTTTTTGCAGGGTCGATAAACGGATCCGCGCTACAATGAATACACTGACACTGGCATTTATGGGTAATGGCTAAATTCGCGGTAACAGGGAATGCCATCTTATGCAGCATCATTCTCAACTTTCGTTCGAGAAATCTCATCCCTGCCTGACTGGGAAATGGGGGATTATACAGGTTATAAACATTCATGCCATTCATTTTGGCAATCACCTTCAAGGAATTAATCTTCTCAAAAAACTGGTCCACGTAAGGCTGCAACATTTTGCCCAATACCCCTCCAGCCTTTCCTACTACTTTACCGGCAAGAATCTCAGAGTCGATATGTAAAAAATCAAATGATGTCATATTTTATCCTCCATACTCTTTGTATTGTGGACTAATTTGAGATTTTTTTCTATCTCGCATACAATGTCATTTGCGACCTCAATCGCCTTCAAACCTTCTTCTCCCGAAACAATCGGTTCTTTACGCCCAACAACACAATCCACAAAAGAGCCGAGTTCCTTTTTGAGTGGTTCGCAATCGTCCATCTTTATATGCTCCACTTTTAATAAGTCACCAAACACATAACTCTTCAAATCGGCAATGGTCGAGACATCCATTTCAGAAATGTTTAATGCCTTCAAAGTCAGCTTGGGAGATTTTTTATATATTAATGCATCTCTTTTCTGATAATCAATAGAAATATATGAATCCTCGGAGAACAATCTCATTTTACGCATTGAGGTAATTGATACCCGACTAGCGGTAACATTCGCTACACAGCCGTTCTGAAATTGAATACGGACGTTTGCAATATCCTCTTTGTCAGAAATGACATTTACTCCCACGGCATCAAATTTTTTTACCTTAGATCCTGTTACGTGCAGAAGAATGTCAATATCATGTATCATCAGATCAAGCACTACTCCGATATCAGCAGAACGGAAGGTAAACGGACTTAGCCGATGGCACTCGATAAACCGGGGATTGATGGAGAGTTTTTTTATCGCGTCTATTGCAGGATTAAACCGCTCAATATATCCTGCCTGAAGCACCACCCCTTTTGCTTTACTCATAGCGATTAATTCCCTCGCCTCTTGTACCGTTCCTGTCATGGGTTTTTCGATCATGACGTGAATTCCGTGCTGAAGGCAATCCTTTGCTATGCCGTAATGAGCCTTTGTGGGAACTGCAATACTTACGGCCTCTGCCTGGTCAATGATCTCCTTATAGTTTGAAAAGCATTGTGTATGGTACCGCTGTGCAATTTTCTCCGCCTGATCACGCTGAATGTCAACAACCCCGATCAGCGTCACCCCTGGTAACTCGGTATAGACCCTTGCATGCTCCCTCCCCAGATGACCAACACCAATTACAGCAACCTTCAAATTAGACATAATTAAGTCGCCGTTACCGTCAAATATCGCAAAGATTCCCGGTACCTTCCAAACTTACCTTTATCAATATTTTTCAGGAAGGCAACCAGATACCTGACCTCTGGAGAAATGTTTTCTTTTTTTTCCAATGTTTCCAGGATCTGGCTCTTATTCAATCCGTCTGAACGAAATACTTTGCGAAAGGCCTCTTTGATTTCGTTAATTTGCACTTTTGAAAACCCTTCCCTCTCTAATCCAATGACGTTTACCTGGCGTATCTTTGCAGGATGACCTTCGATAATCACATACGGTGGGACGTCCTGAACAATGCGGGTATGGCCTCCGACATATGCATATCGACCAATGGTTACGAAAGGTTGTATGCCCACAAGCCCCATCAGCTTGGCGCACCTTTCTACCACAACATGTCCGCCCAAAAGCACTCCATTTGCCAAAAGAACATTGTCTTCGATAATGCAATCATGAGCGACATGTGAATAAGCCATAAAAAAATTATTATCGCCGATTACCGTTTTTTCTCCACCGCCTGCCGTGCCTTTATTTATGGTTACGCCTTCCCTCACCACATTGTTATCTCCCATGATAAGAAAAGTCTGCTCGCCACGATATTTAAGATCCTGCGGTTCGGCTCCCAAAACAGCATTTGGGTGAATGATATTATTTTTTCCTATGATAGTGTTACCGGTTACAGTAACGTTGTTTTTTATCATAGTCCCATCTCCAAGCGTAACATCCTCATCAATTATGCTATAAGGACCAACTTCAACCTCTTTGCCTAAAACAGCATCGGGGTGTACAATAGCCAATCTATGAATCTTCAACCTGTCTCCCCTTTTTTCTGCATGTTTCCAACATTTTTATACCCATATCATGCCTGCAATGACTTTTTCGAGTCATATACTGCTTACGATCTTTTCTGCTAACTGAACATTCAGCGAATGCCCGGACCTTATAGCAATGATACGTCCTTGTATAATGACATTGGCCAAATAAAGGTCACCTATCAGATCCAAGATTTTGTGTCTTACCAGTTCGTTGGGAAATCGTAATTCTGCGGGTTTCATAGAAATTGGTTTTGTCATCGTTCCGTCTTCATGCACGATGATACTGTTATCATCAGTAACCCCTTTTCCCAAGCCAAGCTGCCTGAACTCTTCAATATACGTGCTTAGCCCAAACGTCCTTGCCGGTGCAATTTCCCTGCAAAAGCTCTCTTCTGTAAGCTCGATATCATACGTTTGCTGCTGGAGAAAAGACCCATTGAAATCCAGCGTATACGACAACTCCAATCCTTTTTCACAAGGAACTGCCAGAATGCTTGCATTTCCGCTCTCAACCGCTATTGATTGTTTGACGACAAATACCTTCTGCGCACCCCCCAGGTCAACAACCCCCGCTTTTTTCAAAATATCAACAAAAAGACGCGCACTCCCGTCTCCCGCAGGAACTTCTCTGCCGTTGATTTCAATCTCGATATTGTCAATCCCCAGCCCCGCCAGGGCTGCCATAAGATGCTCTATGCACTCAACCTCGGCGTCCTTGTGTTTGAGAAAGATACGCCGGTAATTGCTTGATAGAGAGTGAACATGAGCAGGAATCTTTGGTCGATTTGGCAAATCAACGCGGACAAATGATATGCCACCGTTTAACGGTACAGGCTTGAAATGGAGTGTCGTATTTCCTCCCCGAAACATCCCAATCCCAGAGCACCCGATTTCTTGCCCGATTGTTTTTTGTGTACGGACCACAAACTACTTTCCCTTGGTTCCTTCTGAAAATCGCTTGTTCAAGGTATCAATTACCCGGTTGGTAATATCAACTGAATCAGAATTATACAGAACGGTTTTGATTCCGACCTTGAACTGTAGTTCAGAAATCCCGCTACTCTGCAACTCCGGCTCTTCTTTCTTAATAATCAGATCATATTGTTCCCGTTTGCCAATATCTTCTACTTCCTTGCAGACTTCCGTATAGAGATTTTCGAAATAATCCTTATACTTCTTCGTAAGGCTCTTTTCTGCAAACTTCGCATACGATTCCAGCTCCATGCTCTTTTTTTCGAAGGTCTCTTCGTCTTTTTTTCTGGCCTCACTCCCCAGATCCAACAATTGTATCTTCTCACTGAGGCTCACCAGTTCCTTCTTTCTGTCAGTGATATTTTTTTGGCATTGCTTTTCCTGCTCTTTTAACTGGGCATCAAAAACCTTCCTCTTCTCATACTTTTCAAATACCGTATTTAAATCAACAACCCCTACCTTTAACCCTTTCGACGGCGAAACTATCGCCCCTGCTGGTTCTTTTGCCTGAATCGTATTCAACAACCCCAGAGACAAGCATACAAAAATTGCCACGACACAAAAAACAACTGTTTTCATTTTTCTATTGTTCTTAACCGTTTTTGCTGTTTTCATAATTAAAAGCTACTACCTCCTCCTCCAAAATTAAACGAAAATGCCTCAGTCTCATCCTCATCCTTTTTTATAATGGGAATACCGTAATCAATTGATATTGTAGAGCGGCCAAGAAAAGGAACACTCAATCTCAATCCAAAACCCGAAGATAGCCTAAACCGATCAAAATTAATATCGCTAACGCTTTCGTCAGCCTTTCCACTATCAACAAAGATCGCCGCGCGAATCATATCCTTATAAATGGGAATAAGGTATTCTGTATTCATTAAAATTAGTACATCTCCGCCAATCTGATCACCGGTTTTCTCATCAACCGGAGATACACCTCTAAACCGGAACCCACGAATTGAGCTGTAACCACCGGCGTAGTACCTTTCAAATATAGGAACCTCTTCCCCTGAAGTTGACTCTGCAATGCCAAAGGTGCCACCGTAAGCGAGCACATGTTTGCCCCATTTGGGAAATTCAAAGAGGGTATGAAATTTTGTTGCCTGAAATTTATATTTCGCAATATCCACATCCAAACCTGCAACTTCTATGGACGATTCTCCCTGGTACCCTTTTGTTGGTGCAAAGAAGTTGTCGGTTTTGTTTATATTTGCCGACAACGTAACACCGGCTTTCAAATAGCTGCCTTCTGCATCCAGGACATCCTGGGGTACGTCTTCATCATCTTCACCATCACGTTTTGAAATGTCAATGATATTAAATTCAGGACTTAATCTTACAAAAAAATCTCTCTGCAGCTCCCTTCCCACAGAAACCCTTGAACCGAGGTCCTGTTGTTCATACTCCCGATACCACCGAAGATAGTCAAACAAACTTACCCCTGCGCTGTAAGGGGAATCGAATACGGATGGATTTGTCAAAGACAACATGATCTCTGTCCTCTCAAAACCGGGACTAAACCGTAACGTTAATATCTCACCGGCGCCGCGGAAGGCATTACCCTGTAAAAAATCATCCCAGCTTTTTGGTAAATCCGTGACGTCAAAGTTTCTGTCGGTATAGGAAACATCCCCGAACACTCCGACATTTGCTCCAAAACCTCCACCGAACCGCAGCATGCCCGTTCGCCCTTCTTTTACGTCTACCACAATGTTTTGCTTGTCTGGCTCAGAACCTTGTTCAAAATTAATTCCGGCGGGCATTCCTGACTCCATATCAAAATACCCTGTATTGGTAAGCCGCCGCTGACTATCACGGATCTTTTCGGTATCCAATTTTTCTCCGGGATAAAATGTTAACTGCCGGCGGATAACGTTATCTCGTGTTTTATCATTTCCCGTTACCTTGATCTTTTCAATATAATGCCTGTCCTTCTCTTCTATAGTAAAAAACACATTTACCCGTGCCCCTTCTGAACTAAACGTGTGCTTTTCTTTGACAACGGTGGTAATATACCCTTGTTCTCCGTACATTAACCGGAGTTGATAGGTATCCTTCTCTACCGCGTCTAGAAAGAAAGGGCCTCCTTCTTGTAATTTCAATTTTCCTTTTAATTCCTCATCGGTAAATAAAGCAGCGCCTTCTATCTTTAAGTTTTCTACTGAATATCTTTCTCCCTCTTTTACATGAAGGGTAATGTACATCTTCGCATTGTCATCCCCATATGTTATGTCCCACCCGACATCAACATCCAGCCATCCGTTATTCATGTAAAATTCTTTTACCTTTTCTACGTCTGCTTCAAACTTTTTAGCATCGAATCTGCCCGGAAAGATAAATGCAGGAAACCGCTTTTGCCTGGTTTCCATCTGTTTCAAAAGCTTTCTTCGCTTGAAGCCGGTATTTCCCTCAAACGCTATTTTGGAAATGCGAATCTTAGGACCCTCGTCAATGTTAAATATGACCACGTTTTTCCCATCGATGTCTTTACTCTCAGCGTGCACCTGCACCCGGTTGAAACACTTTTTTATGTACAGTTCCTTAATTTTATCTTCATCCAATTTCAGCAGGTAATGTTTTAAGTAATCCCCTTTTTTTACCTCGATTTGTTTTTCCAGTTTCTTGGTCTTGATCTTTTTATTCCCGGCAAATTGTATTTCGTCAATGACCGCCCGCTCAGTTACAACAAATATGAGCTTCAATCCGTCTCTGAGCTCTTCAAGTTCCACCTCAATATTATCAAAGAATCCCAGCGACCAGATCGCGTCAACATCCTGGCTTACGGCTAATGGATTATAGCGATCGCCTTCCTTCACCCGGATGCTGCTCTTTATTGCCGTGGGACTGATCCGTTGCGCTCCTCTGATCTCAATTTTTTTAATAATTTGCGCCGCCTTTTCCTGAGTTTCAGCGCAAAATATCTCTTTATATCCCACACACAGAATTATAACAAGCACTCCGATTAAACTCGTTGCTTGTAATAAAGCTCTGTAAAACTTCATTTGTTACCTACAGAGGCTAAATTCTCAAAGCGCATGTATTGGGAAAGAAACGCTAATTTTATCACCCCTATAGGTCCGTTCCGCTGTTTGGCAATAATGAGTTCTGCCGTTCCATCCTTTCTTTCAGGATCATAATAATCCTCCCGGTGCAAAAGGATAACAACATCAGCATCTTGCTCGATGGACCCCGATTCGCGGAGGTCGGACATCCTGGGCCGGTGTCCTTCTCTGGACTCTACAGACCTATTCAGCTGTGATACAACAATTACCGGTATCGACAACTCCCGAGCAAGGGACTTTAAACCACGAGAAATTACCGATATCTCTTGCTGCCGGTTTTCAGCGCGCGGAGCTTCCATTAATTGTAAATAATCTACTGCAATTAATTGGACATTATACTGAGCTTTTAATCTCCGCGCCTTTGCACGTATTTCTAATACGGAAAGACCTGGGGTGTCGTCAATAAAAATTGGCGCCTCGGAAAGCGATCCAAGCCCGTAAGAAAGATCGCTCCATTGTTTATCCTCTAAAAAACCTTTCCTAAGCTTATGTGCATCTATCCGTGCATGAGAACAAAGCATATTCTGCGCCACTTGCTGTGCTGACATTTCTAAGGAAAACAGCACAACTGGCTTTTTATCTATTACCCCTGCGTGTTCAAGAATATTCAGGGCAAGGCTTGTTTTCCCCATACTCGGTCTGGCTGCAACGATAATGAGCTCAGACGCCTGCAAGCCACAGGTAAGGTCATCCAAATCATAAAAACCGGTTGATAATCCCGTTAATCTGTTTTGCCTATCATGAAGATTTTCAATACGGCTAAACGTTTCTTTCAGGATTTCGTTTAGCTTTGAAGATGCGGCATGAAATTTCTTTTGGGTAATGTCGAAGATCGCCCTTTCAGAACTATCAAGCAGTTGCCCGGTGTCACAGGACTCATCAAATGCTTGTTTTTGTATGCCAGATGCGACCTCGATCAGATTCCTTTTTATCGCTTTTTCACGTACAATATTTGCGTAAAATTCTACGTTTCCTATCGTGGGAACTGCCTCTTCCAGTTCCATCAAGTATTCTATACCACCAACTTTTTCCAGCAATGAACGCTTTTTCAGCTCTTCCCTCAGGACGACCAAATCAACCATGTGTCCCTTATCATAGACCTCTATGATAGTCTGGTATAATTCCTGATGCGCTGTTTTGTAAAAACTGTTCTTATTGAGTATAGGGATAACCAGGCTTATAACCTCGTTATCCAGGAGCATTGCCCCCAAAACACTCATTTCTGCTTCAATACTTTGAGGCAATGTGCGTTCAAGTATAGACTCGACAACCATGCTACTTCCTCAACAATACACTAGTTGTTTTCCGGCTGACCCGTATCCTCTTTTACTACTGATACTTTGCACTTCGTCTGTAATTCAAGGCTGAGAGCAATTGTCACATCAAAATCACCGCATACTTTTATTGGGCTATCGAGTTTTACCATCTCATGATTGACCGGATATCCTTCCTTTGCCAAAGCATCCGCAATTTGAACTGCGGCAACAGAGCCAAAGAGCCTGCCTTCTTCGTTTGCCTTCGCAAGAATGGTGCAGGAAGCTGTAGAAATTCTTTCTAATATCCCCTCTAATTTCTCTCTTTCTTCCTTTAGCTGCAACTCCATCCTGATCTTTTCTTTTTCTATCTGCTTTACATTAGCAGGAGAAACACTTGTCGCCAACCCTTTTGGCAACAAATAATTTCTTGCATATCCTTCTTTTACTTTTACAATATCGCCAATCCTGCCAAGCTTATCTACATTTTTCTTCAGCAACAATTCCATGATTATCTCCTCCTTACGTCACATATGGAAGCAATGCCATAAATCTCGCCCTTTTAATAGATACCTTCACGGAATGCTGGTGCCGGGCGCAGTTTCCTGAACGTTTTCTCGAAAAAAGTTTCCCCTGCGATGTCGTAAGTTTTGGTAAATTTTGCGTGTCTTTATAATCTACCTCGCCCACTCCCATCCTGCAAAACCGACATTTGCTTGTTTTATTAAACCTTCTTTTTGTCATGTCTTTTACCCTTATAAAAAATCCCACAAAACACGTTAAAATGGTATCTCTTCGTTATTAATATCAAGATGAACATCTTCAGGCATTCCTTCCGGCTGGTTGCCCTCTTTCAAAGATGCGCCTGCTTCGCCCGCAGGACGCTTAGCCGCTCCGCCGATAAATTGGAAATTATCGGCAACGACACGAAGAGTACTCCGCTTTTGTCCATCCTTGGTTTCCCATTGATTAAATTGCAAACGCCCTTCAATAAAAATCGGATTTCCTTTACTAAAATATTCTCCGATAACCTCAGCCCTGCGTCCGAAAATATTAATGTCAACATAACACACTTCCTCTTTCTGTTCACCAGTTTTCGCAGTCCAAGCCCTGTTGATTGCAATCCCAAAACTTGCTACTGCCAGTCCTGCCGGTGTATATCTCAGCTCCGGATCTCGGGTGAGATTTCCCATAAGAAATACTTTATTCAGACTCGCCATACCCTGCTCCTTTTGAAAAAGCTTATAGAAACAAATCCTGTGTCGGTATTTTATAAACTTTCCGCTTTCCTTTGTAAACCCATAAGTACGGCATATGTCTATGGAATTCTATACGGTATCCGCAGTCTTACGGGACACATCGCTTTCTTCCAATAATTCCTTCTCAGCAGTTTCAGGTATCTTATCGACATTTTTTCCCGCCATCCCTGCTGCCGTGTCCAGTTGGGATAATTCCTCAATCTTATCGTCTTTTACGATCAAAGAACGAACGATATAATCCGAAAGCTGGAAATCCCTTTTAATTGCCGGAATAGCTGAATATTTAGCATTAAAATGAATCAATAGATAGGTGCCTCGCTTATGTCCCTTAATCTTATATGCCAATTTTTTTTCACCCCATTTTTCTGTTTTCAGGATTTCAGCCCCGTTCTTTTGCAGGATATCATGGATATGCTTGACCACAGTATCCCACTCCAGGCTGGCATGTGCATTATCGAGTAAAAACAACCCTTCATACATCCTCAAATTCTTTTCCTCCTACGGTTAAAGTGTTCCTTAAATACAAATTCTCTTATCTCTTTGTGAATGGCATACAGGACTGGTTAATTAAATTTGTTCATGCATGCCTCAATCCCCTCAAAAATCCACGTTTTCAAAACCTGACAAGCCTTTTCAACGGATTCTTGCGCCCCGGATTCTTCATCTCCGGAAAACGGGGAAAGAACATACTTGCCTGGTTCTCCTGCAAGAGGACGACCTATCCCAATTCTTAACCGGGGAAAATCCGTAGTCCCAAGGAGGTTAGCAATGGATTCCAGACCACGATGCCCGCCACAACCGCCGTTCCGTCTGACCCGTATTTTCCCGAGCGGCAAATCAAGGTCATCGCACACAACCATGAGTTCTTGCAGCGTGCACTTATAAAGAGCCAAAGCTTCTTTTACCGCAACACCACTCACATTCATAAACGTCTGCGGTTTTAGCAAGGCAACTTCTTCTGTTCCCACGGTCTTTTTACAAAAGAAAGACTGAAATTTTCTCTGACAACACCCTGTTTCAAGCTGCCATGCAAGCCGGTCTATTACCATAAAACCAAAATTATGTCTTGTCTTCAAATACTTTTCCCCGGGATTACCCAAGCCAACGATAATCTTCATTCAACCATACCATGTCAGGCCTTTTTCTCAGCCTCAGCAGTTTCTTCTCCTTCTTTTGGTTTCTTGGCAATAACTTCTGGTTCGGCCAGGAGTTCTTCTTCAGTTACGGCCTTTTTCTCCACAATTTGGTGCACGGATACAACCACTGCTTCCGCATCGGATATATACCGGATACCTTCCAACACCGGTAATTCTCTGACGTGTATCGCCTTGCCCAAACCCAATTCCGATACGTCCACCTTTATCATTTCTGGTATAGAAGTCGGAAGGCATTCTATTTCTATATCTTTCATAACGTGGGTCAGTACGCCACCCTCTTTTACCCCGACGGACTCGCCGGCTAACCCTATCGACACTCTCAGCTTTACCCTTTCATCCAAATCAATACGTGAGAAATCTACATGAAGCACACGGTCTACGACAGGGTCGTATTGAATCTCCTTTATAAGCGCAGACTCCCTCTGATTATCGTAAGTTACATAAAGCATCCTTGATCCGGCATGCAAGACACGCGTAAATTCGTCTTCCTTCATGCACAGCATAACATTGTCCTGTTTATGGCCATACAATATCGCCGGGATTTTCCCCGTCATTCTCAGTTTTTTAATTGCCTTACTCCGTTTGGTCGTCCTTTTTTCTGTCTTTAATTCCAAGATTTTCATCTCTCTTACTCCCAAAAACATAAAATTATTGAACAAAGAGAGAACTCACCGACTCATGGCGGTGAATTCTCGATATCGCATCTCCTAAGAGTCCGGAAATAGATAATACTTTTATTTTACTGTCTAATCCTTTTGCTTTTTCATTCAGCGGTATCGTATCCGTGACTACAATTTCCTTAATCGGTGCAGCGGACAATTTTTCTACCGCTGTACCACAAAACACGGGGTGGGTAGCTCCAACATAAATATCTTTTGCCCCTCGTTCTTTAAGCACCTTAGCAGCCTGGGCGATTGACCCCCCGGTAGCAATTAGATCATCGATCATGACCACGTTTTTATTCGCCACGTCTCCTATTACAAACCCAACCTCTGTCTCTTCCGGTCCTATCCTTCGCTTATCAACAATCGCCATCTTTATTCCCAATTTTTTTGAATAATTTCTGGCTAATTTTATACCGCCCACATCGGGTGTTACCACAACCAGATCTCCGGCGTTCAACTGTTCGAAATATTTTGACAGTACCGGAAAGGCAAGTAAATGGTCTACCGGAATATCGAAAAATCCCTGGATTTGGGCAGCATGCAAATCGACGGTAAGCGCACGGTCCGCCCCGGCTTCAGTAATAAGGTTTGCAACCAATTTTGCCGTAATAGGCACACGCCCTTCGTCTTTTCTATCCTTCCTTGCATACCCATAATACGGTAAAACCGCCGTAATACGCGCAGCTGATGCCCTTTTTAAACAATCGATAAATATCAGCAACTCCGTTAAATTCTCATTGACGGGGGGACAGGTAGGTTGTATTAAAAACACATCAGCCCCACGGACATCCTCATTTACTTTCAGATCAATTTCACCGTCAGGAAAACGGCCCACATAAGCATTTCCCAGGCGTATCGATAGATGTTCGCAAATTTTCATTGCCAGGGAAGGATTCGCATTCCCTGAAAAAATCTTTAAGTGGTTTATTTCTTCCAGTCTTCTTTTTTTATCCATTACGTTCCTCTATCTCTCATAAAAAAAGACATTTCTTTTCCTCAACATAATTTTTGACATCTGTCTTGTCGTCGATCTTTGTGCCAGGTTCAAAATGCGCAAAATCTGATACGGCACTGTTGACTCATGACCACATGGTTAGCGCTATAGGCAAAGGAAGATATCCACGCTCCCTTTCCAATCTCAACATGATTTTCAATAAAAGTGATTTACGGTTCAGAACTTCGCTCTTTTCTATAAAATACAATGGCTACCCGGGGAGGACTCGAACCTCCAATGAGAGAACCAAAATCTCTAGTGTTACCATTACACCACCGGGTAGCATTCATTTCAGGACTTCTTACGTGTGCAAAGCCCTATCATGACCCCTGCTATTCCGCCACGAGCACAGCCCCTTTATCCGCAGAGGTTACACATTTCGCATATCTGGCCAATAAACCCTGCATGATTTTCGGCTTGGGCGGTATCCAACGCGCCTTACGCTTTGCAAGCACCTCTTTTGTTACGTGTAGATCCAATCTTCGTTTAGGAATGTCGATACTTATCTCATCTCCATCCTCCACCAATGCAATAGGACCGCCAACCATTGCTTCCGGAGATACGTGTCCAATGCAAGGCCCCTGAGTGCCGCCGGAAAATCTCCCGTCTGTAACCAATGCAACGGATTCCCCCAGACCCATGCCAACAAGTGCCGCAGTAGGCGATAACATTTCCCGCATCCCCGGCCCCCCGCGCGGCCCTTCGTATCGTATTACCACAACCATACCTTTCTGTATCTGAGAATTCATGATCGCAGCCATGGCAGTTTCTTCGCTGTCAAAAACCTTTGCAATACCCTTAAACTGCATCATCCCTTCCGACACGGCACTCTGTTTAATTACGGCGCCATCAGGAGACAAACTTCCATACAAAACAGCAATTCCGCCTTCCCGATGATACGCCTTCTCCTTTGCCCTGATAACATCCTCATCATGAATTTCTGCAGCCTTCGCAATCTGTTGTGTACTCAGGCCGCTTACCGTAGCACAGTCGTGTAAATCATCACACAGCCGTTTCATAACCGCAGGAATCCCGCCCGCATAGTATAAATCTTCCAGTAAATATTCACCTCCGGGTTGCATGCTGGTGATATGCGGAGTTCTCGCGCTTATCGAATCGCACAACTGCAAATCGACTTTCATGCCAGCCTCATTAGCAATAGCGGGAATATGTAAACAGGAATTTGTTGAACCCCCAAGCGCCATATCAACCATAATGGCGTTTTCAAATGCTTCCCGGGTCATGATTTTTCGAGCGGTAATACCTTTTCTCACCAATTCAACCACTTGTTGCCCACTTTTATAAGCAAGCCGTTCCTTTTCTGAAGAAATAGCCAATGATGCGGCACAACGCGGCAGCGACATTCCTATTGCCTCAGCAACGCAAGCCATCGTATTGGCAGTATAAAGTCCCTGGCATGAACCTGGCCCGGGACAAGCCTCCATTTCAAGACACGAAAGTTCTTCGTCATTAATTTCCCCTTTCCGCCTTCTTCCCACGGCCTCAAAGGTGTCTTTCACCAAAGAAAGCTTCTGCTTCCCGGAGCGGCCAGAAATCATTGGGCCTGCCGTCAGAACAATCCCTGGGATATCCAGCCTGGCAGCGCCCATCAACATCCCCGGCGTAATCTTATCACAGTTGGTCAGCATGACAAGTCCGTCTAAACAGTGGGCGCTTACGACACACTCAATGATATCCGCAATAAGGTCTCTTGATGCAAGTGAATACCGCATACCCGCATGTCCCATTGCTATTCCATCACAAATGCCTGGTACGCCAAAAATAAAACTGACACCACCCCCTGCGTGAATCCCTTTTTCAATCGCCCTTTCAAGCGAGCGCATATGCACATGTCCAGGAATCAGATCGGTAAAACTGCTGGCAATACCAATAAAAGGCTTGCCTAAATCCTCCCTGTTCAAGCCCGTGGCATACAAAAGCGCCCGGGCTGGCACACGTTCAAGCCCCTTGGTGATTTTATCACTTCGCAAACGTGCTTTTCCTTTCGAAGGTAAAACGAAAACCGCTGACCACAAACGTCAGACACTATACCATAAATCCTTACTATTATAGCGAAAAGCGTCTTAATGTCAATTCAAAACTCAGCCATCCATCTTTAGATTTCGCTTGACTTTAAAGCAAGATTTATGTTTATTTCTACGTTATTCGCCTATTCAAAACCCGCTGTTTTTACTCTAAATGGACTACGTAAATACCTGCCCATTGATCTTTAATGGTAGTCTTGATATTGATTGAGAGATAATTTTTCAAATTATGGGAATGCACGTTATGAAAATAGTATATTTTTTAATTATTCTTTGTATTACCGTATCAAACCCTTTGGCGCTGTTTGGTCAAACAGAATCCAAAGAGGTATGGGAACCCCAAGTCGCCGGGCGTTTTTACCCAGGCAACGAAATTGCCTTGAAAGATCAAATAAACACTCTTTTAAAAAATGTACCCAAACAAACCTTGAAAGGAAAACCTGTTGCCCTTATTTCACCCCATGCGGGTTATCAGTACTCTGGCCAGGTAGCAGCTTACGGATATAATGCAATTCGAGACTACGATTTTAACAGGGTTATTATCCTTGCGTTTAAACATTTTATGGCCAAACGATTCCGCGGCGCCTCCATTTTAACGGTGAAAAATTTCAAAACACCCCTAGGTCTTATTCCTGTCGACTTAGATGCATGCAATCAATTACTTCATTACCCCGCGAGCTCATCGCAAAATCCTGCACAAAAATCTATAAAACTTTTTGGAACATTTGAAGATGCATATCAAGAGGAACACTCATTGGAAACGCAGCTCCCTTTCTTACAAGCGACCCTTGGAACATTCAAAGTAGTTCCTGTTATGGTAGGTATTTTAATTGATGATGACTTTGATAAAGTTGCACATGCCATCAGACCATTAATGGATGATAAAACGATCGTCGTAGTAAGTTCTGATTTTACCCATTATGGTGAAGGATACGGTTACATCCCATTCAAAAAAGACATTGAAAAAAACATTCGTAAATTAGATTATGGTGCCTTTGACAAAATCCTCTCTAAAGATTTTGACGGTATAAGAAATTACAGGAAAGAAACGGGGATAAACGCTTGCGGTATTATGCCGATTCAGCTGCTCCTGAAATTATTGCCTAACAACGTATCAAGCGAGATACTTAATTATGATACCTCCGGCCACCAATCCAATAATTTTTCTTACTCTGTGAGCTATGCATCTATCATATTTACCAAACCCGACAAAACCAAATCAGGTTTTCTTTTACCAGAAAAAGAAACCTTATCAACCGATCAGCTTTTGTTAACCAGTGAAGAAAAAGCCCTTCTCCTGTCTTTAGCCAGGAACACCCTGGAAACCTATACGAAAACCGGCAATCCACCAAGACTGGACCAGGTAAACAATCAGTTAACCCTGAAATTAAAAAAGAAATACGGTGTTTTTGTCACTTTAAAGAAACATGGCGAACTTCGCGGATGTATTGGACACATACTGCCTAAGGCGCCTCTCTTTCAAGGAGTGATTGAAAACACCATCAATTCATCTTCTTACGACTGGAGATTCAATCCGGTAGACACAAAAGAAGTTTCCGATATTACCATTGAAATATCCGTTCTGAGCACACCAAAAAGAATACCAGGATCAGATAATTTTATGGTGGGCAAAGAAGGAATCCTTATACGAAAGGGATCTCACAGCGCTGTATTTCTTCCACAGGTAGCGGTAGAGCAAGGATGGGATAGAGCAGAAACCTTATGCCACCTCTGCCAGAAAGCTGGATTGTCACGCGATGCGTGGAAAGAAGATGATATGGAATTTTATGTTTTTACCGCGGATGTGTTTCATGAAGGCGTAAAATCCTGAATCTATTTTTATAACACCCGCTTTTTCCTCCTTCGTTTTAACCATAAAAAATATTCCCTTGGATGAACAGGCAAAAAGAATTCTTTTGGATATCGCAAAAACAAGCATCAAGGCCGCTATAAAACATGACCCGAAGCCAGTCGTATCCTGTAATCATCCTGATCTGCAGGGAAAACACGGGGTTTTTGTCACCTTGAAAACACGTGGGCAACTTCGGGGATGTATCGGCCATTTTCTATCCGATATACCCCTCTATCAGCTGGTTTCTGAAATGGCAGTATCATCTGCAGCAGATGACCCTCGGTTTGAGCACCATCGCATATCTCTTTCAGAATTCAATGAGCTAGAGATTGAGATATCCGTACTGTCTCCTTTAACACGTATTTCAAACCCCCTAGATTTTGAACTCGGGAAGCACGGCATCTATATAAAAAAGGGCTTTTGTGCAGGATGTTTCCTGCCTCAGGTGGCAACAGAAACTGGCTGGACGAAAGAAGAGTTTCTCTCCCATTGCTGCTCTCACAAGGCAGGATTACCTGCTAACGCCTGGAAGCAAAAAGATATTGAAATTTATATCTTTACAACGGAGATAATTAAAGAGAAAAAGTAACCACCTGCCTTTTTCGTATATTCCAAAAAATCGCAAGGGGAGGACTTGTCATTTACAATCAGACAGAGCATCACTTACCTCTTTTTTCAAACATACGCCCTACATAAAAAACCATACCCCCAAGAAATAATAAAAGGACCTCTGTCTTCATGGAATCCTTTGCAATGCCAAAGTACAGGGCATTCAATGCCAAAATGATCCCCATGAGCTGTAAAATCTTGGCAAAACTCATTTCACGATCCCTCTCTAAAAGCACTATGTGTGTCTTCCTGCTGTTGCTTTATCTTTTCAGCAATTTCTATTGCCTTTAACAACCCCTTCGCCTTATTCTCGGTTTCTTCATATTCACGTTCCGGGATTGAATCCGCCACGATTCCGGCACCGGCCTGAATGTACGCGTCATTTCCTTTCAGCAAAATAGTTCGAATCGTAATACACGTATTCATGTTTCCAAAGAAATCAAAATATCCGACCGCCCCGCCGTAAGGACCCCGCTTCGTAGGCTCAATTTCATCAATGATCTGCATCGCCCTTATTTTTGGCGCACCGGATAACGTACCCGCCGGAAGACAGGCTATGAGCGAATCAAACGCATTTTTACCCTCTTCCAGTTCACCGCAGACGCTGGAGGTAATATGCATAACATGCGAATATTTCTCAATTACCATTTTTTCATCAATATGCACGCTCCCGTAACGGGATACCCTTCCCACATCATTTCTTCCCAAATCCAAAAGCATAATGTGCTCCGCACGCTCTTTCGGATCGGTAATTAAATCCTGAGCAAAGCACATATCCTCCGCATCGTCTTTCCCCCTCCTCCGTGTGCCAGCAATGGGCCTTACGACAATCTTTTTCCCTTCAACCTTCACCATAACTTCAGGAGATGATCCTACCAGCTTCACGTTGTCCATTTTAAGGTAAAACATATAAGGGGATGGATTGATCACCCGCAAGACGCGGTAAATACTGAATGGATCGGCATCTGTCTGTGTCTTAAATCGCTGAGAAATCACCACCTGAAAAACATCACCCGCACGGATGTATTCCTTGCATTGATCCACCGCCTTAAGAAAATCAGTTCTTGTAAAGTTTGAAGAAAACAAAATGTTTGTTTCCTTTTCCGTCATGATGTCCTCGCTTAAAGACATAACGGGAGTTCGTAATTTTGCAATAATACGATCAATTTTATTAACTGCCTCGCAGTATACATTTTCCATGTGATCTCCATCAATCTGTGCAGTACAAACAACCTTGATGGTTTTCGTTATATGATCAAATATGATCATGGTGTCATAAAACATAACCTGGATGTCAGGAAGTGATAAATCATCCTTAGGGATATGAGGCAATGACTCATAATAGCGTATCGTATCATATCCAATATATCCTACACCACAGCAAAAGAACTGAGGCAAGCCATCCACCTGCACAGGAACAAAAGATTTTACTTCAGCACGCAAAACACCCAAAGGGTCCTGTGCGTGCACTACTTCCTTTCCCTTCCCCCTGCGTTTGATTTCTATGCGATTGCCAAAGGCAGTAAATTCAATGAACGGATCTGAGCTCAGGAGAGAATACCGGGAAATCTTTTCACCGCCAGTTGCGCTTTCAAGCAAAAAGGCATTTCCGGCATCAGATATCTTTTGAAATGCCGATACGGGAGTAAGGGCATCTGCAAAGAGTTGACGATAAACAGGCACAAGATTACCTCGTGTAGCTAACTGTTTAAATACCTCATAGCCAGGATAATATCGGTTCATCATTTCATGAAAAGAATTAAAAAATACCGAAGGACAACAAACATCGGGAAAACATCTCGACTAAGTATTATTGTACATTACCCATGCATTCTATCAACTATAAAGTCCACATGAAAAAAAATGGGTGTTGCCCAGGCAACACCCATTTTATTATACACACAAATCTTTTATAACCACCAATCCAAAATAAAGGACGGGCGTTCTTACAAAACTTAGAAAGTAACGGTAGTTTGCAAGTAGACCCAGTTGGTATCAACATCACCAACGTTATTCTCTATCCAGTCCTCAACACCAAACCAGGAATAGCCTGCAAGAATCCCTACGTTCTTATACAATTGGTAACTTACCGTCAAGTCTACTTCCTGCGCCAGGTCATCATCTTCATCATCATACCCGCCAACAGGACGTGGTGTGGCCAAGGCCGCACTTGCCAGATACCATCCATCTTCTGCCTCATCCAACATAAGCCAATGATAATCAACCTGCACCGTCAGCTTCGTGGTTGGCACAACCTTCACATTAAACCGTATATCATGCATATTCTGCCATGATAAGAGATCGGCAAATCCATAGATACCATTCATGTGATTTGTCGGGTACAGGTTATCAAAGGTGTCATGGTCGTTGTCTGTTGGGTCATCATCACCGGAAGCATGGGCATATTCAAAACCAAAACGCGGTTTCCAACCCATATCTTTAAACGTATATCCCGCTTTTGCGGCAAGGGCGTATGCCTTATGCGTTTGATCACCATAATCACCAAACTGACCATGCATTTCTAAGGTATAATCGATAGCATCAAGGTTTGGTATCTTTCCATCTAACCTAAAACCAAAATCATGAACTTCGAGTGACTCGCCACCGGCAGTGGAATATCCGCTCCCCACGGCAATATTACCCACATTATCCTCGTCGTTTCTCTGAATATACATAAGCTCTAACAAGGCGCCAGGTACGAGCTTCTTAAATGCCAACTGGGCAGCATACATATTCTCGTCGCTGTTATCACTCCCGTCGACGGTGGTAAATCCATCCTCATCGACCCTTGCAGCGATAGCTTCTATGTGGACTTCATCTGTGTCCCACATAAACCGACCACCGTCAAAGTTACGGCCTACGTTTGACCATACAAAGTTACCCAGAACCCTGTGGTCGCCCCAAATGATTTCTTGCCGACCAACCCTCACGGTCAATGGCAGATCAAACAGTTTTCTTAGATCAAAATACCCCTGATGAACATCAAATATACTATTTTCACCATAGGCATTGGCAAATCCAACCGTCGTTCCTTCAGCACCAAACGTCCTGGCATCCTGGAGCTGAATAAATACCCGCAAATGCTCATTTACGTCTGCATCAGCCCAGATTCTTGTCTGGTTTAATACATAATCATCATCGTAAGACGTCCCACGCCCGGCAATCCCACCTGCACCGGGTAAAGTAGCATTGCTGGTTGGCACTTGATAGAGGCCGTTGGCGTACTCTGCACGGGTCCTGATCTGACCACCCAATTTTACCTTTTTGGCAAACTCAGAATACACATTGCCTGCAATATCTTCTGCCTTCAGCGTTTGTTCGGCTTGAGCAGCAGTTCTCATCTCTTCCTTCAGAGTGCTAACTTCATTTCTTAAAGCTTCAACATCTTGCTTCGTGTCAGAAGATGATGCAACCACCGTTTTTTCCTGCTTCACAGACTCAATCTGGTCCGTTAAGGCTGAGACAGACGCCCTTAAGGCATTCAACTCTTTTTCCATTTCCTCTAGCGACTTAGTATCTGCCCCGTAAGACTGGCTACCAGACGCTACGCAGAAGACGGCAGCGACAAAACCACCCATACATGTCTTCCACAATCCATTTTTCATTATAAAACCTCCCTAATAAAAGACAATTGGACCCCCAACAAAAAAAATAAAAAGACAAATACTAACCCATGTTAAGGCAATCTAAAGCAAAATAGCCTCCTTTCTCCTCCTCGCGCCAGTTTTCATTTAGATAGCAAGGTTCAATCATACACTTTGTACACTTTGGGCAGGCATGTTAACAAAAAAACAAAATAATGTCAAATAAAAATTTTTTAAGTAAATATCAGATAAGTACTTTAATACGTTAACTACAGGTCGAAAACATGAAATAATCTTTCGCAAAACGATGAATATTTATTATGGCTAACCAACAAATAATATTCCAAATCTTATATACTAAGGCAATATATCATTAGTAACAATTTTGCAGAGACTTAAACAAAAACAAGGAAACAAAAAACCTAGGATACCTATCATACAAAGAGCAAACAGATATTGCAAACTTGAAATTTATTTTACAATTTGCATCTTTTGCATCTGTCATGTGTCGAATAGATTTTCATGCAAGGCATATGACAACGGTAAAAAATTTGCTTCACCTTTAACAGTTGAAGAGGTTTTTCGTGCCATGATGTTTTTTAATTTTTTGTTGACGTTATAATGACATGCTCTTATAATTATGAACCAAAATTGGTAAAAGAGAAAAGATTATAATCCTTCATTAGTAATCACCTTAAGAAAAAGGCAGATTATGGATAAGAACTTTAAATTAAAGGCTAAATATTTTTACTTATACAGGAAGATCATTACTGCCGTAGTCATCATTGGAATAATTATTGGCGGCATATATGGTGGCAAGGAATTAAGTTGGAAAGAAATAGCCGCAGACGAGGTTGCCGTCGTGGTAAACAACCTCACCGGCGGCATAAAATTTATAAATAGAGCTGGTGCCGTTCTTTATTATCCCTTCATTCAGGACATCTATGTCCTGGATAAAAGAGAACAAATTTTAAAAATGACGGCGGCGGAAATAGACGAAAAGCATCCCCAGGGGAACCCCCTTATGGTAAAATCGATCGACGGTGGTGATGTCGTACTGGATTTGCTTATACATTACATGCTGAGACCGGAATACGCTGTGCATGTTGTCCAAAATACCGGGGTAGGAGATATTTTTAAGCAAAAATGGCTGTATGACTATTCGCGTACTATCTGCTATTATTGTTACGGCGAATTAACGTTGGATGAGTTCCCGATGGCTTCAAAACGTGATATTAAGGCGCAAAAGGCGAAGGAAGAGATCAATAAAATGCTGGAATCCCACGGTTTCACCGTTACCTCTATAGACTTGTCTGATTATCGTTATTATAGAGAATATGCAGAAAAAATCCAGGAACGAAGATTGGCGGACAAAGAGGTTGAAGAGCAAAAAACCAGGGCTTTGGCTGCAAGAGAAAACCAACGAAGGGTGGTTGTTGAAGAGACGAAAAAATTGGAAGTTGAAGTGGCAAGGTTTCGCGGTGAATGCGATAAGCGTATTATGGATGCGCGAGGTAGTGGCGAGGCAAAAAAGCAGGATGCCGATGCCTACCTTATTCGGGCAAGATTTGAAGCAGACGCCGAGTATGAACGCCTTGCAAGGGATGCGGAAGCGACTCTTGCCACCCTCAAGACCGAAGCCGAAGGAGTCAGGTTATTGCGGAACGCCCTGGAAGGGGATGGGGGGCGTAATTTGGTGAGACTTGAATACGCAAAACGTTTAAAACAGGCTATTGTCAGAAGCACGCCGATTGTCCGGCAGGGTATCGAAACACCACAAAGCATTCAGCGGTTTAAATATATTGAAGATGCCCCAAAGATCGACTATATGTTTCCAGAGCCGCCGGATGCAGCGTTGGTTAGTCCTTTAAAGCCAGGGCCAGACAAGTCTCCTTAAACGAATTTACCCTTACATTTGATATCCATTTCATAAAAGAGGTAAAAAATGCATTTAGGCAAGTTTGCGGCAAAATATATTATCCCAATCGGTATTGTCATTTTTCTTATTTTGTTTGTTATCGGCATAAAATTCTTTGTCATAAAGGTGGGAGTTGATCAGGTAGGAGTAAGAACTATAATCTGGGGTGTTAAGCGAGGTCTGGTACAAAAGGATTACGGACCAGGATGGCACAGGGCAATTAGCGGCATTGATCAATGGGATCTTTATGATAGCACCGTACAGACGCTTGAACTTACCAAATCACCTTCCCGGCTGGGACATGACGAACGTCAGGAGGTTGCCATAAGAACCGCAGATGACTATGACGTCTCCGCTGATATCATTGTTAAATATCAAATCAAAAAAGGACATGCGTGGAACTTGCGTCAGGATATTGGTGTGGGTGAGCGGTACAAAATAATTGTAGAGAACGAGATACGAGACATTGCCAGAAGTGTGCTGGGAAAAATGTCAGAAAGAGATCTCTACAACCCTGATGAAAAGCGAAAAAGGGCTGCAGCATTCAAAGAACAGCTTGTTGAAAGACTTTTTGATAGGCATGTCGATATCATCGACGTTCTGATCTTGGAGATGAGATTTGACCCACAGCTGGAGAGAAAGATTAAGAATATTAAATTAGCAGAGCTTGATAACGTTTTAAATATATCAAAAGCGCTTGCCGCGGAACAACGAGGTATTACCCAGACAATAGATGCAGACACGGAGGCCATTGCACAAAAAATCATCGGCGACAAGGAACGGTCGATTACCGTGCTCGATGCTGAAACGACAAAGCAGACAATCGAAATTCTTGCCGAAGCAGATAAATACCTGATCGAAAAGAAGGCGGAAGGCGACCTTTACAAAGAGCAGCGCAAGGCGGACGGAAATCTCTTGATTAAGCAGGCGCAAGCAGAGGGAGAAAGACTGCGAAGAGAGGCGATATCAGGCATGGGTGGCGATATTATTGTTGCCATGGAGGCCGCACGGAACATGAATCTTGCGGATTTAAACATCTCCAGTCTTGATATTAATCTCCTTGATGTAGATGAAATGGCAACGCGTTTCGGTGTCTCAGACGTCAAGGGAAAACTTCGGGTTGATACAAAGACATTTAAGCAACTTCAGGAATTGCTCAATCAACCAAAAGACACAGATACGGCAAAACCAAAATAGTTAAATTCCTTTTTTTCAGAAATTTTTCCAAAAACCCCGTTAAAAAAGGTAAGGCATTTAACGAGATGTCGTTCTTATTAGCATCTAAATGGTTTAAATAAACCATTTCTCTGCCTTTAGCACACTCCATCCAATACTACACAACGAATCATCTCTCTGTAAAATAAGCACTTAGACAAAAATAGCAATCAAGGAATACTATTTGCTCAATTTGTAATTCCATTTATTAAATTTTTTAAATTTCAGAGAGAAGAAAATTATGCCACGTGCAAAAAACCTATTAAAAGAAAGTGTTCTGCCTTTCACCATAATGTTAATACTACTTCTCATCAGCTTCTCAGGAATTCATGCTACTTTAGCAACTGAAGAACCAAACAATAACAATCAACCGGGAAAACCGGCAAAGTATTCAAAATTCTTTGATAAAAAAACCAAGTGGTGTGATGCATTAGTAATTACGTGCACCGATTTCCGGTTTACTACAGCAACACAAGAATTCATTAACAATCGGTTAGGCATGAAAGGTAATTATGATTACATATCCATACCGGGCTCTATCAGAAACCTCCTTGACCGCAATACAAGGGACCTTGTTTTAAACAATTTTGGTGTTTCAGTCCGCCTTCATTACGTAAAGCGGGTAATCATCCTGGGACACGAAGATTGTAGTATTGGTTATGGAGGATCGAAAAAGTTTAAAGAGCCGATAGATGAATATAAAACTATTTGCAAGGATTTGAAGAAGGCAAGAACCAGAATGGGTATCAGATTTCCTCACCTTAAGGTATATTTATATTATGCAACGATATTATCGGAAAACCATCAACGTATTTATAATTTCGAGCAAATATTGTAACAGGGAATTTTTCTGAAAGCTTATTATGAAAAAAATAGGAAAGGCAATTTTTGCAGGTTGTATTGTGTTATTACTTATTCCGGCTAGCTGTACGTTGAACAAATCTTCTTTACCCGATCGTTTGCTGGATAATCAGCAAATATCCGTAACTGTAAGCCCGGAAGCGGCCAGATCTGACTGCGATACCCTGGTAATTACCTGTATCGACTATCGTTTTGCCATAGCAAATCAGGAGTTTGCAAATGACACGCTGGGATTGAGAGACAATTACGATCATATTTCTATACCCGGCAGTATTTATAACCTCGTAAATCCGGAAACCCGGCCACTGCTGTTTAGCAAATTTGCCCTTTCAGTAAGTATGCATCTCATTAACCACGTGGTTGTTGTTAGCCATCGTGATTGTGGGGCATATGGAGGTTCTGTTACCTTTGGTTCAGAAATAGCAGAATATGAAACACTGACCGCAGACTTAAAAATGGCAAGGGAGCTCTTCTTAGAAAAGTATCCTACCCTTAAGGTAGATCTATTTCTGGAATCACTCGTAAAGGAAGGAGACGAAACAAAAGTCCACTTTGAAAAAATACTCTGATTTTTTCAAAGGATACGAGTTCTTCGCGCCGTTTTCAGGAGAGCACCTCCGAATCCTGTTTTTGTAGAAGCCATGCCATTTATTTTTCGGAAGATTTTGCGCAGCGAAACCCGATTTGCGGACTCTGGGCATGCCAGGGTACACGATAGCGTGCAGCACACCGTGCGAGATGTCCGAAGTAAAGAAAACTTCCACCGCGAATAACTCTTTGAAGTCCCCCTGCAGGACCGGGGGGATTCTTTATCGGAGACACAGAATAATAGTTCGGGTCATAGTAGTCGGCACACCATTCCCATGCATTTCCCGCCATGTCGTGGCATCCATAAGGACTTTTGCCCGTTTCATACTTTCCTACAGGAGTTGTCCATCTAGCCCCCGCTTCTTGAGATTCCCACACGGTACACTTGGTTTTATCAAATTTGTTTCCCCACGGCCATAAACGCCTGTCTGTACCCCGTGCCGCTTTCTCCCATTCTGCTTCCGTTGGCAATCGCTTTCCAACCCACCGCGCATAAGCAGTTGCATCTTCCCAGGTAACTCCGACAACAGGCTGATCCAACCGGTTTAATCTGGCATCGTTCCAGCATCGTGGTTGATGATACCCTGTTTCTTCAATAAATTTTCGATACTGCGCATTGGTCACTTCATATTTATCAATATAATATGCGTCAAGATAAACAATATGTTCCGGCCCGTCATAAATATTATACGCCAGCATAAAACTCCAATTATAGCGGGTATTGTCACCCATCGTAAATTCACCGGCCGGTATCAGCACCATATCGGGGTACTTCTCTTCCGCAGCTGTTGGTTTACCTGATGAAGAAATACCCAAAAAACCGATCATACAGAGTATTACGAAGCCTTTTTTTATAAACAATTTTTAATATCTCCTCTTGGTAATAATTTCGTACCGTGCAATCTCCAACGGGGTATAACCGGAAATTATTTCATTGAAGGTCCTGACTTCACCTGCCTTGAAAGTCTTAATAGAAAAATCCTGTGTGAACAAAAGCATCTCCGAGACATTGTAAACCTTGACAACAAAAGAGGCAATACTTCGGTCCCTCTCCGAAAAATTCTTAATCTCCCCTTTAATCTGCGAAGATGACCCAAAGAGAGAGAGCGTAATATTCCGGATATAAAACCCGTCTCCGACCTCTTTATAACCCTCTTCTTCCGGCGTGACCACACGTTCTTTAACTGCTTCCGCAGTTGCCGTACCTTCAACGACCTGTACCGTTTCTGTACCCACCGGTGCCGTCGTTTGTTTGGCTGACGCAGCTTCCGCAGTCACTGTCCCTGAAACAACCATACTACCTTTTTCCATTTTTTTCAGACGCATTTCAAGTTCAGAAACGATCTTCGATTGTCCGTCAAAGGATTTCATCTTAGCGTCTAAAGAAGCCACCCGATTCTTAATGCTGTCTTCAACCGTTGCAACTCTTTTTTCCTGTTCACCTAATTTGTCTGTCACTAACTTATTGAGATCCTCAATGGCCTTTTTTATAGGCTCCAAAGGCCTTTGCGCCTCCTGGTATCTTTTCTCGAGCACCGCGGTTTTTATTTCCTGATCCTCAACCCGTTTCGTAAGATCCGACAAGAGTTTTTTTATGACATCAAGGGTCTTGCCAAAAGAATCCAGCAACCCCTTGACATCTGCTACTGTTGTCGTTTTCTCTATCCCTTCCAGCCGTGAAATGATGGAATTCAATTTTTCGTCATTCACCTTGAAAGCCTTCTCGAACTCTTTTAAAGGGGTCAAACTATCACCGACACTCTTCTGAAAGTTATTAAATTGCGATGCCAGGGTATCCAGGTTCTTCATCCAGCCGGAAAGGGCCTTCTGAAAATCATCTAATTCCTTCATAACTTGCTGCCCGTCACTGGCATTGTCAGCAGCATTCGTTATTCCTAAAAGTCCAAAGAGTATAAAGGCGCTCAAGGTAACGAAACGTATGACTTTCATTGCATTATGCTCCGTCGAAAAAGGTATCGTTCTAAAGAATGGTAGGTAGTTTATCAAAAATTTGTGCGTATCGCAAATATTTATCCGATTCCGGCGAGAGAGAGTTTCAATTTGATTTTATCGGAGAAAACGGGTATCATGAAATTCTTTTACATGATACCAAAGAGAAAGCGTGTTCTTTGCTATCGCTGCAACTGGTCACTCTGTCATGAATATTTTTTAAGATATTTTCTTTTTAAGAAAGGATGCTATGCAGGTCTTAATTGCTGACGAACTTCCGGATATATGCATTGAAATACTTGAAAAAGCAGGGCTCAAGGTATTGAATAAACCCGGGATAAAAGCAGATGAGTTAAAAACTATGATTGCTTCCTGCGAGGGGATTATCCTGCGGAGTGGAACAAAAATCACTGCACCCCTTCTGGAAAAAACCGACAGATTGAAGGCTATTTGCCGGGCCGGCGTAGGAGTGGACAATGTCGATGTGCCGGCTGCCACCAAAAAAGGCGTTGTCGTCATGAACACGCCGGAAGGAAATATCATATCCACCGCCGAACATACCGTGGCCTTGCTCTTTTCCCTTTCACGTTTCGTTCCGCAGGCCTGCGCGTCAGTAAAAGCTGGAAAATGGGAGAGAAAGAAGTTTACCGGCTTCCAAATCACCGGAAAGACGCTTGGCATTATTGGATTGGGCAGAGTGGGGAGACAAGTTGCAAAACGTGCGGCAGCCTTAGAAATGAAGGTAATTGGCTACGACCCTTTCATATCACCCGAAGTAACCGCCCAATACAGCATCCATATTGCAAAAAATCTCAAGGAGTTACTCTCGCAAGCCGATTACATCACAATTCATGTCCCTTTTAACAGCGAGACAAAAAACCTTATTACCCGTAATGAATTCCCGATCATGAAGCCCGGTGTTCGTATCATCAATTGTGCACGGGGTGGTATTATCTCAGAAGAAGACCTTTACCATGCTATCAAGAGTGGTCAGGTTGCAGGGGCAGCCATCGATGTCTTTGACGTAGAACCCCCCGTAGGCAACAAGCTCCTTGAACTTGATCAGGTTATTACGACTCCCCACCTGGGCGCATCCACGGAAGAGGCTCAGTTCGCGGTTGCGGTAGAAGCCGCAGAACAAATGGCTGATGCGCTTACCGGAAAGGGTTTTCGAAATGCGGTAAATCTTCCTCCATATAATATCGAAGAATACAATACCCTGAAACCCTATATCCTCCTGGCAGAAAAAATGGGATTGCTTCTTTCACAACTTGCTGTAGGGGGGATCAGTGAAGTCGATATTATTTATACGGGAGAAATTACGAAAAAAAATATTTGCCTCGTTACGGATAGTCTTATGGTTGGATTGCTCAAGCCAGCCCTTGAAGATGGCGTAAATCTGGTCAGCGCGCCTCATCTTATTGCAGAACGCGGCATCAAGACCAACATTACCACAAGCAGCGGTGCAAGTGATTTCACGAGTCTTATTACGGCAAAAATAAAGACCGCTCAGGGTGAAACGTTGATCTCAGGGACGGTCTTTGGCAAAAATGAACCGAGGATTGTTGATATCAATGGCTATGGGGTCGAAGCGGTAATCGACAAATACATGCTTGTCATCTTTGGGAAGGATAAACCAGGATTGATTGGCAATATCGGGCGAGTCCTGGGCAACAAAAATATCAATATCGCTCACATGACCTTTGGCAGGAAGGAAACGGGCGGCAATGCTATTACGATCATCAACATAGATGCGAAGATACCTCAGGAATGCCTTCGTGAGATCGAACAAATTGAACACATCGAGTCGGCTTATTTAATTCGTTTTTGAAACGACGGCAATGCTTTTCCCAGGAAAAGGAAAACACGGTTCAAACGTATGAAATGAAGAGGGGTGATGTACCGGAAGTTCGTTCCTAACCCATTAAGCGCAAAGCGTTTACTTCTGGCAGTCCCGCCTTATAGATTTTGTTAACGGCATCGTGGATATTGTACTTAACACGCTTGATTTGCACAATCTTTTCTTTTTCGTCGTAAATCGCATAAGATGCCCTGATGTCCCAGTCGCGCGGTTGTCCTACACTACCTACATTGATAAGTGCTTTCTCTGCGTTGCGTAGATCGAATGTCCCCCCCCGGTCTACATGTATGGTTCCCTCTGCCAAAAAGATCGCTAATGGCACATGGGTATGCCCGTAAAAACAGACCCGTGTTTTTAAGATGTCTAAATTTAACTGCGCATCTGACCCGCTCGTAATATAATCAAAAAACTCCGGATGGTTCAAAGAGGCATGCACAAGGGTAATATCGTTCAGCTCCTCAACCAAAGGCACCTTTTTCAGGAAGTCTGCGTGTTCATTAGTAAGTTGATGAGCCGTCCAGATGATTGCATTCCTTGCGTCTGAATGAAAATACGCCGAAGGAAATTTCCCCACCGCCGCATAGTCGTGGTTTCCCGCCACGATGGCGCAGTCTAAATCTCGTATGATTTCAATGCACGGTATCGGTTCAGCCGCATAGCCGATAATATCTCCCGTACATAATATCTTATCGACCTGCTCTGCCCGTAATTCTTTAACGACTGCCGTTAATGCCTCATAGTTGCTATGGACATCTCCAATTACACCATACCTCAACAAAGCGTCCTTTCACATAACAAAGATCGATCACCTAACGGCACTCTTTTCTGTCAAAAAAAGTGATGGTCAACATGATAACGAAGACGGTATATAATACAGCGTATATCATTAAAGCTGTCACAGAATAAAAGCTCAGGGTTTCCGTCTTGCCTCCCATCCCCAAGGTACTGAATTCCTCCAGATTTGGGACAAAAACAAAGAAGGGAGACAGATACCAACCATGCCAATTCGTCGTAGCGGGGAGCACATCCTGGAAAAAGCTTGTTAAATTACCGATGATATAAATCACCATACAACAGCACAGATTGGGTATCATACCCAGATAGACCGAGCCGGCAGTCGCCACAGCACACATGATAACAACGGGCACAAAGGAAAATGCAAGCTGAAAAACCGTTGAAGAACCGATTCGTGTAAATGAGGACAGAAAACCGGTATGATGATCTAGCGACCCCCTGATGCACAAGGCAATGGTTAGAATGATGCCCATTACGGCAAATACCAGTGAAACTGCGGCTAGTATCCCGAAAAATTTTCCCAGGACAACCGAAGATTTGTCGACCGGCTTGGATAGCAACATCGTTATGGTGCCCTTTTCTACCTCGTGGGATATCGTATTTGCAGCACACAATGACGCAAGACAGAGACAGCAGACGGCAATCGTCGATATCCCCATCTCCTGTATCATTCTTGTCTCCTCCCCAAAGGCAAAGAGAGTGAAGGAGAAGGAACAGAGCATCAGGGCAACCCCTCCTCCTGCAATAAGACAAAAGAGACCCTGTCTCATCACATCCCGCGCGGTGTTTCCTGCAATAGTAATGATACGTCGGTGCATAAAAATCTTGCAAATTTGAAAAAAAATCATACACTAAGACGAAATGGATGTTCCACGTGGAACATCGGTTGCCATTAAATCTTTTTAATCCTAGCATTCCTGTTGCGGAAATGCAATGGAAAACTAAGACAGGAGATTATACGATGTCGAAAAAGGAAAACCTCAGCCGCAGCCTGCAATCACTCCTTGGCGGGGTTATTGGGATAGAGGCCGATGTGGGACAGGACGTCATTATCAAGATTAATCCCAAGGATGTCCAGCCAAGCGACCACCAGCCGCGACACCTTTTCAACGAAGGGGAGATGCAGGGGCTTATCGAGTCGATAAAGAAACATGGCATCTTACAGCCCGTCATCGTAAAACCGCTCCCGCACGGCTATATGCTCATTGCAGGGGAGCGGCGCTGGCGGGCGGCTAAACAGCTCGGGCTAAAAGAGATCCCCGCCATCGTTCGCCACTCTGATGGGGCAAACACCCTGGAGATTGCCCTTATCGAAAATATTCAAAGGGAAGACCTCAACCCGATTGAAAAAGGGAAGGGATTTAAAGAGCTGGTAGGCAAATTCGGCCTCACCCAGGAACAGGTGGCAAAGGCGATGGGAAAAGACCGCAGTTCTGTTGCAAACTACCTCCGGCTCCTGGAACTGCCCCAGGAGATACAAGAGTATGTTTCACGTGGAACACTTTCCATGGGGCATGCGAGGGCAATCCTTGCGGTTCGCGACCATGAGACGCAACGGATGATTTGCGAACGCATCCTGAAAGAAGGGTTGTCGGTTCGGGAAGCAGAAGAGATCGTTTCGCTGGAAAAAAAGCAGGCAAAACCTAGGAAATCAGCTTCAGCCAAGGCGTCAACCCCCCACATCGAAGACCTGGAAGACCGCTTTCGCAGGTTTTTCGGAACCAAGGTGACAATCAGGGAAAGAAATGGCAGGGGGAAGATTCTGATTGCATTTCACTCAAGTGAGGAATTCGGCAGGATTGCAAACACCTTGGGGATTCGCCTTTAATCATGCATTCTGCGCAGGTGCAGACACATTTTGTTTGACCCTATACCGGAAAGATTATTGCCTTTGATCTGTAACAATTAGCCCCGTCAATCTTATCGCTTGTCCTCCGGGCACGTGGTTTCAAGGCAGTCTTGCGAAAAAATTCTCTCATCACGCCAAGACTTATCTACCATTGACACATGGGGGCATCTCCTTAGCCGGTGCCGCCCTCCACAGGTTGTATTTTCTTAAAACTCTTATTTCCTGTATCGTGTAGTTACACTAGATAAGGAGAAACCTCTGTTGAATAATTTATTGTTATAATAACCAAATTTTTTTCGCAAACAAATACCACAACATAAACGCACGGAAAAAGGTTTATCGAAATATTTTATAAGACCTTGTATTCAAATGACTTACTAAGATACAACTAATAACCCAGTGGTGCACTTTTTATGGTTGCTACAGGAAAATATCCTTATTTTTTCAATTCCTTTACTTTTTTAAAGTCATAAAAGAATCTTTCCCATAACTACCGGTTCCCTTGCCCCTGTAACCGTGGGGAGATTGTTGGGATTTCCGGAGATTGTCTCGTTGGCCAGGATAGCAAAGGCAAGGGCTTCTTTGGCGTTGGATGCAATACCAAAGTCATTGATGGAATGTATTGTAATGGCGGGAGGAAAATATTGCATAAGGAATTTTACGAGGGTAGCATTATGGACTCCTCCCCCGGAAATGATTATTTCAGAGAGATGATATTTTGTTAAAATCCATCGCTGGTAACTATCTGCGATGGTGCGGGCCGTGAAGGCGGTCACCGTTGCCAGGATATCCATGCATTCAATGCCGGAAGCCATGGCATCTTCGTAAAGCTTATCAGTAAAAGATATTCCGAATTCTTCCCGCCCCGTGCTCTTTGGGGGCGGCCTGGATAGATACGGATGCGCAAGAAGTCCAGACATAAGCCGATCATTCACCCTTCCTTTTGCAGCGAATTTGCCGCCTTCGTCGAAGTGGTAACTATTGTTTGAGACAAGTTCAGTGATACGATCGATCACCATGTTTCCCGGACCGGTGTCAAAGGCGACAACCTCATTCATGCTGCAGTTACAAGGCAGGAAGGTAACGTTAGCAATTCCTCCGATATTTTGCAGGGCGCGACCTTTTTCTTTATCCCGGAAAAGGATAAAATCTGCATACGGTACGAGAGGCGCGCCTTGTCCTCCGGCAGCCACATCTCGCGGGCGGAAGTCCGCCACCGTGGTAATGCCGGTCTCCTGTGCAATGACAGATGGTTCGCCGATTTGCAGTGTCGAAGGAAGAAAAGGTAAACCCCAAAATTCTTTCCTGAAATCTGCTGTGTTTCTCAGATTGCTTGTGGTCTCATTGCTTCGGGTTTCTGTCTTCTGCCTTCTGTCTTCATCCTTTTCTCGGGTTCTTTCACCGGGCAGGTGACAAATCGTCTGCCCGTGTGAACCGATAAGATCAACATCAGCGATAGGGATACGCGCTTTCTTTGCAATGGATTTTGCTGCGTCTGCAAAAACTTTCCCAAGATAAAAATTTAACCGGCACACTTTATCAACGGTGCCTGTTTTAAAATTACAGGCTTCAAAGATAGCAATCCGTATAGCCTTGTCATACGGATAGGTCTCAGAGGCCAGGATATTTGCCTTTGTATGCATGCCGTTCCCGGAGATTTCCACAAGGCAGGCGTCTATGCCGTCTGCAGACGTCCCCGACATGAGGCCAATGACTTTTCTGAGAGCCTTCTGCTGTAACTTCAGGAGTTTATCTAACATTTTTGGTTTAATGATGCGGGCTGGACCGGCTTTTATAAAGTTCCGCCTCACGGTCTGCATCACCAAGCATGCCCTTGGAACGATACAATTCCTCAAGCACTTTGTGCACCTCAGCCAGATCGGGATTAACCTCAAGCGCCTTTTTCAAAGAGGCTTCGGCTTTTTCAAAATCTCCCTTTTCTTTATATACCAGTCCTGTCACATAATGAAAGTCTGCCATGTCCGGCCGAATCGTCAATGCCTTTTGCCAAACAGAAATAGCATCGTCCAATTTCCCAAGCTTTGTATAAGCAATACCGAGGTTGTAGTATATCTCTATCTTTTGCGGATTGATTTCTAGGGCTTTTGTCCATTCTGCAACCGCTTCGTTGAATTGCGCCTTTTTTGCGTAAAGGATACCGAGATTGTACCTTGAGTTCACCATGCCGGGATTGATATCGATTGCCCTCTTAAACGACTTGACCGCGTCCTCTTCCTGTTTTTTATGAACATACACAAGGCCGAGACCCTCATAGGCCTCTGCGTAATGGGAGTTACTGTCAATTGCTTTTTTGAAGAGATCAATCGCCTCGTCCGATTTTCCTTTCTTATTCAGGATATTACCCTGCCCGACCAAAGCCTCAACCATCGCCGGGTTGAGTTCTGCAGCCTTTTTATATGCAGCCAGCGATTCGTCAAGCATGCCCTTTTCATCGTATAATAAGCCCAGATTATAATGGATAACGGCATCGTTTGGATTTAACTCCAGAAGCTTTTTGTTTTTTTCAATCTCTTCGTCTGCCATCGTTTTTTTATGGACAGAAGGGACATCTCCCTCAAACTTAACGGCAGGAGAATCCTGGAAGGCAGGTTGTGTGCCGGATTCTTTCTTGCTGCAACTAAGGGTACCGCAGAAAAGAACCACCATTACGGAAAACAGCAAATACGTATGCCAGGCATTATTTCTCATAATAATTTATGCTCTTTCGTGGAAAAGGTAACTTGTTAAAACGTGTAAAAATTCAAAAATAAAAAACGTGGAACATAAATTATATAGTATAATGAGCATTCGTCAATCTGAAATTAATACAGCATACGATAAAACAGAATGATATGCAAAATCATGAATTCAAGAGGACGTTAGGGTTTTTCGATGTGGCCTGTTTGGGAATTAACAGTGTAGTAGGCGCCGGCATTTTTTTATTGCCGGGCCAGCTCTCCAGCTTTGCCGGACGTGACGCAGTGTGGGTGTTTCCTGCGTGCGGAATCCTTTGCTTTGCCATCGCCCTGTGCTTTGCAGAGCTGGGTGGTATGTACCATACAACCGGCGGGGCATACCTCTATGCAAGAGAGGCCTTTGGTCCGTTTGCAGGTTTTTTGGTTGGTTGGATGATGTGGCTTTCATCTATCATCGGCTGGGCATCGGTCGCAAGCGGGTTTTCGCTGTATGCAGGGTATTTTCTTCCAGGAGCAAGTCCATGGGTGAGCAACCTGGTTATCACCCTCCTCATTGGAGGATTAAGCACCATTAATTACTTTGGGATAAAACCAGGGTCAAGAACCATTAATTTTTTTACCGTGGGAAAACTCCTGTCTTTGCTTATCTTCATTGTTGTGGGATTATTTTTTATCCATGGAAGTGATTCTCCTGTGTCACTATGGGATAGGGAGATACCGCCAGCATTGCATGAAGGAAATTTCTCTGCAGCAATCATTATGGCTTTGTATGCCTATACCGGATTTGAATTTATTGCGGTACCCGCAGGAGAGATGCGACATCCCCGAAGGGACATCCCGCGCGCACTGTTTTTTGTGCTCATGTTCGTCACGGGTTTATATGTTACCATTCAGATCGTAGCTGCAGGAACATTCCCTGCACTCGCCTCATCTGATAAACCTTTGGCGGATGCGGCTCAACATTTTATGGGAAAGGCCGGCGGCATCCTTATCGGCGCCGGGGCGTTGCTTTCTATTGGAGGTGTCAATGCCGGAATTGCCCTGACCAGTCCCAGGAGTCTCTATGTACTTTCTGCTGATGGATTTTTTCCCCGAATATTTTCCAAATTACATCGGACGTATCGCACTCCCTATTGGGCTATTCTCCTCAACACCGCCTTGACACTGGCATTAAGTCTGACAGGCAGCTTTAAATATCTGATTGCAGCAAGCGTCATAGTAAGTATTCTCCAATATATTCCTGCCTGTTTGGCGGTTATGGTATTGAGAAGGTACCGTGCAGAGCGGGTGAGGAGTTATATGGTACCTGGTGGAGATGTTGTTCCTGTTATAGGATTGGTGATTTGTGGTTGGCTGATATGCCATGTGGAATTAAAGGTAATTGCAGCAACAACAATAGCGATTGTGTTGTCATTGCCGGTTTATTTTCTGCGTCGATAATTGTGCCTTTGGTTCTTAAATCCGCTCTAATCTTTCCAAAGAGTCTCGCGAATTCCTCACTATCAAATAAAACCGAAAGATTCTTTTTAAATAAATCTATCCTCCCTAAATTTTCCTCAACCCTCTTTGAATTGTAAGCCCCAAAGTATAATTCGGCCAGTACGCAATTAGATATCGATAAAGAATAAACTCCGATTTCCTTAACCTTCCTTTTGAGAACCTCATTACCATTGAGCAAGTAAACACAAGTATTTGTATCGAGAAGATATTTTAAAATACATGCTCCATTTTTGCAGAGGATTTTCTACTCGAATAGATAACCTTTATTTGCTCCTCAACGCTTCTATCGTCTTCCCATGTTCCGCATACAGAAAGGAATTCTTCTGTTGCAGATTTTTCTTTGAGTTCAGGTTGAACAAACTCTTTTTTGAGAAGATGAATAATTTTGGCGAGTTTCTCGAAGTGTTTCCGCCCGCAACGAATCTTGTCGGCTTCTGTATTACGCAGTTTTTCAAAGTCTTTCGTACCTTTAGTCTCTCGGATCAAATATAACACCATTTTCTCGTATTTCAGAATTGTCAACCATAGTCGTAATAATCAAAATATTTATCCACTTTGATATTCATAATTCCTTACCAATGTCTCAAGGCTCATATTTACCATTACGGCATTATGTGGAATTAAGACATATTTCCAGGGTTTCCCTCCATTGGGAATGGTAAAATCAGTGGCATACTTACAATACTCTATGGCTGCCTGGGCTTTTTCCTGAACGTCTGTCGATTCAATATCCGTCTCTTTCTTCGTTTCGATAAGATAAATAGCATCTTTCGTTTCCACGGCAAAATCAGGGTTGTATTGCCTTGAATTGTGCTTCCAGTATATGTGGAATTGATTCGACGCAGGTCTCAGCCACTTAAGAACCGATCTGTCCTGCTCTAGAATGACCGCAAAGTCCTTTTCTGTCTTGGAATCAAACTTATACAGATTATGACACGCCTTTTGGAAACCACTAAATACCTTATTGGGGATGGCATTGGTTGGAGTGATTGTCTCGGTAAAATGATGGATACTGTCTTTCGTATATTTTGAAAAATTGTGTTCTTCAATCTTTGTAAAAGGCTTAACCATTGGTTTTTCATAGCTTGGCGCTTCAAAGTAAAAATGTTGCATTAACTGTGAATAAATATAGCTTCCAATCTCTTTTTTGTGAAATTGCACAACATTCATCAATTTATCGTCATCAAGGTATGTCCTGAATTTCTCAATTGCCTGACGGGTTAATTTAAAAAGCAATTCAGATTGTTCGTCATAGTCTATTTCAGAGTAATTCATGAGCTCATTTACCATGATATTTTCTGGACTGTCATGTATGCCCCTGCCCTTCCCGCTTATAATATCAATACTGTTTTCCTGTTCGCGGAGCTTTTTTACTAAAATTTCTTCTGATACCGGTTGGTAGTTGAGATTTCTGGTATCAAGGTCCAAATCCTTAAAGCCCGACCTTACTTCATTACTTTGCTGAATAGTAATTCTTGGAATTTCTATGATATTTTGTACAAAATCATGCACTACCGATTCATAGGCAGCCTCAACTTCCCTTATCATTTCTGCGGCAAATAAACTTTTCTGTGGTGCACTGAAAATATTTTGTTTAATTTTTTCTACTGCTATTTGTTTGATTTCTGCCTTTGTCAATTCATTGACATTGGTCACCGCATTATTGAGTTCCGGAAGTGTAGCAAGGATGGTCTTTCTGAGGTCTAAATTAATCTGGGCTTTTTGCTGGCTTTCAGGTTCGGTAATGAGTTTAATCTTCTTCTGTTCTTCCTCAAATTTTTGTTCAATGTTTGAAACGGAACTGATTACCTCTTTTTGCCCAATAATTTCCTGTGGATCAATTTCTATAATATTTTGCCTTTTAATAATAGAATCAGGTTGATTGGCCGCATCTATGATTTCCTGAAATTTATCATGGGCTACTATGGTAAGTTTATCCACGTTATCAACACACGTTCTTTTGCCATACGGTAAACGCAAACCCCTGCCGATAGTTTGTTCTCTCAAAGTCATGGACGTAGCCGTTCTTAAGGGGATAATCGTATAGAGTTGGTTACGTCCCAGCCTTCCTTCAGCATATTCACATGGATTACGATTTCTATTTTGTTATCAGGATTTTCCAATGAAATGAGCTTTTCAATATTTTCTTCTTTTTCTTCCCCCAATTGGTTCGAGTGGATTTCCATTACCTTATCGGCATAATTACCCTCAAAGAATGCGTTTGAAATGATCAATTGCTTTAATTTACCGGCATGGGTTGTATCCTGGGCGACAACCAGCACAAAAGGTTTTACAGGTTTTACTTTATTATCCCGAGCATAAATGTCCAAAGCCACTTTCGTGTCTTCATGGATACGAATGCCGTCTTCCAATTTTATCCTGTCCAGTTCATCAGCAGTATAATGAGAAGGGTCAAAGTCTTTGCGGGTCGCCACTGCTGGTTCTTTCACAAAACCGTCCTGAATAGCCCTGGCAAGTGAATATTCAAACACGACATTTTTAAACTTAATAGCCCCGCCGCTTCGCTCTACCTGTGGAGTCGCGGTAAGTTCTAACCCCAGAATCGGGTTTAATTCGTTGATAACCTGCATGCCCCTGTCTGCGCGGTAGTGATGTGATTCATCCATCAGCAAAACCAGATCATCAAGGCTGGAAAGGTAATTGAAATAAGAATCGCCTAAATATTCTGAAAGCCTTTTGATACGGGGAAGTTTACCGCCCTTTGTTTCGGCGTTTATTTTTGAAATATTAAAAACATTGATGTGTACCTCTGATTTAAAAATGTCCGTTTTGTACGTGGTATTATAGGTATCTCCGGTAATAATGCGCGGTTGTTTGTGAACAAATTCACCGATACCCTGAAATACATATTTTGGGCTGGTGGAATTGGAGAAATCTTCAATCAACTTGTTATAAATGGTGATATTGGGTGCCAGAATGAAAAAGTTTTTTATGCCTTTTGCCAGATACAGGTAAACTACAAACGCCCCCATCAGTCGGGTCTTGCCAACCCCTGTGGCCAGCGAAAAACAGATTGACGGGAAATTTCTCTCAAAGTCGGTGCAAGTAGGATAGGCGCTTTTAACTTTCTCAAGTTCTTGTTGAAGGAAAGAACCCACCCCTAAATCCCCTGCCGTATTACCCACCCCTATATCCCCTCCCAAGAGGGGACTTTCATGCTCCTCTATCGAGAGGGGGTTGGGGGTGTGTTTACTCCCCTCTTGAGAGGGGTTAGGGGCATAAGCGTTAACTTAACAAAGTCCTAAATTTTAATTAAATTTTCCAACAATTGCATCTGCGAAGCTCTTTTTCTTGGATTTTCAGTTAGCATAAATGATATCCACTCCCACTCCTTAATACATTTCGCTAGGCCAATA
>PHFX01000298.1 GCA_007618135.1 Candidatus Brocadia sp. WS118 | reverse complement strand
CCCGTCAAGATGTTCTATCGTCAATGTTTTATATCGGTGAGCCAACTGCCTGATAGTGCGCTTCCCTGTTGCTTTCCGGAAGTGCAAGGAAGGCGTCAATCTTTGCCAGCATCGTTTGTTTGGCCTCATCTATCCGGCCAGACACCTGCACATAATTGGTTCCGTGATCGCAGGTCACAAACGTGGAATTGTTATGAAGCTGTTCGTTCAGCAGCCTGAGTTCCAGGAAGGTGCCTTCCGGTGTCTGTGGAATAAAATTACCGGCGCGTATTTCGTGGAGAAGCGGGGATTCCGGGCCGGTAAACGGGCTGTTGCTTTCATACGGCCACAACCTCCTGATGCGTACGAATTCAGGTGCTGTTTCATTGATGAGTCTTGCCGTTTCCTGAATGTGCCTCTGCCGGTGAGCCCTGCCGCCAAGTCCCAGGAGGACATAGTAGGATGTTTCAACGCCTGCCTCTTTTAGCCAAGCAGAAGCTTCTTTTACCATTTCGGATTAACGTTAAATTCTCGGACAGCCTGTCCCCGGTTGACATCATAATGACAAGCGGGGATGCTTGTCCTACCGATAGGGGGATTTGATTGCGGCTTTGCTGCGCTATAGTATTACTGTGTAAAAACATCTTTTTTTTGTAAGTTTTTTTAAGCAACATTTTTCATAGTTGTAGGGAGATACTTCTTTTTCATCCGAAGGGATGCACCCAAAATACGATATCCTTTTTCAGTAACTTTATACCTCGTTGAACGGGGAATTTTTGATATGAGCCCGTGCGCCCTGAGCTTTCTTATTATCCTCGTTATTTTTGAGCCCGTCTTTTTCTTCTCTTCCGGTGACCTGGTATTATCACCAAACAATTGGTTCCTCACATCTTTATTTCTAAAACCATTTATACTGTGAGCGCCGCCCGGAACGGCTTCAAATACTCTGGTTACTTCCGGGGATAATGGATGAAATCCGGAGTGACGATTCTGTCCATCATGGACAGTTTGAGCAAGTAGCTCCAATTCTTTTATGCAATCGTGCAGGGGTACAACTGCCGATAATGCACCCAAATAACGCTCATTGGCGCTTTTCGATACCTCAGCATAACGATAAAGATTAAATACACTCTTACCCATAGGTACCCATCTCATGACCTTTTTCCCCTGCCGCTCTACCTTACGGTATATCTTAAATTCTCGGGGGTTATTAATGGTTGTCTCTACTCGTAACACACTCCCCTTGTCATACATCTTCAGGGAATTCTTCTTCATGCGGTGTTTGATGCGGACCCCTTGCGGCCTCTTTTTCGTATCTGTTATTATCTCGCCTTGAAAATTGCCCGTGAGTTTTCTCCCCAAAAAGGTCATCACGTCCGAGGCATTGAAGTTCACTAAGGCATGGTCTACCAGTTCCGGGTAGATTTCTGCCAAGCTTTGCCGATCTTTGAACATCACATCGGTTGCATATTCCCCCTGATCCAGCACCCAATAATATCCCTTCGAAAATACCTTTTTTATTCGGGGCAAAACAGGATTTATCTGCCGGGAAAGTGCATCAAATGCCTTCGCAAAATTGACATGAACAAACCCCTCCGCTATCTCCTGCGCCCTCTTCACATTATCTACCTGAATAATACTATTATCGTATCTCTGATACCCTACGCCCTCGCCGTCCAGCCGTTTACACAACCACTCACGCCCGTTGATATAAATTTGTATCTGAAAGGGAAACCACGTCTGTATCCGTACATGCATGAAACCAAATTCCTTATGCTGGTAATAAAAATACAGAAACAAACATCTGCGTTCCCGAATGTTCACCTCTAATTTTCCCGTCTCTCTATTACCCCGTGTATCAAACGATACGCACGGCTCTACAATCGTTATGACACAAATAAGCCCTTCTTTTATTCCCTCTTCTTCTTGTATTTTCCGTGCAACGTCTTCTTTCCTGATTCTGCTTGAATCCAGCGATATTATGGGACGTTCCTCCTTACCAGATAGCTCTCTTGCTTTATCCTTAATCTCCCCTGACACTCTCTTTGCATTCTTACCAAAATCCTTAAACAATACCTTCTCCTGAAATAAATAATGATGTCTATTCCCCTTTTGAAAAAAGGACAATATATGCCCTTTGAATATCATCCGATCAAAGGTTGATATTACCCCAGTGATTTTGCTATCATATCTCTCCAAAACTTCTCCATTGCCGTCCTCCTCTATCGTGTATAAATCATTCAGTGGTTACGATTCCACTTTAATAAAATCTAATTTACACTATTGGAGGACGGTTTTACAGCTTCGGTTGCGGCAGAGCCGCTCTAGGATTATGCTGTATAAAAAAACACGGACAAGCTTTGCTTGTCCGTGCCACCAGGGTATCAAGGCTATTTATGAGCACTTTTTGAGTATGACTACATCCTGCCCGCTGTATAGTTTTGGTATAAGCTGGGGTAGTGTTACGATTGTGATGGAGAGCTTTCTTGTGCCACTTGAGCAGCCTTTTTATTGATAGTTTCTTC
>PHFX01000297.1 GCA_007618135.1 Candidatus Brocadia sp. WS118 | reverse complement strand
CAATTCGGTCAGATATGGGGCAAAGTTTGGTCTTGCCGAAAATCCACAGAAATTTAAAAGTAGTGGAATCAGAATGCTTCTAAGCCGTGCATTATGGGAACAGGGTGTAAGGGAGAACCTAAAGCCCGGACAGAAACGGCATGAGTTTAAAACAGCACATGGTTTACGCAAATTTTACAAGAGCAGGACCGAGCAGGTTATGAAGTCGATAAATATAGAGATCCTTATGGGCCATACGCTAGCCGGAGTTGGCGGTGCATATTACAAACCGACACTTAGAGAAATTCTGCAGGACTACAAACAGGCAGCCGATCTGCTTATGGTAAACGAGACGCATGTTCTAAAAGAAGAGATACGCTACTGGAAAATAGAGGCCGGCAAGATAGACGGCATTATGACACAAATAGAAGAAATGAAAAAGAAAATAGGAATGACTGGTTAGTTAGCTAGTGTCTGGAACATGTTAGCAACATAATAATAACATGTCCATATCTTACCTTCATAAAAGGTAAAGTGATTAACTGAAGATAAATTCCGTGTTTAGTTAAGTCAAAAACCATGATATTTAAATTAGTAGTAAATATATACTAACTGTATGCCATTCAGCGTAAACCGTCAATTGACGGCGAAACTAATAAAAATCACTTGGAGGCATTATAACTAATGTCAGTCACTTATACGGTCACAGCAACACGGATGGAGTGTCTATGTGGCCATAAATGGAATTATACAGGTACAAAAACAAAATACGTTTGTTGTCCCTCATGCAGAACAACCTTGTCAATCAGAAAACATAAATCCGCTTTACTATCTGAATGAACCACTCCCCAGTAGTCTCAGATAGTAAAGCAAGAAGCCAAACTCGAAAATGGAGTTTTTCTTAATGGTACATAACGACTCAGCTCTTAATAATTCTTTATCGCCACAGAACAACAACACCCAACTTTTAGAGAACCTTACCTTATTTTATAAAATACTGGGTATCGTTGATAAATGCGACTGCTGCAAGGCCAGATTTTTAGAACTAAAGGATTCGTTAAATGACTAAAAAAAAGGGCTGCCGGGAGCCCAACAACCAAACTCCCGATTCAATGAGCGAAAACAACCCCAGGTATTTGGTTTCTAAAGATCCGTCTTGGCACGAATCTAACGCTAATTATGTTACGGCAAACTTAGCTAAAAAGATTACGGTACGGCAAAGCCAGAACGAAATAATTCTTATGGCTATACAGGGTATGCGACAGGACCAGAACGAAAAACTAGACATAGTAGTTCAAAAACTGGATATACTAATTGAAGAGCACTCAAGTACACGAAAGGTATTAAATCTGGTAAATGCAAACCTTGCCGAAATTAGAGACATTATCAAGGACAAACGGATACAGAGCAGGGAGAGCGGGTTATAAAATGCCGTTAATATATGACGACGAGCACGACGAAGAATTAACAGAGCAAGAAAAAGAAGACAATATGTTTAGAGAAGTATTCGGACATAAAACCCCAAGATTTCAGTCACAAAACAATAAAGAAAATAATTCACACCAGGACCAACAACATAAAGAAAGACAACATAAACAGCAAGAAAAATACAAGTCACGTATAGCAATCGGTACAACTCTGTTAACTGAAAAATATCACTTTCTAACACTTGAAGATACAGGCAAGATCCTGGTATATTCCAAAGACAAAGGCGTCTATGAATACGGCGGCGAAATCATAATAGAAAAAGAACTAGAAGATATGTTCCAGAACGAACTTAAAAATAACGATATTGTCGAAGTAATAGGCCATATCAGGCGTAAAACCTATGTTAAAAAAGATCAGTTTGATTCTAATCTGGATATCGTAAACCTTGAAAACGGTCTGTACAATATACGGACCGGCCAGTTTACCGAACATACACCACAATACTATTCACTAAGTCAGAAGCCTTTTCCTTACAATCCACAGGCCAGATCCAAACACTTTGCAAGGTTTATCAATGCCGTAACATATCAGCAGGATAGAACCACAGCAGTAGATATTATCGCATACACGTTTTTACGCTATCCAAACAAACACGAACAATATTTTATATTGATAGGTGTAGGGGCCAACGGTAAAAGTGTCTATACTGGTATTATCACGGCTTTACATGGACCGGAAAACATAAGCAATGTACCATTAAAAGACCTCGTTAAAGGAGATTTTGGCTTAGGTGACCTTGAAAATAAGGCCGTCAATATTGATACTGAACTATCAACCAGGTTCGTACAGGATATGTCCATTTTAAAGAAACTAACAGGCAGGGCACCGATAAGAATCGACGTAAAACATAAGCAAGCACATGACGCAATACTTCACAGTAAACTTATCTTTAATACTAACCAATTCCCAGACAATCCCGACGATTCAGACGCCCGTTTTCGTAGAGAGGTAACATTACCTTTTCCAAACCAGTTTATTGGAGAAGAGGAAGATCCGGACCTTTTGGACAAATTAACAACCAAAGAAGAACTATCTGGAATTTTCAACAT
>PHFX01000296.1 GCA_007618135.1 Candidatus Brocadia sp. WS118 | reverse complement strand
TTTATGCTCCTGAGATAAAAGTATGATTTGGATGGAAATATTTTAACCTTTTTCTGACTTGTTTATCGATCGTATTTACTTTATACATAATTTCCTTTGTCTTTTCTTCTTATTTGTTGACTACATTCTCGGACAACCTGTCAACCCGTGACAAAAGTTTTTTTCAATCCTGCAATTAAGAAGTTTCTGCATTACGTAAAACCCTATCGCCGAGTGATCATGATAGCTACCGTATGTGGACTCTTAAAATACAACATTCCCTTAATATTTCCGTGGATTTTTAAGGACATAATTGATCATTTGTTGTCACCCGCTTCGTATGATGCCTCGAGATTACATACCACCATGCTCGTTATGATTGGGCTTTATTTCGTTTGGGCGGTGGTTACGTATTTTCGCTCCTATTATGCCGATCAGGCCGGGCAAAGGCTTGTATTTGACTTGAGGAATGAGTTGTATGTTCACCTTCAGCGGATGTCGTTGAGTTTCTATGAAAAACGCCAGGTAGGTTCAGTTGCGTCGCGTCTCCTGGGAGATATTGCCGTTGCTCATAATTTCGTTGGCGCTGCTTTTACCAATACGGTCATGGATGCAAGCGCCCTATTTTTAATTACCTTTCTTCTTTTCCGCATGAATTGGCGATTAGCGCTGGTTTCTATCTCCATTCTCCCTTTTTATGTGATGTTAAACAAGTATTTTAAGGCCAAAATGAAAAAAACCAGTAAGCTTGCTCATCAGAAGATGGAAGAAATTTCCGGGAATGTTCATGAAAAGCTCGGTGGTATTTCTATTATTCAATCGTATACCCGTGAGAAGGCGGAAGAAAAGCACTTTTTTCAGGATAACCGGGAGTTTTTATTCTACCAGTTAAAACATATACAACATCAGGCAACAGCCCAATCGATCATTGGCTATTTAACTTCTGTTGCGCCGGTTCTTGTGGTCTGGTTTGGGGCTATGCAGGTGATTTATGGCCGTCTGACGGTGGGAGAGTTGGCTGCATTTTATGCATATCTGGGCATGTTTTATAACCCTCTTAACCGCCTGACGGAACTCAATATCCTTTTGGCAAACTCCCAATCAGCCATGGAAAGGATCTTTGAGGTGTTTAATACTTCTCCGGAGATTACCGACAGTGCTGTCGCAAAAGATTTTACCTTTATGAAAGGTGAGATCAGATTTACGAATGTTTATTTTGGTTATGAATTGTCAAAAACTGTCTTAAAGGACATCAATTTGCATATACCAGCTGGTTGCACCGTTGCATTGGTAGGGCCGAGCGGTGCCGGCAAATCTACCTTTGTAAAGCTTATTCCACGGTTTTATGATGTATCTTCGGGAAAGATCACGATTGATGGCCGGGATACGCATGATTTCAAACTCGGATGTTTGAGGAGGCATATTGCTACCGTGCCCCAGGAGCCCATCTTGTTTTCCGGAACTGTTTATGAGAATATTCTGTTTGGCAAGCAAAATGCTTCTGAAAAAGATGTTCAGGTTGCTGCTATTTCTGCCAACGCTCACGATTTTATTTGTAAGCTACCGAAGGGCTATGAGACGGAAATCGGCGAAGGTGGTCTAAAACTTTCAGGAGGACAGAGACAGCGCATTGCACTGGCACGGGCCTTTTTAAAAAATGCACCTATTTTAATATTGGATGAGGCGACTTCTTCTTTGGATTCGAAAACAGAAAACATGATCGAAGAAGCGTTGAAGCGGTTAATGAAAGGCAAAACAACCATAATTATTGCACACCGGCTTTCTACCATTCAATCGGCAGATAGTATCGTTGTTTTTCATAACGGAGAGATCGTGGAAACCGGTAACCATGAGGAACTGTTGCGACATTCGTACGGTCTTTACCGGCAGTTATATGATGAACAATTCAATAAGAAAGTTACGATGAACATTGAATAACCGAAGAGTCCGGGGTTTTTGCTATGGGTGTTGTCATAGAAGTTGATCACCGTGAAAGAGACGGTAAGATACTGGAGGTACTCCGTGCCAAAGAGGGCGTTGTTGTTGAAGAAAAACATTTATCCGTTGGAGATTATCGCATCAATAATCATCAAAAACACATAAGTCTTTAGTGTATGCAGAGATAAAAAAAGGCATGTTTACTTGTGTCGTACTTACGCCGTACCTGTTTTAGACGTTACCGTCTCAGCCTTGTTATTCAGGATGTGTTCTGTTAGTGTTTCGATAGCCTTTGTCTTGGCTTCTATTCCACTATGTGAATACCGGGTTGTCATGGAAAGATTGCTATGCCCTAACAATTCCCTTATGGTGTTAGCTCCAGTTCCCAAATCACCATGAATGCTTGAAAAAGTATGTCGCAAGGTGTGGAACGACACCTTAGTATCTTTCAGTATCAGCCGGAATGACCCTCTGTGTCAATAATAGTTGGACACTTTCCCTCATATAGTTTAGTGTAGGGTGGGAAGGAGAAAAGCTATGAACAATAGTAGTACAATAAACCTGAAAACAGATAACATGCCAGTGGAAACGGAAGGAGCCCGTAGGGCGA
>PHFX01000146.1 GCA_007618135.1 Candidatus Brocadia sp. WS118 | reverse complement strand
AACGTAACCGGATGGAAGAGCTATCTCGGAGAGCTGTACGGAACGGATGATGTTCCGGCTTACGCCGCGCCTGCAAGACTCGAGAATTACAGCAGTCTGCCGCCGGCGTTCACCTATGTGGGTTCAGTCGAGCCCTTTCGCGACGAGACAATCGACTATATGGAAAAGCTTAAGGCGGCGGGAGTTCCGGCAGATTATAGAGTTTTCGACGGCTGCTATCACGGGTTCGATATCGTGGCTCCGAAATCAGAGCCGGCCCGGGAAGCGAGAAAGCTGCTGGAAAGTGCCTTCGCGTATGTGAAAGAGAATTACTTCGCGGAACAGCCGGAGAGTAGATTGGATTTAAAACATGATCTTCCGGATTTAGATAGTCCTGCTATGAGTAAGCTTTACGAACAAATAGTTAAAAAGTGAATTTACAATTCCATACATTAATTTCAATATTGAAATTTTATTTACCAAAGCGGAAAGAAAATTTACAATTATGAAAACCGAATTAGAATTAACAAGCCTCGAGATTTATAATTATGAAGCGTATAAAAAGAAGATTCGCAATGATACAAGAACAATTGAGGATCAGGTTTTTATCGACCAGAGAAAACTTGATCATTATCTAAGCAGAAAAAAAGCACAAAGAACCAATTTAGCCCAGTTGGAGGAAGAACAGATCTATGAGTTTCTTCATGTGAAAAAAGACGGCAAATTTACTCTAAGCGCGCTGTTAATGTTCGGTATTTATCCCCAGGCAGTTTTTCCCCAGCTTTCCCTAACAGCGGTTAAAATTCCGGGTACACAGTATGGCCAAAATGGTATTAGCGGAGAGCGGTTTTTAGATAATAAAAAATTTGAAGGTACTTTAGAAGAGATGCTTGAAGGCGGTTTAAATTTTGTGATTTCAAACAGCCGAACAAAGACGGTAATAAACAAAAAAACAGGTATTAGAGAAGACATCTACGAATATCCTGTTGTCGCGGTACGTGAAGCTCTCTTAAATGCGCTGGTCCATAGAGATTACAGCAGCTATACTGAAAACATGCCGGTTCAGATAAGAATGTTTGATAATCGTCTGGAGATCCATAGTCCGGGCGGATTATATGGAACTTTAACTGTCGAGCAGTTGGGGACGACACAGCCAGATACCAGAAATCCTGCGTTAGTTACAATGATGGAAACCGTAAATCTTACTGAAAACAGATACTCTGGAATACCAACTATACGAAAAGAAATGAAAGATGCAAAACTGCCGGAACCGGAATTTGAAAATAAGCGCGGAACTTTTATTGTGAGTCTATTTAATGATAAAATGTCTCGCAATCAAATCAATGACACTCTGCGGAGTGTTCTGGAATTCTGTGAAATTCCGCGGTCAAAAAAAGAAATCTCGGAAAAGATGGGCATTAAGACTGAAAGTTATGTGAAAAGAACCTATATTGATCCGCTTCTGGAAAAGGGGCTTCTCGAAATGACTATTCCAGCAAAACCGGGAAGCCGAAAACAGAAGTATCAAAAAGCAGAGTAATACAGGTGATTTATACTTTACACGCTGTAAAAAAGATCCTCTCTCACACTAAATCGGATCACTGACTGTCGGCTTTTCTTCAATAAATGTCAGTGCTTTTTTCAGAACCTCTCTGTCCGGTTCAAAATTAATACGATTAAGCGCCTGATTCACAGGAACCCATGCCGCGTTTTTTACTTCCGCAGCTGTGGGTTCCTTTTTTTCTCCGAGGCATTGACCGAGAAAGAAGGTGACGCTGCGTTTTTCTTTTTTAAGCGCGCTGGGGACCGTGGAGCTGAAACCCGGGATGATCGCGATCTTAATTCCTGTTTCCTCGTAAACCTCGCGGACGGCTGCCTGCCCGGGTGTTTCTCCGTCTTCGAGATGTCCTTTCGGAAAGGACCAGAAGAGTCCTCCGTCGATGAGCAGGACGTCTCCGTCTTCGATCACAGCGGCGCCGTAGGAATCGGTATTTCGATGGTCGTGTCTGTTATCCATGCGCGTTTTGTACCTTTACAGAAATTTCTTATACAGATCTTTATACTGCTCGTCCACAATAAGTACTGCGTTAATGCTTTTGAACATTTTCTGTTTCCAGTCAAGATTTCCGTTTCGTATGCACCAGACTACTTCGTAGCCGGTGAAAGAGTAGGCGATTGTCGAATAGAGTACCAGGGGATCACTCATATTCCGGATCTCTTTCTTTTCCTGAGCTTTCCTGATGATCACCTCGCTGATCTTCGTAAGGTTCTTCCTCATATCGAAAGAATGATGGTCTACTGTGAGATTGGTGATGAGCATCTGGCTGAACAGATCGCAGCCGAATTTTTCCGTATCGTCCACCAGAGTGCCGAAAATCAGGTACAGCTGCTCCAGATGTGTATCCGCTTCGATAAAATGCAGCGGATCATTAAGCAGACCGCTGATTGTACGGTCGTAGAGGTCCAGGATCAGTTCTTCTTTGGAGCTGACATATTTATAGAAGGTGGGTTTGGTGATATTGAGCGCGGTGCAGATATCGTTTACTGTCACATTGTTATACCCCTGTGATAAAA
>PHFX01000145.1 GCA_007618135.1 Candidatus Brocadia sp. WS118 | reverse complement strand
ACCAACTTCCAATTGTTACTCCCACACAATCTGACACAGCGACACCTTCAGATTTTCCATATCCAAAGGTATGGGGATGGGTTTATTCCGGAATTCCTAATATTAACGGCGGAACTGTCGGAGCTTGCTATTTCAAAGGTAAGTACATTCAAAATCGCTGGAACTTGGCGACACTCTGGAGACTTAATCCCGATGGTCCGGGAGGAGGTCCGGGGACAATTGCAGACTCAAATACAAGTTATGGAAACGGTGGTGCAATAAGAGACATGACTGTCGCTCCCGATGGTTCAGGTGCTTTCTATTTGTGGGGAGGAAAAGCTTCCACTCAACTATTTAAGATGGACTCACTCGGAAATGTAAAAGCTACCTATACGCATTCCGGAGCTGCATACAGAGCTATAACATGGGATCCCAACAGAAAAGGTTTCTGGAGCTGTAACTTTTCAGATAATATAGTTTGTAGAGATACACTGGGAACGGTCATAAAGACGATTAATGCATCAACAATAGCCGGAAAGTACGGAATGGGGTTTGATAGCGTAACAACGCAAGATAGCGCGTTCTTATGGGTATGGTCGCAAAACTTTAATAATCCAAGTGATACAACAAATGATTTGGTGAAAATAAATATTCAAACCGGTCAGATTGTGCGTACTTATAATTTCAATAAAGGTTCAAACATCGCAGGCGGTGCTGAAATATTTGTAAAAGACAATTCGGTACTATTGGCTTTGAACTTTCAGAATTATGCAGTGTCCGCATATAAGTTGAAAGACTTAACTCCACCTCCATCGTACATGATTCGGTAGTATCAGCGACGACACAAAGGAAAGCCGATAGAGACAGTATGTATGCAAACATCAGGCCTCTAATCGGAAATTATAAGGTAATGTCATTTGATACAAACACAGTATTCCCGAATCTTTCATCATACAAGACAATATTGGTACAGGAAACGAGTTTTGATGCGGCTGTATGCAGATATCTCGGAGCAACAGCCCGAGGTCAGATCATAGCATGGCTTAATACAGGAACAGCGCAGAATAAGAAATCGCTGATAATGGTAGGCGGTGATCTGGGCTATAACTACAGCAGGTCGGGAAGCGGCGGACGAGATCTTGTATGGTCGGAAACTTATGGTAAATTTACTTATGTATCAGATAACGGAGCAACGGCGCAGAATGCAACACAAGGAGTAACAATAGATGTAGGAAATGTGAGACAAATGACAAGTTCACCTCCGGGCGGAGGTTACTGGCCTGATGGATGTAATGTAGTATCAGGCGGTTCATCAACCCTATACATGTATCAGGGCAGGACGCCAACGGATCCTGTTGCAGCAATCGGAAATGTACAATCCGGATTTGTAGTAGCATCAGTATTTCAGGATCCGAGATATTATACGGGAGCATTCGGACCGGTAATACGTGCAGTGATCGGATGGGTACAATCAAACGGTGGAGTGATTACGGGAGTTAATAATCCTAACACAACGAGTCTGCCGAATGAATTCAGCCTTTCACAGAATTATCCGAATCCATTCAACCCTGCAACAAAGATTAAGTATTCCATTCCGAAATCGGGTCTTGTCACATTGAAGATCTATGACATTCTCGGAAAGGAAGTAACAACATTGATCAATGAAGTAAAGAATGCAGGCACATACGAAGCAGTATTCAACGGAACAAACCTGTCGAGCGGAGTTTATTTCTACAAACTCGAAACCACAGGCTTTGTTGATACGAAGAAAATGTTCCTGCTGAAGTAAAAGCTATTTTTTTAATTTTTTTCAAAACTCCATCCTTCTTAATTGAAGATGGAGTTTTTTATTTGCAATAATGGTTCTCACTATGGTTTTCTTCGGCTCTGCATTACATCCGTCCAAAACGATTTTTCACAGCGGGTTTGTTTTCAAAAAAATATTTTAGCTTCCGAGTTTGATATACTTTCTAAGTTATTACTTGATTTCAAAATTAATTTGGGCAGTATTGGATCTGTATGATCTGAAAATCCAATTTTCTTATTGACAATAGAAATTATTATAAATAAATTCTTAATTATAGTAATCAAAAGATTTTTCCAAAACTAACAGCAGGAGGAAAAAATGAAAGCAGGATTATTTTTTTGCTTCGTTCTGATGTGCATTCTTTCAGTTTTGAAAGTAAATGCGCAGAACGCGGATTTCAGTACTGCCGGGTCAGGGGAAGCCAGAGTCCCTGCATTTAACGAGACTGAATCAGCATTGACAACAGCATCATGGACTACACTTACAGCATCACCGCATGCTGTTTCAAGAAGTTGTTGTGTATATATAGTAGTAGGAGGGACGCCTTATATTTATCAGTTTGGCGGAGGTGCAACTACGCAGCTCACTAATGTTGCAAGGTATAACATTACATCAGCAACGTGGACGAACAATTATTCCACAATGCCTTTTGCGATTTCAGCAGGCTCTGCAGTGGCTGATGGGGACAGCGTTATTTACGTTTTCGGAGGAAACAACCCTGTGCTCGGAAAGACATTAAAGTACAATGTAGTCGCTAATACATGGACAACTTTAGCAGACGCGCCAACACCGGCAACCGACATGCTTTGCGTAAAGTATCAGGATACTCTGGTATATGCTATCGGCGGCGGAGATGGCTTGTTCGGAACAGGTATTAACAACGGAGTAAGATTATTTAGAATGAGAAGCGGAACATGGACAGCCCTGGCAAACTTCCCTGTTGCAATAAGTATGATGGGAGGAGGAATTTATCGTGACACAATTATTGCAGTTGCAGGGTGGCTCGGCGCAGCTCCCGGAAGTTCAGCAACAAGAAAGGGTGTCATTAATCCTTCAGATCCAACAAGCGTCACCTGGACAACTATTGCAAATTATCCCACCGGCGGTGTAACTCGTATGGCTTCATACGTTTGCATGATTCCCGGACAGGGAGTTGGAATTGCATGCACAGGCGGAGCAGTTGACGGCGGAACAATCACGGCTGCTTCAAACTTCTGGAACTTCTGCACGCAATCGTGGCAGCCTCTTCCGGCAAATTCTCAAGCGAGATCAAACTTCAAAGGTGCAGGCGTTGGAAATGCGGATATGTATGTCGTTGGAGGTTTTACAACAGTTGGCGTCGGAACATTTGAGAAATTAAATTTCACACAGATAGATGGAACGTGTGCAGGTGGTCCTCCACCTCCATCAGGCGATACAGTACTGGTATTAGTACATGATTCGGTAGTATCAGCGACGACACAAAGGAAAGCCGATAGAGACAGTATGTATGCAAACATCAGGCCTCTAATCGGAAATTATAAGGTAATGTCATTTGATACAAACACAGTATTCCCGAATCTTTCATCATACAAG
>PHFX01000295.1 GCA_007618135.1 Candidatus Brocadia sp. WS118 | reverse complement strand
GCGGGAAAAGCTCGACTGGCAGCCGGCCATCCGTTTGGAAGAGGGCCTGGGCCGTACTATCGCCTATTTTGATGAAGCGCTCTCCACCAAAGACGCGCTGGATGATTTGAAGCGCTGGGAGTATTTGCAGAGTAACGGGGTTGGGGTGTGAGGGGGAACTGGGGTGTTTTGGTGTTAGTGTTCCCGGCTAAAGCACCATTTATGGTGCTTCCACCTTTGAGCCTGGGGTTTCATCCCCAGGTGGATTTGTGAAATTTGTTGTGTACCCGGAAAAAAGACAAGTTTATGTTTGTTTAAATACCGAATTGCAGATAAATTGGGGGGTGAAATAAAGTATTGTTATCTTACTCTCTAAACGTTGAATAGTTGTTAAAGAAAACCGGAGAAGATAGATGCCTGCCAAAATTTTTGATCGTATAGAAGTGGATCCTCGAATTCATCATGGCAAACCGGTTATTGCGGGTACGCGAATACCGGTTCACATGGTGCTGGGCCTGCTTAGCAATGGCATAACGCCTGATGATATTATCCGTGATTACTATGAAAATATTATCAAAGAAGATATTTTTGCCTGCATCCGTTATGCTAAATCTTTAGTGGAAGAAGAAGAGGTTCATGCGGTAAGCTGATGGAACCCTTAAGGTTTTTTGCCGACGAGTGTGTATTCGGATTGACAGTAAATCTGCTGAAAAAATCAGGTTTCACAGTAATCCGGGCTCAGGATATTGGAATGGCCGGTACTATCGACCAGGAAATTTTTGAAAAAGCGCAACAACTAAAATCGCTGTTAATAACTAATGATCAAGGATTCCTGGATATTCGTCAATATCCCCCTTCCTCCCATTATGGCATTATTGTTCTGAAAATGTTGCCTGATCCCACCCATGTCAAACTGGTTCATCAAGTTTTAAAAACACTTCTTGCGCTAGAACAGCAATTCGAAGGAACACTTTTTATTGTCGATGGGAACAAGTATCGAAAACGAACCATGTCATAAACTACAGCTTAGTCACTTTAGTTCACTTATGAAAATCTCCATCCTCGGCAGCCGTATCAATGTTCTGCCTTCTTATGAAAAAACGTTTCAGGAGGTATTGCGCTATATTCGCAAAGAAAATTCCCCGGCCTATAATCCAGGAACCGGGCCGCCTGTGGAAACGCTATTTGGTAACCAATTCGCTGTTTATCTTTTATGTGATACTGGAGCGGCTGGGGATAAAGCGGTTTGGTGATGATGAGGAGAAGTAGGCGGTATGCAGTGGGCAGTAGGCAAAAAGATCGAAGAGCGAGAAGCGCCCCGACAAAAGCGCTACCATCCCTGGTAGCAAGTCGGGATCATACCCCCCCGGGTATTGAAATACGAGGAGCGAGAAGCGGGGAGAACAAGAGAGTAATAAGCCCCAATGGGGGCGAAAGATAATATCCCGGTTGGCCGGGAAACGCCCTGGGGGAGAAGCGCCCCGAACACCTTAACACCTCATCGGGAATCAGACTCAACCCAGGTGATGTCGGGTCTTCGTTTATTCCGGGCACAATCCTGTAAGAAGAGGTTGATCAATTTCTGATAGGGAATATCCGTCTCTACCGCTAATTTTTTGAAATATTCCACGGTATCATTATCAATCCGGATAGTGATCTGCCTTTTCAGCTTTCTGGTATAGGGATTTTTAAGAGATTTTGAAAAATCATATTCTTTCCGCATATTAATTTTTCCTTATATAATATTTTGATTCACTTTTGGTTGCCTTCCGGGCAGAGATAATTCTGATGATTTCATCATCTTTCCAATAAGCATGAATAACAACTAACATGCGCAAACTGCTGCTTAATCCAAGTAAAATAAAGCGATCCTCCTTATCGGAGGAGTGATCAGGATCAGCAATAAGCCGGGCGTTTTCATCATAAAAGACGGTTTTTGCTTCTTCAAAGGAGATGTCATGTTTCTTTTGATTAGCAATATTTTTGGTCTCATCCCATTCAAATTTAATATGGTTCATATTCCCAATATAATTATATTAGCAATATGTGTCAATATACTAGATGGAACGACTTAAGACAAGAAGGAGATTGTTATGAAGCGAGTTTTGGTAACCGGCGGAGCCGGATTTATCGGTTCCTATTTATGCGAAAGACTGTTAGAGCAGGGAAACGAAGTGCTTTGCTTAGATAACTTCTTCACCGGCTCCAAAGAGAACATTGTTCATTTGGCGGAAACGGTGATCCGTTTGACCGGCTCCCGTTCCCGAATCCGCCATCTTCCCCTCCCGGCGGACGATCCCGCCCGGCGCTGCCCGGATATTACCTTAGCCCGGGAAAAGCTCGACTGGCAGCCAACCATCCGCTTGGAAGAAGGCCTGGCCCGCACCATCGCCTATTTTGAGGAAGCGCTCTCCACCAAAGACGCGCTGGATGATTTGAAGCGCTGGGAGTATTTGCAGAGTAATGGGGTTGGGGTGTGAGAAGGAGATTTGGGATTTCGGATTTGGGATTTCGGATTTGAATCCCGGCCATCCGGGATTTCATCCCGACTTACAAACATGGAGGTTTGTGCTTTTGTCGGGATGGGATTTGGGA
>PHFX01000294.1 GCA_007618135.1 Candidatus Brocadia sp. WS118 | reverse complement strand
TTACGTGCAGGCCATCCAGAGCCGCCAGGGGCTGCAGATCGCCTGCATCGAAGAAATTGCCTATCGCCAGGGGTATATCAACGCCGGTCAATTGAAAGCAATTGCCAGCACCATGCAGAATAACAATTATGGGCAATACCTGTTCGATATTTTGCGGGAGGAATTGGAAATCGGGAAAGGTGATGGGTGATGTGTCACAAGTAATCTTTCCCGGGCCACGTTTCACGCATCAAATTGGAATTCTTATTTTAACAATATCATCTTCCGGGATGCGGAATATTGCCCTGCTTCCAGCCGCGCCAGGTAAATGCCGGAACTTACCGCCTGACCGGATTGATTGATGCCCTCATATTGAACGGTATGCCAACCGGGTATTTGGGTTTGATTTACCAGAGAAAAAATTCGTTTTCCGACAATGTCGTAAATCACCAGTTTGACTGGTGAGGTTTCCGGAAGATAATAGTGGATGGTAGTGGAAGAATTAAAGGGGTTGGGATAATTCTGCAAGAGTTCGAATTTCTGGCTAACCTGGAAAGGATGGGGTCCGATTGCCGTCAGGCTATAGCTCCAGACGCAATGATACCCAATGCTGCCGGGGGGTTCTCCGAATTCATCAAATTGCTGGTTTCCGGGGAGATTATCAACTTCTTCTCTGTGGTGTTCAAATGGCCTGCTTTCGTTATCGAATCCGTTAAGAGAAAATTTATAGGTTGGAAAAGCCGGGGCTAAAAAGCCAAAGTTTATAGTAATAGTCCATATATTATCTCCCGCAACCAGATCCCCGTTTTGGCCGGAGTCATTCATTTGTAACACCTCCCTGGTTGGATCCCCTGGCGGCAATTCCCAAATCCATTGCATTTGGGGCGTGGTATTCCCGGCATCACCGGCAATATACACGCAATCAATGCTGGTTATGGTGGTGCCGCCAAATGGGATTGAATCAAACGCGGTTAAATACGCTAAAGCTGGTTGAATATCTACTTGGAAAATTATATCCGTCGGGGTGTAAAAAAAACCATCAATAAAGAAGCCGTCATCAAAGTAGCGGGGCCCGACTTGAAAATCCGGGACACTATTGCCATTGGTATCCGCTTCACAACCGGCAACCGCAAATATTTTTTCTATGCCGTGTTCCCACCATCCGACAATGGTTCCGTTATTATTATGGGTGTAAAAAAATTTATAAGGAACGAGTGTATCAGGTATTAAATCCATGAAGACGGTAGCGGTATAAATGGCATTGTTGTCGGGATCGAACATCTCGTCACCAGTTCCCCAGCCGTTAAAAATGCCTCGCACGTAAACGCGGTCATCCGGTGAGGTAGGATCAAAGTTGCCGAGGAGAATTTGCCCTTCCATATCGCAGGCAAAATGTACTTCATACTGGGTTTGCGCCGGTGAGATTTGAATTGAAAGCAGAAAAATAAAAAACGTGATGATTGTTGATAAAAACCTGTGTTTCATTGCTTCCCCCTGAATTTTTTGTTAGTGTTGTAAAATTTTAATATTTCCTGCTGTTAAAAACAACTCTTTATCTTCAACCTGCGGAGGAATTGGGGTGTCAAAGAAGTGCAAGTCTGGAAGGCCGCCTTGGCGTTACCCTTAGCACGCTTTTCTCCGTAAAGCGTGCTAAGGGTAACGCGCATATAGGTTATGGCAATTCTGATTAATAAATTTAATTAATTGGCCGGAGCGACAGGCGGTTTTATACCAAAAGCGGAACTCGGAATGACCCCTTCGGAAAGACCCGGTTTCTCCCGGTTAGCTCCATGGGGTTGGCATAAGGTGTGGTGGAGCATACGGTCTTCCAGCAAATTTTTCCCCACAATCTGCATGTATGATAATGTCCTTCTTACATCTCTTTCGATGAGCTTATCCAGCATGGGAAAATGTTTGTTAACGCTGATTGTCACGGTTCCGAAGACGCGGGAATCATCGATCCGGCTATAGTCGAAGCGGATGAGCATGTTGGCTCCGAAGAATTTTATTTTGCCGGTGCCGTACAGAACAAGCTGGCCTGACTGATAATCGGCCTGGTGTTTTAAGACCAGGAAATGCCCGCTTAATCCCAATTTTCCGGCATACCACCCCGACGGAGAAACCTGCTTAAGATGAACATCACTGTAGGTTTTTTCGGCAATCAAGCCAATTGTAAACTCCAGGTTGCCGAGAGCGGCGTTAAATATTTCCAGGGTTCCATCCATTGTATCGGACTTGCTGACAGTTGTCCAGGTGCTGATAGAGCTGGTATCAACCGTCGCGGTTGTGTCATCGGCTAAAATCGGGCAGGAAAGCAAGAACAGTGTTGTTATCCCTCGATTCAGGAGTTTCACAAAATCCTCCGGTTATGATTTGTATCTTAATGTCTAAAACGTTTATTTAGTAAGGCTTAAAAAAGTACTACAATAAGATTACAAGCGTGAGTACGAGGTCAAGTATAGGCATTCATGTTCGTCTTGTCTGTGAGCCCTATCATGTGCACAGGCTAATTATCGCCCCGCTGAACTATTACTTAACAAAATCTTTTCGTTGCTATTCGCGTGATTCATGTCAAGACTTAAAGCGCCGGTGTGCTTATAA
>PHFX01000163.1 GCA_007618135.1 Candidatus Brocadia sp. WS118 | reverse complement strand
CAAAGAGAGAGAACCTGGTGTGGAAGTAATGTGGCGGGGAATACGAAGGCTTGCTGATATTTTGATAGGTGTTTCCCTTACAATGGGTATACCTCAATCTGATTATGGATGATTTGTCCAGCAAAATATTTGTCCAACTGTAAGTTAAGAAAGGGGGCAAGGGGGTTGTGAAATACTTGCTGACAGAAGAACAGGGTTTTCATTGCATTCCTTAAATACCTGATTTATTGTTTTCGGCAGTCTGAAATGGTAACCTTGTCATCGAATCATATCCGGTAAGGATATGGGCGATGAAACAGATCTGATTTTTGAATTTATCCTTGTAAATTACGCAATGGTAGTCTATATTAATAATATATATTATATGGAGGTGCAGTATGAAGACGGCAAAACTTTTTAAAAACGGACAAAGCCAGGCAGTGCGGTTGCCAAAAGAGTTCAGATTCGAAGGAGATCGCGTGTTTATCAAAAAAGAAAATAATCGAGTAATCCTAATTCCTGAAAAAAAGACATGGGATACACTTATTAAGAGTCTCGAAAAATTTTCTGATGATTTTATGAGCGAAAGAACTCAGCCTGGAACGCAGAAGCGGGAGGAACTGTTTGATGAAGTTCATGCTTGATACCAATATCTGCATTTACCTTATCAAACGTCGGTCTGAGAAAATTATAGAGAATCTTAAAAAACATACCGCAGGCGAAGTAGGTATTTCTTCCATTACCCTTGCAGAACTTCAATACGGTGTAGCCAAAAGTCAGCACAAGAAACAAAATAGAATTGCCCTTGAAGAATTTGTCCTGCCTCTTGAAATTGCCTCTTTTGATGAAAAGGCGGCAGAAACGTATGGGATAGTCCGTTCGCAACTTGAAAAGATTGGTAAACCTATCGGCTCTCTGGATACACTGATAGGGGCGCATGCCCTGTGTCGCGGCGTTATCCTTGTTACAAACAATATCAGGGAATTTAAGCGTATAAAGAGTTTAAAGGTTGTGGATTGGACTGTCTGAGGATTAAGATTATGACATTGAATTGTAGTGTAACAGAGGATTAATTTGATTGATTATTTTGGCTATCTGATAAAACTCAATATGTCATCGACATCATATCTGGTAAGGATAATGAGACATCGTAGAATGTCAGGGCAAGAAGACAATCGTTCGCAAATAGAGTTTTTCTCAAACGAATATTCTATTGAAATATCCGTTCTTACTATATATCTTGATAGTATAGGATTTTAATTTTATTTAAGCAGGTTTTTGGGTGGCATGGACAAACTTGTTTGTCCGTGTTTTACTTGAAAAAAGCAACTGCTTATACCTAAAAATTTCCTTTTTACATAAAGGTAGACTCAAAAAGGGATGTGTCCCCAATTTGGTTCTGACTCGTTCGGATTAGAATAATTTGATTTGTTGGGTTTCGCTTCACTCAACCCAACCTACACAACTTTACTGTGTAACATGACTATCATTGAAGATTTAAGATGCGACCCTTTTCGACTCCAAGTGGAGAGGTCCGTTGCCTAATGTTGCTACCTGATAAATTACTGCAAGCAACAAACACCGCAAGATTTGCGTGCGAGTTCCATTCATTATGCACCTTTAAAAAAGGAAGTAGTTTTAGCGATTAAATCTAATTTAGCAATTTTTATTGATTGAATTCGAGGAATACCAACTAAATATTGGCTTAGCGCCAAAGAATATTTTTGATATGTGGTCAATAAAATACGATAAGTGTGTAAAATGTGGAACAACAAACCTAGAGCATGTTGCAAAAGGTCTTTGTAGAAAATGCTACACTCTTAAAATTGAAGCTGAACATAAGAATCACAAAATAAATAAGAGAGGTATATCGGCAGCCTTTTTAACAAAAGAAAGGTTAACTGAATTATATACAGACAAACAATTGTCCCTATCAGATATTGGCAGGATTGCTGATTGCACAAGACATACTGTATATTTTCACATTAAAAAGTTCAAAATAAAATTAAGAGATAAGGCAGAAGCACGAACGATAGCTCTAGACAAAGGGAAAATCAAATACTCTTCTATAAATTGCGATGGGGAAATTGAAGAAAAAACTAGAAGTAAAGTTCATTTTAATGAAAATTTCTTTTCTAAATGGTCAAATGAAATGGCCTATGTGTTGGGATTAATTTATACAGATGGAAATATTGATCCAGGAATGTTAAATGACCCTATCAGAAAAACAACATTAAGGATTGGTAGATTAACATTTGCACAAAGAGAGAAAGAATTGGTTGAAAAATTTTTAAATCTTATAGGTTCTGATTCAAAGATACTATATCGAAGACGTGCAAAATATGAAAATACTACAGCAGGAGAACTGTATTATTTTCATATTAATTGTGATAAATATTTTGAGCAGCTTGTAAAGTTAGGGCTAACTCCTAACAAGAGCTTATCGATGAAATTCCCAGAAATTCCAGATGAGTATGTAAGACATTTTATTCGTGGGTGTTGGGATGGAGATGGAAGTGTATATATTGAAAAGAGAAACGGTAATCTAAAAACATCTTTTGTTTGTGGTTCTTATGAGTTTATAAAAGCCTTAGTTGAATACTTACATAAGCAGGGTTTATCTGCTGTAAAACTTTATGAGGACAGGCGAAGTAAGAAAGGAAATGTTAGTTATTATTTCAGATATGGGACAAAGGACAGCGTAAAACTTTTTCATTACCTGTATGATGGAGTTCCTGAGAGTCAATATTTAAAGAGAAAATATGAGATTTTTAAAAGCTATTTGGATAGGAATAAAATACCACAACAATTAACTTTGTTTAAATGAAATCTAGCCTTGTGTTGTGTGAAGCGAAACCCAACCCAACCCAACAAATTACTTCACTGTAATACTCCGCAATAGAAAGAGCATATTATGCCATGAAGCAACTGTGGCGTTGATAAAAGAGGCATTTTGGGATGTTATCAAGCGCCATGCGTTGAAAAAGCAGAAGAACTTCTGGTGCAGTGCAAAGCAAATCTTAAATAATGCTGCGTTTATAGGTTTCTGAATATGAGACGGTGTGACAGTCCGGTGCGACAGGCATATTCTTCAATTTTCCATGATGGACGGTAATCGGTAACGCTTTATGAACAAATTTGTGTAGGGTTTAGCCAAAAACAAGTTGCTTTCGGCTGGGCCCATAGGAGTAAAACAACCTTGAGCAAGTCTCTTACAAAAAAAGAATTTATACAAAAGCTTGCAATGAAAATGAACGCGGATGAAAAAACGGCCTCTGACTGGGTGGATGGTGTAACCGATTCGCTTTATGAAGCATTTAAGGAAGGACAAGGCGTTTCACTGACAGGATTGGGGAGTTTTTATCTGGATTTTAGGGGGCATTCGTGCGCATTCAAATTCAATCCGAGTCAGAAATTAAAAAAATTACTTGGATGGTCATCTACCTATACCGGAGATATATGATATCGCTTGATATATCTCGTAGTAAGCGCATACATTATCACTGAAGGGTTGATAAGGGACGCATCTTAAATATTAAGTAAGGTAGGGAAGGCTTTCACCTCCCTTTCCTCCTAACGGTACAGGCGAATCTCCAGCATTGGAATGCCGACAAAAGAGGTATTCCAGCATGTTGTTAAACAACACACTTTGAGAATTCGTGCATTTGTCTTTTTTTACGATCATACCTGCTTGCGCGCTGAGCGCAGGCACGTCCATGGTATTTAGATATGTGACGTAAAAGTCGGGTGTGAATAATTCGCTTTGTTGGATTTCGCTTTGGGTGTAGGCCAAAATGGTGAGTAATGCCCACCCTGCCAGACTTGTAGTTCTTTCCAAAATTTCTCTTGACCTGTTGCAGAAAATACCGTATTTTCCCATCTTGGAACGAATCTTCTCTTAACCAGTGATATCTTCTCATAGCATCATGAAAGACCTTACCTCCAACACCACCGATAGTGCAGTGCTTTTGCAGGGATTATATCATGGGAATGCCGAGACCGTAAAGCAGTGCCTTGAAGAGATTGGCAGGATTGGAAAAGGAAATCGTGAAATCATGAAGGCGCTTCAGGAATTTTTAGGAAAAGAACAGCGCATGCCCCTTCGTATTTTAGCCGCCCAAACCCTTTCAAAAGTAAAGGAATTTTCTCCGCCTTCTCCAGAGAAATTTAAAAAGCCCGGTTTCTTTCAATGCCCCGGGGCTGAAAAGGTAAAAAGGGTAGAAATTATCGATGTATTATGTCCGCATTGCCAAACAAAGGGCACCGCATCGGTGGCGGGTTTCGAGCATGAGTTTTCCTGCGAGAGTTGTGGAAAAACGGTACAGCGTGACGTACCTGAAAGCTGCATTGAAAAATGTCCCGTGGGAAGTGAATGCGTTGGTAAAGAGCGATATCAAAAATATTTAAAGGGCAGAAACCTTCGCAAATAAGAATTTGATTGTGAGTCCCATGAAAGAAAGCCTGGATCAGGATAGAACGATATTTATGCAGGAAACAGTTTCAGGGATGAACCTGACGAAGGCTGATTTCTCTAGCCGGTGTCTGATTGGCAGTACGGTTCAGTCCTTTACACTGCGGGATGGGCGTTGCCGCTATCTCCGTGCACAGGCTACCCGCTTTCAGCATTTTTCCGTTGACCACGTCCTGGGTGACCAGGGATATTATCAAGACTGCTCGTGGACAGGTTTGGAAGTCAGGAATTCTTTTCTTACCGGCAGTCATTTCTCCGAATGCACGTTTGAGGCGACGAAGGGAGAACTCAGTTCATTTGGCCTCTCTGTTTTTTCCAATTGTAACCTCCGGGGATCCCGGCTCAGCGAGGTCTCCTTTAGCGGCACCTGGTGGCAAAACTGCCGGTTTGAGCAGGAAGATTATTTTTTTACTCGTTTTCCCTCTGCGGTCTTTCTTGAAACAACGTTCGCGGAATGTCGCTTGCAAAAGGCCATCTTCCGGGCGGCAACCTTCATTCGCTGCTCTTTTGAGAAATGTACTCTCAACGAATCGGTATTCCATAAGGCCAGGCTCATTGATACGAAGTGGATTGATACCGATATCCACCAGGCCGCCAACCTGGAGAGGATTCGGTACGATTAGAGATATAGTAAACGTCTTAAATACTTTGACAGGTGCTGGTCATTGCGAGCGACAGCGAAGCCGCACCAAATCCCCCTTAGAAAAGGGGGTGTAGGGGGTTGTGAAAAAACTTGCTAAAAAAAGAAGTTTTTACAGAGTAATATTATACCACGGTGTACTTACAATAGTTTCGATTGCTTCTGACTTTTCTCAAAATTTATACCACACATACATCGCACGCTGATTATTGCATCATGATAAATGATCTGATATTGAGACGCTTTACGGTAGGAAGCTTCCCGATTAACGGGTATTTGGTGGCCGATCCCGATACGCGGATCGGGGCATTTATCGATCCGGGTGGCTTCAGCCCTGAGGTTGAGGACTTTATAAAAGGGCGGCAAATCGTACTGAAGTATCTCTTTATTACGCATGGTCATTGGGATCATACCGAAGGATTGACTGAGTTCAAAAGCCGCTATCAAGTACAAAGCTACGCCGGAGAGGGTGAGGTCGATGCCGTCAGCCATGCATTGCGGGGTGGTGAGATCATCGACGTCGGGCACTTACGATTTCAGGCACTCCCCATACCGGGACACACACCGTGTGGCATCTCTTACTCGGTGCCCGGTTGCGTGTTTACCGGTGACGCCCTTTTTTGCGGAACGGTTGGAGGCACAGGTTCGCTAAAAGACGCAAAGCGCCAGATCGATCATATCCGCAAGCATATCTTCTCCTTGCCGGACGAAACCACGGTCTTTCCCGCCCACGGACCCATGACCACCGTAGGTGTTGAAAAATATACCAATCCCTTTTTCAGATAAGTGATGGCATATGTATTCATGCAAACAAGTCTCAATTTTTCTTTGTGCCCTTCGTGCCTTTGTGGTTAGAAAGACGTATTGATGATTACGAGAAACGAAACGCCTGAAATACCTGTCATCCGCCCGCCGAGCGAATGGCGTAGCCTGCTCGTGCGCGTCACCAGGGGGTGCAAATGGAACCGCTGCCGTTTCTGCGGTATCTATCCCTACCTTGGAGAACCAGGATTTTCCATCCGGTCAGTAGCCGAAATCAAACACGATATAGACATGCTCAAACTTCAACACCCCGATGCGGAAACTGTATTCATCGGTGATGCTGATCCATTACAGGCAGGGGTTGATGCCTTTGTCGAAATCGCCAGATACCTTCGCAACGCCTTCCCGATCAGGAGACTCACCTGTTATGCCAGGGTATCAACACTCTGGAAACTGAGAAAAGACGCCATTCAGATACTTGCACAGGCGGGTCTGAATAGGGTACATATCGGCCTTGAATCAGGAGATGCCGAGACCTTGCGCTTTCACCGGAAAGGGCAAACGCCTGAAATGGTAAAGGAAACCGCAGCCTGGCTCAAAGGGGAGGGTATCGAAATCTCCTTTTATATCCTCCTGGGACTTGGCGGCAGGGATCATTGGCAGCGGCATATTCAGGAAACGGCAAGGCTCATCAATGAAACTGCACCGGAAATCGTGCGCATCAGGAGGCTTTGGCCGTATGAAAGTAATACCCCGTTTTCTGGCCCGGAATCCCCGCTTCTTCATGAAATACGCACCGGTAATTTTAATCCGCAAACACCGGAAGGCACCGTCCTGGAACTCAGGCTGTTGATCGAACAGCTTCATAGCATTTCCACGTTCGTGACCTGCGATCACGGAAACAATTATGTCCAGGTATCTGGCAGGGTAGTTGGAGACAAACAAACCATGCTGTCAAAAATTGACGCCTTCCTTGCGCTTCCGGAAAGTGACAGGGAGGCGCACTATCTTGCAGTCGGCTCACGACTCTAAAACAGTAGACGATGGGGCATTTTAACAGGAATGATTTGACGGCAAAATAAGCACTATTTTTTCCCTTCCCCGATAAGCATTATCATCGTACTACGCAACTGGCAATGGGCCTGCGGCAACAAGTTTTTTCTGCCGTGAATCAACCGTCAAATTTGTGAATGAACCAGTGACGCATTCCTTTCGAGGGATCTAATCGTCTTTAATTCTTTTGCTTCATTGAGTTTTGCTTTATATAGATCCCATCTCAGTTGCAGATTCATCCAAAAATCTTCTGAAACTCCAAAGAATTTTGCAAGCCGTAAAGCAGTACTGGGTGTCACACCGCGGCGTTTGTTGATAATTTCATTGATTCTCTGGTATGGAACATGAATTTCCTTTGCCAGTTCCCGCTGGGTAATACTCATAGGGATTAGAAATTCTTCAAGAAGCATCTCCCCAGGGTGGGTTGGCTCTCTCTGTGTTGGTATGCGAATCATATTTACCTCCGTAAAATACCTTAACTTCTATCAATGATAATCCGTAATCTCAACGTTTTTTGGTCCGGATTCCTGCCATGTGAAACATATACGATATTGATCATTAATTCTTATACTATATTGCCCTTTTCTGTCTCTCGTTAGGGTTTCCAGTTTATTGTTTGGGGGAACACGTAATTCACTGAGATGTCGTACAGAATCAAGTTGATCCAGCTTCCTTGACGCAATCTTCCATAATGACTGTGGGCATGTTTTTCTTGCATCTTTAGAATTTTTACCGTTGAAAACATCTTCCGTTCCTTTGTCTTTGAATGACTGAATCACACATTTATGATAGCATGGAACTCATGCTGTTATCAATTATAAACTAATTGTCTCATAGAAATGATATCCATTCTACACTGCTGTTGCCGATTCAATTCCACAGGAGGTTTACAACCTGTATACCCGATGTAATTATTTAAAGGTCAATATACGTAACACTTTAGCTTTTTGAAAAACACCTTTCTCTGTGGGTACGTACCTGAAGGTATTCACACGCAATAAAAACAAAATCTGGTATGCGGTAAAAAAGCCCGAAGGGCTGAAATGATTATAGAACCATGGGCAGATAAAATACACAACCCTGAAGGGGTGAAATAAAAATACCATTACACCGGTATAATAAACCAATGTTACCCCTGCGGGGTTAACAGGCAAAAATGCATCATTTGGCTATAATCATGACATCCTTTCAGGATTTGGAAATTGCAAAGACATGTTTTGAATCTGCCTCTCCCTGTATATTCGTCCTGATATAGCCAGCAAAACAAGGCTTTCTCTTGAGATTTTTCAAAAAGCTAAAGTGTTACGGTATTTTTTAGATGCATGTCAATTGTCTTTTGTAAAGTCATTGTCTCTGAAGTGCTAACATAAAAGCTCAGCGGCTGGCACGGCTTTTTGTGCCAAACCGTTGGATCGATTTGTTAGGCGTTTTTTTAATTTTTATAGAATCTAAGTATAAAGTGTCAGGGCATATGTCCTGCTCATGTGGCCATACTACAGTTCCATGCGCCGCCCTTGCCTGTTGAAAATAAATTTTGTCTTTCAACTCAGTAAATACCCAGAAATTAAGCAAAGGACTGCAATCATATACCCCGACTTCTCCATTGGAAAATGTTATCTCAAGTTTATAGTTATCTCGTGCCTTTACTGCTTTTACTCTCGGATTCATAGTTTACCTCAATGGATCAATTTTAAACGGCTGCTGTCCGCTAACTGCTAAATCCCAATCAGCCATAAGTTCATCTTTTCCCGTAATTTCCCCATACTCTTCCTCCTTTCGTTGTTCCTGGTTTGTTCAAGTAATCTCCTACGAAAGTAACTTGGTATGGGAATTTCTATTTGTCCAGCAAATAATGGGAAATCTAAAGGGTGAACTCTTGAAATGCTTGTTTTCAAAGAACAAACTATCGAATCTCTACTCTCTGGAATGCTACCGCGAAGCGGTTTCGTTCAACATGAATTAGGCGTACTAATAGCCGTCTTATTTTACGGCTATTAGTACATATAATACGTTTACTGATGACTTATTATACGGCTATTTTGGCGTATAATAAAGCTCCCGATTATTTTGCCAATATTATACCTTAAATTACCAAAATATTTCAAAAATTTTTTTTCAAGGCGAAAGGTAACTATTATGCCCAAACCTAAATTACTGGATCAGGTGCGTGATGTAATCCGGGTAAAGCATTACAGCATGAGAACAGAAGAGGCGTATGTTCATTGGATTAAACGATGTATCTTTTTTAAGGATATAGATTTTTCGTATAATCAGATTACGGTCAGGGATGGGAAGGGTGGCAAAGATCGGTTAACCATGTTGCCCGGGTCTTTGAAAGAACCGTTAAAGAAGCATTTAGAAAAGGTGAGAATCTTACATGAACAGGATTTGAAAGAGGGTTTTTGGCAAAGTTTACCTGCCTTTTGCCCTTGCAAAAAAATATCCAAATGCTGAAAGGGAATTTGCCTGGCAATATCTATTCCCTGCTTCCAATCGTTCTATTGACCCAAGGTCAGGGATAGAACGTCGGCACCATATTTATGAGACGGTTTTACAAAAAGCGGTAAAGACTGCGGTTCGTGCAGCAGGGATCAATAAACCTGCAAGTTGTCATACCTTCCGGCATAGTTTCGCTACTCATTTACTTGAAAATGGTTATGATATTCGCACGGTACAGGAATTACTGGGACATAAAGATGTGAGCACGACAATGATTTATACTCACGTTTTAAATAAAGGTGGAAAAGGAGTACGGAGTCCATTGGATGGATTGTGATGTACCATTAAATGGTAATAAGGACATAACACTTATTTCCTTTTTCCTGGTACACAAAGTCCATCAGTGAAAATAGCTGGTGGGTTTGCGATGGCGGGTTGGGTTGAATGAAATGAAACCCAATATTTTAAAAGATATCGGATTGGGGGTGTTGGGTTTCACTGGTATTTAATCCCTTTCGCAATCTTTTATATTGAAAAAAAGGAAGTAATTTTGTACATTCCAGGAGCATGAGTCCCACAATATTACGAGAAAAAGGATATAGGTTTTATTTTCTTTCAAACGAAGAAAAACGAATTCATGTTCATGTGACGTGCGAGAGTGGAGAAGCAAAATTTTGGTTGGAACCCATGGTATCTTTAGCAATATACCATAGGCTAAACTCAAAAAAATTAAACGAGATTCAAAAGATTATCGAGAGGCATAGATATGAGATTATTAAAGCGTGGCAAAAACATTTCGGTAAGCATTGAAAATATTACTCCTTTTGGTATATGGCTTTTCGTAAAAGGAAAAGAATACTTTCTCAGCTATAAGGACTTTCCTTATTTTAAAGATCAAACATTAAAATCCATACAAAATGTTCAATTACTTCATGGATATCATTTATACTGGCCTGATTTGGATGTCGATTTAGAAATAGATAACCTTGAAAATCCGGAAAAATACCCTTTGACGTCAAAAAGATAAGCCGGATAGCCGGGTGGCATCGTTCACCCTATTTTTGGGGAGGCCGAGGAGGGTCGCCTATGAGAAGGCTTTTGTCAAACAGAAAAGATTCTCCATAACAAAAAATCGCAGGTTTTTTGCTTTATTAAACGAAAAGAAAAGGAAGGAAAGGGGTCATATCGTTGAAGCAGGATTTTTTATTTGAAAGACTTGACCACGTGTGAATATTAAGGCTCAGTAAAATCAGCCTTCAATTTCTTGAAATCCGCTTTATCAAAGGAAATGATCTTGCTGCCCTTCACTCTTGCTAAAACCGCCAGAAAAATATCCTGAATGTCTGCTGTGTGAACGGCGTACAATTTCAGGCTCTCTGAAAAGATTTCTTTGCTGAAAACGGTTTTTAAGCCATGATAATTTAGCAATTTCAGGAATATCGGGCTGATCTCTTTCCGCGGGATGCTGTAAACTTTCTGCAAGACCCAGATGACTTCGGCAAAAACGATCTCTGACAAAAGGGCGTCATCTTCCCCAAACTCAAGTTTCCTGAAAAACTCCCTTGCCCTCTGGAATTTCTCCTCATCATCTTCAAGAAAAAACCTCAATATTACGTTGGCGTCAATTATCTTTTTCGGCAATTTCATGGGCAACCATCTCAACGGCTTTCTCTAAATCTTCGTTCGCCGTAAATTTCTTTTTAAGGGTATATTTTTTAAAGCAGCCCGCAAGGTCGTCTGTTATTGATTCGGGTTTTCTAACGATAGCTTTTCTATCCTTGATTTCAACCTCTATGAGGTCTTTCACCTCAAGGGCCTCTCTCAATTTCTTCGGAAATGTGACCTGTCCCTTCGGTGAAACCTTCAGTATGTATTCCATAAGTTGTACCTCACTAAATAGTCATACCGTGATAAATGTTGTACTTCATAATATAGTTGTACCTATCTTTTGTCAAGCAGGTTTTGGTTTTACAAACCATACGTCCCCCCAAATTTCTTTTTTCTTGACGGAAAATTTGCTCAAGTGACACTGCCTGCCGATTTGCGCAAAAAGTTTAACCTCGCTGAAGGAGATCTCCTTGAAGCCAAGTCAGTGGAAAATGGAATCCTTCTAAATCAATTTATAGCAGGAATAGAACAGTGATTCATAATCTATGTTCCCCGTGTCTCTTCCTTTCGGCGGTACATTTGATAAGGGTTTGGCTAAGGGTAATAAGCGATACCAAGTCCCCAAATTCATGCCTCACGCTCTTTGAGTTTGCGGCAGATGCCATCGCAGAATGGTGGATTTTTGGTTAAATAGCAGTTGCAAATGAGATATTTCCTTTTCAGCACGATTTTAAACGGGTAGGGTTCTTTGTCCGTTCCCTTGTGTGAACCGTCGCAGAACGGCTCATTTTTTGTATTCCCACACGCACACCAGTGATACACACCAGGGTTCAATTCAATCGTAAGTGGCATTTGTTTCATAGCTCTTTTTTCCTATAAAATCAATTCCGGTTTGGTTTCGGTGTATTTTCATTTGATGGTGGCAGGATGGGGAAAAGAATAGACGGCTGATCTCCGGTTAAGGTTCGCAGAAAAGCGACAATCTTGTCCGTTTCATTATCATTAAATGTTACTCCCAGCTGATATTCTGCCATGATTTTCACTGCCTCACTCAAACTCCACGTGCTCGCGTCATGGAAATAGGGGGCTGTTAATTCAATATTTCTGAGCAAGGGAACTTTGAACGCATATTTATCTTTTTCCTCTTTTGTTACGTTGTATCTGCCAAGCGTCTGGGTGTCTTTGTCATACGGTTTTGCAACTCCAAATTTCTGAAAGGAGGTTCCTCCTACACCGAAGCCGTTGTGGCAGATGATACAACCTTTATTTTTAAACAGATCATATCCTTCCATTTCTGCGTCGGTAATTTTGTCATCATAGTCTTTCAACCACCAGTCAAATCTTGAGTTTGGCGTGGTTAGCGTCTCTTCAAACGCCGCTATAGCGTCAGCGACGTTATCAATGGTAATATTTTCCTCTTTATAGACCTCTTTAAACCACTGCACATATGCCGGTATCGATTGCAATACATCCACGGCAAGCTCGTGGTTTGAAGCCATTTCCATCGGATTAGCAATGGGGCCTTTCGCCTGCTCTTTCAGGTCCTTCGCCCGGCCGTCCCAGAATTGCGCCAGATTAAATTTTGCATTCAGGACGGTGGGGGAGTTTATCGGACCAAAGAGCCATTTATGCCCGATCGAGGTGGGCAGATTATCCACGCCGCCCGTTGAAAGATTATGGCAGGAATTGCACGTGATCCAGCCGGATTTAGACAACCTGGGTTCAAAAAACAATTTCTTTCCTAATTCTATCTTTGCAGTGTCGTAGTCAAAGGTAACGGGAATTGGCTGGATAGGTTCTTTTGAACGTTCAGAGACAGCGCCGCCTTGCATCCTTCCGCCTCTCCCATACCCTATATTCCTGGGCGGTTCATCGGCGGCAGTAACCGTCAGTATTACCATGTTGATTACGACAAGAGCCAGGACGCAACTGATCAGAGTAAATTTAATTTTCTTCATGTCTTCTCCTTAATTGGTTGTACAGGAATCTTCATCTTGTTTGTGCGGCTTACTGGACAACATGGACGTTGCCGTGAGCACTCAGTCGAACGACAAACTTTATTTTTCTGTGCTTAGATTGCAAATAGGTGCTTTTTAAGAACAATAAAATCTATTACATCAAAATTGTCAAGGGCATTTATTTCTCTTGTCCTTGCGTTTCTTCATCTGGGTATTTGCCCAACATTTTTGCAACGATTTTAGTGATCTTATTGTTTTTACGCACCCCGGAATCCAATCAAAATATTTCACCGTACTAAAATTTTGGAGACGCCCATGTTTGTGGTATCGAAGCAGAAACAAAAATTAAGGTAAAGCGTGGTAAATATTCCGGGGATGAATGGCACCCAGAGATGACCTGCCTTCGTCGCCCTGCTTAATCATATTCTCGCAAAAGGGTCTTTTTTAAAATATGGCGATGCAAGAGATGGTATTTAATTTGCGATATTAAAATCATAGTAACCCAATATCTATTTCTGTTCCAGATAATCTCCGTACGACAGGCAGGATGTTTTTTGTTGGATTGAGGCACCAATTTTAGATTATGCAGTTGTCTTGTTTCTCAATAGTTGTCTTTTTTTTCGCCATGATAGTATATAATTTAGACACCATTTTACAGTGAGGTGGACAAGGAATACCCTTAATTTTTATTATATCTGACCGATGCTATTGACAGGAGTTTTTCGTGTAGCAACTATTACGCCACACCGTGACAATACAAACAATATCTCGCAAAACAACTCAGTGTTTATGATACAAACACCTAAACTATAAGTTATCCGAAGCCGTCTTTGGTTTCCTGCCCACAATTTAAGGATGTTTGCGGCAACCAAAAGGCAGATGTTGTAGAGAAACTAATTTTAGTTAACTCTATAGATGCAGGAGGATAATATTATGAGATATTTGTTCGCAGGTATACTTTTCATAATTCTGTCAAGTCTTTGTTGCATGGAAGCATTTGCAGAAGTTGTGTATGCCAACCTGCCCCTGTCTGGAAAAGGTTACAAGCCGGTCGCAAATACCTGTCCTGAAAAGTTAGCGCCTCTTTCTCCAGATGGGAGTATCCCCGATAATCCACTGTATAAAGAATGGTGTATCAACACCTTCAATAACGGAGAACAAATCTATAAGGCATATAAGGAAATAGCCTTCGACATCGACTACCAGGCCGAGCCTCCAAAGACTGATTACTGGCAGACACCCACTGAAACACGACAAAGAAAAAAAGGTGATTGTGAAGATTCTGTATTCCTGTTCTTTTCTCAGTTATCTGAATTAGATATTGATGGCGATGTTGTATGGGGTTGGGTTGTAGACAGGGATAATTCGATTGCCTTTGCCCATGTATGGTATCAACTATTTGATAAGCATGGCAGGGCTTATATTGTAGAGGGTTTTTCAAAAGAGTGGAATGGGATTATTCCTGAAGAGATGGTTGCTGGTGTGGAAGAACGAGCACCCACATTGATGCTACGACATAGCAGGGTAAATGATGTAACAAATAACACGACTCCACAATTTACAGAATCTTTTGAAGACGATCAATTCCTCTGGGGCATTTATCTTAATACTGCGTCTGTTGTCAGGGATATTTTCCAGAAACTTCAGGACATGTTTACACGTTATGACGGACAACAGCATCAATTGACCGCAAGCATCCAGCGGTCGACTTTCAGCAAGTAACCTCTGTAATTTCAAAACCTCTGATAGGATTTACCCCCAGAAGGCTTTTGTCAAGACAAAAAAGTGCTCTCTCGCAAAAAATCGCAGATATTTTGGATTGGTAGCTTGAATGTATGAGAGGATTTTTATCAGGTTCTACCAATGATTCTATTTCAAGCTTTCTTTGATTTCATGAATTTGTTCTTTTGTTATTGTAAGCGATTCGCTGATTTCGCCCCGTCAAACCTTTTATTTATCGCTGATTCACCCTTGAAACGGTTAGTTTAAATACTTCACTTCCCCCCCTGCCGCTCTCGCAAACGCCCTTGCGGATAACCAGTTTTTTCCCTTGAAATACTCCGGAATTATAGGCATCCTGACAGGTCCTGGAATACCGGGAAAAGGTCCTGATACGCCTGGGATTTCTTTGGCGATAAAACTCCTTGAGCCGTGGATCTCCCTTCCATACCAGTTTTTGGGATACAGTGTCCGGCACCCTGCCTTCCAGTTTATGATAAAAACCTTCTAAGAGGCCGTAAATGAACGTTCTTCGATGCCTGTTTCCCGTAATAGTATTCTCCTCCTTGTACTGCGTCCATAAAAGTTCCGAGACATTTTGAAGATAATAATACACATATTCCGCCATCCCGACATTTTCCGGCGTCCCATAAATTTCCAAGACCCTGCCACGCCGGTTTTTATGCTGGTCGTACCCGAACGTCCAGATGGCCTCTACGAAAAAATATTTGCAAAGTATCGAGCTGATGGTGGATTTCGCGGGGTCTCTCCGCCCTATTTCACCAACCTGCTTATAAATGTAACTCCATTTCGTTTGAGTATCCAGAAGCGACAGGTTATGTCTTAACAACAACTCATGGGCCTTGGCCATGGCAGTCTGCGCCTCATGTTCATTGGGGCTTTGGGCCAGTGCCAGCAGCTTATGAACCTTATCCAATATCTGGTGGTTTTCCGAACTCACGGCAAACCTGTTTTTGCGTTTTTCCACCCAGATTTGGATGTCCCCCGTAGCTGTTGGATCAATTCCTTTTTCCCGGCAAATCCTCTTAAATGCCTCTCCGTGGGGAAGTTCCTCGCAGATTCCCAAAACTTCTTCCACGTACTGGTGCGCCATTTCATGGTAGAGGACTTCCTGCACGTACTCCCAGGCATACGTATTGATCAGGAAAATACTGATGGAGAGGCGTCGGTGACAACCGCCTTTCCACCTGCCCAATGCCACCCCCGAATACGACAATTCATAGTTTGGTGGACGCATAGAGTCGTTAAAGTGATAGAAATTTGCCGTCTTCCAGTCTTCATTCAATTGCCTGATCCAGGCAGTTTTTAACTTGTCGTTTATATCATTCATGGGATAAAAACGGAATGACAGAATGGGAATATTTTCAAGTGGAAGTTACCTATAGTGAGCGTAAAAAGAAAGTTGTCATTGTGAGCACATGCGCTCTGCTCAGCATAAATTCCGCGAAGCAATCCAAACCTTTGAGATTGCTTTGGGCTATCGCCGTCGATGACACTTGCATGGATACTTATATGCTACGTTTACTATATTTTACCACCTCAGCGGCGCTTGCCACGCCTCTTTCAAATCGTAGAGGTTTTCGTTGACAACGGGTTTTTTATTTAGTCCGTTGATTTTAAGTATTGGTATTGATGTGACTTTTCCCAATAGCCCCCATGGAATTTCTTTTACGAGTGTTTCAAATTGTTTCTGATGCTCAGGCCGAACCTCAACAACAAAGCGGCTGTTTGATTCGGAAAAGAGGATGGTGTCATTCCTCTGGATAGACCCTTCTGTAACAACGGCAGAAAGGTTGAGTATCATGCCATATCCTCCGGAAAAAGCCATTTCTGCGGCTGCAACGGCAAGGCCGCCTTCTGAACAATCATGACAAGACCTGATAATCCTGAGTTTCGCTGCCTGCGAAAGGGCCTTCATGATTTTTTTCCCTAAGATGGCGTCTACCTTTGGAACGTTATTTCCTTTGTATCCATGAATATGGTAATAATGCGAACCGCCTAGCTCCGGCCGAGTGAGGCCTACCATATAGACCAGATTACCAGGTTCTTTGATATCCATTGATATGGCATTTCGTATGTCTTCCATGACGGAGACGGCAGAAATGAGCAAGGTCGGTGGGATTACAATCGTTTCTTTCTCGGTGACAAATTCATTATTCAGGCTGTCCTTGCCGGAAATAAATGGGGTTCCATATGCAATGGCGATGTCATGACACGCCTGTGCGGCTCTCACGAGGCTGCCAAGACGGTCTGGCTTGTTGGTGTTACCCCAGCAGAAGTTGTCTAAAAGCGCAACCTGTTCCAGACTTCCGCCAACGGCAACGATCTGCCGCAGCGCCTCATCAATAGCGGAGGCCGCCATATGGTAAGGATCTATATCTCCATATCGCGGATTCATGCCATTGGATACGACAATACCTTTTTTAGACCCCAGCACGGGGGTAACCACACAGGCGTCGCCCGGTCCGTCATTATGAATGCCTTGGAGGGGTTTTAAGACGCTGCCACCCTGTACCTCATGGTCGTATTGGCGTATGACCCATTCCTTACTGCAAACGTTCCATGCCGAGAGTATCTTTTTTACATCATGCCCAAAATCTTCTTTTTCCGGCAGCGCAGGTTCCTCAAACATGGGTTTATGCCAGGTGGCCTTACGTTCTAATCTGGGTATACCGTTGTGGAGGAAATCCATTTCCATTTCACCGACCACGTGAGTATGATACGACAAGCGCAATATTTTGTCGTTCGTGAATCTTCCAATGACCGTGGCCTCGACGTTTTCTGCCTGAAATAGTTTCAAAAGTTCATTCTCTTTTTCCGGTGGAACGGCGAGTACCATCCGTTCCTGTGCCTCGGAAATCCAGATTTCCGTATAGGAGAGACCTTCGTATTTCAGGGGTACCTTTTCCAAATGGACGTGTGCTCCCAGGTCTTGACCCATTTCACCCACAGCGGAGGATAGCCCCCCGGCTCCGCAATCGGTGATACAACGGTACAGTCCTTTGTCTCGGGCCTGTAAAAGCACGTCCAGCAACGCCTTTTCCGTTATTGCATTACCGATCTGAACGGCGCCACCTGATATCTGTTCGGATTGTTCATGCAACTCTGCCGAAGAAAACGTGGCCCCGTGGATGCCATCGCGTCCAGTCCTGCCACCGGCAACAACAATGAGATCGTTGGGATGGGCTTCTTTTTGGCACTTATCCTTTGGAATAAGACCTACCGTGCCACAAAAAACGATGGGGTTGCCAAGGTATCGTTCATCAAAGAAGATAGCGCCATTAGCGGTGGGAATGCCCATTCGATTTCCATAATCCCGTACACCGGCGACGACCCCTTTGAAAATTCTTTTTGGATGCAAAACACCTTTGGGGATTTTATCCAGAGGGGTATCTGGAATACCAAAGCAAAATACATCCGTATTCAGGATGGGCTTTCCCCCCAATCCTGTACCCATTATATCTCTGATGACGCCTCCAACACCGGTATTAGCGCCTCCATATGGCTCTATGGCTGACGGATGATTGTGGGTTTCCACCTTAAAGCAAATATGATAATTATCGTCAAAATGAACAATACCGGCGTTGTCTTTAAATACAGAAACACACCAGGGCTTGTTCAGTTCACTGGTTGCCTTCATGATGGTACTTTTTAATAAATTATCGATTTTCATCCCATCGAAATCGATAATCCCCCTGAAGGTCTTATGGACACAGTGTTCAGACCATGTCTGTGCAATGGTTTCAAGTTCGATATCGGTGGGTTCCCGGTTGAGGGACTGGTAATACTTCTGGATCGATTGCATCTCTGGTAAATTGAGAGAGAGCTGGCCACGGGCACTTACCTCTTCCAATTGGTTATTGTCTGCACGTAATAACGGTACGTGCAGCTTTTTAAAGGAATACTGAATCGTATCATGATTGTAGTTAGGTATTTCCGGGTAGATAAAAACATCCTCAATCTTTGTATTTGCAAGGATTTTGGTCGCTATGCTGCGGATCGCTTCCGGTGATATATTCCCATCCAAAAAATACTTTTGAGCAGTTTTTACGCCATCCAGGCTTATTCCCATATCACGAACTGCCTTCAAAACCGATTGTTCAACGGGATCCATGACTCCTGGCTTGCGGCTGATTTCCACAATATGGCGTTTAAAATCCGAAATCCGGAATCCGGGATCCGAAATCTGATAATCTTGGGTGATCGTATCTACGAGGAGTTTTTGGGCAATCGTATCCAGATCATCTTTGCTTACTCTTCCAAAAATGATATACACCTGGCGGATCCTGACATTCGTAACGTCAGAGAAACCGAATGTCTCAATTTCTGATCGTACATTATTTCCCAGGGGATCGGGAAGTTCATCTTTAAAAAATACTTCGATGCGTGAATACATAAAATTCATCCGTTTCTCGATTGGTACGAAATACCCCCCACCCAGACACTCTCCCACAAGGGGCGAGAGAACTTTCCCTCCCTTGATGGGAGGGATTAAGGGAGGGTGACGTATTTTCATTCCCTTTTGTGAGCTTTTGGCTCATGAATGTTTACTTACCGTGTATATACTTCTTTTCTTTGCAAGTTTTTTACAACCCCCTCACCCCATTTTCTAAGGGAGATTGTATGGTTCAAACTGCCCAAGAAACCAGCATAAATAAAGGGAACTTCCAAATTCCCCTCTTGAGAGGGGTGGGGGTGTGTTATGACCAAATTACACACCCCTTTGTCCCCTCTTTTTAGAGGGGAAAAACCGGTTTGAAATTCCTATACATTACCTTTATTTGTCTCTTCCCTGATTTTTGAGTTGTTGTGAAACCAGCTATCACGTGACACTTTTGCCTTTTTCAACCTGTCAAGTAACGCTGCGTGGTTTTTCACCAGGAGATCGTTTCTCAATCCGGCAAGTTCAGCCATAAATTGGTCGATGGATTTTATAACATTATCACGATTGTGATCAAAAATATTTACCCACAGCTCCGCGTCCCCGGATGCGACCCTTGTCGTATCCCGTAACCCGCTTGCACCATAAACAAGATGTTCTTGTTTAATCGAATTCACCAGGCATGAGGCAATCAGATGGGGGAGGTGACTCACGTATGCAAGTATTTCATCATGCTGCTCCGGGCTTAAATAGATAATTTTAGCCCCCAAAAGTTTCCACAGAGAAGAAATGATTTCCAATCCCTTTGCATTATTATTGAGAGGCGTTATGATGCAGTTGCAGCCCACAAAAAGATCTGGCGAGGCGAACTCAACGCCTCTTTGCTCCGATCCTGCAATAGGATGCGCACCAATAAATGCAATGTCATCCCTGATATTTTGAGTAATTTGCTGAACGATATGATGTTTCGTACTGCCCACATCGGTGAGAATAGCGTTACTTTTCATACAGGGTATGACTTTTTTTGCGGTATCGATAATCTGATTTACCGCTGTGGCGAGTATGACAATATCCGCATTCTTCACTGCCTCCCCGGCATGCAACGTCCCTTTATCAATGGCATGCATTTTAACAGCAGCTTCGATGGAGGAAGACCGGTGACCCACGCCAATGACGGTCTTTACCAAATTCCTTTTTTTCAGTCCCAGTCCGATGGACCCGCCAATAAGTCCAGGGCCGATGATGCAGACAGTTCCAAATTGCATGTAAATCAGTATAAATATCTGTTGAAGAATTTCAAACCTTTGTAATTCCCCTGAGGTAGGTCAACCGTCCCCGGTTGACTTCATAATAACAAGCGGGGACGCTTGTCCTACCAATGAGGAGCGCTTATAGCTGTTGCCGAAGGCAACCTAATTTTATGGCTACACAAAGAACATCAGATATTACCTGTCAGACTTCTTTTTGTCAATATTTTTAAGCAGCTTAAGATTGGTATTCATAGTCAGTATTATAGCTCATCGTATTTTTTGAGGTAGGTAGCCGCAGGCTTTCAGCCTGCATGGAACGGCAGTGTTGGCTTGAACATGAGTGAAACCCAACGTTAACGGTTTATTGCGTATAAAATCCCTTGGGTTGCATTCCGCAACCCAACCTGTTACAAGAGAAACAAAAAGGGAGACACCTGGCCTCCCTTTTTGCATACATTTCAACTACGTAGATTTGGTTTTCGCCAAAGCGAAACCCAACATCTACAATATCGCTACATTGAAATATTCCGTTGAGTTTCATTTCATTCAACCCAACCTTACCCGCCTACCTTGCTATTTTATCGTCATTGCGAGCGAAGCGAAGCAATCTTACGTCTACTGCAAAAAGAGATTGCTTCCTCGCTTTGTTTCTCGCAATGACAATTGTTCGTGTATACATTTTAACGAAACGCCAGGCTACGTTACTGCATGAGAGCCTCCACCGCATCAATTGCAACTAAGATGTATGGATACACTGTACCTTGCGCTGCACAAGTAGTAATCCAGTCGTTCTTATCCGGTTTTCCACTTAAGGCGCAGCCATCTATCTTCTTTAATACGTCATGTTCAAGCTTTTTTACGGCATCTTCATATTCACGTTGATTACGGTGATAATATTTTGAACCTTTCTCCACTCACGACATGCAGCCTCACACTCGATCGCTTTTGTTATATTAACTCCTGCGCATTGCACTCCCTCCAGACCACACCCTCACCTTCTCAGCGCCGTGCATAGTGCTTACCCCCGTATAGTTCACGTCCTCCAGCTTGTAGTAGAAAGTGCCTTTACCTGGTGTGTCTGTATAACTGTAGCTGGCTCCGGATACGGCGTTACCCTTAGCGGGAATGAGTGCATTGTTGATTTGCTTATAATTGCCGTTCTTGCGCCGTGCACGGTAAATGTTGAAGCCGGTGTTATCAACCTCTGTCGCCGTTTCCCAGGTCAGTATTACCTTATTATCAGCATCTGTCCCGGCCTTGAATGAAACAAGCTCTATAGCAGTAACTAAAGGTTTCCAGCTGGTTTTCACGGTGTAAGGTATGCTGTTATTCTGGAAGCGTATCCAGCCAATATTTTCTCCCCATGCGTAACCGCTAAAATTGCCGTTTGCATCTATAGTCACCCCTCCATACGTTGGCTTAAAGTTAATCCACCCGACGTTCTCTCCCCAGGCATAGCCGGAGAGATTGCCTGCGCCGTCATTTACAACCCCGCCGTAAGAGGCCGGATGGAGATTGACCCATCCGATATTTTCTCCCCATACATACCCTGTCACCGTTGAGTCAGTAACCTTGGCGCCGTTTCCGCCGTTTCCACCAGGCTCAAAATTAAGCCACCCTGCGTTTTCCGCGTAGGCATACTGAGAGTTGTCGTTATCGGGATCGATATTTTCGGCCAAAGGCTGTTCTGCTAACGTCGTAAACGACCTCTCACTCCCGTATGACGTCCCGAGACCGTTCTGCGCCGCAATTCGATAGTAATATGTTACTCCTTCGGATAATTCACTGATACCGCTGCTTACTGCCGTATCGTCGGTTCCGCTTACGCTTTGTGCCGGTGTTGAACTGCCATAGGATCCACTGGTTATGCCGTAATCAAACCAGGCCGTTGTGGACGTGCCACTGGCGTTTACCGTGCCATTCAGGGTCGCCGAATTCGAGGTTATGTTTGTGGCGGAACCGGTGGTTACCGTGGGAGACGTAATGAGGGTCGCATACTTGAGGCTTCCATTCGTAGCATCATAGTAACCGATATGCGTATTACCCGATGAATCAAGCGCCAGGGCGGTAGACGCTCCAACATTTCCCCAACTATCCACCGTTGTTGTCATCCACGAACCAAATGCGTTGGTAGCATATTCGAGATCACGGCCAAATGAATCAACACTGCGGGCATACCAATCAAGATCATAGTAACTGATATGCGCCTTGCCTGATGTGTCAAGCGCTATGGAGGAATAATCGCCCTTGTCGCCCGTAGCATCTACCGTGGTTATTACCCACGAACCCGAGGCATTGGTTGCGTGCCTGAGGTCTCTGGTATCATCAGCTTCATAGTAGCTTATATGCACCTTATCAGATGAGTCAAGCGCCAGAAAAGTTTGCCTGTGTACGTTGCCAGCGCTATCCACGGTAGTGGTTACCCACGAACCGGAGGCATTGGTAATATACTTGAGATCCCCATAGTAATTCGTAGTATCCCTGTAACTAATATGCACTTTATCTGACGAATCTGTCGCTATTGAAGTATAGCCATTGACTCCTGTGCCGACCAGGGTGGTTGTTGTCCATGTCCCGGACGCATTGGTCGCACACTTGAGGGCGCCACCAGACTGATAGCTGATATACACCTTATCTGAAGAGTTTACAGCTATGGAGGAATGATGTCCATCACTGGTATCCAATTCAATTATTCTCCACGAACCAGATGCATTGGTTGCATAATTGAGGCCATGACCATATATACTACTCTTGTAACTGATATGTGCCTTACCTGCAGAGTCAAGCGCCAGGCTGCAAGTTTTGTCGGATCCCCACTCATATTGCATGTCAGCAGCCACCTCAGTTGTCACCCAAGAACCAGACGCATTCGTTGTATACTTAAGCCTACTACTATTACTGTAGTAACTCATATGCGAATTGCCTCCGGAGTCTATCGCTAAGGAAGCATACCCCCTTACATTCCCACTGCTATCCACGGTGGTTATCCCCCATGAAACAGGCTCTATCGTCGCATACTTGAGGTCTCCATTACCACTATCATAGTAACTGATGTATACCTTGCCTGAAGAGTCTATCGCCAGGGAGCTATACAGGTAACTATGATATTCATCCACAGTGGTTGTTACCCATGCGCCCGTTTCATTCGTCGCGTACTTGAGACCGCGGCTGAGATTGCTACCACTCTGATAACTGATATGCACCTTATCTGACGAGTCTACCGACAGAGAACAATAGCTGCCGGCGTTATCTGTATCCACCGTAGTGGTTACCCACGAGCCAGATGCATTGGTCACATACTTGAGGGCGCCATTATTGCAATAACCGATATGCACTTTGTTTGATGAGTCAATCGCTACGTCGTTTTCCAGGACATTGCCCGTCTCCATGGTGGTTGTCACCCATGACCCGGAGGCATTGGTCGCATACTTGAGGTATCCCCAATAATTCGTATTATCCACATAACTGATATGCGCCTTTCCTGATGAATTTAATTAGGCCTTCGGCGACTTTCCCCCCTGTTTCCCCCCGTAAACGGGGGGATTATGGGGGGTAATTGAAATTCCTGAACATCAAGCGCTACGGCAGTATATTTGCCTACTTTACCGGCGCTATCTACGGTAGTCGTTACCCAGGAGCCGGATGCATTGGTTGCATACTTGAGGTCAAGATTCGTAGCGTCATAGTAACTGATGTGCAGCTTGCCTGATGAGTCAATTGCCATGGAGCTATAGCTTCCAACGTCCCCACCCCTATCCACGATGCCTCTGAACCATGTGCCGCCATAGACATTAAGAGACATAAAAAGGCAGACAATGGAAAGAAACAGAATTGATAAGAGGTGTCTCCTATACAGCATGGCAGAAATAGGTAATAAAATTATACCGCTCTTTTTTATATTCACTTTCACAACCTCCGCTATTTTATTTACATGGAATTAATCCCGACTTCCAATGAATTTGCTGAATTCTGCATCCACGCCATTGCAACGCGCCTTGTCTTTAGAGAAGATAGACAGCGGGGGACAAGCCACCCGCGCTACCTCAATGTTGTTGCGGGGGATGAACCACCCGCGCTACGTCTAATTAATCATAATTCGTATACCAACGATCCCGCATAGGGATATTCTCTCCATTCCGTGACCAATCCCTTCCTCACCGGATTATTCAACACGTACATTACGGTATCTCTTACGTCTTCTTCCTTCCTGAGAAAATGATCGTGGAAACTGGTCTGCCAACATTTCCCCTTTATGCCAAATCCCCACGCTATCCGGGTCGCCCTTCCTTTATACTCACCCACAAATTCCACAATGTCTTTCTCTGTACCGGGCGCTATTACGAGATGCACATGGTCCGGCATGAAACAATATGCAAATACCGGCACGCCACATGATTCGGCATCGGTTTTCAATTGATCAATAAAAGCCCTTGTCAGCGCCTCATTTTGAAATGATGGGGTTTTACCTTCCGTACATATCGTAATAAAGCACATGGCGCCTTCAATAGCGTACACGTCCCTATCTAAACGGATTTTTTTGTGGAATTTTTGCATAGTATTACCCATGATAACACAACATTTGCGGGGGATAAACCACCCGCGCTACGTCCCAATTATCACCCGTAGCGCCGATCCTTCATGGTCGGCCTTCATACGCGCAATATAACACCTATCCCTTGCGGTTGACCAAATAGCGGGGGACGAGCCACCCGCGCTACCTCAATGTTGTTGCGGGGGATGAACCGCCCGCGCTACGTCTATTTCAAATAATCAAACAACGCAAATCACCAAATCATCAAATCACTGACCATTATGGCCGTGTCCGCCTCGCACGCACCATACGTAGAGATCGCTGCTCTTAGAGGAGAAGTGCACGTAAATAGTGTCGAAGTTCACGATCCATCCGTAACTGGTATCGCCGTCAGTGGTAGTATACGACCAATAGACGCCCTGCCCCACATTGGTAAAGGGATGACCGAAGGGCAGGAATGCCGTCGCGGGGTCTGTCAGACTTGCTAATTCCTCAATCGTAGGAAGACGCCATCCTTTGCGACCACCTACAGTTTTATTATAGGCATAATGCACAGCATCACTCCAGGTTCTCGTTGTTGTATCCGGAGACTTCTCCCACACAAGCCCCGTCTCCTTATCAAGAACGGCCTCACCGTCCATTACTATTTGAAATCGTTTGGATGCATCCGTTATCTTCTGACTCCACGCGGGCGGAATTTCGTCCAGGGTCTTCATAGTGGACCCGGGAGGAGCAGGGGGCTCCAGACTGCCCGTCATGGCAAGCCCACCATACGTCATAGGAACCACCAAAACCGACAACAACCATAATAATTTTCTCCTTTTCAGCTTCATCTTTTCCCCTCCTTCTCTACGTCAAAAATTAAAGATATAAAATTGATAACATTTCAACATCCCCATCTAATCTCCCCCATTCCTTCGGTTTTGCCCAGGGCAGGTGAGGGGGAGAAAACGTTTTTCCATCGCCCCTCGTACAAGGGGTTAGGGGAGGTGTAGCGCCGATCCTTCATGGTCGGCTTTCAATTCACACGACATCCGCAATGTAACCCCGAATCTCTCGTGGTTGGCTAAATAGCGGGGGATGAACCACCCGCGCTACGAGGCACGGTCCACGCGAAAATCACGTTGTAGCGCGGTCGGCCTCCATTCACACGATACGCACCGTGATTGGCCGATGGGCGGGGAACAAGCTACCCGCGCTGCGTCAAAATGCCATTGCCGTGACGAGACTCTCGCGCTGCATTAATGTCGTCCTATAATTTCTTTATTTTCGTCCAGACCCGTCCTCCTTTCTCACCGGTATGATTTGTTGCCAGATTGATTACGCATTCATTCCAATTTCGGATAAATTTACGTTCAGGGATTTCAAAGCTGAGATTCTTCGGTCGTTTCACTCCCTCAGAATGACAGAATAATACGAAAATGTCATTCTGGGCGGAACGAAGAATCTAATTCAACGATTACAAGGAATTTCATCAGGTAGCCGCATCCCTTTAGGGTGCGTTCCGGGGCATAGCCAAAAGAGTTTATCGCAAGTTCCACGCAGGCCTAAAGCCATGCGGCTACCATGTGTAGTAAAGTAGGTTGGGTTTCGCAAAAAGCGAAACCCAACATCTCCAATATCTTGCATTTACCCATCTTGTTGGGTTTCACTCACGTTCAACCCAACCTGGATCGTATTGAAATATTCCGTTGGGTTTCATTTCATTCAACCCAACCGCCTATGATGTCAACCGGGGACGGTTGACCTACCTTTAAAGCAAAAAAGCCTTACTACGAAAAATGTCTATGGAAAACATCTTCGGCAGTAAGGCTATCTTTACCAAAACTAGTTCCGTGTATTAAAGGGCTTAAAACTCGTCATCCCCGCATACTTCCCGGTATGCTGAAAGACCCTTTCCTTTGCGTCCCCGGATCACTCCGGGTTTGCCCTTGACGTACAGATATATTTTGGAGTACTAAATATATTTACGAATACTAAAATTGCGCGCCATTATGCAAACTACCATATTTTTTGTCAAGAAAAAATTATTTCTTTGGTTTTGCGCAGGCTAAAGCCGTGCGGCTACCAGGCATGGGAATGTCCATGTTTTCATGAAACGATATACTATGCTGCGCTATGATCTGTTCTAAACCACATTTCGTAAAGGGGGATGAATATATAGGCGCCAAAGCTCAGCATGAGGAAGATACTGGAAATCGTAAAGGCAATTACAAAATGAGGAGATGAATATCTGATAAGCCACGGCGATGCAAGATTCAAAAGAATCCCCATGAATGACACGCCATAGATTGTAACCTTTAATCCCTCACGGGTATGGGTCATCGCCATGATGCGGGAAAGGATGAACACAACAATGGGCATGGAAAAGATATGGGTATGAGTCACCTCCAGGAGTTCCCGGTAGGATTTTGGAAAAAATAACCCTTCTTCAAGTTTCGTCCTGTTTTCCTCGGCAGACAAAGGAATATCAAGTGCTTCCTCTTCATCACCACAATAGTAGCGTATCGTTTTTTGCGCAGAAAACCCCGTACGCTCATAATAATTGAGGAAGCCAACGCCCAGGGCAACAGCCATGATGGCTAAAAAAAAGGTAAAAAAAATCTTATTGCTTATGGGAAGCGACCACATGCCACTTGACATTGTCTTCTCCTTTGACCGGGGATCTTTTGAATTTATCTGCAAACCCCTTGGTCATCTCAATCATGATCTTCCCGTCATTTCCTTCATAGATAATCATGGCATGGACGTTGGGGATTTTTTTAATAAGTTCCATGCCTTTCTCGTGACCCAGGACAAAGAGGCTGGTCGATAGGGCATCAACCTCCGTCCCCGTAGGGGCGACAATCGTTGTCGCAATAGTGCCTGATACCGGCCTGCCCGTAAGCGGGTTTATGATATGAGAATAGCGTTTCCCATTCATCTCAAAGAATCGCTCGTAATCCCCCGATGTAGCCGTAGCCTCGTCCCTGAGTTCCAGATAACCAAGGATTTCGTTCTTATTGCGTGGGTGTTGGATACCAATCTTCCATGCAGTTTTATCAGGGGGAGTGCCCAACACATAAATATTTCCGCCAAGATTGATACAGGCATTCTCTAAACCACATTTTCTCACGATTTCCAATGCCTTGTCCACGGCGTACCCCTTTCCGATAGCGCCCAAATCAATTTGTGTCTGCGTATTTTTAAAAAACACCGTGCCTGTTTTCTTTGCATCAGTATTTTTGTTTATCACGATATTCTTATAGGATACGGCAGGTAAGATCCTTTCTATCTCTTTGTCAGAGGGGACATGCCCTTTTTCATGAAAAAATCCCCACAGGGCAACGAGCGGGGAGACCGTGATATCAAAAGCGCCGCCGCTGAGTTCACTATAATAGTGTGATTGTTCAATCACATCGAGGAGATCTCCCTGACAGGGAACCGGCGATTTCGCTGCATTTTTATTTACCTGAGAAAGTTCGCTATCATGTTTATAGTTACTCATAATACGGTCCATACGTTCGATCTCATCCAAAGCACCTTCAACGGCCCGACCGGCAGTTTTTTCATCCTGTGCATATACCGATACCTCAGCAAAGGTGCCCATGATCATGCGCGTTTGCTTTATTATTTTTCCTTCAGGAGACTGCCCCTTGCGATTGTCGGTTTCTTTTTTGTCTTGTTTTGTGCTCTTCTGAACGTCGGCAGTCCCGGCTTTTTCGTTCTGAGATATGTTTGTCTTACTTACCGGTTCTTCTTTTACAGGCAATACGGCGGGCGCATCTACACGTGTAATCGTATCTCCATTCCTTTTTCCGCTGAGGTAATATGCATCGATGACAGCAAGCACTTTTCTCACGCCGGCACACATGTATTGTACAGACATGGTAGCCCCGGTAACGTTAATGATGTCTTTATTAATGCGAATAGGATTTTTCAGAGATTTACCCATGAACTGATAAAGGAAGCGTTTTCTGGCAATTTCCCCACCGCGGCTTTCCCGGTAAACAAGGATTGCAATATCCTTGATTTTCCCCTGTGTAGTTACTCCCACAATGAAGGTAAATGGGTGAAACTTACCAATTTCCTCGGTAATAATTGCATAGCCCTGAATAACGCCTTTCTTTTTCCCAAGATAAACTTTAAATCCATCTTCATAGAGCCTTCTGCTCAGGCTTTTTTCAAGGTTGTTTTTTTCTTCGGGAGACATGATAAACTCGTCGGCCACAATTTCATCACACCCGGGAAATACCAGGGCAAGGGCTTGTTCTTCTGTTAGGTATGTCTGGAGTTGAAAATTCTCTGCCGGTTCAGTCTCTGTTTGAGCCTTGAGGGATTTTGAAATAAAAGGAGTCGTGACGTCCGCCAGGGAAAAGAATAGAATAGATAGAAAAATTATTCGTCTTGAAGCCATGAGGAATTTTACTCGATACGTATGTTTGTTGTGTCTATGTCATAAACGTAAAAATTGACACAAGGAAAGGCAGCGGCGTTGCTATCAGCAATCCTAAAGGGTGCTCGACAAAAAAATCGCCTTACCTATGCAAAATTATGCAAGAGCTATTGGACATCGAGGATATTTTCTATTCTTTTCAAGAAGTCCTGCTCAATGGTACCATCTGATACAATACGCTCCCAACGATATGCACGACTCCCACCCGGCGGCTTTTCTTGAACCTGTGCTTGAATGGAAACATAGGTCTTGACCTGTTCACCGGTCACTTCAATGAACAAACGATATCGCTCTTGCCACACCCCTTCCATAAGCAGCCCGGAAGACTTATTTGTTGACCATCCTTTTACCCAACCGGTCTTTAAAAATCCCCGTTCCACATCTTTCGTTTCAATCGGCATTCCTGCAACAGCTTTAGTTACTGCTTCCCATACGGTATGTATATCCTTATCAAAATACCGGGAAACAACTGCCATATTTCTCAACCCAAAATGCCTTGTAGCGCATCCAGGAAGCATAACAGAAAAAAAGGCGGCCGATAGCAACAGGCTTATGTAACAAACCTTTAGCTTTTGTTTGGGATTCATAGAAAATAAAAATATTAGCAAAAATACTAATCTTTTACAAATACTTTGTTTAAGTTTTATCTTGAATCACATACTGCAGTATTTCTGTTTGACAGATGCAGTATTTGTACTGCATTTTTCATGAGTCAACCCGAATTGTTGAGCTTCACCATTTCTCGCAATATTTCTAACTATAATTAAATATTATAGTTACGACAACAAAATAAAAAATGTTTCTTCTGTGTCTAAGGCACAATATTTGTTCGTTTAAGTCAGAAATGTAATTCGGATGTTTAGGTCTAGTAGTTTTGTATACTTATCATATAGTTGTGTATAATGTACGTAATTTTACAATACCGTAGATTCATTTTGGACTAAAAAAGGGGGATTTCCCCACGATACATACTTTTACCCGGAGACCCATCTTGAAAATAAGAGACATGTTGCCTACCATAGTTACTATGGGAAATATCATATGCGGTTTTTCTTCGATTTTGTGCGCCTCAAATCATCAGTTTGAAATCGCGGCTTGGTTAATTGTTGCAGCCATGGCATTGGATGCCTTTGATGGAAGACTGGCCCGCATGATGAAGAGTGCCAGCAAGTTAGGCGCCCAATTAGACTCAATGGCAGATTTGGCAACATTTGGTATTGCCCCTGCCATTCTCATGATTAAGACGTGTACGGATTTTCCCATCGTCTTCTTGTGGGGGGTTGGTTTGTTTTACATGATATGTGCTGCCTTTCGGCTGGCAAGGTTTAACATACAAAAAGATGAAGAAGCGAATACGTTGAGGCATTTTTTCACGGGATTGCCCACCACCCTTTCTGGTGGCACCATTGCGCAACTGGCTATTCTGAATAACTTTATTCAAATGAAATTTGGTACTGACATAGTTGCTGTACTTTTACCGTTTATTACCTTTGCGCTTGGGTTATTTATGGTAAGCAAAATCCCGTTTTTCAATATTACCGGCAAAATCGGCTTTAAACAAGGAATTTGGTTTATGGTACTGGAATTTTCTGCAGCTATCTTATTCTTTGTGCTTACTCCTGAGTTAGCGTTATCAACAGCACTCAGTTTTTATTTAATATCCTGTACCATGTATGGCGTTGTAAAAGGCCGGCACCTAAAAAAGGGATATTCAGTCACATAATATTTACATGAGTCATTGACCTGTATTTCCTCCATTTCTCTGCATTTGTGCAACGGAGTATTGTTTTCCCTTACAAAGATAAATAAAACCTTTATCTTCGCATAAGCCATTTTTATTTCTCTTCCAACCTGACTGCATTTAGCAAAAACCGATACCATTTTTCCCTGAGGACTTTGGCTGCAATTTACTTGCAATACATGGGAAAATAATTAAAATTGTTCATAATCGCAGAATCGTAGTTGGAAAAACTCTGGGAGATAAAAAATCTGATATAGCTATAGCTATGAATTTGCAATAAGGAGATAGTGCTTGCCTGAAAAAACGGTAACAGAACTTGAGAATTTGATATTGGAGATTGAGCATCGGATCGAGGATTTGCAAAGCGCTTCCATAAATGACCGCTTAGATAGGGGTACAGAGATACAGTATTTAAAAGAAAGACGGGAACGTCTTCAGATGAATCTGTGCTCTAAATTAACTCCATACGATATTGTTAAGCTTGCCCGGCATCCCTTGCGGCCTCTTTCGGCTGACTATATACATATGATGCTTGATGATTTCATCGAACTTCATGGAGACAAGCATTTCGGAGATGACAAAGCAATGATATGCGGGTTAGGAAGGATTGGACAAGAAAGGCTTTTATTTGTTGGACAGCAGAAAGGCAAAAGCACCAAGGAGCGTATCGCATGTAATTTTGGAATGCCAAATCCTGAAGGATATAGAAAGGCGCTACAAAAAATGAAACTTGCAGAAAAGTTTCATTTACCAATCGTCACGCTTATAGACACACCGGGGGCTAACCCTGATATTGGAGCAGAAGAAAGGGGACAGGCACAGGCAATTGCAGAGAACATTTATGAGATGTGCCGGTTGAAAACCCCGATTATCAATATCGTTATTGGGGAAGGCGGTAGCGGCGGCGCATTAGGGATAGGAATCGGTGACAAGTTTGCAATTTTGGAATATGCATATTATTCCGTAATCTCACCTGAAGGCTGCGCCGCAATATTGTGGAAGAATGCGGAAAATGCCCCGGTATCAGCCAGGTCTTTGCAACTTACTGCAAAGGATCTATTACGCTTTGGTGTGGTTGACGAAATTATTTCAGAGCCACTTGGTGCAGCACATAAAGACCCTAAGACTATGGCAGGCATTCTTAAAGCGCAGATAGCCAAATATATTGCAGAAATGAAGAGCATTTCTCTTGACGATCTTATGGCGAACCGGTACGCGAGATACAGAAAAATAGGTAAATATGTAGAAGAATAAAATGAAAAATAACAAACGGATATAGGACAAGCGAGACGCTTGTCCTACCAGCGCCACATCAAAATCTGCATACATAACAATGAAAATTCCTTACAAACAACCTATCGACGAAGGGACATTTTAGCATTTGTACCTTCTGTTATTTGAGCAACAGCACTCACCGTTCTCTTCATGCATCTGACGCTACTTTGCCTCCTGAACCACCAAATCATCAAAAAAGGTATATGAATCGGCCTTAGTCCAAAGACCCACGCTTCCACTATCAAAGGTATCATCCGTAGCTTCTATTACTTTTGCGCTATTAAAAAAACACTGCACCTTATCTCCCTTATAAACCACTTTTAAAAGGTGCCACTCATTCGATGTAACCTTTAGGTCTTTACCGCCAATCTGCATGCGGCTTCCATTAACCACTTTATATAATCTGACATTATTTTCCTTAGCATTTGCCCTAAGCACATAATAGTTATTACTGTCTTTGTATCGAAAGACTAACCCGCCAGCCTGATCTACCTCTCCACTGATAGCCCTGAACTTAACGAACGCCATGGCATCCTTATAAGATACTCCGTCTAATATCAACAAGGGGAACCGATAGTCAGTATCATCCAGTTTGGTTTGTACCACCACATTATCCGCAGAGGGGGCATGTTCAATCTTTTTAACTATCCAGCGTCCGGATTCTCCCTTTCCTGTAAAGGCAATTTGACATCCCCGGGGGAGATCACCGTCTTTATCGTCGTCGAAATAATACTCTTTCCTTTCTCCCAGAATTTCGGAGCCTGTAACCTTTTGACCCTGCTGTGCATGGACACCATGCGAAATGGCCGAACTCATAAAACAAATTACCGTGACAATAAAAATTCTCTTCATAAACCTTGTCTCGCTTATTAAAAATTGTGTAATAAAAACGCTCTCTTAATTATTGCCCTGCGCTTGAAAATTTAATAAACCGCCAACACAAAGAATATCAATCTCACGAGGGGTCAACGCATGGTTTACCATTATTTTATTATTTTTTGTCAGGTTATTAACAATCAGCGCACCTCCTGATTTTAATTTATTTTTTATATCGGGCAGCTCGATGTTATCCCCCTGATCAATTGAATTATAGTCGTTCTCGTTCTCAAAGGTTAACGGCAGGATTCCAAAATTTACCAGATTTGCCCTATGGATTCTGGCAAACGACTTGGCAATAACTGCCTTTACTCCTAAATACATGGGCGCCAGGGCAGCGTGTTCCCTGCTTGAACCTTGCCCGTAGTTTACTCCACCGATCAGGAAGCCCCCGCCCTTTTCCTTTGCACGTTTTACAAACTCCTTATCCACCTTCTCAAATACAAACTCTGAGATGGCGGGAATATTCGACCGTAGCGGCAAAACCTTTGCGCCTGCCGGCATGATATGATCTGTGGTAATATTGTCCCCGGTCTTTAAAAGGACATCCCCTTTTAAAGTGTCAGGCATGGGTTCTTTTTTTGGCAGAGGCTTTATGTTGGGACCTCTCCTGATGGTTACCTCTTCTGGTTTTAATGAAGGAGGAATCATCATCGTATCATCAATGGTGAATTTCTTTGGATCTTTAATAACAATCGGCTCTCCAAATTCCCTGGGATCACTGATAACACCGTTGATCGCCGTGGCTATAGCCGTTTCCGGGCTAACCAGGTATACCTGAGCATCAGCCGTCCCGCTTCTCCCCTCAAAGTTTCTGTTAAACGACCTTACGGAAACACCTCCTGACGGCGGGGCCTGTCCCATCCCGATACAAGGTCCGCAGGCCACCTCAATCACACGCGCACCCGCAAGAATCATATCGGTCAATGCACCATTTTTTGCTATCATCTCCAACACCTGCCTCGAACCGGGAGAAATGGTCAGGCTGACCTCCGGGTGCACCTTACGACCCTTCAACATCATTGCGGCCACCATGAGGTCATGATACGATGAGTTCGTACAACTTCCAATACACACCTGCTCAACTTTTTTCCCTTTCACTTCTCGTACGCTACAAACATTATCGGGACTATGGGGTCTGGCAATTAACGGTTCTAATGCCGAAAGGTCAATCTCTATAATCCCATCATACTTTGCACTGGCATCAGCCTTAAACGGTTTCCATACACCCTCTCTCCCTTGCATCCTGAGATACTTTTTTGTTTGGGCATCACTGGGAAAAATCGAGGTAAGAGCCCCCAGTTCGGCGCCCATATTGGTAATGGTAGCGCGTTCTGTCACCGTAAGGGTTTTTACCCCATCGCCTCCGTATTCAAATACTTTACCTACACCGCCTTTTACCGTTACCCTTTTTAATAATTCCAAAATCACGTCCTTTGCAGTTACCCATGGCTGCAACGTTCCGCTTAATTTCACCAACACTACCTTTGGCATGGAAACATAAAATGGCCCACCAGCCATAGCAACAGCCACATCGAGACCACCGGCACCAATCGCTATCATCCCCAAACCGCCGCACGTAGGTGTATGACTATCGGAACCCAGTAAGGTTTCTCCTGGCACGGCAAATCGTTCGAGATGCACCTGATGACAGATGCCATTGCCGGGTTTGGAAAAATATATGCCGTATTTTTCTGCTATGCTCTGGAGGAACAGATGATCATCAAAATTTTCGAACCCGGTCTGGAGCATATTATGATCAACGTAACTTACGGACAGTTTTGTCCTGACCTTTGGAATACCCATAGCTTCGAACTGGAGATACGCCATAGTCCCTGTGGCATCCTGCGTAAGGGTTTGATCAATAGCAAAAGCAATCTCCTCACCATTTTTTAGTTCGCCGGATACCAGATGCAAACTTAAAATTTTTTGCACCAGATTCTTTCCCATCTTTGCCCTTTCATTCGTAGTAGAAATACAAAAAAAAGTCCCACCGTTTGAGGCGGTGGGACTTTTGCTAAAACATGCTATTTCATTCTCGCGTCCAAACAACCCTATTGGTGAGTTAGATGCGTCTTTATATATCCATGACCCCCAAAAAGCACCACATCGATTTCTTTTGGAATATAACTTTTACTGAAATTATGAGATTTATTTGGACCATGACACGATTGACATGTCACCAAATCCTTAGAAATCAAACCCTGATTGCGTAACTCTAGGACCTTACCAAAAATAGACCCCTTGCCTGTGTTTAATTGTGCATGTTCTGGCCCGCCAATATGACACTTTTCGCAGGCATCGGACGCCCTTGCCTCCGCTGCCGAGAATTTGTGGCTTGGATGGCAGGCATCACAACTTCCGCCAACTCTATCAAACTCATAGCTCAGGCCCAACTTATGACATCCTTTACAATCCTTGATATTCAACAACCTGGTGCTGATCACATCGAATTTGCTTGGCATTGCGACAGGATGGCCTTGAAGATGCTTGCTTTCCCGGAAATCAACATATTGGGTCTGATGGCATTCGCCGCAGGTACTTGCAGAAACATGGCCACGTTTTTTCGCAATAAACCGATGATCGTTTCCATGACACGTAACACACGTCACACCCTTAGCGGCGTGAACCCCTTTCGTCCATTCCTTTACAACCTCCGGTGTGGCCATTTTATGGCAAGCCAGACAGTCGGTTTCCGCGTATGTACCATATGGTTTAATCTTCTTTGCTGCATACGCCTTGAACAAATCACCCGGCATGTGCGGATGAACCACACCAAGGTGGCAATCCGTGCAGGTCAATTTTTCAAGTGATATGCTATGAGCAATTTCGGTACGGTGTTTATTGCTTTTTAAAACAAATTCAATATGGGATTTATCTTTGGTAAAACCTTCCGAATGGCAACGGATGCAGTTTCCATTGAGAATTTCGAGACTATCTTCAGCGATCTCAATGAATGCGCCATCGCTATATGCCTGGAATGAATGCATTAATGAATCATGCGTCCCGTCGCTGAGTTTTGCATGTGCATAGCCCTTGAGTCCAGGCCCGACGTGACAAGCGTGACAATTTTCAACGTGTTCATTATGATGTTTCGATGCCTTAAAGGAATCATAATGAATTTTCATTTCATGGCAACTGGCGCAAAACTCACTTTTTTCCGAATAATGATATACCTTATGTATCGTAACGAAAAAAACTGCTAACACGATTATCGCAAAAAAGCCTACCAGCTTTTTTCTCTTCCGAATAAATTCCAACACCTGCTTCAACCGCTCCATACACCCCTCCTCAATTTCATTTGACGGCAGTTAACCCTCGTTATGTAATTCAGATATTTGATTGATAATTCCAGAATATGAAAGCTTTTCCTAAGGCAAAATAATAACCAGCTCTATGAAATAAATTTAGAATAAAACAAAGCTCTAGAATCCTACCATAAAGTTTTTCTATGTTCAAGTTATTTTTTCATTGGTCGTGAATTCTTTCTCTCGGAAAGAAAAATGATATCCTCATAAAACCGGATTCCTCTAAATTAATTGACAAAAACATTGCTCTTCAGTAAAATTCAGTTTTTGAAATTTTAACACAAAAAACCCTTATCTAAGGAATGTAACACATGAAGAATCACCTTGCCAAATACCTGATTTGTGGCTCTGTTGTTGCTTTTTTCTCTTTTTCCTTATATATGGAAAAATCTGCACAAGCCCAACATGCCGGAGGCGGCATTATCGACACGACAAAGCAACCTGGAACGTCAACACCAAGTTATCATCAGTCATTTGCTCCTTATGGTGATACCGTGCAAATCCCATGGATTGATGAAAAACCTAACCCTCTTTCTATTAAAGTAACGGAAACAATCGTTTATGAAGTACCCGTAGAGGAAAAAAAATTCAATGAAAAGAAATTAACCATTGAAGATCTTGAGTTAAAAGAAGTAAAGGATAACAGTGAAATTAACTTTCACCAGGTTGATTGTCTTTTTTTCAAAACCATAAAGCAAACACAAACCAGAACGGCAGAAAACCTTACCTGTACGAGAGAGAGAGATGGCACACAATATTGGCTGTCTGATGGCAAAAAATATGTTGAATGGGGAGCATGGTCAAACTGGAAGGTTGTAAAGGAAGCCCAAGTGGTTGAAATGGCAGAAAAAAACCCTTAACTCTCCATAATTAGCAACTTTTTTACATCCACTTTCGTTCTCCTTTGATGAGGGGGAATGGTCTGTTGTAAATCAGCCGCTTTATATATATATCTGGCATTATCAAAAGGAGGTTTTTTGTGAAGTTTGTATATCCACTTATTATGCTGATTGTGTTAACCATAACGCACTTCAACTTTCTTCACGCAGAGGCAACCAAAAAAGAATCCTTACCAAAAACAAAAGAAAATATTACTAAAAACAAGCTTTGTCCGGGATGTAGCAGAATATACCCGGGCGATATAAGTTCCTGCAGCATTGATGGCAGAGAACTGGTGGAATTCAACGAAGTTGACCTTATATGTCCCACCTGCAAGGAAATAGCAAATCCCGGTGAAAAATTTTGTAAAAAAGATGGGACACAACTTATTTCTAAATCCTTACCCGACAAAAAAACTTCCGCACCTGATAAAAAAATTGAAATCAACCTCCCACCAAACGCCACGCAAGAAGAAAAAACGAAGGCAGCCATGTATTACATACTGGAAGGAAATCGACTCCGCGAAGAGTTGAACGATTTTGAAGGAGCTTTAGGAGAATACAAAAAAGCCGAGAAAATAAATCCTGAACTTCCAGCCATCCATTTTCAAATGGGAGGAATTTATTGGAAACTTGGAAAGCAAAGGGAAGCCTTAACCCATCTCGACAAATGTAAAACATTGTTGGAGGCACAACCACCTGAGACGAAGTCAGATGAAAATTACAAGAAGACATTACAAGACGTTAAAGTTTACATCAGTAAATTAGAAAAAGGGCTAAAACCATCAGAAAAGAATCAACGCAAAGAGTTAACGATGGCTGAACGGGACGAAAAAATGAAAAAAGCCCTGTTGGAGAATAACAGGAAATGGAATGAAATGGTATTGATCCCTGCAGGAAAATTTATTATGGGTACAACAGAAGACGAATTTATTCCTGAAGAAACCCCACAACATGAGGTATATTTAGATTCATACTTTATTGACAAATATGAGGTCACCAATGCCCAGTACTGGGCATTTTTACAATCAATCAAAAGCACCGGTGACCACAGCAAGTGTTTCCCGGGTGAACCCAAAAACAAAGACCATACCCCAGGCACGCCCCATACAGGATGGGACTATCCCTATTACGATTATCCTGATTACCCGGTTACCCGCGTAGATTGGTATGATGCTTATGCTTATGCTGCATGGGCAGGGAAACGTTTGCCAACGGAAGCTGAATGGGAGAAGGCCGCCAGGGGAACTGACGGGCGCAGATTTCCCTGGGGCAATGTGTGGGATGCCAAACGAAGCAATGTCGGCCCTGATGCGCCACTGTCTGTTGGAAGTTTTGAATATGGAGCAAGCGTCTATGGGTGCCTCGATTTAATCGGCAGCATCTCAGAATGGTGCAACGATTGGTATCATCCGGAATATTACCATACGAGCCCAAGCATAAATCCTAAAGGACCGGAAACTAGCACTGGCCTGCGGATAATCAAAGGGGCATCTTTATTTGCCCCCTACGCATATAAAATGCGTTGTGCGGTAAGGATATTTGGAAAACCAGATGACCGAAACAAAAGCATTGGCTTCCGATGCGCAAAAGATCATACAGCAGAAACCGAGAAAACGGTCAAAGAAGCCAGTAAACCGGAAGACAAGGGCAAGGCCGTGCACTAAGAGTTACCATATCTACCTCTTTGTTTATCTATCAGGATTGGAACCTTCATAATAGGCGGACAGATTTTCTTCTTTGTAAATCCTGGCAAAGGCCGACTTGGCATGCTGGTAGGAATTGTAATCGTTCTGTGCGTTCACCCTATCACCCTTCAACTCATAGGCTTTACTTCGGCCTAAATAGGCATTAGCATAATCGTGGTCAAGGATGACCACCCTGGTAAATTCCTCTATGGCCTGATCGGCCATTTGCTTTTTCAGATAAATAATGCCTAAATTATAATGCGGAGCAACCAATTTTGAATTGGCCTCTACCGCCTTTTTGTATTCAACGATCGCCGTGTCTGTTTGGTCCATCTTATGATAAACATTGCCGAGATAATAATGAATCTTGGCAATGTTTGAACCCTGCGATAACGCCCTCCTCAACGCTTCTATGGCATCACTATACCAGCCGTTAACAAAACAGGCAATTCCCAAATTCACATACGCGTCACCATACTTCGGATTTATTTCAAGAACTCGCTTATACGCAGAAATTGATTCCTCAATGTGCCCTGTCTGATAGTAAGCAATTCCCAGGTTAAAGTGCGCCTTGTCATAATTCGGTGATACCACAACCGCTTTTTTATACATTTCAAGCGCCTTATCATGGTTATTAACATCCTGGTACAAAACACCGAGGTTAAAATATGCCTCTGCCTTCTTAGGATCGAGTCCTATCGTTGTTTCGTATTCCCTCTTTGCTTCATCGAAATGGTTACGTTTATAGTAAATCATACCTAATTGAAGATGCGCATCTGCATTATTAGGGTCTTTTTGTACAGCTTTCAGGCAAACCTTAAGCTCGTCCTCCGGTACTCCGATCTGTATGCTTACCTCAGACATCCTTTGATAAGCCTCTGCATAATCCGGTTTCAGTTGGGTTGCTATCGTAAACGCCTCTAATGCCTTTTCCAGATTCCCTTTTTTACAATAGGCATTTCCCAGTTTAAGATAAACCTCCGGTTGTTTCTTGTTTTTTTGTAGCAACTTTTCGTACTCATGAATAGCCTCATCCACGCGGCCATCATCAAGATATCTATCGCCGGACAAGGAGACTTCTTTTGCAAATCCACAAGGCTGAGAAAGCAACAGGGAAATAATTCCTGCAATCGAGATTCTTTTTACCATGTCAATTCGATTTTAATTCCAATTCCTGATCTTTTATCTGACCTTTTAAGGCAGGAACCGAAGACAAGAACATCTCCTTAATCTCATCCTGTTTATAAACCACAGCAGGATCTTTTCCCGTCCTCCACTTTGTAATATACGCATACGAGAGGTAATCGCTGTAGGCCTTGCTGTGATCCCCTTTCATTGAATAGAGTTGTGCCCGGTTGTAATAGGCATCTTCGTAAAGTGGTTCGATCTTTTTTGTTATCTTGTCATACCATTCCATTGCCTTGTCGAGACGGTCCGTCCTGTGATAGATCACTCCAACATTATATGCTGCATTCACATATTTAGGATTTTTTTCCAGTACTGCCAAATTATCAGCCAATGCCTCGTCATACCTCTGCTGTAAAGCAAAAACGATTGCCCTTTGATAACGTGCATCAAGATTCTCCGGATTTATCTCCATCGCTTTATTGTAGTGAGCAATAGCTTCTTCAAACTTCTTTTCTGTAAGACTAATCAAACCAAAGACAACATAGGCATTAGAGTATTTAGGATTTACCTCAAGCGTTTTATTGAGTTCTTTTTTAGCTTCATCAACCTTTCCCTGCTTGTGAAGTGCTACCGCGAGATTATAGTGTGCATTATCGTAGGAAGGATTAATTTCTGCGGCCTTCTTAAACATGGTTTCTGCATCCTCATATAAACCCATGTCCAGATAACCGACTCCAAGATTAAAAATAATATAAGGGTTTTCCGGATCAAGCTCCAATGCCTTTTTGTATTGGGCAATGGCATCGATATCCTTTTCAAGTTTGTGTAAAAAAACACCGAGATCTACGTAAGTCAGTGGGTTTTCAGGATCACTATCAATTGCCTTATATCGCTTCTGAAACTCATCGTCTGGCGCTCCAATCTTAACAAACGTCTCTGCCAACTTCTTGTGAGCCTCAAGGTAATTCGATTTAATATCAATTGCCTTCCTGAAATCAATCGCTGCCTCCTCAAGCTTGCCCTGTTCAAAATATACAACCCCTCTGCCATAATAGGCCGCTGCCATATCAGCGTTGGCATCTATGGCCTTTGAATATTCGGCCAATGCCTCATCTAATTTATTCTCTCTCACCAGGCCATTGGCAATCTCCAGATGGGTTTTCCCCTTCTCGCAAGCCAGAGGCAAGCAAAATATTGTCAGCGATAACAAACAAAATACGTGCTTGTACAAGTTCATATCCTTCTCCACTCAAGTATAATTAAAATACAATTAACTAAGATTTGTTTTCTAAGTATATTTAAAACTTCTCTGATTTCAATCCTTTTATAATAAAAAAGGAAGCTGTGCAAACACCGCACAGCTTCCTTTCATTCACTACTACCTACGGGGAAAAAATATTACAAATTAATGCGTCTTCCCCATTGATCTTGAAGCTTCATCATGTGAGTCACCGTGATGAGCATCATGTCCAGTCGTCCAGCCGAGTTCTTTTATCTTTCTGTTGATGTACTCAACTTCCTCAGCAGGTGCATGGTGCGTATCTAACCAACCTGGGTCAGGACACAGATCGAAAATAGTCTTGCCCGGGTGATTCTTTACAATGTACGGGCCCGTCAACTGATCAAGCCATTCACCCGTCTTCCAGAAACTCTCCGGAACCCAGGTAATGCCAACCTTCTTCTCAAGGGCAGCAAGTCTCCTTGCCTGAGAAGCGTCCTGCTTCACGTTGACCAACCAACGATCCATACCGAAC
>PHFX01000144.1 GCA_007618135.1 Candidatus Brocadia sp. WS118 | reverse complement strand
AATTGAAGCACAGGTTCAGAAACTACTTGATACAAAAAAAGCAAACGAAGAGGCTAATTACAAGGCAAAACCTATTCGGGCAAATGTAGAATTCGACGACTTTACGAAACTCGACATACGTGTGGGTACCATTCTGGAATGCACCAAAGTACCCAAGGCAGATAAATTGCTTCAGTTTAAGATTGACGACGGATTAGGTGCCCGTACCATCATTTCGGGTATTGCTCAACACTATGCTCCGGAAGATCTGATAGGCAAACAAGTCTGCTTTATTGCCAACCTGGCTCCACGTAAGCTTAAAGGCATTGTCTCTGAAGGGATGATTCTCTCTGCCGAAAACAACGACGGAAGTCTGGCTGTTATAATGCCTCAAAAAACCGTTAAACCCGGTAGCGAAGTAAAATAAGCAAACTTAATTCAATATAAAAAAAGGGAGGTCATACGAATGGCTTCCCTTTTTTATTTACTCCCCAAACACCTTAATACAACTTCAATATATGAGCCCCCTTTAAAAAGTGGTGTTTTTTAGATTTACCACTTAAATTGTGGCTTTTTGGTTGGTTTGGTCGTGTCGAAGAGGCAACTTTTTAATTTGCCCAAAAAAGCTTTGGAAGACAAAATGGGCTTTTTAGAGCGGTTACGAGGAACTCAAACAAGGCAATAAACGACTTGGGACCGGTTTTGACCTGGAATAGGACCAACCGAACCAGGTTCATCCACATGCAGCGGCTGTAGGCATGCAAGCGGTGCTTCAGCAATCCCCTGTAGCGGGTTTTGTTGTTGCGTGTATGAAAACTGTACTGGAACATGGTGGCTTCGACGTTGTTCCGTTTGTTCCGCTCTTCCTTGGGTATGTTTTCGATCTGTTGGCGGAGTTCGGAACGGGCGATATCCTTCTCTGTAAAATAATGGTATTTGCGGCTTTTTTCCCCGTACGTTTCCGGCATCTTCCACCGTTTGCCGTACTTTGGGGAATCGCCCCTAAAGATTGCCTGAATCAATTCCCCTGTTTGGGTGTCCGTAATCAGGAGCTCATCGGTTTCTTTCTTATGGTTCAGGATGAAGCGGCAGCCTCCCTGTATCCGTCCGGTGATCAGGTTCATGTCATCGTGTGCCTGGCAAAACTCCCGATTGTCCGGACTCTGGTAGGCTCCATCCGCATAGAGCTCTGTTATGGTCTGGTTCGTGACGCGCTCGGTATTGGCTACGGCATCCTGCAGGAAATGACAATCGGAAAAGGTGACCGGTTCCGTTTGCACGGAGGTGATGACACTGGGCTTGTCCTCTTCCACCGTCTCTGTTATGTTTGTAAGGTAGCCATGGGTTTTCTTGCCATATTTGTTGCGGAAACCGGCTTCCGGATCATCCGGACTGTGCAGGCTGTCGGCGCCGATATCCTTTTTGTCCCGAGGGATCGCCTTCCCTTTTTCCACAATATACTGGTCATGGAAAGCCCGGTGAAGCAAGTCGTAAAGGGGAGCATCATCCTTCAAACGCTTCAATACCAGGTACACGTACTGGCCGATGGCAATCAGGCGTTGGTACATGAGCTCCGGATTGGCGCGGTAGATGGTTTTACCGGGTTCTTCTTCGAGGTAGACCTTGGACTGCCCGCGCAGCTTGGGGGAAAGCATGGCCAGATTGCCGGGCTGATTCAATGTTTTGCAGAGTGTGCGGTGGACGATCTCATATCGGGTGTATTGGGCAATGTTACTCCCGATCAACTTGCTGTCCATCCGTACCGACTTGCCAGAGATCTTGAACAGTTTGATCTGTTCGCCCGTTACGCTTTCGAAGCACTTTTCCATCAGATTCACCCGGTGTCCCGCTTCGTATTCACAGATGCGGCGACGGAAGAGATAGTAAGTATCCAGGGAAGGTGGAACATCATCTAGATTAAACAACCCCATTGCCTTGCGCGTGAGCATATCAAATTCACACTTTTCAAACAGGTCTTCATCACTACAGCCAAAGCCCTCCTTGAGAATGGACATAGCCACTAGAATCCGGATGGAAGCATTGGGGGCACCCATATTGCCATCCTTGTACAAGGGTTCAAAAACTTCTTCGGAAATCTGAGAGGTAACCAGTTTAAAAAACTGATTGTGCCAAGCTTTGGGATCGTCGTATTTCTTTGCCGCTCTTTTTCCCAGAAGAGAGGTCGGTGACGAAAACAAATCCAAATCGGATGTGGATGAAGACTTTTTGAACATAAACGTTGTTTCTTTTGATACCACAAAAATACGAAGGATATTCCACCCGGCGATTAATCGAAAGAATTTTGTGATGGACAATTTAGCACAAAGAATACTTGAGCCGACTTTTTAAAGGGGGCTCATATATATATCTTTTGCGGAAAAGTAAGGATACAACACATCTTTACAAAATTCCTGTTCGGTAGGCCCTTCATTTATGATAATAATCCGCTTCATTTTGGTTGCCCCCCTTTGATAATATTTTGTTTCCACAAATCGCCCAGCGTATACTCATCCAGCCACATAGAAAGTTCCATGTCCGACAAACGCCTTAAGGTAGTTTCGCCATTAACCTGATTAACGGTAATAACATCCTGGGGTTCGAACAGACT
>PHFX01000143.1 GCA_007618135.1 Candidatus Brocadia sp. WS118 | reverse complement strand
AGCTATAGAAGTAATCCCATCATTTATTAACGGCTGAATCCCGTTTCCATCGCTATCAATCATAAATATATTTAAACTTGATTTAGATCCAATTTTTCTGGTTGTGGTAAATAAAATCCTGTCTCTCAGTTCTTCATTATAACCTTCAGGCATCTCCCAAATTTTTTCATAATTCTCCTCATCATCAATAACGCTAAGTGGGTCTTTATTGACAATACATGAGACTATCAAGCCGTTTACAAAAAGAAGCATAAATAAAAATGCGAAGTAAACTTTTAGTGATTTCATTTTAGCCTCCTTTTAAAAAATTGTGATATGCTTCTACTGATTTTATAGAAACCCCTAACGTATAGAGTTTTATCCGCAATGGTGTACAAAGCGCCCTGGTTTACCCGAAGCGATGAAAACACACCGGGCTGTCTTCTCCGCACAGATTACTTCATTGCGGATAAAACAAGTTGAACGAAACCGTCTTCGGCAATATAGCGATATTTATGGAGATTGTAAAGAGGGGAGTTGTGATAGAAACGGGTAATTTTTAGCATTTGCATCTTCAACTTGCTACCTATGGAAGGGCTTGCTGTTAGGCGGCAGCGCCTTTTTACCTCTTTATTCTTCTTTTGGGTATCCATCTCTGCGGGAAAAGACATAGCAATCCCACCTCTGCCATGAGAGTTAAAAAAGTGAGGTCGCTTTCCCCCAAACCGGGGCAGGTTGTCTTTCTGATATAGAGCATTTCAAGAACTATCCCAGTATTTCTTGGGGCGTTGCTTATGATATTTGGCAAAAGCGGGTGTTATTTTCCCCACCCTGATGAGTCTTCCCTTCTTACAACAGGGGCATTGAGTAATATCTTTCCCGGTCAGTTCCAGCATCCGTTCTTGAGGGGTTTTTGCTTTTCCCAAAAGGGAGGCTCCGCCCGGCCTGGGCAGGGGCGGGCTCATGCCCAGCAGTTGGCGGCAGCGATGGAGGCATTTCTTTTTGCAACGGTTGGCTAAAAATCCAAAATGGCGGATGCGCATGAATCCTTCCGGGAGCACATGAAGCAGGAAGCGCCGGATAAACTCTTCTGCTGGCAGAGTCATCATTTTCCGGCTATCGCCGTCTCGACGGTCCTGGTAAGAAAAGGCTACCTCCCCGCCTTCAACATTCTTAATGCGTTGATTGGAGATCGCCACTCTATGAGTATATTGGGAAAGATATTCTAAGGCCGCTTCCGGCTCACAGAAGGATTCTTTGGCATAGACCACCCATTCTTTGGCATAGAGCTGATCGAGAAGCTTTTGGAATTCCCGCTTTGATTGTAAAGAAAGGATAGTTCCACAGAAAGTCAGTTGTTCATTTTTGTAGGCGCTTTTCAGGAAGTCAAGAAACTTTCCCCGGAATACCTTCGAGAGGGCTTTAACCGGAAACAAAAAGTTCCTGGCGGTATTTATCCAGCGTTTTTCGTCAAAAGAGACTGCCCCGCCCGCTATCAGGCAGTGCAGGTGAAAATGGTCTAATAAAGTTTGATCCCAGGTGTGTAAGATCGTTGTAAACCCGAGCTTCCCGCCCAGGTTGTTGCGGCCAAATTCCAACAAGGTTTCCGAGACCGCTCTGAAAAAGATATTCAGCAACACCCTCTTATTTTGCAGGATCAGGGGATTTAATTCATGGGGAAGAGTAAAAACCACATGAAAATAATGCACTGGCAGCAGTTCCGCCTGACGATCTTCTACCCATTGCGCTTTGCGCAGTTGCTGGCACTTCGGGCAATGGCGATTGCGGCAGGAGTTGTAGGCATTTCTCCGGTAACCGCAGTGATTACATTCTTCAATATGACCGCCCAGCCAGGCCGTGCGGCAAACTTCAATGGCATGCATCACCTTCAAGTGCAATAAGGGTAATTTATGGCTCTGGCGATATTCTTCTCCAAAAATGCGAAATATATCGCCCACTTCCCAGGACGATTTGGGGATAAAGCTCAGGGGTTTGTTAAAGGAGTCTGCCGGGGCTCGGAGTTGGGAAACAACCTGGCAACACATCAGACTACCTCACCCTTTTGACTTCGCTCAAGATAGACCTTTTGCTACTGGGGATTTCCAACAGGTCTAAGCGCCGGGCAGTATGGCTTAAGTTCTTTTCCGTCACTTGCAGGTAGATCAAAGTGGTTTGGATCGTTTTATGCCCCATCAACATCTGGATGGTGCGAATATCCACCCCGGCTTCCAAAAGATGAGTGGCAAAGCAATGGCGAAGGGTATGAATCCCATTCCCACGGGTAATCCCGGCTCGCCTCCGGGCCTTATTATAAGCACTCTGAGCCGCTTCCACCGAGAGGTGATCTTTTCCATCTCTCCCCGTAAAAAGCCAAACCGGGGGGCGATAGAGTCTCCAATAAAGACGTAATTCTTCTAAAAGACGCATGGAAAGAAGGGTATCACGATCTTTCCGGCCCTTGCCCTGGCGAATGCGTATGAGCATCCGATCGCTGTGAATATCGCTTATTTTCAGGCTAACCACCTCACTCACTCGCAATCCTCCCGAATAGGTGGTCATCAATAACGCACGATCCCTGGGGCTGGCCGCGCAGGCAAATAGACGGGAGAGTTCTTCTCCACTTAAAATCTCCGGAAGTGTACTCACCTTCTTACGCCGGGGAATCTCAAAATACAGATCATCCCGCCCTAATACTTCCCTATAGAAAAATTTCAAACCCGCTATGGCTAAATTACAACTGCTGTGGGCTAAGCCCCGCTCCTCTTGTAAATAAAGCAGGTAGTCTTCAATCTCCCGGAATGTGATCTGATCGGGAGAACGCTGATAATACCGGGCCAGCGAAGAGACCGCCGAAACATAAGATTCTTGCGTTCGCTCACTAAAAGCACGTAATTTCATAGCGCGAAGCATATCTTCACGTAATTGGCTCATGACCATACCTCCATGAATATGATTAAATGATTGAGGTTATTTAATCGGGGCGCTTGTGCTCAAGCGCCTCCATGGAGGTAGTTTAGCAAAATCTGAAAGAAATTCACAAATAATGGGGAGAAATTTAGCCTGAAAAAAAACGACTAAAAGCTACCGCGAAGCGGTTTAGTTCAACGCGGAACTAAACCGCCGAAGGCTTAGGCC
>PHFX01000142.1 GCA_007618135.1 Candidatus Brocadia sp. WS118 | reverse complement strand
TATTTCAAATTGGCATCTTTGCGAAGTTTGCTGATAACGGTAAAACCAAGCCCTGTGGCACCATCAACGAAGCGTTGTTTGGCATAAAATCCGTCAACGGTGAGGTTCTTGGGAAGAGGAATGGTTAAGTTTGCCTCTTTTAAACTGCGCAGTTGGGAGAGGAAAAAGTCGATTGCATTCTCCTCATCATTGGAGGGCGGCACTTGATCTACTTTGAGCGTATAGGCGGTTTTATCATGGACATCCACTATGGCAAAATTGGAGATTTCAAGACCTTTCATGGAACGACTCTGAACCCCATTCCAGAACTTGCCCAATCCGTAAGTTTCTTTACCGCTTTTGGGGATATAAGAGGCATCACCGGCTAAGAGATATTCATGGGAAGGATTATAAACCTGTTCAATACCCAAACTGTTAAAATGGGTGAAATCAAAGTGACGCCGAAAATTACGAGAATAGGTCTTCTCGTTCAGATCACTATAGCGGCTCAGGTTGGAAAAATTCACCCGGCCGGATAGTGCTAAGACTGTTTTGAACAAAATTATCATAAATTTCTTTTGGGATTTGCGTATGCCTGTCATTCTGTTTAAAATACTCTCAGCAATTTTCATGTGCCATATGTCCTCTTTTAGATCGCCAAATCTTTTGATGGATATATGGCACTTTTTATTTGCGGGTACAACTAAAATTTTAAATCGTCTGAACTAAAAAATGTCCGAACCATTGCAGAAAAAAGACTGAAGATTATAAACAGAAAATAGATGAGCTAAAAGAGGCAATGAACGACAAGCACTTTTTAAGTGATTTGAAAGAAGTTTCGGAAGAATTTGAAACGATTGATATAGAAGATTGGGAAAAATAATGGCTTCTTATCAGTGGCATATCTTTCTTGCAAACCTTGATCCGGTAATCGGTTCGGAACAAGGGAAAACCCGGCCTGTTTTGGTGGTTAGCGAAGAAGAGGTAAACCAGATATTGCCCGTTGTAAATGTATTGCCGATTACTTCAAGAAAAGCCGGGCGGAAAATTTATCCCAACGAGGTTTTGCTTTCCGTGGGAACTGCGGGATTAAAATAAGAATCAATTGTGCTTTGTTATCAGATTAGAACCCTGGATAAGAAGCGTCTCAGTAAAACTATCGGCAAAATTGAAGATTTGAATCTACAGGAAAGTATTATTGATGCGATGTGTTTTCAATTAGGCATTATTAGGTAGTAACCCCTCTCAATAATTCGATACTGAAAAACTTATTGCTGCAAAAAATTTGTCAAGTCCAATATTTCCTTGCTGACATTGCCATAGCAAAAGGCGACGAATGATGGATAATACTTCAAACTACGATGTAATTGTAATCGGCGCGCGGGTGGCCGGCTCCATTCTGGCGACTCTTTTAGGAGAAATGGGCTATCGCGTGCTTGTTTTCGACCGTGCTACGTTCCCCAGCGACACCCTGTCCACCCACTTCTTCAGGGCGCCGGCTCTCCGTGTTTTCAAGAAGATAGGCGTATATGAAGAGGTGCAATCGGCTGCGCCGCATCTCACCGTCAATTACAATGTTATTGACGGCATCGTGTTTGCCGAAGCAGTGGATCGCCCCGATGATTATCCCTTTTATATGTGCGTGCGCCGGATTACGCTCGATGATATTCTGGTCCGTCGCATGAAGAAGACTCCGAACGTCGAACTTAGAGAAGGAATAAAGATCACCGGTTTGCTCCGTGAAAACGGCCTTGTCGCCGGGGTAAAATGGAAAGGTTCCCATCAAGAAGGAGAGGCGCAAGCGAAGGTGGTTGTCGGGGCGGACGGCGTTAACTCATTTATGGCGAAGGCGGTAGATGCGCAAAGTGAGTACCAGGAGCCTATAAACCGCGCCATGTATTACGCTTACTATCGGGGAATCACCGCTAACGAAGGCCCGGCTGCCGAATTCCATTATCGGGATAATACCCTGGTGTACTGCTTCCCCTGCGACGATGATCTCGCCCTGCTGGCTGTTTCGGTTCCCATTTCCGAATTCGCAGCATTCAAACGTAATCCGGATGCCCGGTTTTTTAGCGAGCTAAAAGCTATGGCAGACCTCGCCCCCCGCTTAAGCAGCGCCCAACGCGCCGGGCAGGTGCGGGGATCCGGCAGTATTCCGGGATACCTTCGAATCCCTTATGGGAAAGGGTGGGCTTTGGTTGGGGACGCCGCCATGGCGATGGACCCATGGTCGGGGCAGGGTATTGATCAAGCCTCGACCCATGCACTGCTGCTGGCGCAATACCTGGGAGATTACCTGTCCGGCAGAAGGGATTGGGAGCCGGCCATGCAGGCTTATCACCAGGAGCGTAAGGAGTTTAGCCTGAAAACCTACCAGCGCACTTGCAAATTCAGCGTTGATCTGCGACCGATGACTCGCGCTGCCCTGGAGCGCCGGGGACTTGGATAAGTTTTCAAATGGAGTGATGGAGTATTGGGGAATTTCATTGCTCCAATACTCCAATACTCCAATACTCCAATACTCCAATACTCCAATACTCCAATACTCCAATACTCCAATACTCCAATACTCCAATACTCCAATACTCCAATACTCCAATACTCCAATACTCCAATACTC
>PHFX01000293.1 GCA_007618135.1 Candidatus Brocadia sp. WS118 | reverse complement strand
CAATTACGCTGGCGCGCAAGGTGATGGAAGAATCGCCCCATGTGTTGCTGGTAGGGCGCGGGGCCGAGCGTTTTGCCGCAGAGATGGGAATGTTACCCGGTGAAACGTAATTATTTTATCAATTCTAATTTTTCTGCGCCTTATTGTCAGGTTTAACATTTATATCTAAATGAATATAATGGGAGTTTAAAAAAGTTTACTCGCAATTTTGCGAGTAAAAAAGTTAGGAGAAATAAGGGTTGGAAGGATGTGGCTGAAAATTTATTTTGATGGGGTAGTTAATTTTGCGTGATTTCCTTAATGGCCCGCCAAACGGTAGCCGGGTCAATTTTTAACAAGTCTGCTGTCCATTCAACGGCGTCGGTTTTAGTTTCGGCCTGGGTTGATTGAACTTTGAATATTTCCCGTATTAAATCAGACTTAATATTCTCTATATGGGTTATTATTTCATCCCCATCATATTGCTTACCGTCGATGAAAAGCTTTATCTTTAATTTTAACTTTAAGCGGGGCGGGCTGATTTTCATTCTCATTCCTGAGATATTATATTCCAAAACTCACGGGGTTATAAATGGATCTGTTAAGTCATTCATAATACCCCTCTTTATAAAGCTGATATTTCCCATTCTTACAAGTATATTGAGCGCCGGATTGAGTTTTATAAGCATTACCAGCATAAACCGCTGTTACTATCTCCCCATAAGGATCTGGCTGACCAACTTTGGGGATAAACATCTTGGGCTTTGTCTTGACAGGCTCGTTCCATTCCAGCCAGTCCAGCCAATTATTGAAGAACGTTTTCCCGTTTTTAGGCGGCTTCCATGGATTCGCTGCTAAATGCGAAAGGTAATTCTCAAAAGCTTTATCAAACTTCAAAAGGTCACTGGGTGTTTTAACTGAAGCATTCCAATGTCTGCGGGCCTCTTTTTTCCCATCCTTCATCGGGTATTTTTGCCAACGATCCTCAAAGTCTTTATCCGTCACAATTTTGTTTAATGAGGGAGAGGGGTCGATTCCTTCAGAATCGACATCTTTCTTTATTGATTCTCTTAAATGATTCTCTTCTTCCTTATATAGGAAGTGACCATTTGTCACTTCTACAGGTGACAAATCCGGCATTTCTACAAGTGACGATTTGTCACTTCTAAAAGTCATCCAATCATGATATATGAAAAAGTAATCATTCGGTTTACCCCGCCCGTTGCGTTTGCTCTCAATTAAGTTAGCATTTGTCAATTCCTTAATATGGCGAATAATCTGACGCGGATTTGTACCTAAGCACTCAGCCATTAATTCCAAAGGGGGATTACATTTTCCATCTTTACCCGCAAAGCGGGCTAATCTCCCGTAAACCAACTTTGCGCCTGGTGTTATCTCTGTGCGCCGTTCTAACCAATCAGGGATAAAAGAGCCATTAAATATTTTGTAGGGGTTAATATACTTCATGCCGCCGCCTTATAGATTAAGAGGATACTATTTTCACATCACCTCTTCGTTAAATAATGCTCAACCCGCCCGTTAACTGTTTCGGTTTTGCGCACCAGGCGGTTATCAATAAAAAAATTATTGCGATCAACAACCAGCTCCGCCTCATGGGAATAGGCGGGAATGAAGATCGCTATGGTGTTTTCATGCCGCTGGCCATCGCTGGATACGTTATCAGCATCCAGGATAACTTCTACATGCGCCCCCCCGAACAGGGAAGCGCGTATTTCTGCCTCAATACCTCCCACCTCTTCCCAGTCTTCGCTTTCCCGGGCATGTCGCAAGCGGTCGGGCCAATTCCGGGAAACCATTTTGCTATACCACTTCATAAAGCCGCCCACACTAAAAGGAAAAAAACCGCCCAGCATAGCAGATTAAAAAAGATTATAGCAATACGGTCCCATCTAAACCGCTTTAGTCTCTGCCAGTATTTGCGCCATCCCTGCATAATACTCCTTTAAACCACACGGCGCCCCGGCTGTTAGTGCCGTTTTGTGGTTGTTTTCAATAGACAATCAATTTAGCCGGTAAACCGTAGCGTTTGTCTTTCCTCTCCGCATTCGCTGTCTATTAAAGCCGCTTCCTTTTTTATCACCTCATTCAGCAGGCGGAGCGTTTTGAAGTCAATCTTTTCCAGAAAATATGTTTGCTCCTCCACCAGGGGCAGCAATATGCCGCTGGCGCTAAATCTGTTATTAGTAATTGCGCTCTCCGCCTGTTCGCACAGGCTGCGCAGCCGGATTGCCATTTTTTCTATTTCCAGCACCTGGTAAAGAAGCGATAGCTTCCTTTCCTTAAATTCGTTCCTGATCGGATGCAACATCGGAATTCCCTTTCCATGTTTTTGTTTGCCTTATTCCCGGCAATATTCCGCAACCGGAGAAACCATTTTTTGCAAGTCTTTGATCCCCGCTGGGGAATCTTTATATGCAAGGTTGGAATTAGAGCTCGGGTTGCGGAGCTATTGCCGGCGACTTATTCAACTTCCTTTTCTAGCGGCGTTAATTGCCTCATTTAAATTATTGGCTATGAAAATGCGAATCCCCGGGACCACGAACTTATCATAATACTCTTTGTATTTCTCCCCGATTTCGTTTAGATTTTTGACTAATTCCGCCTGCGTTG
>PHFX01000292.1 GCA_007618135.1 Candidatus Brocadia sp. WS118 | reverse complement strand
CACCCCATCATTTAACCTTCCGGCACCGGGCAGGCGTCACACTCTATACGTCCACTTTCGTGTTTGCAGAGTGCTATGTTTTTATTAAACAGTCGCAGCCACCATTTTATTGCAACCCTATTCTGCTTCATATGCAAGATACTACACATACTAAGGGCACACCTTTTCCCGAAGTTACGGTGCTATTTTGCCGAGTTCCTTCTCCTGAGTTCTCTCAAGCGCCTTAGAATTCTCATCCTACCCACCTGTGTCGGTTTACGGTACGGTCTTTATTCAACTGAAGCTTAGCGGCTTTTCCTGGAAGCATGGTATTACTCACTTGGCACCTTTAAAAGTGTTTCGTTATCACATCTCGATTTAGCCATCCGGATTTTCCTAAATAGCATATCTACATGCTTGAACCAGGACTTCCAACACCTGGCTGAGCTAACCTTCTTCGTCCCCGCATCGCATTGAACAAAGGTACTGGAATTTTAACCAGTTTTCCATCAATTACGCATTTCTGCCTCACCTTAGGAACCGACTCACCCTGCGTCGATGAACGTTGCACAGGAAACCTTGGGTTTTCGGCGAGGAAGCTTTTCACTTCCTTTATCGCTACTCATGTCAGCATTCGCACTTCCGATACCTCCAGCAATTTTCACAAATCACCTTCACAGGCTTACGGAACGCTCTCCTACCATTTACTTAAATGTAAATTCCTAGCTTCGGTGCATAATTTGAGCCCCGTTACATCTTCCGCGCAGAACGACTAGATCAGTGAGCTATTACGCTTTCTTTAAAGGATGGCTGCTTCTAAGCCAACCTCCTGACTGTTTATGCCTTCCCACTTCGTTTCCCACTTAATTATATCTTTGGGACCTTAGCTGAGGATCTGGGTTGTTTCCCTTTTGACACCGGACGTTAGCACCCGATGTCTGTCTCCCACGCTTATACTCTTTGGTATTCGGAGTTTGCAATGGTTTGGTAAGCCTCAATGGCCCCCTAGCCATAACAGTGCTCTACCCCCAAAGGTAATACGTAAGGCACTACCTAAATAGTTTTCGGAGAGAACCAGCTATTTCCAGATTTGTTTAGCCTTTCACCCCTATTCACAGCTCATCCCCTAATTTTTCAACATTAGTGGGTTCGGACCTTCACGAAGTGTTACCTTCGCTTCATCCTGGCCATGAATAGATCATCTGGTTTCGGGTCTACACTCAGCAACTAAACGCCCTATTAAGACTCGCTTTCGCTTCGCTTCCCCTATTCGGTTAAGCTTGCTACTAAATGTAAGTCGCTGACCCATTATACAAAAGGTACGCAGTGACTCAATATAAATATGAGCTCCTACTGTTTGTATGCATGCGGTTTCAGGATCTATTTCACTCCCCTTCCGGGGTTCTTTTCACCTTTCCCTCACGGTACTAGTTCACTATCGGTCGATTACGAGTATTTAGCCTTGGAGGATGGTCCCCCCATCTTCAAACAGGATTTCACGTGTCCCGTTTTACTTATTTCAATCTTAGTTCTACATTTAAATTTTTATCTACAGGACTATCACCTACTATGGTTTAACTTTCCAGAAAATTCGACTAATTCAAATGTTAAATATTGAAGGCTGCTCCCATTTCGCTCGCCACTACTTTGGGAATCTCGGTTGATTTCTTTTCCTCTGGTTACTTAGATGTTTCAGTTCTCCAGGTTCGCTACACTTAGCCTATATATTGAGCTAAGGTTGATTCTTGCTCAATTTGTTTTTTTATATTAAAAAACAAATTAAGCAAGAATCAGGTTTCCCCATTCGGACATCTCCGGATCAATGTTTGTTTGTCAACTCCCCGAAGCTTTTCGCAGACTACCACGTCCTTCATCGCCTGTAATCGCCAAGGCATCCACCACATGCACTTACTTACTTGATCCTATAATTTTAATAATTATAAGATTTAATACTATTTTAAGATTACAATCTTACCCGCATTACTTCAATAAGAAATTTTATTTTCAAAAACCTTACGAAATAATACTTTATTTTTCAAATTTTTAAAGAACATTTCATATCTTACAAGATATGAATATTAACAGGTAATATTAGAAAAGCCAGAATATCACTTTATTTTTCTCACACTAACACATGAATTGGTGGAGGTGAACGGGATCGAACCGATGACCCCCTGCTTGCAAAGCAGGTGCTCTCCCAGCTGAGCTACACCCCCTCTTTTTTGGTGGGTCTGGGTGGACTTGAACCACCGACCCCACGCTTATCAAGCGTGTGCTCTAACCAACTGAGCTACAAACCCATCTCATGAGCCTGAATGATTACTATAATAAAATGAAATTACTAACAAATAAATTTACTCATTAACAAAATAGAACAATCGATAGCTGTGAATACTTGAAATTTTTCTCTAGAAAGGAGGTGATCCAGCCGCAGGTTCCCCTACGGCTACCTTGTTACGACTTCACCCCAGTCATGAATCTCACCGTGGCAAGCGCCCTCCTTACGGTTAGACTACCTGCTTCTGGTGAAACCCACTCCCATGGTGTGACGGGCGGTGTGTACAAGACCCGGGAACGTATTCACCGCGACATGCTGATCCGCGATTACTAGCGATTCCGACTTCACGGAGTCGAGTTGCAGACTCCGA
>PHFX01000291.1 GCA_007618135.1 Candidatus Brocadia sp. WS118 | reverse complement strand
CCCGCTGTATCCTTTTCTGCTGCCTCGCCTTCCACTGCTCGCAGCCGTCAGACTCGAATGTCCTTATTTGCCGCCGCAGCCCAACTTCGGTAAAAATATCTGCCCGGTACAGCGTGCAAACACCGAAACCCTTCCGCGACCGCCGCCAGAATTCACACTTCTTGCAAATCCAGTCATCCTTGAATTCTTTCATGGTCCGATCCTTTTATTTCCCAATATCCTTTCATAACTAAATATAACCCTCAAATGTCCAACTAAAAAGTCATAATATCTCATATTACTTTTTTTAAAAATAATGCTTTTTAGCATTGCTTTTTTAATTATTTTTTATTACCTTATGGTAATTAAAAATTTGAAGGAAGCTAAATGAAATTAACTCGAAAACGATGGACGGGTGAAGATGTTAGAAGCCTTTTAGAGCGGTTTAATTTGAATCAACATGATTTTCAGAGACTTACTAACATCCAACAAGCCAGGGTATCTGATTGGATAACTGGCAAAACACAAATAAGCATTGTTAGCAATTTTGCTCTTGACAGAATTGAAGAATTATTAAAAAAACAACATAAACGATAGGGGAGGATTGTCATGAAAAAGGCAGTCGGTTATTTAAGGTGTTCAACCAATTTGCAGGATCAGTCAATTCCAGACCAAAGAAAAGCAGTTCAAGTGTTTGCTAATTCAAACGGCTTTGAAATTATAGAGTGGTTCATTGATGAAGGAATTAGCGGCACTGGTATTGAAAAACGTGATGCTTTTAATAAGATGGTCAAAATAATTGAGAGTGGCAATCGGGATTTTGGCTATATACTGGTTTACGATATTTCTCGATGGGGAAGATTTCCAGACGCTGACGAGGCTGCATATTGGGAACAACATTGTAAACGCTTTGGCGTTGAAGTGATTTTTACAAATGAAGAATTGCTGACTGAAAATAGATTGGCTAACTCTTTACTCAAAAGCCTTAAACGAAATTCCGCAGGGGAATTTTCCCGAAATTTGAGTAAACTCACTACCAGGGGTTCTAAATCGGCGGCTGAGAAGGGATATTGGAATGGAGGCCCTGCACCTTATGGTTATAGGCGTTTGTTGTGCGAAGAGGATGGCACACCAATTCGAGTGTTAAAGAAAGGGGAGCGAAAGGGTATAAAAAATCAGAAAGTAAAACTTATTCCTGGTGATCCGGTTGAGATTGAAGTCGTGCAAACGATGTTTGATCTTTATGCCAATAAGCGTATGGGAATGAGGCGGATTGCCAATTATTTGAATGAAAGAAATATTCCTTCACCTAATAAAGGAAAAGTGATTAACGTGAAAGATCATCGCGGGAATTGGATTAAGAAAGTTAATCCGGGAGAATGGGGCATTTCGATGATTTTTCGTATGCTTACAGATGAAATTTATATGGGTTGCATGGTTTATGGAAAATCAAAAAAAGGCAAATTCTCTACTGATGAGAACACCTGGAATGATAAATGCGGTTTGAAGACTGTTCACGATCCAGAAAATATTATTATCACTCAAGATGCTCATGAACCATTGATAAGCAAGGAATTGTTTCGAAAGGTTGAACAGATAAGAAAGAGCAAAAATACCTTTACTACCGCCTCGGATGGCAATCCCTATGGCTCCCGGTATCTTTTAACCGGATTGATCTTTTGCGAAAACTGCAATCACAAGTTTGTTGGTCATTCGTCCGTTCGGGGTGATCAAAAATATCTCTATTATTATGATGGTGGCTTTATGTATAAAGGAAAAAATGTCTGTGATGGAAAGAGAATACCACGTAATTTACTTGATGATTTTGCACTCAGCAAGACGAAGGAACGGCTTGATTCACAATTTTGGCAGGAAAAACTTAAAGCAAGAATAAAAGAAAAATTGGAGCACGCTCAGACGGTTACAAACCAGCAAGAACAAATAACGATAGAAATCAAGCAAATAGAGGGAGAAATTAATAATCTTCTTGATACAATAGCCGTCATTGGTTTAACACCCGCTCTAAAAAGTAAGCTTTCCGAGCGCCAGAGGAAGGTTGAGCAGTTGCGTAAACTGGAACATAAAAAATCGACTACATTAAACGATTCACCTAACATTGAGAAAAGGATTCAAGAATATTTTAAGCACCTGACAGATATTGACAAACTCTTTGATGCTGCTTCAAATGAGGAGAAAAAACAATTATTGAAGTGCTTTATTAATAAGATCACAGTCAACAAGGAAAAAGATAGGGTCACATTTGAATTCTTTACAATACCGGATTTCGCATTGTATTCCGGGCGTAGTTCCCGCGGTGCAGTACCGGGATTTGGCGTCGGAAAGCAGCGGAGAGAAATCCGAGGCGATACGTGCGCGGGTGCAGCGGGCGCGGGAAATCCAACAGCAGCGTTTTTCCGGCAGCAAACACCTGTTCTGCAACGCCGACATGCAGCCCAAAGACATTCGCAAAAACTGCAAGGTGGATGAACAGGGGCAGGAACTGCTGAAAATGGCTATCACCCAACTGGGCCTTTCCGCCCGGGCTTATGACCGCATCCTTAAAGTCTCCCGCACCATTGCCGACCTGGCCGGTTCGGAAAGCATTTTGCCAGAATACATTAGCGAAGCGATTCAATACCGCAGTTTGGAT
>PHFX01000290.1 GCA_007618135.1 Candidatus Brocadia sp. WS118 | reverse complement strand
CTCCGGCGGAGGGATTATCACCGGCGTTAAAATATCGGCGGGGCCGGGTTACCAGACCGCTTTTGCGGCGGAAATCCGGAAACAGGCTGGCATCAAAACCGGGGCGGTAGGGATGATTGCCGAGCCATTCCAGGCCGAGCATATCATCAACACCGGTCAGGCCGATGCAATTCTAATGGCGCGGGAATTCCTCCGCGATCCCTACTGGCCGCTCCATGCCGCCAAAAAATTGGGAGTGGACATTCCCTGGCCCTCACAGTATTTGCGGGCGAAGTGAAAAGGGTTGTTCGGAGACCACGAATTTCCAAAATACCGGAGGGTGGTTTGAAAGCGGAAATATTTTGAAATAATCCGGTAGGGGGGCGGTATTGTCTAGCTGGTGGAGCTTGGGATCAAAAATCGTTATTGAATTCGAAGTATCAGAAAAACTCAAAATTTGAGCTTTCTTTGATGGTCGAAATGAGGTATCAAAGAATGACCGTTTTTTGATACTACTTGTTTTGTTGAATATTATGTTTTTGTAATAACTCATCTACATTAATATGAGGAAAACTTTTAATTTCAGCAAGAATCTCAATTCTTATTTCCTCCCTTCTTTTTTCTAATATATCTATCATTTTTGTAACTACCTCAAAGGATTTATGAAATTTTTGTATGAGAACATCGGGTGGATATTTTTCATAGACTCTTATTAGCGGACTTAAGTTCAAGCTATGATTAAGTTGCTGGGTTTCGTGTAAATAACTCGATATTGAAGTCATTAAACTTGCATTAGAAAAATCAAAATCAAGTATTTTTATTCTGCAGGCTTCAATAAAGGTAACACCATATTTTGCGTTATCAAATGGATCGTGATAGGGGATGCCCTCTGATTTATCAACAGTTTCTGTAAATATCGGTATTGCTTTTCGAAGTATATAATTTTTCTTATTATGTTCATGTAATTCGCCATATATCATAAAAAGCAGACCACAATAAGTTTTTTCTTTCTCGATTCTTCTCGATTTGTTTTTATTAGCTTCTATTTCTTTGGTATTTTTGAATGTTCGCCAAACTGTATAAATGGCGATTAAAGCAGCTAAAAAGGCTCCTATAGTGCTACCAATTACGCTTTGATTTCTATCCCACCACGTTTGTTCAGGATATTCTCTACTTTTTACATTAATAATCAATGAATCTGATGGCACGGGAATATAAACAGTATCAACTTTTTGAGTTACACTACTGTTATTCTTTGCACGAAGTGAATCAATGCTCAGGCTATCCGCAAAAAGATTTAGTGATATAAAAATTTGCAAACTGATTAAAATCGAGTGTATACTAAAAAATTTTTCCTTCACACTATTTTGCCTAATCTTTAAGTTGGGTTACTGAAATTCAATTTAACATTAATTATAATCGGGTTATAAAAGTAAAAATTATTCGACTCAAAAGCAATTACTCGTCGAGGTATCAAAAAACGAACCTTTTTTGATACCCTCCAGAAACAATGAAGAAATAACAAAGTTGATGCTTTGTTATCATAATCATTTTTCCATCCCCACACAATTCCAACACTCAAAAAACCCTTAATTATTTTCTCGAAGCTCGACGCATTTGTTCAAACATCCACCGTTTCTAAACTACCGCCTCAAACCGCTGGATGGTTTCCATCCTTTTCAACAATCACCGATACGTGACTGGAAATATCTTCATAATATACTCCTTACATATTTGATCTTTTTGATTGATTCAGCGAATGCGTTTGAAATAGTTGATCAACCCATTGGTGGAATTATCATGGCTGAGAACCGGCTGGTCATCCTCTAATTCCGGCAGGATGCTATTGGCCAGTTGCTTGCCCAGTTCCACCCCCATTTGATCGAAGGAGTTGATATTCCACACCACGCCCTGGATAAAAATTTTGTGCTCGTACAGAGCAATCAGCGATCCCAGGGTTTCCGGGGTCAGTTTTTCAAACAGGAAAGAGTTGGTGGGTTTATTGCCTTCAAAGGTTTTAGCGGCGGCCAGTTGTTCCAAAGCCTCGTCTTTGAGCCCGGTTTTTGCCAGCTCTTCCCGCGCCTCCCCGGTGGTGCGGCCTTTCATCAGCGCCTCGGTCTGGGCAAAAAAATTGGAGAGCAGAACGGGGTGATGTTTTCCCAGGGGATTGTGGCTTTTTGCTGGGGCTAAAAAATCACAGGGGATAAGCTTGGTTCCCTGGTGGATCAGTTGGTAAAAAGCGTGCTGGCCGTTGGTTCCCGGCTGCCCCCATATCACCGGCCCGGTGGTGTAATCCACCGGCTCCCCGTTCAGGGTAACGCTTTTGCCGTTGCTCTCCATATCGCCCTGCTGAAAATAAGCGGGGAAGTATTCCAGGTATTGATCGTAGGGCAGGATCGCGTGGGTTTCCGCGCCGAAGAAGTTGTTGTACCAGATGCCCAGCGCCGCCATAACCACCGGGATGTTTTTTTCCAGGGGAGTGGTGCGGAAATATTCATCCACCTTATGCGCACCGTTTAGCAGCGCTTCGAAATTATCCATCCCGATGGTCAGCGCAATAGAAAGGCCAATGGCCGACCAGAGGGAATAACGCCCTCCCACCCAATCCCAGAATTCGAACATATTTTCCGCATCGATGCCGAATTCCCGCACGCCCTTATCA
>PHFX01000141.1 GCA_007618135.1 Candidatus Brocadia sp. WS118 | reverse complement strand
GAAACGATTAGCAGTTCTGGGTTTTTCTTTACGTGTCCTATCAGAGTATCTATATCTGTTGTCGAAACGATAAGGTCGTCAGGCAGTATTATTAGATGGGTATATTCAGTATGTTCTAGGAAAAACCGTCTTAATTCCTGATAGGCCAAGATCTCGGGGTGATGATATTTTACCCAGTATTTGTCCAGATTTATCTTATTGGCGCACTCTAAAAATTCGGGGATATCTCTTGGTGATGGAATAAAGACAAGGGGTTTCATTTCGGTAATGGAGTGTATATGAGGTTATTGTCTTCTATTTTTTTCTGCTCTATCTGGTAACGGTGCATATTTTCCTCATATTCTTTTGATCGCTGTGTTGCGTCGTGGATTATCTGGATACCGGCTATTGCGGGATCGTCTGTGTAGATGCAAGAGTCTTTTGTGTCTACGTGTATCCACGTATAGTGACAGCCAAAATACCGTATCTTTGACGGTTGGTATATTATGCGTGGCCTGTTGGATATTCGAGTAGAGGGAGCGTCTTGCATTGCGATAAAGTGCAGGTTACGCATTTGGTGATGAACGTTTTCCTTATAGATTCTTTCCTTAAGTTTTTCGAGGTTTTCTTCAAATATCGACCAATCGCCTACAAAATATTCGTCACTGTCAACAACGATAAGAAAGTCCAAATCATCGGCTAACTCTAAATATTTGTTACGCTTTTCTATCTCGGTTGGATAATCAGGCCATGACCAAAAGTGGATAGTGTTTTCCTGTTGCTCTAAAAAGTAATGGCAGCCAATAGATGATTTTATGTTCTTTTCCTGTTCTGCAAACTGTTTATATTTTCCGTCTATTGCGATTTTGATGTATTCTTTTGGGATGGTTGAAAAAAGCCTTTTCAGGCCTGCTAGATCTTCATAGTAACATATACCAAATCCTAATTTCATCTTAAAAAAGAAAGAAAAGAGAAAGCTAAATATTTTTAGATGGCCGTCAGTCTTACGTTACGCATTGCTATCCTACCAGATCCGTTCAAACGTAGCCAAATATAGGATTCTTCCATGAATTTATTTTTGTCTACATAATAGGCAGGTGGATTCTTAAAGACGGTTTCTGATACTTTTACGTATCCGTTGCCATCGTTATAGTCGATTTCCCCTCTTTGTAGTATGCCATCAGGCACATCCTGACAGGTAAATCTTGACTTGTACCACTTGTTAAGTTCTAGTTTCTTTTGCAGTATTTCATCAAAGCCTTTCTCATGTTCGTTATGGAATTTTTCTATCTTGTGGCCCACGTTAGGTCTTGCGATTGTAAAGCCTACGCCTCCGAATCGATTTTCTGGACTGCCGCCCTCCTGATGTCTTGAACGTACTTTCTGGCTAAAGTTTTCTACGGTGTCATCAAGGATATTAAACTCGGTTTCTAAAATACAATTATAGTTTGTCGCTTTGATGTATATTCTTCCATGTCCGTCGCCACAGGTTAGCGTTCCTACACCTTGCCCGTCTAGCACAAGTTTGGGATTGCCTGAGGCGGCTGTATAAAGTCCTTTACCGTTTGGACTCTGATCGCCCTCACTATCTTCGACAGTTCTTGCTACGCCGTTGTTCCATTTACCATCGATATTAGAGTCATATAATACCTCTCCGCTTGGTGGTGGTGTTACTATATCAGGTACACATTGGCCCGTTACCGGATCTCTATGTTGTCCTGCAGGGCATGGTTCAGGCTCCGGCTCCGGTTCTGGTTCTACAACAGGACCAAAATTAAGGACTTTGCTATGTATTAGCTTCCCGTTAAAGTCTACGAATTTGATTTGTATCTTGTTAGCGTCTGTTTTATGTTCTCTAATCAGTCCTAAGCCGTAAGTGCTGTCGTTACTCCATTCAATAGTTGCCGGATTCTCACCGATTGCGTAGTGGCTTCTGCCACCTGCGCCGTTTACGATATAGGTTATTCCATCGATAAGTTTCGATAAGGCCATATTGTGGTCGTGGGCCTGAATGACTAACGATACCTTGTTTTGTGTAAAGAGAGGATGATACACTTCGCGTACATTGTCGAGGTTTGCATGTTTGCCCTCTGCACTTACGAGATTTTTATGCAGGACTACGAAACGATAAAGGGCGTTTTTAAATTCGTCTGATTCTAAAGTATTCTTTACAAATAGATATTGTTGTCCGTCTTGCTTTGTTATGTTATCGTCTTGGGTGTCCATTCCGATAATTGCGTATTTTCCATCTTCGCTGACGTATTTTGAAGCAGCAATAGGTGACCAACCGAAATAAGTATCCATAGCATCTTTGACTTTCTGACTTCCGTCTTCTTCGTCATCGTGGTTGCCTTTTGTGACTATTACCGTAATGGGTTTTAGTTGATCAAACACCTGTGTGAACTTTGTAATGTCACCTGAACCGTCAACGTCTGCATAATAATCACCGTTTGCTAGAAACTTGGTATTTGTTGCTTTGATAAAGTCGACTTTCTTTTGAGCGTTAGGATCGTCGTCGATATCAAAAATCTATTGATAAACTCGTCGTCTTGTGGTGGAGGTATGATAATATCTGGAACACATTTCTCAGCCTGTTCGTCATAATGTTGTCCTGGTGGGCATGTTGGCGGTTCTGGTGGCGGGGTAGTACTATCTACGGTAACCGTATAGGTTGCGAACGGAACATATTGCCCGCCCTCCTCTTTTGCGAAAAATGTTAAGGTTTCTGTATCCCTTGTCTTGTATTTCTTAAGTTTCTTAATTTCTTGTGGTCTATCCGTTTCGGAAAATCCGAAAGTTACTTTTTTACTTGGCATATTTGGAAAGGTTGAAAAGTCGCAACATAGGAACTAAGATATTTAGCTCTCTTTCTTTTCAAAAATTTCATGTTGATAATGAAAAGTGATTATGAGTTTAGTGTACAGAGGCTAGAAAACGACAAACAGGTATTTACGCCCACGTTGTTGGAATTGTGGCTTGATTTCTATAGCCATCATCGGCGTTATGGTGTTCACGTATCTTCATTATGCAACTGTCCGCGCAAAAGCGTCTACGAAGAACTGTCAACGTTTGCGAAAGACAAGAGGTTCAAAATCTATGACGGCAAGGAATACGAGTGGATAAACGATATAACAATGAAGCGATTTAAGACCGGCAGTGCAGTACATAAAGAAATACAGGCCGATTTCAGACGCAGGGATC
>PHFX01000289.1 GCA_007618135.1 Candidatus Brocadia sp. WS118 | reverse complement strand
GCTACAGCGCCAAACGCGCCTTTTCCACCCTCTCCTGGAACGGCATCCCCCTGAAAAGCGATGTGGCGGACATGGAGAACAACCTTTCCCTGAAAGTGGAATGGCTGAACGAGGACGGTATGGCCATCGATCCCGCGGATTTGGCGCAGGGCAAAACGTTTTGGGGACATTTCAGCGTGGGTTCTCCCTCCACCACTTACCGGCAGATCGAGGAAGTGGCCCTGGTGCAGGTGCTGCCGGCGGGGTGGGAAATTGAGAATATCCGTCTCTCCGGGGAAGACCGGCCCGGCTGGACCTCCCGCTGGAGCCTCAACCGCGAAGAATACTTAGACATTCGCGACGACCGCATCATGTGGTTCTTTGACCTGAATTACGCGCAAACCCTGGATTTTGTGGTCAAGCTGAACGCCGTCACCGTGGGGGAATTTACCATGCCCCCGACCATTGCGGAAGCGATGTATAACAATGATTTCCAAGCCCGCAAAACCTGGGGGAAGGTGACGGTGAAGGCAAAATAGTGAAATCTTATCTTTCCTGTTTCACGAAATTTATATGCAAAGGATGAATTATGGATCTATTCAAATTTGGTCTTAGACATATTTTAGGTTTAATTATGCCTGGTGCAATAATAGTACTGGTAGGTGCTTATATTTTTCTAAGCTCTCTAAACTTAATTGGATTGAATACAGCTGAATATCTTTGGCTTAAGGATCAACAGTTTTTTGCTTTTGTAATATTCTTTACGGTTAGTTATATCTTAGGTGCAATATTTCGACTTAAAGCTGCAGACGTTGTAGATAAAGAGTCCAAAAAAAAATTACTGAAAGATTTCTTCAAAACACATAAGCTAAGTGAAAACCAAATTAAGGAATTAATTGAAACCAAGGAAAAAATACTTGGCGGTGATTATAATGTCAAGCTACCGAAGTTTTTCAGGGATTGGATTTGGCGAGAAGAAGATTTTCCTTATAATATTTGGGAGTTTATAAAATTTAAAGAATCTCATCCTGAAGAATTTTCTTCTTTTTTTAGATCATATCAAAAATGTATGACGCCGCTTGAAGGAGCAAGCGGGAAAGAATTTTTTAACTATTGCAAAATGGTGATTATTCACTCAAGTCAGTCTTTAGGAAGCCCACTCAAAGAAGAGATAGAGCTTACTGAAGCAACAGTTCGTTTTTTCGCCGGTACATATTTCGCCTTAAAATACTCCTTGCTGGTTCTTGGAGCCTTTCTGTTATCTCAACTCGTTGCATTAGGTGTTCAAATAAGTCAAGGAATCACAATAGGTACAAATCTTTATCTCCATATATGCTTGACGTTGGCTTTATTAAGTCTGTCATATTTAATGAATAGGTCAATAAGAAAAGAGTTTAGGATACGGCGATTCAAAGAGGTCGATTCGGTTTATGATGCCTTCTTTTTAGTACATCGCCATCCTAAAACCTGCCCAGAGTGTTCCGAAATTGTTGATACTCTTAATAACGATAATCAACTAAAATATACGGAAAGGAAAAAATTATTAGAGGATGCTTTATCTATCAGTCGAAAGCCAGGTGAGACATTTTCAGCAGTCAATCTCGATACATTAAGATCTCTCATGAAATCCAGAAGTAAAACACACACATATCTTTCCTCGATTTATTTTGCGGGTTCTTTCAATGATCATCCATACTTTATCAACAATGATAAATTCGCTATTGGAATCGCCGTGCTCCCAGAAGATGAGAAGAAAGCCGGAAATTGGAAAAAACATCCTCATCAAGAAGAAGTAATAACAGTAGTGGAGGGTAGTTTAAATCTGGAGATAAAGAAAGATGATAAAACAGTCGAGAACATTTTAAAAGAAGGTGATGTCAAGATAATTGAAAAAAATCAATGCCATAGGGTCTTACCCATTGAAAATGGTAACAATCACGCTATCTACATTTTTTTAAAAACAAATCCTTCTAAGGAACCAAGAGGAGAAGATTGTTGATTAATGGAAAAAACCCTGCGATTCCTCATTTAATTAAAATTCATTAGTTTGACCTTTCACCACTTACTATTTTCACCAAACCACTCTACCAATCACTACTCCACATTTTTTATTTTTCCCCATTCCACTCTTGGATATATCATTCCGCTGCGATATATTAGCCATAATTTTTTTTGTATTATATACTGCCCACGGGCACAAATTGCGCTTTTCCGACAAGCAAGGATGCATGTCGGACAGTGCGACCGGCATCCTTGTGGCAAAGCCATCCCTTCGGGACCGGTTGTTACAAAACCTCAAATTGTGCCCGTGTGGAGTATAGATACCAGAATTATCACAAATTTTTTATCCTCGTAAACGATGAACAACTGATACAATACACAAAGGAAACACCATGGATGCAAAAAAATATGTAACCGGCCTGGCCTTTCTGCTGCTCATCGTTTTTTCCAACGCTGCGGCGCAGGAAGATGCGGAGAATTTAAAGGTTATCGGCAGTTTCAAACATGCCGATATCCCCGACGCTATTTCTCTTTATTCTGTTACCAAAAACGATTCCCGGGCGATTGCTTTCACCTCACAGATGATGGTAAATACCGATGGAGCGCCGGACGCTTACCACCCGGATGATAACGGTATTACCCACATTTGCAATGGCATTAGCGTTAAAGTAGATGGAAAATGCCAATGGAAGGCCAAGTGCATG
>PHFX01000140.1 GCA_007618135.1 Candidatus Brocadia sp. WS118 | reverse complement strand
CATGATCCCTCCAATCATTCGGCACACCGTTTTCTATCGGACGCGTATCTCAATATTCCGCGCCATGAGATTGCACGTGTCAGCGAACTGCTGCAGGCGCAACTGCTGCAGCCGATCAATGTCAACCCCGTGCAACCGCGTCTGGCGGTCGCCGATCTCAACATCATCACTGGTACCAGCCCATCGGTAACAGGATTCAACGAATTTTCCCCATTGATGGAGCGCAACAGACTGCAACTGGTCGCTTCCGGTATCGTGGGCAGCAACAGCACGCTAGGAGATGAAGTCGTCGCCTCCGCCTTGTTCGACCGCGCCTCGATCAGCGTCGGGCAGTTTCATTACGACACCAAGGGATTCCGCAGCAACAACGATCAGACCCACAACATCTACAATGCCTTCGTGCAGTATGCGGTGACACCAAAATTCAATGTACAGGCGGAGTTTAGAAGGCGCGAATCGGAGCATGGCGATCTTTTAATTGATTTTAACTCAAATCCTAAAAATCCTAGACTTAGTCTAGATTACAACAGGAGAGTGCAAGAAAATATTGCACGCGTGGGGGGGCGTTATGTAATTTCACCTCAGCAAGATTTACTTATTTCAGCAAAATACATCGATCGCTCTGAAAGAACTGATCGCTCCCAATTTATACGTACCCATCTGGATAACATTGGTTTTCAAGTTGAGGCACAATATCATCTAAGGAGCAAATACTTCAACTCTGTGATTGGGGGGGGGGCATATGAATTTGATTGGAAGGAGCGAGGCAAAAAAATCAACAATATTTCCAGAGAAAACTTTTATACATACACTAATGCCAATTGGAAAAATTTCAATGCAACGCTCGGATTAAGCTATGACATGTTTACGAGTTCTATCGACGGTAAAAGGGACGGTTTGCTCAATCCAAAATTTGGTCTGCAATGGAATTTATCTGATCATCTGAGATTGCGTGCTGCGTGGTTCGAAACTACAAAATCTCATCTGCTTGCCCAGCAATCTCTGGAACCTACGCATATTGTCGGATTCAACCAGTTTTTTGATGACACCAATGGAACAAGATCGAGACGAATGGGTATGGCCCTGGATGTAAATCTCCAAGCCAACTTATATGGTGGAGTGGAGGTGTCGGAACGTAAACTGCGAGTACCTTATCCTGCTTCTTTTGCGGGAAGAGAATTTTTGCAAAATCAAAAGGAACAGCTTTTTCGCTCTTATCTTTACTGGTCTCCTCATTCCTACTGGACAGTCAAAGGCGAATTCCAGTACGAAACATTTCTGCGCAGCATATCGTCAATGAACCGTATCGATGAACCAACCAAAATACGGACATTAAAGTCGCCTCTCAGTTTGGATTTTTTTCATCCAACCGGTTTTTTTTCAAAATTTATTGTGACTTTTGTAGAGCAAAATCTGGTACGTGCTCAAGATGAGCTCAATAAAATTAGTGAAATCCAATACGAACAAGCTCCAAAGAGAACAAATTCTGGTTTGAGTTCGTTTTTTCTGATCGATTCATACATTGGGTTCAGGTTGCCCAATCGTAGGGGGATCATCAGTTTCGAAGGGAGGAATTTATTAGATAAAAATTTTTATTTTAGAAGTGTTAATTTTCAGGAATCTGAAGCAGTTCCTCCAAGTTTTCTGCCAGAGAGGACGTTTTTTTTAAGACTTACATTGAATGTATAAAGTTAAGGGAGAAATACCATGAGTGGATGTGGATGTCACGCTAACAATAACGAAAAGGAAAATTTTGTTTCACTACAGGATTTGTCTGAGCAGGTTGAGAAGATATTACAGGCTATTCTGCCTTTTGCTCAGGGGGTAAAAGATATCGGGGATATTAGTGCAGTTGTTCTGGTGAGTAAAAATAATAGGTTAACTGTATTTCAATCTAGAGAGTCTGAACGTCAGACACAACAACCGGTGCAGCTTTTTATGGCGCAGGGAATAGCAACAAGCACCACTTATGAAGCAAGGTGGGATGGTAGTGCTTGTTGTGCTTATGAGATCACAAACTTTAGTAATGGAAATACAAACGTTCAGAAATACAAATGTGCGTATTACGCTGAACCCAGGAATGGAATTCTTTATACAATAAAGAAATTACCAGATGGGCGGTGCTGTATTGTTTGGCAAGAAATTATAATTGGTAAAGGCGGAAACCCAGATACCACCGGGCCAGAAAATATATATGACTGCGCCTAAATAGGCTGCAGTAAAGGGCTTCTAAGAAACAAAGATTTCAACTGCGTTTCACTGCAACGTGATTCTTTCAATCGCAGTGAGGTTAAAGGTTGATTGCTACGGTATTTCTAATAAACTGGAGATTCATCATGATGACAGGGAAAACAGACATTGAATCTGTGGGTGCTTTTTCCAGAATTTCAAAACTAGTCGCGAATGATTGCTATAGTTATCAATATAAAGCCGGTGAAGAAATCGTGCGTTATCACGACAAATCCAACAGCGTCTTTTTCATCCTCGAAGGCACGATCCGCATTCATTACTATGCATTGTCCGGTGATGAGGTGATTTTGTGTGATTTACCGGCGGGGGAAATGTTTGGTGAGCTGACGGCGATCGATGGATTGCCGCGTTCAGCGACGGCTGTCGCCAAGACTGATTCACTGCTGGCATCGATGTCCGGCAAGGCTTTTCTGGAACTGATCCATGCCAATCCTGAT
>PHFX01000014.1 GCA_007618135.1 Candidatus Brocadia sp. WS118 | reverse complement strand
TCTACACAATTTTACAAATTTTGAGTATTACCCTATTTGAGAAAGCCCCTATTTTGCAAGTACTTACAAATTCTGATTACAAAAGCGAACCGCGCGTTCTTTATAAACAATTGTCTTTGTTCAACTTATAACCGGACACTAGTGGTTCTTTTTAACAAAACACCTTAACCGGAACAATACATTTCCCTATTTATGTTCTTTATCTTTCATACATTCGCCCGGGTTCTTTTTAAATTTTTCAGCGCAACCTTCGCAGCAAAGATAAATTGTCTTTCCTTCGTGTTCAACCTTTACTGCCTTCTCTTTATCACCGATGGCCTTTCCACAAGCCACACATTTCGTTTCTGCCTTTTCAGCCGTTGAAACTTGTTTTGCGCTACAGCAATCACCAGCTATGGCAAGAGTGGTTGTATAAAAAGCCGTTGAAAGTAAAGCTACCGCAGCAACACCTGCAAAATACCCGATCCGCTTCATACATCATCTCCTTATACAAAAAAACGTTATTTATAAAAATGAAAATCTAATTCTATCATGTGAATATTAACAAATATTCCACAAGAAGCAATCACAAAACTTTAATCGTTGAGAGTGTTTTTCAGAGCATCTATAGCTTTTTTAATTTCTTCGCCATCGGGTGCGTCTGGATTGAGTTTCAGGTAAATTTTGTAATCCTTCAGGGCATGTTCATTTTTCCCAAGCTTCTTAAAAGTATTTCCGCGATGAAGATACGCTAATGGATTGTAAGGAAAAAGTTCGATTGCGGTATTAAAGTCTTCAAGGGCTTCGTCAGTCCTTTTCAACTGGTTTTTGATTTGGCCTCGTTCGTAATATACACCGGCAAGCCGGGGGTTCAGCTCTATCATCTTGTTGTAGTCTTCAAGAGATTTTTCGATATCTCCCTTCCCCCGATGCGCCTTAGCCCGAATGTAATAGGCAAAGGCATTGTCTTTGCTTAATTTTATGAAGGTTGATATGTCTGCAATCGCTTCATCAAAGCGTTGAGCATCAGCATGGAGAATACTTCTCTTCATGTAAATATCCGTATTATTGGGATCAATGTCCAGCGCTTTGTTGAAGTCAGCCAGGGCTTTTTCCGGTTCGCCCGATTCGGCAAAAGCCAGGCCACGCTGGGCATACGCCATCGCAAATTTCGGGTCTAAAGAGATGACATGGCTTAAGTCTTCAATGGACAAATCCCCCCTGCCAATCATTTTAAAGGCAATGCCCCGGTTGTAAAACGAGAGGGTGAAATTGGGATTCAAAGATATTGCCTTGCTGTAATCCATAATAGCCCTATCGAAAACTTCCATCGAGGCATATACTGAACCCCGATTGTAATAGACCGGCGCATAGTCAGGATTCAAGGCAATGGCCTTGTTGTAATCATCCAGTGCGCGGTCACTATCATGCATCTTTTCATACATTACACCACGGTTACAAAAGGCTACGGCGTCATTGCCATGTAATTGGATGGCGCGGTTTACGTCTTGTAATGCTGCTCGTATATTGCCTTTCTCTTTTTGTATGAGAGAGCGATTGAGATAAATATCCGCTAGAACTTCATTCCGGGTAAGATTTTTGAGATAATACCCATTTCTCACGCTTGTTTGCGATATACGTTTTCCTGGTATATTGATGTAGTAGCTGTCAGGCGTAAACATACCTTCGTACCCTGTCTCAATATTTTTCCGAAAATCCCCGTCGTCATACCGGACAAAAATATGCTCCGGCACACTCACACCATAGATGGGTAAGTGTAATCCTTCTGCTATGCACAGATAGAGGATGGAGAGTCCTACACAGTTGCCGGTCTTGGTATCCAGGACCTTATTGAGGGAGAGATAATCAAGGTCACCCGTTTGAACATAGGTAAATTGGAGTTCATTAAAAAGGATGAGATTGATCGTTTTAATAATCTGCTCTGGTTCTGTTTCATCCCGGAGACTTATTTTGATGTTCTTCACAATCTCATCCAGTTTCCTGAGATATGCGTCGATGTCGATTTTAGGATAGGATTCTTGTGCAATTTCGAAGACAGTCCTTGCAAGGCGTGCTGGTTGAGGGTCGATCTCCCATGCTGGTTTTGGCGCTGAATCGTCTGCGAACAGCACAAACCATGTATGTCTTAAACCGGTGAAAGAATGGTGAAAACTGAAAATTACCCAGGCGACACTGGTAAAAATGAGTATTCTGCCGGCATGGGCTAACCGAAACCAAGATGCCTCAGATGTACCATGAGGGATTGGGGGTTTGCAAAAATACCTTGCAAATAGAAGATCATAAATTTTTACCAAAAACGACGTACACAGAGATGCAACGGATTCAATATGCATGTTTATTGATAAATCCATTCCATAGCGTCAGCCATATGATTTTCAGATCGAAATGTAATGACCAGTTTTCAATGTAATACAGATCGTATTCAATTCGTTTTTCTACCGACGTATTTCCACGCCAACCGCTAACCTGCGCCCAACCAGTAATTCCCGCCTTCATTTTGTGTCGTAACATATATTTTGGAATAGCATTTCTGAAATTTTCTATAAAGACAGGCCGTTCCGGACGTGGTCCAACAATGCTCATATCACCGCGAACAACATTGTAAAACTGCGGAAGTTCGTCCAAGCTTGTCTTTCTCAGCAACTTGCCTATTTTTGTACGCCGTGGGTCATCCCGCCTCGCCCACACAGGACCCGATGTTACTTCTGCATTTACATCCATCGTACGGAATTTGATCATGTTAAATATCTTGCCATCCATTCCCATCCGTTCCTGTTTAAAGAAGACAGGGCCGTGAGAAGTTATTTTAATCAGGAACGAGATAATTCCAATAAGAGGAGACGTGCAAATTAACACGATAGAGGCAAAACCGATATCTAAAAGCCTTTTCACGATGATATTCCATCCATACAGCGGCGTGTCCCGGAGACTAATAAGCGGCATGCCCTCAAATTCGCTCACGCTACCCCGTAAGGTAATGAACTCAAAGAGATCAGGTAAGACCATGATACTAACCATCTCATCACCAATACAATCCAGCACTTCTCTCAACTGATTATGGGCGTTAAAAGGCAAAGCGATAAAAACGATGTCAATGCCAAGCTTCACAACGAATGCGCGGACATCGGAATGCTTTCCCAGTACGCGAATTCCTTGCAAAGTATTTCCAATGCAGTTTAAGTCGTTGGTCAGGAAACCGGAAATCTGAATCCCCAGTTCCGGATGTTTCCGCAATTTTTTTACCAGGTCTTGCCCCAGGTTTTCTGTGCCAATAATCAATGCGTATCGTTGATTATATCCCTTCTGCCGTAAAAAACGTAAAAATTCCCGGAATAAAATGCGGGTCAGGCTAAGAGATATAATATTCATAAGCCAAAAGTAAAAAAACGTCAGGCGGGAAAATTCATATTGACGAAAGAGGAAGGTAAGTGAGATAAGGATCAGCGTGGCAAAAGTCGATGCCTTGCCAATATCTGCAACTTCAGAAAGCCTGGTCGAAACTCTGCGGGGACGATACAGCCCAAATATCCGAAAAACTATCCCCCACAAAGGAATCATAAAAATGAGGAGGGTCAGATATATTTTCAGGGGGGGAATCCCTTTATAAACAGGTATGATGCCCGAGTAAAAACGCAGGTAATAAGCCAATATCCACGCACCTGACAAGGCAAGCCAATCTGCAAGAAGTAGCACCGATTCAAAAAACTTACTATGCTTTTTTAGCATAAATGTTTTTCAATATATTGTTTAAATTTTTCTTTAAATATGAGACGATCGAAACCTTCCGCATGTTTCCTAATCAATCGTGGGTCAAACAGGTGTATCTGTCGTTCAAAGAACCTTACCGCTTCCATTAAAGATTCCGGAGTTTGTTTTGTAAAAAATACCCCTGTCGGTGATTCCGGATAGACAAAGGTCTTTGCCTCAGGCGAATCGTGGGAAGGGACATATAATCCACGAACCGTTTCCAGCACGCCGCCCTTAGCAAAAGCAATTACCGGCTTTCCGCATGCCTGTGCCTCTAAAGGAACGATTCCGAAATCTTCTTCTCCCGGGAAGATCAAAGCCTTGCATCCCCGATAATATTCCCTCAAAGATTCACTCGATTGCCACCCGATACATTGTACATGCTTTTTAATTAACTTTCTGATGTGCCTTTCTTCTTGCCCTCCGCCGATCAGAACGAGTGGCAAACCCATTCTTTCAAACGCATCTACCGCAATGTCGATCCTCTTATATGGGGCAAAGGCCGATACGAGCAGGTAATAGCTTCCTTCTTTATAGCTCTCTGCCGGTGTATAAAGCGAGCAATCCACAGGCGGATGAATAACGTCTGCCGATCTTTTATAATATTTTTTTATCCGATTTGCAACATGAGAGGAGTTTGCAACAAAGTAATCCACCCGCTCACTGGAAATAACGTCCCACATCCTTAAATAGTGGGCAACAGAAGGCATCAAAGTCCTCGAGACCAGTCCCTTTTTACCAGCACCAAAATAGGTGTGATATTGATCCCATACATACCGCATCGGGGTATGACAATAACACACATGGACTGTGGTTGAAGAGGTTAGGACACCTTTCGCGACACAGTGGCTGCTGGACAGAACCAAATCATATGCACTCATATTGAACCCTTCGATTGCCAAAGGGAATAACATCAGAAAAGAACGATAATACCTTTTAGCCAAAGGCACTCTCTGGAGGAAGGATGTTTGTATGTTTCTATCCTCGATGATCTTTGAAACTGTGCCCCGGAGATGGAGTAAGGTAAAAATATCTGCATCAGGAAAGAGTTCACAGAATACCTCCAAAACCTTCTCTCCTCCACGCATTCCGGTAAGCCAGTCATGAACTATTGCTACCTGCACAATGTGATCTCTTGTTAGTCGCCATATGTGGGAATAATAGATAATTTTGGTAAATCTACGTAAATGATATTTCAAAGTCAAGTGGAAACTCCTGGTACATAAACAACCAGGAGTAATTATATCTTAACGAGTGGCTTGCAGAAAAACCATATGTATAATAAATACACAAAAATGGTTGTTTTCTAAACATTCTATGCATTTTCTGATGCATTTTCTGACAATTAAAACATTGTCATCCATATACTGCTTAAAAAAATATAGTTTTTGAAAAAAGGTATATTAGTTATTATAATTCATCCAGTTGTATTTTAAAAGGATGGGTATACGGCCAGAGTTTGAAAATGGGTGAGTGTCAGGAATAGTTATTGCTACATCCTGTCTTTGCATTAAAGTTGGATTAATAATTTTAATTAATTCTAATTATCAAAGACTATTTCAGGGTCATGAAAATAGAAGACTGCTTAAAGAGAATATTGGATATTGTTTGTAGTTTTCTTTTGCTCGTTTTTTTCCTTCCCTTGTTTTTCATTATTGCCATACTGATAAAAATAGATAGCAAAGGGCCGGTTTTCTTTTTACAAAGGCGGTGTGGCGCGAATGGAAGGGTATTTCATATGTACAAATTTAGAACGATGGTTAAAGATGCAGAGGCATTGAAAAAAAAGCTCAAAAATGAGATGGATGGTCCTATGTTTAAAATGAGAAATGACCCCAGAATTACTGAAATTGGGAGAATTTTGAGGAAATGCAGCCTTGACGAATTGCCTCAGCTATTGAATGTTTTGAAAGGGGAAATGAGCCTTGTAGGACCGAGACCTCTGGCGGATGATGAAATGGAGGGAGATGAGCAGTGGAAAAAAATCAGACTCTCCGTGAAGCCGGGCATGACCGGATTATGGCAAATAATGGGAAGAGCCAGCGGCAGATTCAGTGATTGGGTAAGTTACGACATTACCTACGTGCAGAAAAAGTCACTCTTTTTGGATTTTAAAATCCTTTTCTTTACCATGTTTACGGTTTTTAGCAAAGTAGGGACATAACAATAATTGTTCAACATCCGTAGCGATGTTTGATTGTCTTGTAAAACCAGGAACCGTACCCTCAAAACTAGACGGTGCATTATTGACCTGAATCATTACGGATCATCACATAATGGTCAATACCCGCCTCTTTAAACATATCGCCAACGATCTCAAACCCCTGTTTTTGATAAAAGCCAGCAAGATACACCTGGGCATGCACCTTGAATTTCTGAAAACCTCGTTCCTTTGCAGTTGCTATCATAAACTCGGTCAGCTTGTGTCCCAGATTTTTTCCACGGTACGCTTTTCGTATCGCAATGCGCTCCAGCTTTGCATACTCACCTAGGTTGCGGATACGCCCAGCAGCAAAAGGTTCCCCATGTTCTTCACCCAAAACATGCGTTGCAGAATGCTCATGCATATCGCGTTCTATCGTATACGGAACGCCTTGTTCCTCAATAAACACGATACCGCGTATGATAAATACCTTGATCAGGTCTTCGAGACGCGTTACCACTTTAAACATGTCGTGTAGCCTGTTTCAAATTAACGGTTCATAAATTTCAAGATTGAGGGGTGGCGTGTACAAACTTGTTTTTCCCCGTGACTCATGTACTGTCCACTTAAGTCAGAATTCAGAAACCAGCAGTAAGGCAGTTTAAACCGTTTTATTTTGAATGGTACCTTGAGAAACAGCGTATTACAAAAGATGCACGTCCACAAGGATGAGTTCTGCCTCAGTTTCTGCCCTTACGTTAATAATTGTTTCTTCAACAACCTTTGCAGCACCGAGGGCGGTGACAAGGTGATTATTTACCTGGACGGGGCCGCCCTCAAGCACATAGAGATAGACTCCATGGTCATCTCCTATATGATAATCAATGATACGGCCGGCCTGAAGAAAAGAGGAATGAACCTGCGCATTGGAATGTATGGGGAGGGCGCCCTCGTGTCTATTCGAAACGAGGGGAAGAAAACGATTCGTCCGTTCCTGACACTCTACCCTCTTCTGCTCCACTGATGGTTTTAAGCCGGGCTCAGAGGGAAAGAACCACATCTGGATGAAACGCATGGATTCATCCCTCCGATGGTTAATTTCAGAGTGGTACATGCCTTTACCAACCGTTGTGTGCTGTACCCAACCTTTTTTTAAGACTCCGCCCTCTCCATCTTCATCAGCATGTCGGAACTCCCCACCGGCACAATACGTCACCACCTCGATTTCGCGGTGGTAATGCAATGGCCATACAGCACCCGGGGAAAGGGTGTCGTCATTAAATACCCGTAAAGTCCCAAAGTGCAGATATTCAGGGTCATGGTATTCGTCAAAAGAAAAGTGCCAGCGGCCATGAAATGTCCCACTCTGGATATCCCCTTCCGCCTGATAAATATCTTCCGGTTTTCTGATGGTTATCATAGGTGTTTTTTCTTAAAGATACCACGAAATACCCATGTTTACAAGGGCGAAGAGTGACTGAGATCGTGGGGATCGTTTACGGTAGAAACGAAAAGGTTATGAGTACCAACATTCCGTTTATTCTTTGCCTTGAGAAAATACGAGAAAATGTTGCTGCGTCAGAAAGCTGAATTCACGCTGAAGGTGATAGCCGGCCAGCGCCATTTCCTTCTTTATTACCTCGCTTGCCGTGAAATGACGAAAGATCTTAAAGAACCACCCTTTGCCATTGAAGTCGATGATTGCAACGCGACCACCTGGCCGGAGGTATTTTTGGGCTTGAGTAAAATATGTTACACGGTCTTTCAGATGATGATACGTATTACAGGTAAAGATTAAGTCTACTCCGTCCCCCGGAATGAGCGGGTCATGATACTGAGCCTGAACGACCTCGATATGCTGGTGTCCACTTTTTCCGGTTTGTTTTTCCACATATTTATTCATCCCGGGATCAACATCCACGGCGTATACTTTCCCCGCAGGTCCAACCGCATCTGCAAAGCGGAAAGTAAAATAGCCACTGCCTGAACCCAGGTCAGCGATGTACTGTCCCGCCTGTATCTCAAGGGCATGGACAACCTGTTCCGGATGTTGCCAGCTATCCCGCCAGAACCCCTCGTATGCAAGACGCTTGAGGCTCGTACAACAGATGCCGCACGTTATGAGGAGAAAGAAACCTATAAACAAAAGGACACGGTATTTTCCATAAGACACAGATTGTATTGCAAGGCACTTAATTTTGGCTGTCATATCTTTTCAATTATGGTTGGGTTTCGTTCCTCAACCTAACCAACGAAACTGCCTTTCATCTCCTGCGCCCCCTTTTGAGTCCGAGCATCTCCCGTATGATGAACTGGGAGAAGGGCTGCGCCTGTGTCTGAAATTTTCCGTATTCCTCTTCCTCCTCCATTTCAAAATGAATCTGCCAGTATTTCACGATGCTGTTCCGCACGCGGTGAAGCTCGCACAACGATTTCTGGTGCGACAATATACCACAAAACACGCATAATTACAAGCCAACGAACGATTTAACTTGAGAGGTTCGTTATTGCTAGAATACCATTGACCCATATTCTGTTGGTTAAAGTGAAAAGACCCAGTATAATCGGGATTTTGTAGGTACGACAATACCATCGGCACATGCCTGTTTTGGAGCATCAATTATTATGACGTCGGAATCTTTAACGTTTATTGCTGATGCTATGCTCGGTAAGCTTGCGAGATGGTTGCGCATCCTGGGATATGATGTCGTATACGAACCTTTTATCTCTGACGATGATCTTATTGCCAGGGCTATTCAAGAAAGCCGCATTATCCTAACCATGGATAGGAAATTAACGGAACGGAAATCAGCAAAAAACTCCCTGCTGATCAGGAGTCCTTATTACAGAGAACAACTCAAACAAGTTATCGCCTCTTATCATGTTGATTACCAGTCCGGTATTTTTACCAGGTGTTTGCTCTGTAATACCCTCTTAGACCGGATTGATAAGGAACAGGTAAAAGATAAGGTGCCCCCCTATGTCTACTCAACACACGATGCATTTGACATCTGTCCCCAATGCAACCGTTTGTACTGGTCAGGCACCCATAGGGCAAAAATGCTTGAGACGCTGGAAGAAATATTGAAATGAGATGTCACAATAAGGCATGAAATAATAAAATTGATTTCATTTGATCAGGAACAACAACTTAAACGTATACATACCCCTCCAGCTGGTAAGTCTTTTTGTCAAAGACAGCAGTAACCGCTTGATCACGAAGTGCACGGAAGGTAGCGAATGCAGCTACAACACTGTCAAGGGCATCTCCATCAGAGTCTCCCAGAGCTGTCAGACGTATTGCCCTTGGGAGAGATATGTCGCACGGTCCTTCGATCCACTTGAGGATGCGCTTTCTGGCTGTGTAATGTGCTCTTGTCCTACCTTTGTACGGAACGTAAAGCTGTTCCTGCTTTAATGTCGACGCAGGGCAAACTTCCAGAAGCCATGGCCTGTCAGGCAGGGCTTTTTGCATAGGGAGGACGCAAGCCTGGCGTTTCCTGACCAGCGGGGCAAGCACTTCAGAGATGCCGTAATAGGTCTGACGATAAAGCCGGAGATTATAGGGAGAAAACGGAGTTTGACATGCCCTGTCCGTCATGCGTTTGAGTTCTGATCCACCGGCGGCAATGCATAATGCTTTTCTAAAATCTTCAGCGCTGGTGTAACGGAACGAAAAGGATACAACAAAATCCCGCCAACTGTCCCCTTTTACGAGGTCTCGTGGCAACCCAAAAGGGAAATCGAATCCAAAGGCACCTGTCTTTTCTTTCCTGATGAAAGCCAGAAGCGCCGCCATGCACCTGTTGCGTTCATTCCCTGAGCCGGGCAGTTCAGAAGCACGGAGACAGCTTTGAATGTGCAATCGGTCTTTTTCCCGTATTCCACCCGTGATCCATATCTTCTTTCCTGCATTCGCAGCGCCACTAAAATCGACACCGTAGACTTTTTGTGGGGAACCTGATGAATGTGGTATCGACCTGCTGTCCTTGCCAGTTACGCCTTGCATCGTCCGATTCCGGCCTAATTATTGCTCTTTTCTGTGTTGGCCAGGCATTCTCTCAAATGGTTTAATCTCGCTGTGATCATTGCGGTGAAACCAGAATCTATCATACCAAACAACCTTCTGTGCATCATGAAATTGAGGTGTCGTTCCAAAAAATCCAACAGTCCGTTGGGATTAAACCCGGCTTTTTGTGCATACAAAATCCCCTTGGTATCAGCGTCTTGCTCAAACTCTTCGAGGTGGCTATTGAAGATCAATAAATTTGCTGCGGAACGAAGTCCGTCGTCATGCCGGGAATTGATTCCCATAACCTCGTGGTATAATTTTGAGGCATGTCTCAGGGATACGTGAGCAACTTCATGGCCAATAATTCCTGCCACTTCATCTTCCGTTTGCGCAAATTTTAATAATCCATACGTCAGGTATATGTGCCCGCCCGGGGCGGAAAATGCGTTGATTGAAAGAGACTGCAGGATGGTGCAGGTAAAGGGGAGGGTGTTTCTGTCGGATACGGCAACTACCTTTTGTACGATGCTGTTAACGGCTTTGTTAAAATCAGGATCTTCTTCCAGGTAAAACTGATGTCGTATATACTCATCCACTTGTTTTCCCAGTTCGGTCTCTTCGGCATCGCTTATCTCCGAAGGGGTGTCAGGTAGTTGCCAATCATCAGCTGCAAAGCTGAAACGTTCTGTGAAAAAGAAACTCACTGCAGGAACAGCTATGAGAAATAACAATCTTTTGGTTAATACCATCGTGCAGTCTCGCTGCAAACAAATTGACCAGTCTTCATGAATGATTTTATAGTAAACGCAAAAAGAAAGTTGTCATTGCGAGGGCGATAGCCCGAAGCAATCTCTGCTATGACTGTCATTCTGAGCAAAGCGAGGAATCTCGTGGGTTTGCTTCGCCTGGGCTCGTAACTTCGGCTTCGCTTCGTTTGCAATGACACGTACAAGGTATGCTTAATTTACTAACCAGCTTTATATCACTCTCACATACGTCGCCTGTGGCCCTTTTTCGCCCATTTCTTCACCAAAGCGCACCTCCATCCCGACGGTCAGCTGTTTAAATTTATGGTTTTGAACGCTATGTTCGTGGAAATATACCTCACGACCATCCATGGTGGTAAGGAAGCCGTAACCCTGATCTGGAAACAGCGTTTTAATAAGACCACGGGGCGTTTCTGTATGCTGTTTCACATCACCGCGCTGCCTTCTGCCAAAATCCTCCAGCTTCCGGCGAGCATCATGAAAGGCATCTCGTATGGCAAGATACAGGTCTGCGTTTGGATCAAGTTTTACCACGAGCTCTGTACCAGGAACCGTCATGTCGATACGCAGGTTGTACAGGGATCTATTGGGAAGCGCCTCAACCGTAACCCTGCAGCTGGTAATTCTGCTGTAATATTTATCTAACTTCTCGGCATGCTCACGGATATTAGCTTCGATCGCTTCAGTGAGTTCTATATTTCGCGACGTAATTTGCAATGGCAGTATCATGTAACATCCTCCTGCTTATAGAATGGAGCGGGCGAAGGGAATCGAACCCTCATACCCAGCTTGGGAAGCTGGTATTCTACCACTGAATTACGCCCGCTTTATATTTTTACGGTGTGCAATTTCAACTCTTCTGAATCTTGTCCCCGCATGGTTTGTGCGGAACATGAATTCGGATGCTCCATCATGGGCACTGATCGAATATGCCGTAAGCCCTGATAGGTGCCCCGACGCTCAAATTCCCGTGTTATCCCGTTAGTAATCTCTGCCTTGCTGGCATTCCATACGGGAGACAGGAGAAAATTGCCATGCGTGTCACCTACGAGCCGTTGTACGGTAACATCTGAAGGGATATGCTCTAAAAAATCGACAGCAAGTTTCATATACGTATACCTATCCAGAGTCTGCACTTTGCCTTGAAAATACTCCTCAGCCAATGCCGTATTTTTAGCCACATACAAATGATGAAGCTTTATACCCTGTATACCTAAACTTGCTACTGCCTGAGCGGTTTCCATCATCTCCGCTTCCGTCTCGCCAGGTAAACCTAAAATAACATGAACACATATATTGATGCAAGTTTTTTTTGTGCGACGTACGGCATCCAGAAATATCCCGGAGTCGTGCCCCCGGTTTATTCGCTCTAAAGTCTTGTCGTGGATGGATTGAAGTCCGTATTCGATCCAAACGTGATATTTTTTTGTATAACCATCGATAAGGCTTAAAATATCGTCCGTGATGCAATCTGGTCTGGTACCAATAGAAATTCCCACAACATCCCTGTCACTGAGCGCTTCTTCATAACAGGATTGTAATGTCTCTCTGTCGGCGTAAGTATTGGTAAAAGACTGAAAATAGGCGATAAATTTTTCTGCTCCATATCTCATTTTGTGGAATACCTTGCCTCTTTCAATTTGCTCTCTTACCGGAAGGAAAGTCTCTTTGACATTGGGGCTAAAACTTTCATTGATACAGTACGTACAACCACCCACCGCAACGCGCCCATCACGATTAGGGCACGTAAAACCAGCGTGAATCGGGATCTTGTGCACCTTATGAGCGAAATGTTCCTTCAGATATTCCCGAAATGGGTAAAACCGGTGCTTTAAAAGGTATGGTTTTAGTGGAGATGATGAAGGGGTATTTTTCATAAAGTAACTGTATCACGAATAGAAAAAATTATCAAATACAAATTGACTGAGTTGCGCAGCAGATGAAATACCCGGTTTCCGGGAAAATTTCCAGGCACCCCCGCTTTGCTTATTTCTTTACGGTATTCATCTCAGATTGGTAGAAACGGTAGGTATTTTTACCGCGTGACTTGGAAAGGTACATGGCAATATCGGCCTTTTTGACCAGGTCTTCCGGGCTCTCTGCATCGAGTGGATAAAGGCTGATGCCTATGCTAATCGTGGCATGGATTTCGCGACCTTCGAACCTGAAAGGCTGGTTGAGTGCGTCAATAACTTTACTTGCAACTATGATCGTATTGAGTGCATGAACTAAATCAGGAAGGATGATGGTAAATTCATCACCACCTGTGCGGGCAATAGTATCGCCCTTGCGCACGCATTGTATCAGCCGCCCTGCAATCTCTTTCAGCAGCAAATCACCTATGTGATGCCCCAGGGCATCATTAATGGTTTTGAAGTGATCCAGGTCAAGGATCATAACAGCAACCATCTTTTTATAACGTTTTGCATGAACTAATGCTAGTTTCAAACGGTCCTGAAATAAGTTTCGGTTGGGTAAGCCGGTGAGGGTATCATGGTAAGCCATATAGGTAACAAGGGCATCCGAGTGTTTACGTGCAATAGCATTTCCTATGATCTCTGCAGTGATGTGCAGGAGTGCAACATCTTCCTCATGCCAGGGATCAACAGCCACCACGCTGTCAAAGCCAACGAACCCGACTAATTCCTTTTCGGCATGTACCGGCAAAATCAATATTGCCTTGATGCTCCTCTTTTCAAATTCCTGCTTTTCAAAAGCGGCCTCGGCAGGCATTTGGGAAACATCTGCGACATGAATCACCTTGCCGGCTCGCAAGTTCTCCATGAGCCAGGGAAACATTGCCGTGGGAAGATTTTGAAGATGCTGAATTTCAGGAGCGACCCCTTCTGCATGCCATTCGTTGGTGTTGTCCATAAAAGCGCCATTATCCCGGAATTGAAAAAGGTATGCCCTTCCTGCGTCACTTAACCGGCCAGCGTCAGCCAATGATTTGAAAACGGCATTATTAAAGTCTGAAAAGACAACAAATCGTGAGGAAATGCTGGCAACGGTCTTTTCAAAGTCTATCCGGTGTATCAGGGCATCCTCCGATCGTTTCCGTTCGATGAACTGACCGATCTGCTCACCGATGGAGGCCATTAACTTGAGCAGGTCGTCATCGGCTGGCTGTATTTCATGGCAAAAAAATTCAATTACGCCAAGGATCGTGTTCCCGGCCAGGATAGGGAAACCAAATGCCCCATGCAATTTTTCTTTGGCTGCGACTGCCGCCCGGGGAAAGTTCGCATTGGAGACGACGTTGGTAATCCAGAGAGGAGCTTTGGTGGCATAAACAGTGCCAGGCAGTCCAACCTGAGGGGAAAAGGTAATCTGCCGGGTAAGCGCCTCAAACTCTGGAATTTCTACGGAGGGCGTATGCCACATTTCTGAACAACGCAACTTGTCGGTTTTTCTTTCAACCGTCCACAACACCCCGACATCCCATTCCAGGCTTTCACACAGGGATTGAAGGATCTTTGGGGCGGCTTCTTTAAACGTGGCCGACTCTGACAACACGCGTGTTATGGTATACAATATGCCCTTTCGTCTTTTCACCCGTTTCTGTTCGGTAACGTCAGACAAGATAACCACACAACCAACCACTGCATTCTCTGAATTTCGCAAAGGTGAGGCATTCATAAGCAGATGAAATACCTTCATGTCATCTGAACGGACACCGAAAGAATACGTCAGACTCACTTCCGTGCCTTGAATGACTTTGTTATTTAAAACGTCTTTGATACGAAAATCCCTATACCCGTCCCCCTCGTTTTTCATTTGAAGGGGAAAGGTCGTTTCGAAAGGTTTGGACACCGGATCGCCGCCACAAAAGGTATGGGCAGTTTTGCTGGCGCACACGATCCTGCCGTTTTCATCGCATACCACAATTCCCTCCATCGTTTGTTCGAGAATCAGGTGTGACAAACAGACATCGGCTACAATTTCTTCATATTGTTTCTGTCCAATTCCGTTGGTGACTGCAATGCAGCCTTCATTTTCAACCGGGGGATCACTCTTTGTCTTGTCTCGCTTTCCCATAGGATATCTCGTCATGAATGGTAGTTAAGATTGAAAATGCACCAACGTGAATGCCGTCGGGACAATCCAACAGTGCCATGTTTTTTAGAGTACGTATATTGTATAAACTTCATGCCCCTCCTTGCCAAAAAACCTCTTTATTTAACAGGAGATTGACTTTCCCATCAACGGTTTTTTTCATCTCCAGCATAATCTCTTTCTCTTCTCCATCATTCATCGTTATCATCTGTCTGGTTTTTTTGTATCCGGTCTTTTCTGCAATAACCTTATAGGTAGCACCCTCTATCCCGGTAAATTCAAAAAAGCCGGCCGTATCGGATAAGGTCTTCTTCCTTGTTTCTTTCCCTTTAAGCTTTATTCTTGCAGATTTGATGAAATTCCCTTTGTTGTCCATCACATATCCGAAGATTTTACCCTTTATTATTGGGGTAGGCGTGGCCGTTGGTGATGACGTAACGGTAGAAAGTTCATAAATTTTCCCATTTAAATCACAGATGAATATTTCATGATCCTCATCGATTCCAAAAGATGATATATTAACGTCTTCTTTTAATAACAAGGTATTGGTAACGGAATTTCCACCATCATATCGCAACGCCCAGATTCTGCCGCTGCAATAATCACCATACAGATATCTTCCGGCAAGTTCCGGAAGTTTTTTTCCACGGTAAACATGGCCACCCGTTATTGAACACCCCCCCGGATTGTCATGACCATACTCCCATACGGGCAAGGCAAGTCCGGTAGTATTGCAAGGAGAGGGATTATAACAATGATTTCCTTCCATCACCCTCCAGCCATAGTTTTCCCCTTTTGTGATAATGTCAATCTCTTCCCATGAATTCTGGCCTACATCCCCCGCCCATAGCCATCCTGTTGCAAAGTCAAAACTAAATCTCCATGGATTGCGTAAGCCATACGCATAAATTTCCTCTTTAAAGCCTTTGGTATTTCCCGCAAAGGGATTATCGGGCGGAATACCGTAAAAGGTCTCTCCTGAAGTGGCGTTTACATCGATACGCAATATCTTGCCGAGAAAGGACGATCGGTTTTGCCCGTTATTCTGAGGGTCGCCAGCAGAGCCACCATCGCCTAATGCAATATACAAATAGCCATCAGGACCAAAGGCCAGCTGGCCGCCGTTATGATTCGGAAACGGCTGCCTTATGTGAAATAGAATGAGTTCACTCTTGTTATCTGCAGCATTCGGGTCTGCTTCACTTACTGAATATCGTGCAATAATGGAACGAAGGGGATTCGCCGCCGTGTAATTCACATAAAAGTATCCATTCTGCTCATAGTCAGGATGAAAGGCAAGTCCAAGCAGTCCTAATTCCCCGGCGGCAATTACCCTGTCCCGTATGTCTAAAAAAGTCTGTGCCGACTTTGCCAATGGGTTATTCTCAAAAACAGAAACCATCCCGCGCTGCGATACAACAAAAAGTCTGTTCGTGCCGTCACCGGCGTGTTGTAAATCCACAGGACTATCAAAGGAAAGATGCGGAAATGCCTCCTGCAATTTGTATTGTTGAATTTGCTGGGCACCAACCACGCAGGACACAAAAAACAATAAAAACAAATTAACTGACAGATACCAAAATTTCATAACAGACTTCCATCTTGGGGAACGACCCGATAGGGCCGTTCATTTATGCCCTGGGATGCGCCTTATCGTATACCTGCTTTAATCGTTCTGTGGTAATATGAGTATAGATTTGTGTCGAAGAAAGGTTGGCGTGACCCAAAAGCTCCTGTACAGACCGTAAATCGGCGCCGCTGTCAAGCAAGTGGGTGGCAAAACTGTGCCGAAAAGTATGGGGAGAAATATTAAGGCTCATACCGGCCATTTTTACATACTTTTCCAGCATCCTTGCCACGCTGCGCTCGGTCAGTCGTCCACCACGTTTGTTTAAAAAAAGGGCTTTATTATCAGATCCCCTTTTGTCAAGGTACGATCGTATGGCATCCAAAGCATGATTTCCAATAGGTTGCAAACGTTCTTTTCGTCCTTTTCCCTTCACCTTGACAACTTCATTGAAAAAGTCTATGTCATCAATATCCGTTCCAACCAATTCGCTCACCCTCATACCGGTGCTGTACAAGGTTTCCATAATAGCCCTGTCACGAACGCCTGACACCGTGTCCATGACTGGCAGATCTAAGAGGGTTTCGGTCTGCTTAATACTCATAAACCCGGGAAGTTTTTTTTCCAGTTTCGGAGCACGGATGTTCTCCGCGGGATTACCTTTCAGAATACCCTCACGGCACAGGAATTTATAAAGGGACCGGATTGACACCAGTTTCCTGGCAATCGTGGTTTTTGAATAGTCTTGCTTTTTTAAGTAGGCAAGAAAACCTCGCAATAACAAGCGGGTAACGCTTTCAAGGTCATGGCAACCTTCCCCAACAAGAAACGAAAGATACTGATAGAGATCATTTCGATAAGCCCTTAAGGTCTGCACGGAAAAATTCCTGTTGTGCTCAATATGATCAAGGTATTTCTTAACATGCCCTTGCATCGTCTTAACCATTCGCCTGCAACATTTATCCTACTAAAATCAAAACCAGAATGAATTCACCGTACGAATTCACGGCCCGGAGAAATCAGTAACCGTTTGCATCCGACCGTGCCGGGAAGATTCGGGGAAAAGAAGCTTCGTCCTTCCTCTCTCAAACTGGCAACTGATACATCAACAATTTTTTTATGTTAGCATACTCATATGGAAATGACAAGGATAAATACGGCATTTTGAGGCTCTTTACCAGCGATTTACCTTGACAAAATTTTGCGTCATATCTAGAATTACCCAGCGTAAACAAGATTTCCCGACTCCATTGAAAGATAGGAAAATCCTGCAAGGGAAAAAGGACTGTTGTTTTCTATGAACCAGTCAAGATAGAACAAAGTCTCATAACGTCCATGAATACCAGCAAAAACATAACCGGTGAGGTTTTTATCCAGGAAGTCAGAAATGCCTGCACCCCGTTAGAGGCATTTTGCAGATTTTCGTCAAAACCACACCTGTTTTTTCTCGACAGCGCCTTGCCGGTAAAAGGGGTCTCGAGATATTCCTTTTTGGGTTTTAATCCTTTTCTCATTATGAAGGCAAAACGACAGAAAATCACCCTGACTGACAGGGATGGTGTGCTTGAAATTGAAGGGAATCCCTTTGAACATCTCCGCGAGCTGCTCAGGCAGTTTTCTCTAAAAAACACCACCGAATCCGTTCCTTTCGAATGCGGTGTGGTTGGATATTTTGGTTACGACCTGTGCCTTTTTATAGAAAGGCTAACCACGAGGGCGATTGATGATCTTGGCCTGCCTGATATGTATCTGGGATTTTATGACACGATGATATCTTATGATAACTTCCTGCAAACATGTTATGTAATCGGGGTAGATTTCGGTTTGGATACTACCCTGCAAGACAGAATGGGATACCTTGGCGAAGCAGTGAGTAGAAAATCAAATGCGGTATATGAACCAGGGCATTACACATCCAATCCGGAAATACCTGAGCCCACGCTGAAATTCAACTTCCCAAAAGAACACTATCTCGATGCAATCAGGCGCATTAAGGCCTACATTGCCGCCGGTGACGTTTATCAGGTCAATCTCTCACAACGAATAGAGACGCATGTCGATATCCCTCCCTATGAACTGTATAAAAAATTGCGTTCGGTGAATCCAGCGCCGTTTTCCGGGTATCTGGCTTTTGATGAGGTTGCCATTATCAGTTCCTCGCCGGAACGATTTCTTAAAATGAATGCTGGACATGTTCAGACCCGTCCCATCAAGGGCACGCGGCCCCGCGGTAAGGATAATAATACCGACGAGCTCATGAAACAAGCATTGCTTTCGAGCCCAAAGGATGATGCAGAGCTTACCATGATTATTGATCTGGAGCGTAATGACCTTGGCCGCGTGTGCGATTACGGTTCCGTCAAAGTCACGGAAAGAAAGGCCTTAGAAACCTATCCCACCGTCTATCATCTGGTTTCTACCATTGAAGGGGATTTGTATGAACGGTATGATTTCATAGACCTGCTGAAGGCTGCATTTCCCGGAGGGTCCATTACCGGGGCGCCAAAAATCCGTGCCATGCAGATTATCGATGAACTGGAACCCACCCAGCGAAGCGTCTACACGGGAGCTATCGGGTACATCGGGTTTAACGGAAATGCAGACCTGAATATAGCAATACGGACGTTCATCATGAAAGGCAACAGCGTGTACTTTCAGGTGGGGAGCGGCATTGTGGCAGATTCTGATGAAGAAGAGGAATATGAAGAGACCATGCACAAGGCCAAGGCACTCATTGATTCTTTGAAGACGCATAATTTTACGATTATTGGCGGTGCATGATAACGGCAATGTCCAACGTTGTATTCTTAAATGACGCTATGGTAGAAGAAACTGAATGCCGATGGAAGGTCCTGGATCGGGGTTTTCTTTACGGAGATGGGCTTTTTGAGACCCTGAGAGCTTACCACGGGAAACCCTTTCGACTCGACGACCACGTTGCTCGTCTCGTGAATTCCGCCCGGTATTTTGATATCCCCTTTCATTATACGGCTCAGCACCTGGAGCAGGTTATTGAACAACTCCTAACCAGGAACAACCTGCAGGATGCCTATGTCCGTATGACGCTGTCTCGAGGATTTGGCATAAATGGGCTCATTCCGGCGGGTATATGCAAACCCACTTTTTTGATTCATACAAAGCCGTTTCCTGCTTATCCTGCCTCATGCTATAAAACAGGCGTATCACTTATTACCTCCCATATCCGGAGAAGTGTTACGTGTCCCATTTCAAGCCACAAGACGCTCAGTTATTTGACGAATTACCTTATGAAGAAAGAGGCTGTTGGCCAGGGCGCCCACGATGCGCTTATTCTGAATACCGAGAATCAGGTTACCGAATGTGCCGTCAGCAACGTCTTTCTTGTTGAAAGAAATACCGTGATTACCCCCTCCCTGAAGGCCAATCTCCTGCCGGGCGTTACCCGCAGGGTCATCCTGGAATTGTGCAATGAAAACCGCATTCATGCATCTGAGGAACTTTTTGGGCTGGAAAGGGTATTGGCAGCCGATGAAGTCTTTCTCACGAACTCCCTCATGGAAGCGATGCCGGTCTCTACAATCAACGGACAAACCATAGGGAGGCTTGTGCCGGGCATCATAACAAGCCTTTTACATGACAAGTACAAGGCATTAACCCATTGATCCCAAAATGTATTTTTATTCTATTGGATGCCCAGCTTGCATTTAAGGGATTTTAAGGTGTTTTTCATGAGCATGGTAATGGTCATGGGGCCAACACCTCCTGGGACAGGGGTGATGTATCCGGCGATTCCCTTCGCCGCTTCAAAATCAACGTCGCCTTTTAAAATGGGCACCATCTTTTTGGGGTCGTCTTTGCTGGGCTTTTCACCAACCCTGTTGACACCCACATCAATGACGCATGCGCCCGCTTTGATCCATTCCGGTTTCACAAGGCCCGGAACACCCGCAGCAACGATTAAGATATCTGCGCGTTTGCAATGCTCGGCTAAGTCTTTGGTCTTTGTATGAACAACGGTCACTGTTGCATCAGCCCCTCTTCCTTTCTGAACCAGCATGATGGCGATCGGCTTTCCCACGATATTTGAGCGCCCAACAACAACGGCCTCAGCTCCGCTTGTTTCAATCCCGGAACGTACAATTAATTCCTGAATACCAGCCGGTGTGCATGGTGGGAATTTTACCTCACCGCCACCGATCATAAGACGTCCGACATTTACCGGATGGAAACCATCGACGTCCTTGTCTGGATCTATAGCATTGATCACCTTCTTTTCATCGATCTGTTTTGGGAGGGGGAGCTGAACAAGGATGCCATGAATGGAATCATCTTTGTTGTATTTATCAATAAGTGCAAGCAGGTCTTTTTCTGAGATAGTAGCTGGCTGATTATCCTGTACCTCTTTAAAGCCTAACCTATGGGCAGTCTTGATTTTTAAAGTGATATAGGAAACAGAGGCAGGATTTTGTCCCACCAGAATCGTTACCAGCCCCGGCACAACGCCATATGTTCCTTTAATTTGTGCCACTTCAGCGGTGATTTCCTGGAGAATTTGCTCTCCGATTTCAGTGCCTTTGATTAATTTTGCAGCCATAAACTTACAATATTCCTTTCTAAAAGACGTTTAAAGAAAACTCAGATATTCGTAACAAGTATCGTAATATATAATACGTGTGTCAAACTATCCGAATTAATACGATTTGTCAAGCCAGAATAAACACAAATGCCCTTGACCATCCGCAAGCAAACGATTATGCTCTGCACGAACGGGGAGTTTTGGATTCACCGCCTTCCTTAAAGCAAGATGGAACACCTCGTAAACGTCTCCAAAAGCACTGGCTTTATCCCTTCGCGATGCAAATTCAGTACAACTACACGGCAACTCGCATCTTTCAGCCTCCCATTCGGACCACGCCATGCTAAGGCTTCGCATATTTGCCGGGATAATTGTGTTCTGGATTTTTGCCCGTTTTCTGCTATTATACCTTGTGTCTGACTTATAGTTACTTCCGCTATCTCTTTCCAGCATATTCTCATGCGGCTAAGTTACCATAGGGCACCCGTCGTGTGCAGTAAAAAATGTGAAACATGATAAGTTTTCTAGAAGAGAAACCACCGGTTTGAAATTCCTAACCCGAACGAGTAGGGAGAGAAAACAGGGCGAGGCTTTTGCCGTGCGTTTATTGCTTGTATGAAAGGTTGCCATGAAATTGAACAAAAAAAATATTCTGTTGATCGTCAGTATTCTTGCCAGCGTCGTTTGCACATGGTTGTTTGTAAGAAATATCGAGTGGGCGCTGCTGAAAAATGCCTTACGGGGTGCAAACTACTGGTTTATCATCCCTACGCTCGTTTTAACTCTGGTCGTTTACGTTGTGAGGGCAATTCGTTGGCGCGGATTATTGTCGCATATTAAAGTAATTTCGATAATGAATTTATTGTCGGTTACCTTAATCGGCTTTATGGCAAACAATATTCTCCCTGCCCGTGTGGGAGAAGTTTTAAGGCCGTTTATCCTCACGAAAAAGGAGGATATAAAATTTTCAACCTCTTTCGCCACGGTAATTGTTGAGCGGATTTTTGACATGCTGGGACTCATCATCTTTACCGTAGTTGTTATCGCCTTGTTGCCGCATCCCTCCCCCTCCCATCATGTTCTTGCGCATGTTTCCACGAGTCAGGCGAGCGCTATCAAGGAATCAATTATCCCTTCCCTGAAAAAATGGACCGAGGTATTTGCTGCGATAGGGGTCTTCACCATTATCTGCCTGTTTTTCGTCGTAATAAAACCCGATTTCTTTAAAAAAATACTCTCCAGGTGTTGCTTCTTTCTGCCGCATAAAATCAAAGACAAGATTTTGGGATTGTACGAATCCTTTGTTTACGGCCTGAAAATCCTGGAAGACAAAGCACAGGCAGTATGGATGCTGGTGCTCTCACTCTTCATCTGGGTTCTTGCGGGAGCGGAAATATATCTCCTGGGGTTTTCCTTCCATATGCATCTCCCCTTTGTTGGAGCGTGTCTTGTCGCTGTGTGTCTTGCGCTGGCAGTTGCCCTGCCCCAGGCCCCTGGCTATATTGGTGTCTTCCATATCGCGGTGCTAAAATCGTTGCATATTTTTGGAATAGAAACCACGGCTGCCCAGAGTTATGCCATTGTTTTGTGGGCTATCAGCATCCTCCCTTCCACACTCCTGGGCTTCCTCTTCCTCTGGCGGGAAGGCATCGCCTTCCGTGATGTGATAAAGCTGGAAGAAGAAATTGCCGAAGGAACGCTCGAAAAACTGGAAGGTGTAACAAGAGAAATAAAATAATTTCATGTCACAGGAAGACCTTTTAAAGTTAACGATAGATAAATCAGTAAAGGGCATTCGCCCGGTACGGCATCGGAAACCGTACTATCGCATTGCAGTGGCAGTGATCGTAGTCGCAGGAATAATATTCCTGTACCTTTTGGGGGTCTTGGCTCCGGCTGTCCCTGTTGAAGTTGCCATCGTTGCCAGGACATATCCATCTCAGGCGCTTGCCTTATTGAATGCCAGCGGCTATGTGGTAGCCCAGCGCAAGGCCGCTGTGGCTTCCAAAATCACCGGACGCCTTATTTCGCTCAATGTTGAAGAGGGAAGTAGAATAAAAACGGGCGAAATCATTGCCCGTCTCGAGTGTGAGGACGTGCTTGCGTTGCGGAATCAGGCGGTCGCAAACCTGAACGTTGCACGTTTCAATCTTCAGCAGGCGGAGGCCGAACTTCACGATTCGACAGTTTCTTTTCACCGGGAAGAAAATTTGCTGGCAAAGGGGGTTACAGCACAGGCGGGATACGATACCGCCATGGCCCGTTACAAAAAGGCAAAGGCTGCAGTTGCCAGTGCAAAAGCAGCGGTTAAAGCCGAGGCGGCCGCACTGCAGGTTGCCAATGTTTCAGTGGAATATACCCGGATTCGGGCGCCATTCGATGCTGTGGTTTTAACCAAAAATGCCGATATCGGCGATATCGTTACCCCCACCGGAGCGTCTGCAGACGCCAAGGCCGCCGTTGTTACCATTGCCGATATGGACTCACTCCAGGTAGAGACCGATGTGTCTGAGTCAAACCTGGAATTGGTGAAAGTAGGACAGCCGTGCGAGGTACAGCTTGATGCACTGCCAGGGTCCCGTTTTCGCGGAGAGGTTCATATGATTGTTCCGACTGCTGACCGCAGCAAGGCAACGGTGATGGTTAAGGTGCGTTTTCTTGATAAAGACAACCGTATCTTGCCGGAAATGAGCGCCAAGGTTGCTTTTCTTTCCAGGCCAATAACCCGTGAAGAGCAAAAGCCGCTGAATACGCTTACCCCCGCAGCCATTGTAACCCGCGACGGCAGGCATTTCGTTTTCCTCATCAAAGGCGACCGTGTGGTACAGACCGCAATCACTTTAGGGACGCAGGTTGGCGACACGATAGAAGTCCTCGACGGGATAAAGCAAGATGAGAAAGTGGCAGTGAAACCGTTGAACAAGCTGAAAGACGGTTCAAAGATAAAGGTCAAAGAAAAATGATGGGACATAAAGCGCCTCTGGTTGAAATAAAAAATCTGAGCAAATCCTACCGCAGAGGCAACCAGATTGTACCGGTACTGGAGGACATTACCTTTGATATAGAAGAAGGGGAATTTCTGGCGTTGATGGGGCCATCAGGTTCGGGAAAGAGCACCTTGTTAAACCTCATCGCCGGCATCGACAAGCCTGACCGTGGTATGATCAAAGTGGCTGGCGTTGATATTTCACGGTTGTCTGAAACGGAGCTTGCCCAATGGCGCTCTGCCAACGTCGGCTTCGTCTTTCAGTTTTACAACTTAATTCCGGTGCTCACCGCCTTTGGCAATGTTGAATTACCTCTGCTTCTGACACGACTTTCCCGAAAGGAGCGGAGAGAACATGTGAAAACAGCGCTTCAGATGGTCAACCTTTCCGATCGCATGGATCATTATCCAGGCCAGCTTTCCGGCGGGCAGCAGCAGCGGGTGGCCATAGCGCGCGCCATTATAACGGACCCGACCCTATTGGTGGCAGATGAGCCAACGGGCGATCTGGACCGGGTTTCGGCAAAAGAGATATTGGAACTAATGGGTCGTCTCAATGCCGAGCTCGGTAAGACCATTATCATGGTTACCCATGATCCCCATGCGGCAGAAAAAGCCCGTATCATAAGGCATCTCGAAAAGGGTATTTTGAATGCATCTGCTCAAGCTCGTCTTTAAAAACACCTTTCGCCACAAACTCCGCACCTCGCTCACGATTCTCGGCGTTACGGTTGTCATTCTTGCCTTTGGCCTTTTGAGAACCGTAGTGAGCGCCTGGTATGCGGGGGTAGAGGCTTCTTCGGCGAGCCGCCTGGTGACCAGGAATTCCATATCCCTGGTCTTTTCACTTCCGATTTCTTACAAGGAAAAGATACGGCAAATACCGGGGGTAAAACTCGTATCGTACGGAAACTGGTTTGGCGGCGTCTATATCGACGAAAAAAACTTTTTTGCCAACTTTGCCGTGGAACCGAAAAGTTATCTGGAACTGTATCCCGAATATATACTTCCACCTGAACAGAAGGCTGCTTTTCAGCGCGACCGGAAGGCTGCTGTCGCCGGAGAGAAGCTGGCGACCAAATACGGCTGGAAAATCGGTGATCTGATAACCCTAAAGGGAACGATTTTCCCCGGCAACTGGGAGTTTGTCCTGTGCGGAATCTATCGGGGCAGAGATAAAAGCACCGATGAAACTCAATTTTTTTTCCATTGGAATTATCTGAATGAAATGATGAAAGTAACTGCTCCACGTAGGGCAGACCAGACCGGTTTTTATCTCATCGGGGTAGACAATCCGGACCTGGCCTACGAAGTGTCCGTAGCAGTTGATACTATCTTTAAAAATTCCCTCGCAGAAACCCTGACCGAGACCGAAAAGGCCTTCCAGATGGGTTTTGTTTCCATGAGTGAAGCGATTGTTGTCGCCATACAGATGGTTTCCTTTGTAGTTATTATCATCATCATGGCGGTGCTGGCGAATACCATGGCCATGACCGCCCGCGAACGCATTGGTGAATATGCAGTATTCAAAACCCTGGGATTCGGCGGTTGGCACATTGGGGCGCTTATATTCGGAGAATCCCTGTGTATTGCTATGATGGGCTGCACCATAGGCATTCTGTTCACCTTCCCGATAGCAAGGGTGTTTGGTAGTACCATGGAAACGTACTTTCCGGTGTTTCATGTGGCGATGAAGACCATATACCTTGACATAGCAGCCTCCCTTCTTGTGGGTGCGGTTGCGGCAATTATCCCAACTTGGCGGGCAATAAACGTCCGGATTGCCGATGGTCTGAGGAGGATTGGATAGATGAAAATACCGTTTCTCTACAGCTTTCGCAATCTCCTGACCCGCAGACTCACCACCACACTCACTGCATCCGGCATGGCGCTGGTAGTCTTCGTGTTTGCCTCGATTTTAATGCTTGCCGAGGGGTTGCGGAAGACCCTGGTGAATACCGGTTCCTACAATAACGTGGTGGTAATCCGCAAGGCCGCATCCTCTGAAGTGCAAAGCGGGATCGACCGGCAGCAGGCGTCAATCGTAGAGACACAGCCGGAGGCGGCCTTCGGGGCACATGGCCAGCGCCTGCTGGCAAAAGAGCTGGTGGTGCTGATCAACCTCCCCAAACGGGGGAGTAATAAGCCGGCAAATGTGGTTATTAGGGGCATTTCAGGAAGTTCTCTCGTGTTGCGTCCCCAGGTAAAACTCGCTGAGGGCCGTATGCCCAGGACGGGTTCATCCGAGATCATAGCAGGTCAAAGTATCGCAAAAAGGTTTAAAGGGGGAGGCATCGGAGAGACCCTCCGCTTTGGCATGAGGGACTGGACGGTCGTGGGGACGTTTGATGCGGGGAACACCGGTTTTAGTTCGGAGATATGGGGTGATGTGGATCAGCTCATGCAGGCCTTCCGGCGTCCCGTTTATTCATCGGTTATCTTTCAATTGCGTGATTCTTCGGAGTTTATAAAATTAAAGACACGCATTGAAAGCGATCCGCGACTGACCCTGGAGGCAAAACGGGAAATCACTTACTATGAAGATCAATCGAAGATGATGGCGAAATTCCTGCGTATCATGGGGCTATCACTCACCATCATCTTTTCCCTGGGCGCTATCATTGGCGCCATGGTTACCATGTATTCCGCAGTAGCAAACCGCACGAATGAAATCGGGACATTACGCGCACTCGGTTTTCAAAGAAGGAACATTTTAGGCGCTTTTCTTGTGGAATCACTGATGATCGGATTTTTGGGCGGTTGCATAGGGCTGTTTTTTGCGTCATTCATGCAATTGCTTACCGTCTCTACCATGAACTTTCAGACCTTTTCTGAACTCGCCTTTACCTTTTCCCTTACCTTTGGTATCATCCATAAATCACTTGCGTTTTCTCTAATCATGGGATTCCTCGGTGGTGTGCTGCCCGCATTCAGATCGGCGCGCATGAATATCGTGGACGCACTGCGGGCGGGTTGATATAGTATCTCCATGTTAAATTTTGAGTAATTGCGTTGAACAAAAGGAGATATTCCATGAGTTGGCTTTATTTGATCCTGGCAATACTGTTAGAGGTCTCAGGCACCACCTGCTTGAAATTATCCCAGGGTTTTACGAAGACCTTGCCATCCATATTGCTCTTTATCCTATATGGATGCAGCTTTAGTGCATTTTCCCTTGCCCTCAAAAAGATTGAGGTAAGCGTTGCCTATGCCGTATGGTCGGGGGTCGGGACAACTCTCATAGCAACCGTGGGCATTTTGTGGTTCAGGGAGCCATTGAGCGCCGTAAAGATAATTTCGATTGGACTGATTATCATAGGCGTGATTGGGTTGCGTCTGAGCGGGGGAATGCAATGATCGACGAGGAATCGCCTTCAACTACGGCAAGCGCAAAAGGAATACAAATTTGAATCCAAATGGCCGGCGGGAACTTGTGAGTATGGAAAAAACATGATGACAAGCGGGGACGCTTGTCCTACCATGGGAGGGTGAATTTTACATTATGATAAATCCGAATTCCCAAATCCCAAATACGCAAATTTTTATACACGACGATACCGTGCTTTGGGAAATACTTTTATAAGAATTATTCCTATAACAAACCCTCCGATATGTGCCCACCACGCAACTCCTCCGCCGTGTGCAGAGGAAATAGTGGCTGCGCCGCTAAAAAACTGAATCAGGAACCAGAAACCCAGCACAATGATGGCAGGCAACTCAATGATTTCCCAGATGATAAAAAGGGGAAGGATGACGAGTATCCGCGCCTTCGGAAAGGTAACCATATAGGCGCCCAGTACACCTGCGATTGCCCCGCTTGCCCCTATGCAGGGAATCCCTGACTGGCTGTTGAAATAAACATGCACCATGGCAGACCCAATACCACAAATGAAATAAAATATGATGAATTTAAAGCGTCCGAGCCTATCCTCAATATTGTCCCCAAAAATCCACAGATACCACATGTTTCCTATCAGATGAATGAACCCACCGTGCAGAAACATATAACTCAGAAAGGGGAAATAGGTATTAAGAAACGTGGCGTCTGGAATATCGGAAGAATAGGCTACTTTGACGGGAACAACACCAAATTGGAACAGGAAAGAATCGAGCCGGGCGCCTAACGAAAGCTCAATAAGGAAAACCAGGACATTGGCGAGAATAATGCTAACGGTAACAAAGTGAAACGTTCCCGACGGATTTCGATCGCGGATAGGTATCATTTAGCCTTGCACCAAGTTGAGGAATAAAGAAACTCACCATCGGGCGGTCTTCGCAAGCAATTTATAATAGGGAAAATTTCTGCCAGGGCATTCTGTTTCCCTGAAATGCCGGTGCATGATAATGTTCTCGGCTGGGATACGGCACCGTTCCTGGAGATAGTCTACTAATGCAGAAAGCGAGGCCATTTGGGATGTTGTTGGATATGAGCCATTGAAGTTTCCAACCAGACATATCCCAATGCCGTAATGGTTGTATTCCTGTACACCAGCATGGGCACCATCTATCTGTTTTACCCAACGATTGCCAATCTCAATCTGCCCGTCTCCAGCGCCTTTTCCGTTTCCTATGACAAAATGATATCCCAGACCGTTTTCCCATCCCCTCTTCTCACGGTGGAATCTGTCGAATTCAGCGGCACAGCCCGATGCCGAGGCGCTATGATGTATGACAATATACTTCCAGTCCCGCACAGAATAACGATCCAGCTGACTTTCTATATAGGGGGCTTTATAGGGAATTTCTTTTTTCGGTGGTCTCACGGGTATGGTTGTTATTGGTTTAAAAGCGGGCGGCGCACTGCAACCGGAAAAATAGATGATAGCAAGAAAAGACAGGCACATAGAAATTTTTCCCGTAAAGCGCATGCAGTATCTCCCGAAATAAGAATTATACCTCTCTTCCATATCAAACATGCTTCAACCAGTGTGTGGGAAGTATATCATAAGTGTAGTTGTTGTCAATCAACAAATTTAATTTCCTGAGAATCACCAACAAGAGTCAATTGTGACAGAAAAACAAATTCTTACACGGTGAAGAAATTTGATTGGCAGAGAAGTTTGGATGCTTGAAAAGAGATACAAGATGTGTTATTATTATGCCAATACTTTCAAAATCAAGCATGAAGCATTTCCGCAGTAAATTGAGTTCGAGGTATGAGGGAGATTTTTTACCATACGCATCTTACTCTCTCATACAAATGCATCCCACCTTCATAAAAGCGAGCGGTACATGGGAGGAGCAAAAGTGACCCTGCATGACGGTGCGCGCGTGGCAATAATCGGGGGCGGCCCTGCGGGTTCTTTCTTCGGCATTTTCGCCTCCAAATTAGCCAGGGATATGGGCAAGGCGCTTGATCTCACGATTTACGAGAGAAAGTCCTTTGTCACCCATGGGGCATCAGGTTGCAATATGTGTGCCGGGGTTGTTTCTGAATCTTTGGTGCAAACCCTGGCTTTGGAAGGGATTAATTTGCCACCCACCGTGGTGCAATGTGGTATAGAATCGTATTATTTTCACACCCTGGACGGTAGCATAGAGATAAAATCTTCACGTCTCAGCCAGCGGGGCATAGCTACCGTCTTCAGAGGTAGTGGACCTGCCGGAAGTGTGGCAAAAGGCATACAGAGTTTTGACGATTTTCTTCTCCAAAAGGCCATTGAACATGGCGCTTGTGTAAAACGGTCCTTTATAGACAGGGTTTGTATGGAAGGAGACAAACCCGAACTTTATTCTGGCGGGAATATGCTCCAGGATTGCGACCTCCTTGTCGGGGCATTTGGAATTAAGGCAGGTACCGGTAAAATGTATGAGGACATCATTCCCGGATATAAAGTTCCGCCTACCGTCAAAACGGCTCAATCTGAGATCGAACTGGGAAGTGATTGGGTGGCTCACCGGTTTGGGCACTCAATCCACATCTTTTTACTCCGCATCCCCGGGATAAAGTTTGCCAGTGTCATACCAAAAGGAGATTACATTACGATCAGTGTGCTCGGGAAAGATCCCAAAGCAGACCATATAAAGGCCTTTCTTAACCATGACGCAATGAAAAAGTTCCTGCCGTCCGGTTTTAAAGTACCCGAAAAATTTTGCCACTGCTTTCCAAAAATCAGCGTGGGTGCCGCAAGAAAACCTTTCGCCCGCAGGACCGCGTTTGTAGGAGATGCCAGTAGCACAAGGCTCTACAAAGACGGAATAGGCTCTGCCTATATAACGGCAAAGGCGGCAGCCCATACAGCATTGCTCCACGGAATTGGTGAAAAAGACTTCAGAGAATATTACTTCCCGACCTGTAAATCCTTGAATAGAGACAATCTGTTTGGTCAGTTCCTCTTTGCAGCAAACCATCTCATGTCTGTCGTATCGCCAATTTCCCGAAGCTACTTCAATATCGTTCGGTGCGAACAAAAAAGCTTGCAAAAAAATACGCCATACAGTGATATCCTCTGGGATATGTTTACGGGAAGCAGATGCTATAAGGACATCTTCATGAGGACATTACACCCCTGGTGGATCATTTACCTGCTAGGTGCAGTCGTTATTTACCCGTTTAAAAAAGCGGTCTTTTCCTTTATAAACCGATAGAAAGGAGGAGTGCCATGTCGGAAGATTCTCTCTTGGGAAGGCTTTACAAGGATGATGAAATCATCGTTGAGGAAGGCACGCAGAGCCGAACCATGTATGTAATACAAGGCGGAAAAGTGAAGGTTGTAAAAAGCGCTAAGGGAAGTGAAACGGTTTTGGCTTTACTCGGGGCGGGGGATATTTTTGGCGAGATGAGCCTTTTTGATGCCAGCCCCCGCTCTGCTACGATCAAGGCCGTTGGAGAGGCAAGGGTCCTGGCTATAGAATATGAGGGGCTTCTCAAACGGATCAAAATGGATCCTACGCTTGCTCTCCGCATTATCAAGCAGATGTGCCAGCGTATCAGGGATTTAAACGGCAGGTTAATCTCGGCACAAAGAACCATGCATCATACCAGCGACACACTGTTGCAGCTGAAGAAGGCCGAAGATGTTCGCATAAAAGATCTTGAACCAAAAATAATTACCATTGTAACACAGCTGCAAGAAAAGCTTCATGCGATAACCGAACAGTACGTTCATCAAGGCGAATCTCTTCATGAGTATTAACGGATTGATGAACTCATTGTTCCACATATCTGTGGATTGGTTCCCGGTTTTGTAAAAGGAGAATACCCGGTGCTATGAAACGAAAATTCCTTCCATTGGAAAGATATCACGGGCTTGCTCTGGTATGTTGGTTTGTCCTGATGTTTCTTTTTCAGACGTCATCCTTCATTCCCCGGTTAGTTGCCGCAGAAAACACGGCCATTATTTTTCGAAGTCAGCAGATTGCAGCTTATAACGAGGCAATTCAGGGATTTGAAGAAGGATGCAAAGGGAAACATATCTCTATAAAAACCGTCTACGACCTTCATGGTGATACGGAAGAGGGGAAGAGAATTATTCGGACGGTCAAAGAGAACAAATCGAAACCGGATGTTATTTTGGCCGTAGGCGTACTTGCCGCAACCCTTGCAAAAGAACATTTCCCTGATATCCCCATCATATTTTGCATGGTGATCAATCACGATCGCTTTAATTTACAGGGAACGAATATTACTGGCATTTCATCGGAGGCATCGATCGAAGACCAATTTTCCGTTCTAAAAGAGATTCTGGGCCCGCATAAGAATATTGGTGTCATTTATGACCCGGAGAAAACGCGGAAAATTGTTGCACAAGCAAACACCGTGGCAAAGCAATTCGACTTTAATCTTGTTAAAAGTGAGGTACTCCTGGAAAAAGAGGTCGAATCAGCGCTGAAAAATATTACCCATAAGATTGATGCCTTATGGTTAATACCCGACAGCACGGTAATTACAAAAAACACCCTCAATAGTATTCCTAGAATAACCATAGGGAGTCGCCTGCCGATATTTTCCACTTCCGATGCCATGGTAAAAGCAGGGGCATTGGTTTCCGTTTCACCAAATTATAAGGAGACGGGTATACAGGCGGCCCAACTTGCTCAAATGCTATTAACCAATCCGGCGACAACTTCATTGGGCATTCAGCAGCCAAACAGGCTGAAATTAACGTTAAACATTCAAACGGCAAAGACTATTGGAATAAATCTGTCATCTATTCAATCGTATCCGGATGTAGTTTTATATCCACAATAGGGTTTTATTTAAATTCCATGATTGGCATTCGTACAAAACTCATCCTTTTGATGGGTATCCTGGTGGTTGTTATCGGGATACTCTGTTGCGCATTCTTTCTCAACCATACGAAAAGACAGCAGGAGGAAGCGCTGAAGAAATTTGGCACGTCACTTGTCATGCTGCTTGCGCAGGACAATGAAGTTGCCTATGCCTTGCGGTCTGCACAGGAGGCATTTCTAGATGCCGCCATCAATCGGCTGCGGGACCTTGACCGGGAGGAGGAAATTGGTTACTTGCGTATCTCAGATAATCAGAAAGTCATGGTTGAAGAAAAGACGCCAAAGATTAACGTAAATATGGAAGAAATTCCCACGAGAAAAACCCTTCACAAGCAGGATGCGGCTACCAGCCATAGCCGGTGGGCGAGAGGCGGTATCCTTAGCGAGTCACCAGACTTCAGTCCTCTAACGGAACTTTACTGTGATAAAATCAAGACCCGTTCAGGGGAGGTGTTTTGTGATTTTTTTGCGCCTGTCTTCGAAAAAAAGACCTTTTCAGAAGAAGAGTTTGCCGCACAGATTTTAGGTGAATACGGAGTGAATGCGGAAGAAGCACGGTCCGTTTTAGGTTTTGTGCAAATGGGCTTATCCCATCACAAATTAAACGAAAGAACTCGAAAGATCATCTGGCAAAGCATTGTCCCCATGGGGTTAGGTATTGTCTTTGGTGGAATGTGCATGATGTTCTTCCTCACCACATACCTTGTTTCACCGCTTCGATATATGGCAAATATTACCCTGGATATTGCCAGAGGAGACCTTACTCGCACGGTTGACATCCGCTCCCGGGATGAAATTGGTCGGCTGTCTGTAAATTTTAATGAAATGACCAGGTCTCTCAAGACGTCTCATGATGAAAAAGAAAAGATTATGGCACAGTTGCGGGATCATATTAAAGACCTCTATAACACAAACAAAGAACTGAAGGAGACACAAGAGCGATTGGTGCGCTCTGAAAAATTAGCCGCCGTTGGCAAGTTGGCTTCGGGGGTCGGGCATGAGCTGAGAAATCCACTTGGCGCCGTTAAGAACGCCCTCTTTCTTTTAAAAAAGAATGTTTCTGCCGCTCATGTGCAGAGTGAAAGCCAAAAAGTTAATACTTTGATGGAGATCATCGAAAAAGAAACCGATCGGGGTATCAAAATCGTCAATGATCTGCTGGGCTTCTCAAGGACTGCAAAACCCACGGTATCTCCCGCGAATGTTCGCACGATCATTGAATCTTCCCTATCAAGGATCAAGATACCGGGAAAAATTAAAAAATTTGTGCATACAGAAGAGCCGCTGCCCCCGATCCTTGTTGATGTCACTCAGATTGAGCAGGTGTTTATGAATTTGATCCAAAATGCCTGCGATGCCATGCCTATGGGTGGATCATTAACGATTCGCGCACAAAAAGAAGGCAGCTCTGTTTTATCGACCACCTTTACCGACACCGGGTGCGGGATTCCCGATAATGTGAAGCATATGATATTTGACCCCCTGTTCACGACAAAATCCAACGGACTCGGTCTTGGCCTGGCTGTCAGCCATAGCATTATACAAAGGCATGAAGGGCGTATCGAATTAGAGAGTCAAGAAGGGAAAGGCACCACTTTTACCGTTAAATTACCTATTGCAACCACCTAAAGGATAATAAAATATGGCAAATGAATTATCCGGAAAAACTTGTGTCATGCTTGTCGATGATGACCTCTCTATGCTTCAAACCACTGCCGCAATATTGGAAGACGAAGGATATGATGTCTTAACCTGCCGTGGCGGAAAAGAGGCTGTGGATAAATTTCACGATACAGTTTTTACGGTCGTGCTGGACATCAATATGCCAGATATATCAGGGTTGCAAGTCTCAGAAGCCATCAAATCGAAAAATCAATACATCCCCATTATCTTTTACAGCGGATATGATGAACGGGAGAAACGGGTTGACATCCGCAAGCATTTTCGGCCACATGCGTATGTAGTTAAAGGCAGTGATCCGGAACAACTCCTCGACACGGTTGCCGGTGCGGTAGGAGCTTACAAAAATATAAGAGAAAATGTCAAACTTAACGAAGCGCTGCGGGAACGAAACATTTTGATTGAAGAATTCAATCGGTCGCTGGAAGACAAGGTGAAGAAACAAGTAGAAGAGATTCAGAGGACATCCCGTTTAAAAAGGTACGTCTCACCACAAATTGCCGAGAGTATTATATCGGGCGGCGGTGATAAATACCTGACGAATGCCAGAAAATTGTTAACGATATGTTTTTCTGATCTTAAGGGTTTTACCGAGGCGTCTGAGAATATGGAGCCGGAGGATACTGTAACTCTGTTAAACGAATATTTTACCGAGATGACGAAAATCGTTTTTCATTACGGAGGTACGCTTGACAAATTCATGGGGGACGGAATTTTAGTTTTTTTTGGCGATCCTGTTGAATATAGTAACCACGCCGAGCGGGCAGTCAGAATGGCAATTGATATGCGGAAAAGAGTGCATGAACTGCAAAATCACTGGCTCGAAACAGGATGCAATATTGGTATCTATTTTGGCATAAATACCGGATACGCAACGGTTGGAAATATCGGCTCGGAAATCCAGATGAACTACACCGTAATAGGCCACCAGGTCAATATCGCCCACAGATTGCAGATGGAAGCCAAACCAAGCCAGATACTGATTACCCCACGTACGTTGTCGGAAATAAAAGACCTGGTGGAAACAGAAGAAATTAAAAACGTGAAATTGAAAGGGATTAACAAGCCGGTAGACGTATATAATGTCTTAAAGTGGAAAGGGTGATTCTGTAATAAAATTACTGCCGAGTTTCATCTGCTTGATAAGGATATCATGACCCTGCACCCCTTGCGGTACCGCGTGATCTGCCCCTAACCCGGAAGGACTTTTTTCGTTGGACTGAGCTACCTGTTCTGGCGCATATATCCGGAGAGACCTTTTCATTCTGCTTTTCCCAGCTTCGGGTATTTTGAAAGTACCGTTACCAGGGCTTTTGCTATGTCTTGTTTGGTTTCACAGCAAGATTCAATGTTCTTCTGTGAATTTACCAGATAAGCCTGGTGTTTATTTCCCGCAATCTCATCCTGATTATTGGCGACAACGAGATCTGCCCCATTTTCTATAAGAGATGCATATGTCCTTTCGATAAGAGCATCTCGTGATAATCCCGCTTCTAGTTTGAACCCTATGAAAAAGGCATGTGGCCATAACCTCCTTATCAATTTTATAACCTTGGGGGTCTTTACAAAGGTCACGACCAGTTTGTCTTTACTCGAAGGTATCTTGCCTTGACTACGCGCCTCCGGAGTGTAGTCGAGCACTGCCATAGCATGTACAATCACATCGAATGAATTGTCTTTCAGTTTTCCCTGAATCGTGTTTACCAGGTCGTCTATCGTTTCTATTTCAATAAGCATCAGCCGACGGGCACAATCGTTATCTAAGAAAGTACTATCCGGAATGCTACTGCCTGCCCCATAAATGAACGTTACACAAGCACCGCTTTTCAGAAGTTCGGTTGCAATCATGGTCCCTAATTTCCCGGTCGATGTATTGCTAATGTACCTTACGGCGTCTATATAACCTCTCATTGGCCCTGAGGTTATCATGACATGTACCCCTTCCAAACACCCCATATTTACGACCTTTCTGGAAAGATTATGAATTGAACCGGTAAGAAATCCCGTACTTCATTTTACTGCAGCAAATTATAATATTTCAGACGACTTATTACAATACTAAGGAATTAAAGCTGTCAAAGTTGTAATGTTAAATACAAGCTTGACGTTCGTTATGAATTGGAACACAGTTCGCTGTTTTACAAGATTTCTTTTTTTCGATGAGAGCATTTTCTGCAGTTTATGGTGTCAAGGATTGCTATCGATATTACAAATACGTAAAATAAGGAATTATGCGACGGCCTATTGTTCTTATAACTCTATTGCTTATATGTGGCATCTATGTAGGGTCATGCACAAAGATTCCCATGTATTTTACCATTGGGGTTGGTCTTTTAACATGGGTGTTCTGCTTTATAGCCTTCTCTATTCATAAATGCAGTACATTTTCCCTCCCGTGTCTGGCAATCTTTTTTCTGATAGCATCAATAGCATATTACGATTCAAGGACAGATATTCTTCCAGTAAATCATATTGAATATATTCTCACTACGCAAAAATCTCTCCTCCGTATATCCGGAACAATTATCAATCCACCTGTTATATGGGATGAAACTACTCAGAACAGGCGTGAAGTTTCGGTGAAATCGGGACAAATTCTCTCAAAAACCCATTACAAGATATCATTTACCGTCCGTGCCAAAGCAGTAGAAACGGCATCAGGCTGGAAAGAAGTAAACGGAAACATGAAAGTAAATTTGTACCCATCAAAAGAGGAATATGGGGAAGTAAATAAGGATATTTCTCTTTTAAGAAAATTGGGTTACGGACAAAGGGTGGTACTGTTCGGTTATGCATTCCTTCCAAAACCTCCTGCCAATCCGTGCGAATTTGACTATAAAAGCTATTTGCAAAGACAAATGCCCTCAGTTCGTGGTTTAATAACCATAGTAAACACAAATAATATAACAACGAAAGGCCGTGATGATGCTAACGGGATATATCGCTTCATATATGCCTTATCGAATACATTAAATAATACCATTTATATGCATACGTTTAGCAACAGTGCCCCGTTGATCAGTAGTGTATTACTGGGCAACAGGGTCGATCTTTCCAGCGAAACGATCGATAATTTTATGAAAACGGGTATCATCCATTTTGTTGCCGTAAGTGGTTTTAATGTGGGAATTGTGGTCTTTACCGTACTTGCGCCGTTGCGTTTCTTAGGAATAAATCAAATTTTGTCAACGATTATTATCCTGGTTGCGGTTATTTTCTATACTTTGTTAACAGGACTTAACCCGCCGGTACTTCGCGCAAGCATTATGGCGTTTGTTTTTTTCTGTAGTTTTTTAGTGCGGCGGCAGTGGGATATTACGAGTGGGATTTTTACCGCCATTTTCTTTATCCTTGTCAGAAACCCCGCGGATCTTTTTAACATCGGGTTTCAATTATCAGTGCTGGCGACGATGGGAATTGTCTATGGATCGGTTAAGATTGAAAAGGCTCTGTTTAAAACAGCCCTATTTGTTGAAAAACTACAAGTAAAGGCCGAACGGGGACGGTTGTTTTTCTTAAAAAAATATCTGCGGAAATCTCTCTGTATATCCCTGGCTGCATGGGTATCAACCTTGCCTGTCACGGCTTATTATTTTCATCTTTTCACTCCTTTTGTTTCTATAATAAATATCCTTGTATTTCCCCTGTTTTGGGTGATTATCGTTTGTGGCATTGTCTTGTTAACCCTTGGAATGGCATTTCCCGCTTTAGCTATTGTTTCTGCATGGTTGGCATCCATTACAAATGTTGTACTGGAATCTCTGGTTTCAAATCTTGCATCTTTGCCTTATTCGTATTTCTATGTCAGCAGACCTTCACCAGCAGAAATTGTTGCATATTACTTGTTCCTCATCCTTCTTCTCTGTCGGAAATATTTGTCCATAAATCTTGCTCAAATGGTAATATTTAGCCTGTTGAGCGCTAATATTTTGATTTTTCCCGGTATCCGTAAATTTTCAAGCCGTTCTTTTACAATCACATGCTTGGATGTGGGACATGGGAGTGCTCTCTTCATTCAATTTCCTAACGGAAAAAATATTTTGTACGATGCGGGCTCATGGCAAAATTATGATGCAGGAAGATATATTGTTGCCCCCTTTTTATGGAGTCGGCATGTTAAGAAGATCGATCTGGTAATTCTATCGCATGAACATGAAGACCACGTGAATGGTTTGTCATCTCTCATTGAGAGATTTCAGGTAAAATCTGTTTACTCACAACATCATTTGTTTGGTTCACAAGGGGGACAGGAAATACTCTCATCCCTTATAAAAAACAACGTCCGCACGGAACCGCTTTTTTATGGAAAGATGTTAACAGGGTTTGAACCTGCTACCGTAAAGATATTAAATCCCCTGCCGTTTGCTTCTGACATTACTACCATAAATGACAATTCCTGTGTCATAAAAATTGAATATCTCGGATATTCCGTCCTTTTATGTTCAGATATTGAGGAGAAGGGAATCGAATTACTCTTGTCAAAGGCTTCAGAAATCAGGTCTGATATCATTCAAGTGCCGCATCATGGTTCATTCATCCGAAACTTGGAAATGTTTATCAATGCCGTACAACCCGCATACGCCTTCATAAACTCAAGTGATAGTACCGTCGCCGGCGAGACACTCAATATCCTGAAAAAACACCGTACCACTGTTTTGCAAACGCATCTGGAAGGGGCGATAACACTCCTCATTGATGAAAATGGGATAACAAGTTCTACTTTTTTAAATAAGCTTTAAAATAATTACTGTCACCTGATGAGTTTGTTTTGCTTATTTTAAATCATATTATATAATCAAATTTATTGATTTTTGTACATTCAAGGCAGAGACGGAAACATTTTGAACGTTATTTTTAAGGTATGCCAACATGTCCCTACCCCTTTGGATACTGACAGGTCCCACGGCAAGTGGAAAGACAGATATTGGCTTAAAAATTGCTAACACTATCGATGTTGAGATAATCTCAGCTGATTCTATGCTGGTATATCGTGGTATGGACATCGGCACAGAAAAACCTTCTCTTGAGGCAAGAGATAAAATTCCACATCATTTGATTGATATTGTTGATCCGTGGGAGGAATACAGCGTGGGGCGGTATGTGAAAGATTTTGATGCTGTTACCCAAAGTCTTTATCAACAAGGCAGGCAATTCATTGTTGTGGGTGGAACGGCTCTTTATTTAAAAGCTATTATGGAAGGCTTATTTGAAGGCCCTCCGGCAGATTGGGGATATCGCAATTCCTTAAAGGCCATCGCCAGGGAAAAAGGTCCGCAGTACTTATATAACATGCTTAGTGAAATAGATCCTGAAACTGCCAGGAAACTACATATGAATGATCAAAAGAGGATCATCAGGGCACTCGAGGTTTTTAAAGCGACACATCGGCGTATCTCATCATTACAAATGCAGTTTGGCCATAAAAATCCGAAATACGATTGTACGATCGTTGCAATTGAGCATAATCGTGAAGCGCTATATAAGCGTTTAGAAACACGTGTGGATCGCATGTTTGCGCGGGGGCTGGTTGAGGAAGTCGGAAGATTGATAAATAATCCATTAGGATTAAGCAGACAAGCTTCTCAGGCGCTTGGCTATAAAGAAATTATTGATTTTTTTAATGGGAAGTATACCTTTTCAGAAGTTTCTCGTGAAATTAAACAAAGGACTCGCAGATTTGCAAAAAGGCAGATGACATGGTTCCGAAGTTTTACAAACATTCACTGGATTCATGCCAGTACAGAAAATGATACAGCGGGACTTTCTGAACAATGGCTTAAATATTTTTTGACCCAAAAGAATAAATAATAATCACAAAAATATCTTAAATGCCCGAAAATCTTGAACAAAGTAATGAGAAAATAATATAAATATTCTAAACTCTTTTACATTTATTCCGATAAATTTGAAAATGGAAAAATATATTTTTTAGGAAAAACAAAGACACAAAAGTGGGTATGCTTATTAATCGATAATACTACGAAAAGATAAATCAATGAATTTAAAAAAGGTAAACAATTGTGTGGTTGAGACATAAAACCGGTGTAAATAATTTGAAATATACGGATTGGAATAATTATGGAAAAGTTATGTATTGTAAATAGAAGAAAAAAGAGTATTCAAGAAGTGGGAAAAGAGACCGCCCATGATTTGTTGGATAACGGTAATATGTTCAGAGAAAAAGAACCTTTATTCGAAAGCTTGCCCGTCGATAGTGATTATGTCCTTTCATTTAATTTGACGTCTGAACAGTGCGCGTTTGTCCAATCAAACGATCATATCAAGTCTTTGCTGGATAGTACATCAAGTGGCTTTCGTTTAGATATGCAACATTCTGAAGATGGTCACATTGTCTTCAAATTTTGTTTTGACAAAGTAGATATAGAAAAAATGCTTAAGACGGAGCATGTATGTCAAATGCTACAAGTCAGCAAAAGCTTCTTGATGAAGCTTGTAAAAGAAAAAGAGATTAGAAGTTATAAAATGGGCAGGCTGAGGCGTTTTTCATTGAAAGACATCCTTGAGTATCTCACGGAAAAGAAAGACTGTTGGGTATGATGTATAAGCCTGTATTTTGAAGGAGGTAGTGTTTTATGTATTATGAATATTGGGGACTTTCAAAACCGCCATTTGACAATGTACCTGATCCAACAATGTACGCGGAATGTCATACTTCTATGGAGAGTGCTATTGCTGAAACCTTATTTGCCGTAGAAGAAGGCGAAGACTGTGTTGCTGTTATAATAGGAGATGTGGGTTTGGGCAAGACCATGTCTATAAGAATCATTATTGATTCCTTACAACAAGGGAAATATAAAATTGCACTGATTACTAATCCGAGCACAACCTTTGTTCAGATTATGAGAGAAATTATTGGTCAACTAACAGGAAAGCAATGTGAAGAAAAGAGAAAAGTTGATTTGTTAGAAATCTTTAATAAGCTTTTATTTGAGACGATTGATGAGGGGAAAAAAGTCCTCATATTTATTGATGAAGCAAATGCAATTTCATCTGCGAACCTTGAAAATCTGAGACTTCTTACTAATATGCAGGATGACCGTCGAAATTTATTTACTCTGGTTCTTGCAGGTCAGGTTGAACTAGCTCGTCGATTAGAGCATCCAAAACTAACCAACCTGTTTCAGCGAATTGGAACGTATAACAGGATCAATAAGTTACAAACTGAGGATTTGGTAAGGACCTATGTTGAGACGAGGCTGAAACTTGCGGGGGGGACGAAGGAAATTTTTAAAGAAAATACCTTTAAATTTCTATGGGAATACTCAGAACATGGAGTCCCCCGTCTTATCAATAAAATTTGTAAGTTGTCTTTAAAAGCAGGAGAAACAAATAAATTTAATGAAATTAACGAGGAGGTTGTACGTCAGATTGGAGAACGTTTCCGGAAAATGCATAATCCTGGAACTCCAAAAAGAACAACTAGGAAAAATTCTAAAGAGAGAATGTTTTCAGACGTAATTGAAGAACCCGTATGTATTTCAGAGGCTAGTTTTATAGATCAGGGAAATGAAAAACTTGTATCAGTTCCAGAGAAATATAACCATACGAAACCGGCCGTATCTTTTAAAGAAGAAAGCAACATAATCGAGGATTTAAAAGATGGTGGAGAAAAAATAAAACCGGCTACAGAAAAGTTTGACTCTAGAAAGTTAGCAACGATTCCTACGGAAAACAATTCTGGGATACAAGACAGCTCATCAGAAATAGAAATTGGAGAATGTCTGGTAAAGATAGATTTTCCCTCTCATGTTATTCGGCAGGCTCAAATTTCTACGGCAGAAAATCGTATGAAATTAGCTGGTGTTGTGGCGGCGCAAACGCTTAAAGAAAATCCGCAACTCATAAAATCCCCTTCAGCGGATCCGGTTTCTGTATGGTGTACTATCAGAGATTTTGTGTTGAGCAGAATAACCCAGGAAAATTGTGTAATCTAAAAGTTTCTCGTGCTATATACCCTTTTTTTGAACTCCAGAATAAGCTATCATGGGCAGAAAAATTTTGGCTGAAAAAAGATTTAAAGAAAGATATCAAAACAATCGTAGTAAACCGAATTCAGACTATATAATAAAGGTTTACGAGAAAAGCAAAAGACAGAATAGCAAAATTTCAGATGTTTATGCGAATCTTGGTTTTACTTGTCTCAAGAATGAAAATTATGTTGAAGCACTGCCGTATTTTCAGAAAGTAACCGATTTAGAACCAAATAATCAAGAAGCATTTAATATCCTCGGCTACATATACGAAAGAATAAATCGCTTCGGCAGTGCAAAACAAAAGTATGAACAAGCATTAAAATTAAATCCGGAAAATATTGAAGTGATTATGAATATCGCTCACATTTTAGAACTGGAAGGTAACTATCATGGAGCAGTCGCATATTACAAAAAAGCTATTGAACGAAAACCGGACGCCATTATTCCGCGTTTTTATTTGGCGGTTCTTTACGATTTGCACGATATGTTTGATGAGGCATTGGAGGAATATAAAGGTGTTTTAGAAAGAGAGCCTGATTATACGAAGGCTCTATTCAATGTGGGGAATCTTTATCTTCAGCTTGGTGATTACCAAAAGTCTATTTATTCTTTAAAAAAAATATTGGAACTGAATCCAAACAACATTGAAGCATGGAATAATTTGGGTTCTATTTATCTTGATTTAGAAAATTACGAAGAAGCAACCGTTGCTTTCCAGCGAGCTCTTTCACTCAATCCCTTTCAAGAAGAAATTCATTTGAATCTTGCCAGAATACAGTATTTTCGATATTGTTTAAATCCAAAAGGTTTCAAGAAAGAAGAGATTACACAGAGACTCGATTTTGTTATGTCCATGAATCCGGAAAATAAGAAAGGGCAAAAACTCTTAAATGTCTTGGCAAAAAATGGTAAAAAAATTCAAAGGAACAAGTTGTTTTGTTAAGGAAAATATGGGGTAATATTTCCTCTTGTTGAACAGTCCGATAGAACAAATTGCTCCTTGAATTAGAAACTTCCCGATTAATTTAGAAAGGAACCCCATCAAAAACATAGTTAAACGAAATACCTTGTACTGCTCTATGGTGGCTATCAAGAATCAGAGTTTAACAAAGAAGAGATAATTAGCCGATAAAGGATGGGGGAGAAATATTATTGCCAATATCAATTAAACCAAAATAACTTTGGCACGCATTTTTACTTAATGTCTTACACCTCAAGATCTTCTAAATAATTCCCACACTCACTTAAACTGCATATTGGAGGGTTACTTCAGTCAACCGTGTAACTCTAACCTCTAAGTGGTTTCCATTTACACTAAAGCGGGTATTGCTGATAATTAATTCATAAATTGTTTTTTTTGTTTAACAGCAACGACCAGAAAGATTGAAAGTTTTGCCTTAATGTTTATTTACTGAATGTTTTTGTTGATTTTAACTAATATGACTAAAAATTAAACAGCTTCACATCATTCAGATAAATTAATAAATAAAATAATTAATTTAAAGAAGCAATAATTTCAACCATTTAGGATATTTAACATCTAGATTAAGGTACTTCATTGTTTTGGTACCTGATTTGTGCAATTTAGGATTATTACTTAATTGACAACGTTCAGGACATCGTTCACAAAAATAACGTTCAGGACATCGTTCAGTAAACGATCTTTGAAAATCGAATAGCCACAGGAAACTTTATAATGGACACCTCATTTTTTTAGGAGGTGTTCATGGTAAAGAAGATTCAGAA
>PHFX01000139.1 GCA_007618135.1 Candidatus Brocadia sp. WS118 | reverse complement strand
CAAAGGGCGGAGTTTATCAGCAAATCTATCCAGCAGCACAACAGCTGGCAGCAACAAAAAATACCCAAAGGACATACTGTACGAGCTGCTGGTTTGATTGATGAATGCCATTGGAACTGTAATGATTAATAATACCCAGGACACTTTATAAAGAATATCCAAGAATCGAATCTTATCTTGTATTAGAAAGGCGCTCACTCCAGCAGGAATACAAATTCCCAGGGTCCAGAAGACATAATATTCTAAATCTCCTGATCTGCTTAGGCCGAATAAATAACTGAATACAAAGGCTAAGATTCCAAATATTTCTGTAATTACCAAGATTGAATATCTCTTTGCCTTTATCATCGCCCACAAAGTTAATGCCAGCATAATAACTAAGGCTGCGCTCGTAATCAGATTCATTGTATTCCCTATTCCAGTACCTATACCTCTAAAGAGCGCGTTTAGTGCAAGGCAAATATAAATAGAGCAAATAAAGCCAATCAGCCTATTATCAAATTTGCTAGCATTATCTTGTTTATTAAATCTAATTACCACTGTCTATGAATCCCCTCTATATTCTCTGTATTGTTTCTTCAATTAGAATTTACAGTCTCATTCCACCATCAGTATGGATTGTTGCGCCAGTAACATAAGAGCTCAAATCACTCGCCAGGAACAGAGCTACCTTTGCTATCTCTTCCGACTGTCCAAGACTACCCAGCATCGTCTGGCTCTTGAACTGCTCGAGCAGCTTCTCCGGTACTGTATCCATCATATGGTGCTAGAATAAAAATAGATCAAGCCAAGATGAGAAGTTCTAGGAAAAATGTTACAATAGAAACAATTTTAGGAGGAACCTTATCATGGCTAATCAACATAACAAGCAATTCAAACTGGATGCCGTTCAGTACTACCTTGGACACAAAGACCTTGGTATGCGGGGGTGCGCCGAAAACCTCGGAATCGGATATAGCACCCTCAGCAAGTGGATGAGGGATTACCGGGAAAACGGCGATATTGGAGTCCGCGGTTCCGGCAACTATTCATCTGATGAACAGAAGGAGATTGCCCATTTAAAACGGGAACTCCGTGATACACAGGACGCACTTGATGTCCTAAAAAAAGCCATCAGCATTCTGGGGAAATGACAAAAACCATCTACGCAGAGGTTACCCAAAGGGCGGCCGAAGCGAAACGCAGTGGACGCCAGGTTTCTGTCACCGGGATGCTGGGCAAACTTGGGGTGTCCAGAAGCGGTTTTCAATCATGGCTCAAGCATACGCCATCGGCAACCGAAAAACGAAAGAACGCCATCAAAGAAAAGATCCAGACGATTTATAACGATTCCCATCAGAATTACGGTGCACCTAAAATAACCCGTATCCTTCAAAAGAATGGAGAAACCATATCCGAACGAACTGTCGGCCAGTATATGCAGGAAATGGGAATCAAGGCCCGCTGGATCCGCCCCTATACAGTGACCACAAAAGATTCGGACTTCAGCCATCAGCTTATTAATATTCTGAATGAACAATTCAATCCAGATCATCCCAATGCTGTATGGTGCAGCGATATCACTTATATCTGGACCATTGACGGATTCGTCTATTTGACAAGCATCATGGATTTATTTTCCCGCAAGATTATCGCTTGGACGCTATCCGATACGTTGGAGGTATCCTGTGTCCTTGAAACCATTCAGAAGGCTAAGGTGCGGCGAAATATGGAATCTCCGCTCATCCTTCACAGTGACAGAGGCTCACAATACGTGTCGGCCGAATACCGAAAAGCCACCTCCAAAATGCAGCTTAGTTATTCCAGAAAGGCTTATCCCTGGGATAACGCCTGTATTGAATCATTTCATGCATTGATCAAGCGTGAATGGCTCAATTGGTTCAAAATCCGCGATATGGATCATGCCCACCAGCTTGTGTTTGAATACATAGAAGCTTTCTATAATTCGACGCGTATTCACGGACATTGTGATTATCAATCGCCAAATGATTATGAAGATAACTACCGAAAATCCATAGAAGCTAATGCCCGTTTGGCCGGATGATGAAACATCGGAATTTCTCATTTTAATTTGTACTTTTTCTTGACATAGGACCAGCTCCCTTCGGTGGGAGCGTGGGTTGAAATTAAGAGATTAAATTATTTACTTTAAGGAGTTATTGTCGCTCCCTTCGGTGGGAGCGTGGGTTGAAATATCTCCAATGTGTTTGGTATGGGAATCAGAGTCGGTCGCTCCCTTCGGTGGGAGCGTGGGTTGAAATACCGATTCGGTGATGGCAGAAATACCGAAGTCAAGTCGCTCCCTTCGGTGGGAGCGTGGGTTGAAATTATTTTAGACCACGTTGATGAAGAAGACAGAGTTAAGTCGCTCCCTTCGGTGGGAGCGTGGGTTGAAATTATCCAAGTCATTTGCGATTATCTTAAATGCGGAAAGTCGCTCCCTTCGGTGGGAGCGTGGGTTGAAATCTCAAATATTACCGGAACCAGCGGCCAAGGCTGCTGTCGCTCCCTTCGGTGGGAGCGTGGGTTGAAATATTTTGTTTTCCTCCTGTGATAGTTTCTCTCTCGTCGCTCCCTTCGGTGGGAGCGTGGGTTGAAATCCCCCTGTACCCCCATTAGGGGATTTTATCCCCTGTCGCTCCCTTCGGTGGGAGCGTGGGTTGAAATTTCAGGGAACCATCGACTCGGACAGCAGCGGAAGTCG
>PHFX01000288.1 GCA_007618135.1 Candidatus Brocadia sp. WS118 | reverse complement strand
AATAATTATCGCGATGGGGATGGACGGTGTGTTGTCGCTCAAATATTTGATAGCAGCGGTACCAAGCAGGGAGATGAATTTATTGTTAATACAACGACATCTGGCACACAATTCTCTCCCTCAGTTTCATATGTAGATCAGGATCGATTCGTTGTTGCCTGGGGAGGAGGAATAGTATTGGGTAATAATAATCAAATTTATTGTCAGGTATTTAATGATCAAGGGCAAAAAATAGGGAATGAAATACTTGTGCCGACAACTCTTGCCGGCTATAAATGGAAATCAACAGTTTTAGGTTTAAATGACAATACTTTTGTCGTCAGTTGGTCTTCTACTTATGAATATGAAAGTATTTATTGTCAGAAATTTGATCTGAATGGTAACAAAATAGGATCGGAAGTCAGGGTAAATAACTTTGATGTTAGATCATGGCATAGTTTAGCAACCACTGACAACGGTTTTATTGTGATTTGGAGCAGGCAGTACAGTCCAACCTATGTTGAAGCACAAATACTTGATCTGAATCTCAATCTTGTCGGTTCACCTATCAGGATCAGTGATGGGGGGCCTAATACTACGTTAAGCGTAGATATCACGCGACTCTCTAATAACTGTTATGCAACGGTCTGGGCGGAGTTTAGCGACGTATATTGCCAACTACTGGACTCCACACTATCAAAAATTGGATTTAATTTCATTTTAAATGACTACCGTACTTCTATTCAGGAAGCTGTTCGTACTGAGGCTATTCCCGGGTATGGTTTTGTGAATTGCTGGCATAGTTATGGGAATGATGGACGATATTACGGTATATTTGGGAAAATTATGCCTGATGAACCGGTCATCAGAGCTCTGAACAGTTTTAACTTACTAGAACCCGAGGATGATTCTACCTTGATTCTTCCTAAGCCGACACTGATATGGGAACCAGCCCATACGGGTAAAAAAATTTATCCATGGGAAGTTGTCTATGATCTGTATCTGGATGAGAACGAAAACTTTTCCAACCCTGTAATTTTCTCAAGTCTATTTGATACAACAATAATGACCGGCCCGCTTCAGCCAGGCTCTACATATTTTTGGAAAGTCAGGGCTAAGAATCATATAGGTGACACATTGTGGAGCACACAAGAAAATTGGGCGTTTTTTATCGATCCTAACGCTGTACCCATTATTATGGAAAATAACAATAATGATTTCCTCCCAACTGAATTTGAATTAGTAAACTACCCCAACCCCTTCAACCCCACCACCACCATCCGCTATACCCTGCCCGGGGCAGCGGCGGTAACGCTGGAGATTTACACGGTTACCGGCCAGAGAGTGCACACGCTGGTAAGCCGGCGCCAGCAACCGGGGGAATACTCCGCGGTTTGGGATGGCAGGAATAACCACGGTCATGCAGTTAGTTCCGGGGTATATATCTACCGGCTACAAGCGGGAGACGAGTACGTGCAAAGCCGCAAAATGGTGCTGCTCCGGTAGGCTCCTCGGAAACCTCGCTGATGTTTATTCAATGCTCCGGTCACATGTCGTTTGTCAAGCTGAAGCTTAACACTCCCTGTGAAGAATAAAAACAACCTCTGGATACTAATTCCCCTCAGGAAACTGACAAAAATCATGTTGGGGGCTGATAAAAGTCATTTTTTAAGGGCGCCATTTTTGTTATGCTGATGCAGGTATAATAAAGAAAGCTTTGGGGTAAAAATGCCTTTCATAAATTATATTACCCCAGTCGTGATAACGCCTGAAAAACGGAGGAATAGAGAGATGGAACGCCTGCTTATTTTATCGGCCATTTTGTTACTTTCCCTGTCCCTCTTCGCCCAAAACCCGGGCAATCCGGATACCACCGCGCCAAAGGCAGGAACTATTGATGAAATTTCTGCAGCGGTTGGCGAGAAAATGCTTATCCAGGAGCGCGACCAGGAAATAGCGCCGCCACAAGACACCGCAAAGCAGCAAAGCAAAAATGAACAATACCGCCGCTGGTCTTTCGGCGTCGCCTACGTGCCTTACTATTCCGGCAAAATATATCAATACGCCTACGAACTCTATTATTCCGTTCGCCCGTACTTCTACACCTATTCCGACCAGATAACCATGCTGGAGGGGCAGTTCGGTTTTGGCGTCAGCTCCAAAGTGCGTTTGACATTAGACGTAGGATATACAAAAACCTATAACAGCGCAAGATCCGAAGAGCATATAAGATACACCGATCTGAATATTAACTATGACAGCGGCTTGCTTGCGACCAGCGATTTGAAAATATTCGATTTCACATTTGGCGTAAAATATTATTTGAAGAGGCTGCTGAACCGCAAAGCAAGCGCCTGTGTGTTGGCAGGGGTCGGTAAACAGTTGGCCTTTGCTTCCGGGGAAATCGAACTGCTGTTTCTGCAAGAGCCGCCGGCCGCTACTTTTGAAGATAACCGCAACGAATACCTGGAAGACCTCAATTCCCCCTGGCATATCAATGTAGGCTTTGCCGCGGAATATTCCTTCAATGAATCGCTCTCTCTGTTCTCCAGCATCCGGTTCTATTACTCAAAAATAAGCGCTTTTTACGATTACCGGGAAGTTAGCGCAAGCCAAACCCGTAGCGGCTCCCTGGAAACTAAAAATTCGGAAATCGTAACCCGTATCGGTTTGGGAGTTAACTTTTATTTTTAAAAGGAGACCGCTATGAAGAAGTCGGGCGCTCCTGTATTTTTGTGGT
>PHFX01000287.1 GCA_007618135.1 Candidatus Brocadia sp. WS118 | reverse complement strand
GAGTAAGGTTATTTCCGTATTGGGTAAAAAGATAAGGATAAAGTTTGCCGGTAAACTCAACAAAGTTAAAGACGGCCGTACTGTCTGGATACCAAAGTCAGAGTTAGAAAAAATAAAAGACTTTGACGAAAAACAAGTAATCTTTACTATAGATATCGAAGAACTACAAGACTAGTTAGTTTTCTCGGCCAAAAAGTTACTTATAAAGATTCGTATCGGTCATATGGCCGATACGAAAGCTTAAATACTTCTATAAAAACGTTGGCAGTCTACTTTCAGACTCCCAAAGCTTAAATACTACTATTTAAACCATGATGAGGAACTTGTTCCTCATAACAGTTTAAATACTACTTCTGCATACGACTAGTTTTCTATCATATACTGTCTTATTACCGGCTGTTTGCTTTCGTAAAATTCCAAAAGACGAATAATGATGTCGTCGTAGGTATCATAGTCTCCGTAAAACTTCATATGGTGTCTTTTCAGTTTAAGGATAGTTTCTTCTTTTAGTTCTATGGTCTGCCTACTGTTATCGCCTGGACTCATTTTCTTTAATTAAAAAGTTAAGAGTACTGTTGCTTTGTCTTGTTGTATGGGTATCTGGTAGGACCGCCCTGTTTTTCGTTTATATCCACGAGGTCATCAAAATTCATGTTTACGAACTGGTCGTAACTGTATTCTGAATTTCTTACCCTGGGGCCCTTTACACAATAAAGAATCGTGTCCTTGTTACTACCGCCTGACTTTGCAATAATATCATCTACTGCCTTTTTGGAAAAGGGGATATAGTATCTTACTCGCTCGCCTGTCCTTTTCTGGCCTATTGTTTGATCGTTGTAGATTACACCTTCCATAATCTGTTCTTTGTAGGATCCCTCTAAATGATCGCCTACGTCAATACGTCGGCCTATAAAGTCCTGACCGTGCCAGTCCTCATAATAGTAGATATATTCTCTAAGTTCTTTCTTTGGAGAATCATAATCTATGGCCCTCAACCTTACTATTTTTGTTACTACCTTTTCAAAAGGATATTTTGGATCTGCTACCGATAGGAACCATTTTTCTTCCCAATCTAGAAATTGGGGGACCGGTAAGCCGTTTTCTTTGTAGGATTGGGCAGTCCTCTGGTTCCACTGGCCTATCTTGACCTGTGGCTTTTTGTACTTTTTCCTATTAACTAAATTTTTGTATTCCGGTCCTGATGGTACAAAGTCGTCTACGTTAACGCTACTAATATTATGTTCTTGCTCTAATTCGGACATTTATTACTTTTATAAAGTACAAAGCTAAAAACTTTTACTACGAGTCAGTTTCCAGTTTTACTCCCTTGAGCATAAGTCGGAAAGCGTCAAGGTGATCGTTTTCTGGGCTGCTGTCCTTGTCTAAGGACAAGTCCTGAGCCTGTGCGGACCTTAACGATAAAATAAGTTTCTCATATCTTGGACTTATGGCAATATTTCCTTTGGTTAAAAGTGTGTAGGCATGAAATAACATATTCCTGTTTTCTTTGTTAAAGTTTACCGGAATTACTTTATTGTTGTTTGGGCTGACGTCGTCGGACCGTTCCCATTCCAGATCTTCATTGAAAAGTCTTTTCAATTCGTTTACCGCTCCCCTGTTGGAGCCGTCAACAAAAAACCACATATTTTTAATTTCTTCGGTCCACAAAAAGATCTCGTCTGCTATCTGTGACGGTGTGCCGTGATCCCATTCTTTGCCCCTTATAATTCGGATATTCTGGTCCTCTTCGGATATTTCGCATACGTATGCCACCGTCTTGCTAGAGCCAAAGCCCCAGTCAATACCGCAACAGTGCAAACAATAGTTGTTGATTTTTTGGCCCGTATACTTTGTTCCGTTTTCTATTGCTTTATCAATATCGGCTGAAGAGAAAACGTTGCCGATTTTTCCAAGATACTTTAGATCGTATTCTCTATCAAACGAGGGGGATTGCTTGGCTTTTGTGATATCCTCATCGGTGTATATCTTTCCTAAACCATAACGGTAGTCCAGTTTTATTTTATGGTATAACGAATTTTGTTCTTGCTCTATTTTTTGCATAAGGCCATTGGGCCGGTTTGGTGTGGATACTAGAACAATATACGGGTTTGATTTGCCAATGTATCTTTCGGCTAGGGCCCTCACCTCATCGGCTTCTGATTGCCTGAAAAAGTCGCATTCGTCTAGCAAGATAAACTTGGGATTATCCAGACTTCTGAAAGAATCGATATGGTTGCTAGGGTATGCCTCTATCCTGCAGCGGTTAAGTTCTAGGACCGTCTCTTTTGAATCAAAATATAGTAAAGGGGAAAACAGGTTTTTCATTCTCTTTATTAATTTGGTAGCAAGGTCCAGATTGGGACCGGTAACGATAACCATCTGGCTGTTCTGGTAGTCATTATTGGATATGGCAAGATAGGCCATGTATCTTAGGAAAAGTTCGGATATTCCCAACCCCGTCGCTTTCAGAATAAAGATATGTCTGTATTGTTGTAAACTGTCCAGGATCGTCTTTTGATAATCAAACAGTGGCTTTTCTTTGCCGTTTTTGGTCGGTAGGCCTATGGCGTGGTTCCAGCAACAGAGGCCTTTATTTTGACTATGTTTTAAAATATGCTCTTCTTTGGACCATATCCAGAACGGTAGGCCCTGTAATCTGTCAAGGCCAGTTGATAGGGAACTAGACGACTGGATTAACTTCTGCAGGTCTTTCCACGTCATTA
>PHFX01000286.1 GCA_007618135.1 Candidatus Brocadia sp. WS118 | reverse complement strand
AAAAGATGGGCATAAGGTGTACTGCCGCCATATCATCAGCGTGTTCAAGCTGGTGCAGGATTTGCTGGCCCCCAGCAAGGTAAAGGGCAAAAGCCAGTTCCAGCTCCTCATGGAAAAGCTACCGCCCGACCACAAGGCCCGCTGGTTTGCGGGAGCCGATCTCAACTCCGCGGGACAGGCCATGGTGTCGGTGCTCTCCACCGTGTTGTCCCATTTAAATGCCTTTCTTGACTCGAAAATGGAGCAAATCCTCTGCATTGAAACAACCATTGATACCGAGAAATTCGCAATGAAAAATCCGCGCTGATTATTGTACTTCCCGAGGAAGACTTGACTAAATATTTTATGGTCAGCCTTAAGTTATCCACTTTCTCTCTCATCCTTTGGCTACATGAATTTCATGCCAGATTGATGTCCCTCATTGCCTATCTCGTCATACGCCTTATCAAACAAGTGACGAGTTTTATCCAATCGATCATCCGGTTTTCTGGCCTGAGTAAAGATTTCACCGGTGTTTTGCTGATACCCTGCCCGTTCTGTTAAAAAGACTCCGCGACCTTTTGTAAGCTCCGAAAGCTGCTCTTTATAAAATTGTGATGTGCGAGCCGGAATTTTTCCTGATACTACGACTTCGTTGTGCTGTGTCTTTATTGATACAATATCTGCATGAAATTTTTTCAGATCATTGTAAACACGCGCGTTGCAATCTTGGGGAACATAAAGCTCAAATGACAGGCAGGGCTCTAACAACTCCGTACCTGACTGTTTTAGGGCTTGCTCAAATACAATAGGAGCTAAGTGCCGAAAGTCAGCAGGGGTGCTTACCGGACTGTAGTATACGCCATATTCAAAACAGACTTTAAGATCTGTTACTTCCCATCCATATAACCCCTGCTCACAACCATATCGAACACCTTCTTCAACGGCGTTCTGAAATGATTTATTTAAATATCCATAGGACACTTTGCTTTCATAGCGCAGTCCAGTTCCAATGGGAAGCGGTTCGATTGACAATCCTATGGATGCCCAAAAAGGATTAGGGGTGACCTCAATATGGGCAGTAAAGTCTGCCTTTTTCAAAGGGCGTTCTTTATAAATGGTTGTTACATTCTCGATATTGACCTGAAGATGGTATCGGTTTTGTAACAAAGAAACGATGACTTCCATTTGTACTTTTCCGAGGAATTCCATAATAATATCGTTGCTTCTGGAATCCAATTTATATTGCAAAAGAGGATCTGTTTCCGCCAGTTCCGATAAGGCTTCTAACAGAAAAGTTCTGTCGGAAGAAAGGACAGGGGAAATGTTCGCCTGCATGATCAGATTATTGTTGTGTAGAATCAAATTCCTTTCAGGAATTGTTCCTATGGAGTCCCCAATCTTTAGTCGCATTTCATTTGGAAAAATAGCAATATCACCGCATTCGACTTTTTCGGTTTCTACCATTTTTCCATTGCTTGAGGTCTCTAATTTTTTAATTTTTATACTGTCAGAATGATCTTGCAGGGTTAGTACGTCACGTGATTTAATGGAACCTCCAAAAATGCGCATATATGTGCGTTTGTTTCGATTATCATCTCTTTCAACTTTGTATACCAATGCAGCAAGATTAGAGTTGGGTGGAGACATAAATGGAGTGAATTCCATGAGAATCGCATCCATGAGTTCTTTCGTGCCAATATGTTTCAGAGCACTGCCGTGGTAAACAGGCAAAAGAGTACCATCATTTATATTTTTTCTTCTGCTCTCTAACAGTTCCTCCGCCGTAATGGGCTGATCCATAACATATTTTTTTAGCAAAGCATCATCCGTTTCAATAATCGTGTCTTTAAATTCTTCAGACAACGGATTCAGAGTTTTGGGCAAAAGAGAGATTCTATTTGTAATGCTCTGCATGATAAGAATATGAGAGGACAATTTAGCTCTGATATCCTCATAGAGGGAATCAAAATCAATATCCGGTTGATCGATCTTATTAATAAAAATCAAAGCAGGAAGTTTCCTTTTTCGTATTGCATCGAAAAGGATACGTGTTTGTGCCTGAATGCCGTCTTTGGCAGAGATCAGCAAGATAGCGCCATCCAACACATTCAATGAGCGCTCTACCTCTGAATAAAAATCGATATGTCCAGGCGTATCAATCAAATTGACTTTGACATGGCCCCATTGATAAGATGCTATGGATGCCTGAATTGTAATGCCCCTTTGCTTTTCAAGTGCCATAGAATCTGTAATCGTTGAACCCCTGTCAACACGCCCGGACTCAGTAATGGTACCGCTGGCATAGAGAATACTCTCTGTTAATGTTGTTTTTCCAGCATCTACATGAGCCAAGATGCCGATATTCATTATTTTCATAAGTCACACCTCATATGATCGTTAAAAGATAAAAGTCCCCTGTGATTGAAATACTTTCATCACAGGGGACTGCTATCATAACAATTATGAGCACGACATTAAAAGCTGTTAGAAAGAGAATTCTACAGCAAGGCGGCATCCATAAAATATGAAAGTATTCTTAAATTAAGGTACAAAAATCAAACCTATTACAGATGTAATAAGGCCAAATCATTCGTACCTACCATCATTCAGTTGATTGTTATTTAAGAATACCTTGCCGCATAGTAGTTAATCTCCTTTTAGTGCTTTTCTCATATTACCCTATGAACACTGGATTTGTCAAGTTCACTTACAGCTACCAAAGTGACTATAAGCAAAAAGGATATAAAAAAGATGTTAATGTGAAACAAAATAGAATC
>PHFX01000285.1 GCA_007618135.1 Candidatus Brocadia sp. WS118 | reverse complement strand
TATGACGCTTATCTATGGTCTACCGGCGAGGCGGGCGCCAGTATACAAACAGGACAAGAAGGATTATATTCTTTGGAAGCCACAACGCCTGACGGTTGCCTGGCGTATGGAGAGGTAGATATAGGTGTTCATACCCTTGAAATTACGCCAAACCGGGTGGCGCTTTGTGAAGGGGAAAGCCTGGTTTTAGAAGCCGAAGGGGGACAAATGCCTTATTCCTGGTCCGGGCCGCAGGGGGCCATCAATGAGGAGGGTTCAAGCATTGCGATCAACAGCGCCGGGCTTTATTCCGTTACGGTAACTAACGTAGCCGGATGTACCTTAAGCCAATCGGTTACTATTGATGATTGTTGTGATCTGAGCATATATTTTGATGAACGAAAATTTAGAAATGGTGATGTCATTACTTTTACTCCTGAGAATGTAATGTTTGGGATTGTTTTTCTGGAGGTATGGGATATCCTTAACCTCCCAAATATAAATTATACCTGGGAAATTAATGGTAAAATTTATTCTGGAAACCGGATCGCACTGCGGCTAATCGACTTTTATGATCCGCCTCTAGTTCCACCTTTTGGCTCCGCTTCTGATATTATTCTTACGAGTCATGATGGCATCTGCCCCCAAAGTATAACGGTTTCAGTCAATGATTTGCAAATTGATGTGGCGGATTATTTGCCGCCAGATAAAGTACTGGTTAAAATAATTGACCGAACTGGTAATCAAAGAGTAAGCCAGGCAATGGATAATATGCTAAACGAGGTTCGCAATATTTATACTGGAAATGGGATTGACTGGCTTGAGTTTGATTATAGTTCTCAGGATGAGTCATTAGATAGAATTACCGACAGGAGAGTGTTTTTTGAAGCTACTGGAAGTTTTACGGGTACTGGATCTACACCTGCTTATCGTTCTTCTTATATTAAGTTTACACAATTTTATAATACTCCACTCAATAGAAGTGGGCAGACCTTTTACATTGCTCATGAATTACTACATCAATTCCTAAATGAACTCGGTTTGCTTTTGTTTTCTACGCCAGATTTTTTCCAACCTGATAATACAAACCACATTGATCAAAATAACTCACATGTAATTCAGTTCGGATTAAATCTGAATACAAGGGAAGGATTGTTGCCTATGAATCCACCTGTAGGATCTGCCTTGTATAACAGTACAAGAATATATCCAGTACATCAGCACTATGTGGAACGGCTTTTTTCATATTTTTATCTTATGGATACAGACCTGATAAGGCATCTTACACCTATCGATCAATCTCTTATTCATTATCCTGATTACCAGAAATGGACGGTGTTAAAGAACCGTTTTGGGATAATTCACAGTAATGTGGCGGTTCACAATAACCCAATAAATGAAAATTCTTCTTTTGATATTGAATATTTTGAGGTGCAAAATATGTTCAAATTTTAGGCATATGAGGAACGTAATTATCTATAATATTTATACGGCATTTATTGTTTTATTGTTTTCTGTTTTTAGTTGTACCCCTGTATTAAAAGAAGACTTGTCTCCAGAACAATCACTTGAAAAATTCATCACGCGAAAATATGGAGTCAATCCTGATACGTTGAAGAGTGCAACTTACTTAAACTTTAATCGCAGAATTTACATTCCGGAATTAGAATTAGAATTCGTTTTGCCCATGATGGGAGAAGCAGGATTTGAACCTTGTCTGATTCTTTTTGATAAAGAAAACACTCGATTTTATAATAAATGTGATGGTAGTGTTAAATATAACTTTTCGGCTATCTACCTGGAAAATCGGGTTAAACAGTACCTGCTTGAAAAAGAGCAGAAACCGGAATATTTAGCATTGCCTGACTCGATGTATTATAAAATCAAAGAAGAACATCCAATAGGAGTAGTCGAGGACTATCTGAATGATGCCTTTGTAGATACTCTTATTTCTGAGGCATTATTTTTTCAGATCCTGGATGCCTATTTCAAAGAAATAAGTTTTGCTAGAGTGGAACTTAAAAGAGAGGAGACTATTCTCCAAGCTTCTACGATATTGCATAACTACATACAGGAAAGTACTTCAGGAGAATTTCCTTGCTCCCAGGAATGTATCGAATATGCTGTATATGAACTCAATCGCCTTAGAGACCCAATAGAGAATGAAGAGGGTACTTATAGGGCTATATATCAATCAAAAAATGTAGCCACTAAGTTAGTTTCTATTAAATTAGACATTGGCAAATTAGCAAGCACAGGTCCCCCGTATTTCAACAGCATTAATAAATTTTACTATTCACTGGAAGTCAATAGGATATTACTAGCTCCTATATTCCCTTCAATATTATGGTGAATTAAAAAACTACCTTGTCCATTTCCAATACAGAATCACCATTGACGAAATTTAACCTTTTCCAAAACCTCCATATCATGAACCACCTCCTCACCCCCGCGCTCCTCCTGCTATCCCTCCTCTCCGCCCATGCCGCGATAGAGGCCACCCCGCTGGTAGAATGCCTATGCGAAAACGGCAGTGCTCCCCAGCAGGCCTTCCAGCTCACTGCCGAGGGCAGCGCCGGCCCCTTTACTGCTTTTCAATGGGCCGGGCCCAATGGCTACTCCTTCCCGGAGCAAAACCCAACGGACATCATAGCGGCAGGCGATTATACGGTTGAGGCCACCAATTCGTTTGGGTGTGCTTTCAGAAAAAACACGCAAACTTGCTGTGCAAATCCCACAGGGCCAGCATCCTGAAAATGCACAGCATCCGTCAGTACAACAAACA
>PHFX01000284.1 GCA_007618135.1 Candidatus Brocadia sp. WS118 | reverse complement strand
ATCCTTTGAAATATTCAATTTTTCTGCCAAATCTTCTAATTCCTTTCTTTCTAACTGCATATGTATGTATCTCCTAATAATCACTATAACAACACAAAGAAAATATCAATATTTATTTTTGTAACAATTTAGTATTTTAAAAAATGTAGTACCGATCCCTTCCCCGATCGTAGTCAAGGACAGGTGTGGTCGGCTCCATTCGTTTGCAACTTATAGAAACGACAAATTACAATATCCAAATACCAAATAAATTCCAATAAACAAAAACCAAACCGCTAAACAATACTCACAGAGCCGGAATACCTGAGTTTGGAATTTTGGAAATTGGAATTTGTAGATTATTTGAAATTTGTATTTTGGTTTTTGTAATTTGAAACTTACTATTTCCTCTGCGTCCTTTGCGGCTTTGCGTGAAACACTGAACTCAGAACACAGAACCCTGAAATGTGCTTTCTCCGTGCCCTCTGTGCCTCTGTGGTGAACATTTGTCAATGATAAAGATTTGACCCCATTGCCTTAGTTTTGGCTTTGTTCATTGGATTTTGAATATTATTTGAAATTTGGTTTTTGCAATTTGTGATTTAAATAATCCGTGTAATCTGCGAAATCTGTGGTTGATAAGGTTTTTTTATGTCTCTGTGGTGAAGGCTTATGTAGAGTAAAATACTGGCGTAGTGGTAACAGGCTGAAGTTAGTATTCCCCGTTTCTCTCCGTTTCCTCTGAGAGTGTCACAATATCTCAGCCATACCCTATTTCCAGCACCTTCTCGTCAAACCGTACGTGAGGTTTTCCCTCATACGGCTTTCCTGTGCTCTTCGCAACAAGGCATATACACCTATCGGCTTGGATTTGTTTTCGGGAAAACATACCGTATCCGGTAGTCATTGTACAAACCCCATTCTCCGTATATCTCTTCCCTACTCCACTTTCTCCAGCCAAAGCCTTTCAGTTTCTTTCTGCGCATGACAAACTTTCGCACCTTCATCTCTAGATAATTCCTGACTTTGCTAAAGGTGCTGTTGCTATTGCCTATCCTGAAGTAATTCACCCAGCCCCTGATTATTGCATTGACTGTTTGTATCACTTCTTTTAATGGCTTGTTCCAGTTTGCCTTGAGCGCCACCTTTATCTTCTTGCCGATTTCCTGTCGTTTCTTCTTGCGGGGCGTCTTGCTGACATAGGTCTTGCCTTCACGATTTCTGGTAAGTCGAAAGTCAAATCCCAGAAAACTAAAACATCCTCCTTCTTTGAGATTCACGACCTTCGTCTTCTCCCGGTTCATCTGTACCTGCAATTTGTCCAGCTCCTCTTTGAGTCGCTTCTGTACTTTCTGTATTAACCAGTTCTCTTTAGGATGCCCGTGAATCAGTATTACCATGTCATCTGCGCTCCGGATAAATTCAAGATTGTAGTACCCGCTGCGGCGGGTTACTTCCCGTGCCCGCTCCATCATCTCATCCACTTCGTTGAGGTAAAGGTTCGACAACAGCGGCGATATGATACCGCCCTGCGGCACTCCCTTCTCCCCATTTGCCTTCAAGATGAGTTTTACCAGATGCATGATATCATCGTCCTGCACCCTCCGGGCTATCTTCTCCAACAGGATGTGATGCCTTATGTTGTCGAAGTATCCACTCAGGTCTACATCCACCACTCTGGTAAGGCCATGCAGTATCCCTTTCGTCACCCCGTCGATTGCCTGATGTGCATGACGTTTGGGACGATAGCCGTACGAGCAGTCCTTGAAATCCGCTTCAAATATCGGTTCCAATAAAAGCTTTAATGCTCCCTGCACTACCCGGTCTTTGACCGTTGGTATCCCAAGCATTCGGGTCTTTCCATTCCCTTTCGGTATTTCGACCTTTCTGTTGGGCAACGGTCGGTAAGCCCGGTTTAGAAGCTCCTGCCCTATCCCTTCCAAAAATCCCTCAACCCCCTCTGCCTCGATGTCCTCAAAACTCTTGCCATCGATTCCGGGTGCACCATCGTTGGCCTTTGCCAATCGATAGGCTTCTCTCAGGACTTCTTTCTTGCAGATATGACAGTACAGCCCCCAAAACCTCCATTGCTTCTCGGTCTTCGCCTTCCTGTATATCTTTCCCCTCAGCTCTTGCAGACTTATGGAAGCCTTTGTCATTCTTCCCTGCTTTACCTCCGTAGAAAGATTTAAGACACAGCAGAGTCCCTTCGCTCCGGTCAGGTTATGCTGTCCTTACCATCCTCACTACTACGGACTCATCCGCCACCCTCTTGTCTGTCAGCCCATTTCGCCGTGTGACTTATGGGGCTTACCTTTGTTCCTGATATTTCTATCAGGGACAAGGAGGGCTTCCCCAGTTGCTACTGCTCCTTTCTATCCGTGTCGCCGCTGATACCCCGCCACCGTTCTTTTCCCTCGTAGCCAGTTTCGGTAAAAGAATTCTGCCTTCGCCTAAAATTGACAGGCTCGGCCAGTGGTACTTGACTTTTACGAGGCTACCTCTACGTTCACGTACGTTACGACCCGGATATTCGCTCACCGGCCTTACGCCGACTTTGTCGATGGGCTTCAGTAGGCAACGTTTCCATCGCCCCCCTGCCATCCAAGCTACATGGCTCCGGCTTTTACCATGTCGGGACTTTCACCCGCTAGAAAGCAGTACCCTTCCCTGGGCACGCCAATGATAAAGATTTGACCCCTTTGCTTCTCCCTCAGCATCTTTCCGCGTTCGATACGGTCAAAATCGGTATCGAAACTTACTTTGTAGTCATCAATTGTAGTAACTATTTA
>PHFX01000138.1 GCA_007618135.1 Candidatus Brocadia sp. WS118 | reverse complement strand
TTGCCGTTACCATCATAAAGGTAAGCGTAGCTGCCGACACCATCAAACATGGTGAGCAGGCCGCCGATGCCTCCGGCTCCTTGTAGGGATTGAGATAAATCCAATCCCCAGACGGACTGGACGTTGCCAAATTGCCCGGGTATGCGTTTTTAGGCTTGTTAATTAAATTTTCAAAGAGCTGACATTCATTCTTATAATCCGATTTCCTCATCACCCAAGATAAATGTCTCAGAATAGGATGAAACAATGGCTCCTTCGTTTTTGAAATCAGACTCTAGATAATTACTCTGATCAAGAAAGTATATGTTGTCCCTATAGCATGTATACACGACAGTTAAGAAGTCCATCATTGATTTATATCGCTCTCCCTCCGGTACTTGGGTTATCAAGTGGATAATACTTTTATCTCTTATATCATAATAGTAGAATCCATCACTGAAATCATTTAAAAACGGAATCCAGTATTTTCCCGAAACCTCAGGGAAATCATTGAATTGTTCATAATGCGTAATGATTTCATCTAAGTTTAGCAACATGTAGCCAGGAATGAATACAACCTCCAACCCATCACCTGAACATGTTAATCCACCATTTCGCCATTTAAGTAGTTCTAATACCTCGTTAAAATCTGAAGCGGAGATAGGGAATCCTTTTAGCTTTTTATTGATTTCTTCCTGAGAAATCCCTTGATTAAAACGTGCAAAGCCCCTTGGATTCACCCTATTCATTTCGGTGGATAATTTGTCTAGCAAAGCTTTCATGGTATTGGCACAACCGTAAATTTTTCTCCGGCTTTAATTTTCGTTAGGCTAAAAAAGAATTGTAGGGTTGGACCCTGAACACCTCTATTTTCCCATGCGGGAACTGCCATAACAGAAGCTCCAAATCCACCTTCAAGGGTAGATGCATATGGGTATTCATCCCATTGCATCACAACATTATTTACGATTCCAGCAGAGCCAATAACACCTGCACTTCTACGTGCAAACCTTCTCCTAGCATCGGCACCCCTAACCCCATCACCAGCGTATGTTAGTACAGGAGGTTTGCCCAAAGCAAAAGCCTTTAGGGTGTGTTGATATATGCTTGGGGTCAAAGACTTAGAAACAGGATATATTCTTTTACAAGATTTTTTGAATTCTTTCCAAAATTTTTGTATCTCACCTTTAAGTCTACTTTTGTTAATTGATTGTTCAATTAGGAGGGATGCCGTTGTGCCTAATAGACCTAAATTTCCTTGTAAATTATCTATTCCTTGATTTATTAAATCCCCTAACACCTCTCCCGCCTCTAAGCATTGGTCGGGATACAAGGAACAATAAACTCCAACTACCGGTATTGTAATTTGTGGAGGGAGCGGTAAAACAACCTGAAGCCCAAGAGGGTCAACTAAATTTACAGATGAGTTCTCAACGAATATATTAATATTAATCCCACCTAATTCTCCGATGGGGTCTCTATTTACCCATCGTCCTGTCGATGGATCATAATATCTGTATCCATAATAGTACAAATTATATTCTGAATCCAGATACTTGGTACTAAACCGATACGGATTCCCGGCAGCCGCCGTTCCAGAGGATAAGATTGTCCCGCCATAAGAATCATACTCGTAATGAGCATCTATGGACCCATCGGAATTATCAATGAGCTGGCCGACGTTTCCATTGCCATCGTACAAAAAGGCATAGGATTTAACGGCCCCGACATCGACTTGGGTTAATAACCCGCCGATGCCGCCTGCTCCCTGCAAGGATTGAGATAAATCCAGACCCCAGACATAATACTTGCTGGTCCCAGCGACGGTCTGTTCCTCGATGACATTCCAACCATCGTAAACAAAACGTTTGGTTGACTCGGTCACCCAGGCTACACCCGCCCAGTTGGAAACAATCTTCTGGACCCGTCTCCCCTGATAATCATAAACGAAGTCGAGTTTCTTATTGTTGAGTGCGGGTGTGGTGGGCTGCATGGTGATGACTTGATTCTCCGCATTGAAGACGTATTGAACGTTTTTGTTGCCGCTGATAGCGGTCAAATTCCCGTCATCGTCGTAGGTGAATGAGTTCGACCCGCCTCCGGCAACGCTTTCCGTGGAATACTGATTCAGGTTGTTGGCAGAATACGTGCCGTTATTGGCTGCAACCGTAATATTGGTGCGGTTCCCGATCGGATCATACAGGAAACTCCTGTACTCTGCCGTCACCGGACTCGTCAGGATATTAATATCCGTCCCGAGATAACGCCCGGATTCATTGAGCTCGCTCCGGTCATTGTAAACAAAACGGTTAAATGCGGCGGCACTGAAGGCCGTTCCGCTGTTCTTCACCGACGTGCGCCGGCCCAGCTGATCATACAGATAATCATATTGTGAGATTAACGTACTATTGAACTGATTGTTGATTTGAGTCCGCAGGTTGCGGTTTGCTTCATATGAATATGTCGTCGATTGCCCCGCCAATGTAGTGAGTGTTCCGATGAGGTCGGAATTTGAGACATAAGTGTAAGTTGCTGATCCGCTGAGCGCGTTGACGGTCCATCCGGTAAAATTGTAACGGCCTTTGGTGTCGTAACCGTAGGTCTGCGTATACAACGCTCCCGTGGTCAGCCCCGTCGGCCGTCCCACCACGCCTGAAGCCGCGTAATTGCGCGTGATCGTTGCGCTGTACAAACCGCTGATCGTTTCACTTAACGGCTGAAGCGCTGCGTTATAAGCAAACGTCCGGCTGCCCAGCCCATCGGCCACCGTCTTCGAGCGGCCCAGACGGTCATACGTGAAGGTGACATCC
>PHFX01000137.1 GCA_007618135.1 Candidatus Brocadia sp. WS118 | reverse complement strand
GGAATACCCTTCGACAAGCTCAGGGTAAACTTTTTTACTCATTACGAGTTACGCATTACGTTTTACGCTGTCGATAAAAATTTCTTGATTAGCGTGAAACCGGCGTTTATATTTGGAGCGCCAAAAAACGAAATGCCGAGGTGGCGGAATTGGCAGACGCGCTAGGTTCAGGGTCTAGTGCTCGCAAGGGCGTGCAGGTTCGACTCCTGTCCTCGGCACCATGACACCCCGTTAACAGCAGCGAGAAGCATGTTACTGTTAACGGGGTGTTTCTTTTTGAGTGACAGGTTAAGTTGCAGATCGCCACTTGCAATAACTTTTCCCGCAGCTTATATTTTCAAAAGTTTCACTAATTCAAGGTCGTCGCTATGGAATTAAGTAACAGGATCACGATTGATCCCGCAAAATGCAACGGTAAACCCACAATTCGCGGAAAAAGAATTACCGTTCAGACAATCCTGGAATTTCTGAGCGCCGGGGATACAATCAAGGATATTTTAAAAGCATATCCCTCTCTGGAAGCCGAGGATATCTACGCCTGCCTGAAATTTGCCAGCCAGTTGATGAACCGGAGTTATATTATCAAAGAGATTGCCTGAATAATATTGTGAGTGGCTCACCCAAAAAGTTCGATATGCGTCTATCCAGGGGTATTATATAAGAAAAGCCGGAAGCAATTCCGGCTTTTTGCGTTTTGGGATGCAGAACTAATTTTTTTTGCTCATCCGACCAGGGCGGAAAAAGCATTTGCTCGGTTTAGCAAAAAAATCTATATTAAGCGGAGCGTCGATTATCCGAAAGGTCTCGCTGTGTATGGCGAAGTTCAAGATGCGTATGGAAATATCATCTACTTAACCGATGAACGGTGGGAACACATTATTGAGAACCACCCTGAGTTAGAGGAATATCGGGAGGAAGTATTAAGCGTAGTCCGATCCGGAAGACGAAAGCAAGACCCGCTTTTCCCGGATACCTTTTACTATTCCGCAAAGACGCAGCAAATCAACCAATGGAACATGAATATTGAAGTGGTGGTATTATTCCGGGAGAAAGATCAAAAACCGAATAACTTTGTCGTGTCTGCATATTCCATTTAGAAGGGTAGAATTTTTATGAGGCTTAATTACGACCCGGAAGGCGACGTGTTAGAAGTAATTTTTAGTGAAGCACTCCATCGTGGAGAAAAAAAGGCCTATAAGCTGCGAGAGGGAATGATCCTGTATGTCTCTCCGGGTAAAATGCTCCCGGTTCAATTGACCCTGGTAAATTACCGCAAAGCCGCCCAACTGCCGGCGATTTACTTTGAAGGCTGGCTGAAGCTAAACAAAGATGAGCAAAAAAAAGTTTTGCCAATCATTACTTCTCCCCCGGTATCTGCTTTTCTTCGTTTTGACCCCCAAAGCGGGTATGGGCATCTTTCCACGCCCGGGGTTATGGAGGTGGTATCCGCGGAGGTTTAGAGGAGGAAGAGGGAGTGTGCCGGATAGCGGCGATATTTTAAGGGGAATAGAATGGTCAACGCCTTGATTTCTGTGAATCCTAAAATATGCGGAGGTGCGCCCTGTATTGCCGGAACACGAATTATGGTTTCAACCATTTTAAGTCAGCTTGCCGGTGGATACAGTATTGAAAAAATTCTTGAAGGGTATCCGCAACTCAGCCGTGAACAGGTTGTCGCTGCAATTGAATATGCCCTTGCGCTGGTGCAGGATGAAGTGATCGAGGTTGTAGGTGCCTGAGGCAATGAGATCCTTATCTGATAAGAGCCTGCCCCTTATATACCAAAAGGGGGTGGTTTTGTAACAGGTTCTTTGAAAGGTAAGTGTGTGCTTAAACGTGGTCGAGGTAAAAACGCAAAATATAGCAGCCAACTCGCTCCAAAACTCCTGTTTTGGAACGCAATAACACTGGGAAACTCTGTTTCCACCCCCAAAAGCGCAGAATTTGCACGCGAAACTAGAGTTTCGCGTGCACTTGCGTTCCTAAAGAGACTTTTGGCGAAGCCACCGCTTAGGCGGGGGAACGAGGTTTCGCAGGCTTTGTCTATGATCACGTTTTCAAAGTTTTCAGGTGTTACAAACTAACCCTTAATCGACCTGTAGTGCTAGTTCTACCAACGGACACTCGATCTAACCGCGAATTGACGCGAATAAACACTAATTTCGGCCGGTCTTGATCCTATAGTTATTCGCGTTTATTCGCGTGTATTCGCGGTTTAAACCAACTAGCACTACAGGTTTAATCGGTATAAATGTAGCAATCTTGTCTAATGGCAAAAAACCTTTGGCGATTTTGATTTTTTTTCGGGCTTTCTAAAACAGCCTAATTCTCTGTTTTAAAAATTAGTTATGTCCTCCTGTAATTTGCTCCACACTCTTATCAAAAGGGAACATTTCACCCTCTTCCCGCAATGGTGACCATAACACCACCGCCATCCCGGTATGGAAGGCGTTAAGAAAAACCGAATCCTATAAGCTCAGTTATTGTCAGCCATTGTCAAAATAAGCAGCTTAGACAATCTAAATACAGCAAGCTATTTTTTTCGTCGCAGATAGACGAAGAGGAAAAGGATGAGGATAATTAAAAGGATGACAATAACGATCGTGATCACAATAATGATCCAGACTGGTTGCCCAGTCTCACCGACACGTTCAGGGTGACTTTCAGGAACATATTCAACATCTATGCTCGGAGCAGTTGGTGGAAAATTTGGTAAACCTTCGACCGTATAGACAGCTACGACGTCAAGTTTGAAACGGCTTTCAATAACGACAAAACCTGTGGCAAATT
>PHFX01000136.1 GCA_007618135.1 Candidatus Brocadia sp. WS118 | reverse complement strand
ATAGCCGTGTACTCACTACCCGACGGCTGGTTACTGCATTGAATCAAATAGCTGCCCCACCCTCTTTATGTATCTCTGTTTCGGCTGTAGGAATTTATCCGGATAGCGGAGTACATGGGGAGTCCAGCCCGATGCGTGGAACAGGGTTTCTAACCCATGTATGCGAATCGTGGGAACAAGAGGCGAGGATGTTGAAGCCCGAGATCCGTCTGGTTATCACCCGATTCGGGGTGGTGCTTGGCAAAGAGGGTGGCGCTGCTCCTTTGATGCTTGCTCCTTTCCGTTTTTTTGTTGGAAGTATCATAGGCAACGGCCGTCAGGGACTACCCTGGATTCATATTGACGATCTTGTAAATGCCATAAAGTGGCTTATCGACCATAAACAGGTAACCGGTGTGGTTAATTTTGTTTCACCCCAGCTAACCAATAACGAACAGTTTAGCAAAACAGCTGCCAAAGTAATGCACCGGCCATGCTGGTTCCGTATTCCAGCATTTGTATTTAAAATCATGTTGGGCGAAGGGCATACAATGGTCACTTCGGGTCAGCAGGTTGTGTCGGATGTATTGGTTCACGGTGGTTTTAAGTTCCGTTACCCCAAACTGGAAGATGCCATCCGCTCTATTATTTCATAATTCTTAAAGATTCTGTTATTCTTCAATCGTTTTTCATACCATACCGGATGAAACATCTTCCGGTTTACCCATAAGGGATTCATTTTTTAAGAACATGCCCCGTCTCATTTCCTCTACGGTAACAAAAAGCAGGCATCCCATCTGCAAACCTGTTCCCTGCATACTTTTAATATTTTCTATACGAACATCTATTTTTTTCATAACTACAACTTATTCGTTTAACATGTAAGTATTCGGTGTAGTACGTGTGCTAAAATAGTATTATTCTATTTATAGCTTTAGCAAGATAACTTTTTAGATTACTTTTTCCAGTTATGAGGTAATAGTTCCTTGTAATTTTTGGGATCACAGTTTTGTACCCTGGTCAGGCAATCCATTAACCAGTGTGTTGGGTTTACGTTGTTTTCTTTACATGCACCCAGTAAAGAGAAAAATATAGCAGCGGTATGTGCCGCATCGTGTGATCCGGAGAAGAGGCAATTTTTCCGGCTCAGGGTAATTGGGCGTATAGCACGCTCCACAGCGTTGTTGTCAATAGCCAATTCGGCATCATTGACATAATGAGATAGCTGTTCAAAGCGGGTATACATATAACGTATTGCCTTATCAAGTGGAGAGTCAGGGGGTGTTTTCAGCAGGTTTTCTGTTGTCCAGACTTCCAGCCCTTTAATTATCGGGTACGCATTTTCCTTCCTCAAGTTGGTTGCCTGGGCATTTGTTAGTTCTTTTTTCCGTATTTCGTCTTCCACGGCATAAAGTTTTCCAATTTCATCAAGCACATAACGTGCCGATGGCGGATCATAGCTTTCGGCTTCGACAAACTTTCGCCGGACATGGGCCCAGCAGCACAGATGTATCTTCCCTTCCAGCTTGTCGAAAACATCATACACTGCATAACCATCACTTTGTACGATCTCGGTTTTTCCGCTTAACAGTGTACCTAACGCTGAAGAGCTACGGCCCGGGTGGTATTCAATATATGGACTTTTGCAATGGGGCAGATAAAAAACCCACATATATCCCTGATGCAACGATCCGGGCTTCTCTGATTCCAACACCTTATGAGGAGTTTCGTCAGCCTGCACGTAACGACTCGCTTTCAGCGTCTCACGCAGTTCATTATATATAGGCTCTATACATTGGGCGGTCGCAGTCATCCAGTTGCTGACCGTAGAAGCCGACAAGTGAACCCCTTCGCGTGAAAATATCTCTATCTGACGGTTTAGTGGAAGATGGTCTGCATACTTAGATACGGCGATATGGGTCAACGCGCTCTCCGATGCATTGCTCCGGGGATAGGCCATTGTAGGAAGAGGAGCTATTACAATACTTCCATCAGGGAGTTTGTAGCGCGGGCGTACCAATTGCTCCACATACAACTTGCGCGGCTGAACAGCATAACGCTCGGTAACCTCTTCACCCATTCTGATCGCTCCGCTCAGATCAACCGATGGCTCCAGAACTTTGCTGATGCGTGGAAGTTCTGAGGGAATAGGTTTGCGTGCATGCGAGATCTTTTTCTCCTTGAAGCTTTTACGAAAACGGGAATATTCTTTGTCCTTTTCTATCTCTTTCTGTTCTTTCTGCTTCTCCTGTTCTATATTCACATTTTGTGGAGACTGAACAAAGCAGATGCTTAATTGGGAAGGATCCAGAGGAAGCCGTCGTTTTTCACTGGAGCTTCCCCAGCAGAAACGATTCAAACAGACCAGCTTCCAGCGCAGGCGGTCAATCTCTTCCTGCGCTTCTATAAGTTCAAGCTTACTTTCAAAGGCCTCTTGCTTCTTCTCATAGATCTCTTGTTCTTTCGCAAGAATCTCTTGTTTCTTATCAAGAATCTCTTGTTCCTTCGCCCGGATAGTTTGCTCATTCTCTAAGATCTTTTGCACATACTCCAGATCCTTCTGTTCACTCAAACGAAGCCTGTCCAACAGGCCTTGATACTCCTCTAAAGAGAGTGTTACAGACAAGGGAGGAAGAGTTTGTATCTGATCTTTTTTCATGCCACAAAGATATGTAAAAACAATGGTTTTAACAAGCAAGCTATGTATTAAATCGCTTGTATAAAGCGCGTTACATTCTTTTTAACCGCCTTCTTTTACCCTCTCTTTTTTCAGATAACAAGCGGTTGATTTCTTGCCAGTCACTAGTCCGATAG
>PHFX01000283.1 GCA_007618135.1 Candidatus Brocadia sp. WS118 | reverse complement strand
CCGCTTTGCTGAGGCATTGCCTTTGATCTTTGTCCCATCCAGGTATATCTTTCCTACGCTGGTATATCCCAACTTACTGAATATCCTCACGATATCCACAAAATACTTCTCTATCTCTTTGAGATTATTCTTCCGAAAATCGCTGATTGTCCGATGATCCGGTGTGTAGCACTGCATCAGATAAATATAAACGTGATCACTCAGACATCTCTCCTCTAGCTTCCTACTACTTCTTAGCCCGGTTGCATACCCATAAAACAGCACACTCAAGAGTAACTTCGGATGATAGGTGCGTTGGCCTAAAAAAGAATATTTCGCCTCTATCGCTTCTGTATCTAACGAGAATACTACCTCTTTGACTACTCTGCACAGATGGTCTTTCGGTATTACCGTTTCGACATAATCTAAAAACGCTTCAGGGGTAAATCCCATCAGGGGTTTCTGGAATTCATGAAACGGCTTAAATTTAGCCATATGATTGATTCTCCTTGGTTGGGTATCTTTTGGTAAGGAAAAGAATGATACGGTCGATTTGCTCGGTAAAAGGATCGGCTCAATGAAAAGCTTTAACTGCTTCGTGGGGTTTTGCTGTGAAGATTTCATTTCGCTTTATTATATCACGCAATTTCACCTTCGCAACTGATTTGCCCGATTTTTTATGGCTAAATGAAGAATTTTCGGAATGCCGCATTCTCGGACAACCTGGTGAGTACTGACCCGGAATTTACGTCCAAGGCGGCTAATATCGTAGGTTTATACCTGTCCCCGCCAGAGAATGCCATAGTGATTTCTGTTGACGAAAAGCCAAGTATACAAGCTTTAGAGCGAACCAAAGGCTATGTATGTACAAGCAACAGAAAAATCGTACATGGTTTTAAAAGTACCTATAAGCGTCATGGGACACTGAACCTGTTTGCAGCTCTCAACGTGGCAACAGGAACTATTCATACGCAAACAACGGCATTAAAAAGACAAGTGGAATTTCTGGCATTCATGGATCAGTTACTTTTGGATTTGCCGGATAGCGACAAGAAGGAAATCCATGTTATTCTCGACAACTACTGTATTCACAAACGAAACGGGGAATGGTTGGCAGCACACCCGAATGTTAAATTCCATTTTACACCTACTTCTGCAAGTTGGCTCAATCAGGTGGAAATATGGTTTGGTATTCTTTCGAGAAAAGCTTTGAAGAACGCCAGCTTTAAAAGTGTTGAGCAATTGAGGTGTGCAATCGAGGCATTTATCGAAGCTTATCAACCGAATGCAAAATCTTTCGTATGGCGTAAGAGAGAAGTGAAGGGTTCGCAATTAAGAAATACTGTAAGGAATTTATGCAATTAAGCACTATCAGTTAGCGACCCCAATAGCGTTGCTCTATATCAGAGAAAAGGTAACCTATCATGCACTTAGTATACGACTTAAGAAATCCTCTTTCACATGAGAGCGACCCCATCTTACAGAATCGGTGTGCTGGGAACTGGGAAATGTTTGTTGTCGGTTTTCCATTTTCTCGAAAACTTGAAGCCTCGTTTGAAGTTGGTGAGCTTGGTTTTATCCTCACTCAGCTTCATTCCATGTACCGTTTTCCTATTTTCAACACTTTAGTTACAGATTATAAGTCCGCTCTAATCACCCATTCGGATCAGGGCGTGTGCTGAATTTTTTCAGCACACGCCCTGGAATTATTCCCTATTTATCTGTGGACATGTTTGTACGTTGAATTCCTTTGCCACTGTCAAGTTTCTGCCTCAGAAAATTGTTGGCACCAAGTGGTGTTCAAGACCTCAACTATCACAAAGATCGTGCCTGCGAAATCAGTAGTTCTGTTGTCACACATCATCCGGGATGTAATGTCGCCTGTTACAGAACCGGCGTATACCTCTCCAGGAGCACATCTCACAAATTAGTTGCTTCTTCGCTACTTTTAAACGCTGCGCTCTTAAACTCTGTGAAGAATTCGATTTTTTCCTTTTCACTGTTAATCCTTACAAATTCTGGTTCGAGTACGCCATATACACACTTAAGGATATCACATCTGGATATTATTCCTACGGGAATCTCATCTCTGACAACGGGAACCCTAACGATGTTATGTTTTGTCATAATATGTATGACATCTTCAACCGTGGTATCTTCGGTTACGCATATGGGCTTTGCAGACATGATCTCTTCAGCGGTTATTTTTTCTAAAGATTTTCCACGATCCATAGCTTTCAAAAGGTCAAATTCGCTTATAACCCCAACAATCCTATTGTTTTCGTCTACAACTGGCATTCCACTATACTTACCGGTCAATAACTTATCTGCCAGAGACCTGCCTAATGCTTGCCTTTTTGCAACAGTAACGTTTTTGTTCATAATATCCCTGGCTACGATAGTACTTTTTGCCATGATGCGTATCTCCTTTCAAATTAAACTAAAATTATCAATACATTATTACAGTGAAAATAATTCTTATCTCCTACTTTTTCTTCATGAAAATAGCAGGGGATCGAGATATTTGATCCTGTCATTTTACAGTCATTCAGGATAGATAAGGCGTAAGAAAAGCACCCTTCGCTTGAGGCATTCACGGAAATATTAACGAAAGGAACGACCAAGCCTCCGTTATTCAATCGGTCTAAACAAAACAAATACCCTGGCATTATTGATGCCAAATACTCTATATAGTGTCTGAACGAAAACGCACTTTTTGTAAAAGTGCGCGGGCGATTTTTTCCTTACCAAGAGATCATTTTAAAATTTGAGATTGGGTTTTTGCTAAAATACGGTTCTTTTACCCGTTTCCCTTGATTTTTTCTTTATTTTAAC